>JBBQWR010000042.1:0-54369 GCA_038210495.1 Pirellulales bacterium
TCGCGTACACGCAGCGGCGCAATGCCGCAGCGCGCCGCAGCCACACCCGAACGACCCGCAAGAAACTCGCCGCGCTGGGCATCCGCCTGACCGGTCTGCCTCGTTGCGGATGGGGCAAAAGTTAGCGCTGTAGTATTAGATCGGCCCGCGAAGCGGTAAAAAATTCGTCCACGACATGGGCTATTTGATCGCGCGCCACCTCGGAGAACGGGACCGGCGCGGTCGAGCCATCCCGCGGACGAATCTTGCCGCAGAGCTTTTCGACGCGATGCTTGAAGTCGCGATCCTTGAGTCGGTCGTGGATTTTGACTATCGCCGGTTGCTCATCGTGGCGGCGGCGCTCGATCCAGCCCAAAAACTTTTCTGCCGCCCTGCGATGCTCTTCGTCCACCAGCGGGGCCGCGATGCGCGGGCCCGCATCGGCGGGCGCCGCGTCGTGCAATCCATTGCCGTTCGAATAACTTCTGTTGGCGTCGGAATGGTCCGTGCTGGCCGGCTTCGGATGGATTGGTTCTGAGTGGGCTGATTCTTTGACCGCGGCTCGCATTCGCGCGGCGAGCACGTCGAAATCTCGAGCATCGCCCGCGGCGTTTCGCACTCGCTTAAGTTGCCGCTTAAACCAAGCGGCGCGATGCTTGGGCAGAAACGACTCGAATATTTCGATCGCGGCCATCGCCCGCCGGCTGGCGACTCGCAATTGATGGACGTATTCGATGTCGTCGTCGGCTTTGTGGGCTGCGAGCGGCAAGCATCGCCACACGGTCGAGAGGCGTTTGTCCAGTGCTTGCCGCGCAACGTCCGTCACCGGCTGGTCGGGCGATTCGACGGAAATCCACTTACCTTTGCGACGCATGGCAAACAACCGGTTCGCGATCGAGCGGTAACGGGTGAACCGCTTATTGTTTTCCGTGCCGCCCCAAAAAGACAAGCCTTAATCGGCAAACCGCAAGACTGGTTCATTACGGTTATGCTCATGTTAAGCGGCGAATCAGCCAATCTCCTAGGCGCGGCGATAGCTGCCCGAGGGCGAAAAGGAGCCGGACTGCCGCCGGATAGACCAGTTCCGCCCGGCGTCGCTCGCACGCGGCCAAAATCGCCCTGGAAAGTTTCTCCGGCGCAATGGCCCGAAATTTCACCCCCGCGCCGGGCTTCTTTGCGGTTTCCGGCAGCCCGGCGACTTGGTCGGCGTAGCGCAGTTCGGAATCGTCGCGAGCGATCGGCCCAGGAGATACCAGCAGCACATGCAATCCCTCGGGCGATAGTTCCAAGCGAAGCTGCTGCGAATAGGCATTGAGGGCGAACTTTGTCGCCGGATAGGCGCCGACATAACGCACCGCCGCTTTGCCGGCCAGCGAGGAGATGTTGACGATATGCCCCTTCGATTTGAGCAGATGCGGAATGGCCGCCCGGGTGCAGCGGACGGCCGCGATGAAGTTGAGATTCATCAGCTCGACGAATTCTTCCGGCGTTGTGTCGATGGCTTGGCCCCGGGTGGATCGGCCCGCGCTGTTGACGAGAACATCCAATCGACCGAACTGCTCGATCGTGCGTAGAAACAGAGCGTCGACTTGCTCTTGTCGCGTAATGTCCGTCGGGACGGCCAGAACTTCGCCGCCATGCGACGTCAATTGCGCCGCCACTCTTTCCAGTTTCTCCGGGTCGCGGGCGGCCAAGACCACGCGGGCTCCGGCAGCGCTCAACGAAGCCGCCAAGGCGCGGCCCAACCCTCCTGAACCACCGGTAATCACCGCGACTTTTTCTTTCCAATACGACATCGAGAGGCAGATCGACCGGTGGACGGCGGGTACGCGGAAAGCTGGCCAGCATTGGCCGCTTTAGACTACCGCAATGGCTGCGGAATGGAAGCGCCCCGCCACCGAGAGCACCGCGATCGCGAGGATCGCGGCGGTGGGCGCCGGTCGGCGTCGAGTCAAGCGCCGATCCGATCTTAGAAGGCCGTACAAACACGGGCGCCCGGGGCTGGACCGAAGGGAAGCCCCGGTGGCTTGCTCTCGAAGTCCAAACCACTCTCCGGGGCTTCGACGAGGAAGCCTCCAGCCCCGGCCACCCGAACTGTTGAGTTAGAGTTATTTAAAAAAACGCTTTGGCGGCCGGCCCCGCTCCTTGAGTGGCGCGGGCCCCGGCCGCCTGATGAGCGCTTGCTCAACCGATTTCGTTGAGTAGGTTGTCCAGTGCCCGGCTGAGCTTGTCGTCGGTGTCGTATGTGCCCTGGGCGATCGAGGCACGAATCGAGCTGACCCGATCCTGGCGGATAGCGGGAATGTCGCTCAACTGAGCGGCGATCCGGCCGGAGTCGGAAATATGCAGTTCGTCGCTGACGTTGGCCGAGGATCGGGTGGGCGCCGCGGCGTTGTAGCCGCGAGCGTTGTGGGGAGCGGTGATGCTCTGCGCGCCGTGTACTTGAGTTGGTCCAAAGATTTGCATGTTGCTTCTCCTACTTGGCTCTAAGTCGCGGTTTCCGAAACCGTTTGGCCGCGGCATGAACTGCCACGGGCCGACTCGCACGCCAAAGTTCGAACTGGAAAACCGGAATCGGCCGGCGGACGGATCGTTTTCGCTCAACGACGCTGACTCGCTTGTTCCGTCGACCCGGCGCCCGAAAGGGCACGTAGACCTTGGCCTGTTCGACTAAACCTCTTGGAATCAGCACACCGTCATCGAGCAAGCGTCTCCATCCAGTTAGTATACGTTAGGATCGATCGTTTCACGGGTCGATCCTCACAACCATCACCGGCGCCGCATTCCGTGTCAGGCAACTTGCGACCTCGCGGGGCGCGGAACATATGTACCCCCATCATCGGTTGCCCTGCGCTGGTGATCTAGCAAAACCTCATCTCGTCGCGTTACGCCTTAGACCGTGGTTTAAACACCTGTGCGATGCACGCCGCTTCGGCCGTTGCATCCCATCGGGCGTACCTTGACGACCCGTTGTCCCGACGCCTCTTGCGTTGACTTTCCGCCACGGGGCGGATTCGGTCAAGCACAAGTTAACGTCTCGGTCATCCTTGGCGGCCCTCTCAAGGCTGCCGTCACCCTCAAAAGCAACAAGCGTGCCTGAAGGTAATCAGCGCGCGGATTATAGGAGTGGCGCTCAGGCGGCACAATATCGAAGTGATGCTGGCTAACGGAGTTGCGTGGCTGCTACCGAGCGCCATAAATTCGCGGCGTCGCCATCGCTGTCACCGACAGAGCGTGCTGGCATAACCCGTTTTTTCAGGAGAAATACCAGAACTTACAAAGCGTTAGGCGGTTTCATTATCGTGGGCTTCGTGCGAGCCCGGCGTCGGCAACGTGGTTGGCCGGGCCGCCAAAGAGGTATGATTAAACGGCGGGCCGTCCTGCGCCAGTCAGGCTCAAAATAAAGAAGGAAATCGCTCCCATGTCACGTCAAAGTTCGGTCGTTTTTGTGTTCGCTCTAACCGCCGCCGCCCTAGGAATGTCGGGAATTGCACTACGCGCGGCGGAAACCAACGTCGCGACAGACGATTCGGCGGCCCTCTTCGACAAGCTCGACGCGAACCACGATGGCCGACTTTCGGAATCGGAAATCCCGGATGAAAAGAAGCGGCTGTTCGCGCGATTGCTACGCCTAGCGGGAAAGAAACCCAGCGGCGAACTGACTCGGGAGGAGTTTGTCTCCCAGCTTAAAGCAACGAACGCCGCTGAGTCGCCAAAAACGGACTCGCCCGATAAATCCAAGACGGTCGACAAGCCCAAGACAGCCGATAAACCAAAGTCGGCCGTCGATTCCAAGGCGACCGGCAGTCCGAAGCCGCCCGTTAGCCCGGTGACAGCGCAGACCGAAAAGCCGGCCATCGATCCGGAGAGGATTTTCGATCGCCTCGACGCAAAACATACCGGCAAGGTGTCGGTCGAAGACGTGCCCGAAGATCGCCGCGAAATGCTCAAAAAGGTCTTGAAAGAGGCGGGAAAGTCGCAGAACGGCTCGCTCGATCGTGAAGAATTCGTCAAAGCCATGAAAGCCCTATTGGCGAAGCGTGCCAAAGCGGAAACCGCCGGCGCCACGCCGGCGCCAAAGTTCGGTTCGGGCGAGTTCGACGTCGATCAGGCTGTCAAGCGAATCATGACGCTTAGCAAACGCTCGGACGGAAAACTGACGATCGCCGAAGTTCCCGAGCGACTCAAAGACCGGTTCGATAAGATCGACGCCAACCACGACGGGTTGGTCGACGAACCGGAACTTCGGCACTGGCTAATATTGGCCAAGGCTAAGCTCCAAGCGGCGAATAACAAATAGCCGACGACGACTCCAGGCGTGCGGCGATTGGTTTTAATGGTTCACCGCAGAGCGATGCGCAAAGTTTGACGGCATTTGGCCCAGGGGTTGCATTCATTCGCCGTCGAGAACATGTGAACCCGAAATGGCAGTGCGTTGTCCAAATGATTGGAATCGGTTATTCAAACTTTGATTCGGCCCCAATGCCGAAGGAATGGCTTCGATGAACTCCGACGCATCTCAATTTCAGGACGCTGCCAATTATCCGAACGAAGAGTCAGTATTCGCCCCGCTTTACGATTCGGTCCCATTCCAGGCGTTCGATCTGGTCATGGACGAATCGCTCGATCGACTCATCGGACGCTGGATCCATCTGGCGGCGCCTCAAGCCGCAACCACCCGATTGCGGTCGTTTAGCCCTGGGCACCCGAAAAAGGCCAAGTAAACGGGGTTCGGCCTGCTCAAAGCTCCGGCACTTAGCTAGCATCAGCGCTCTCACGAAAATCTCAAATCGGGAATATTAGAGCTCCGCAGCTTCCGCAAAGCCCGGCCGATTCATTGATTGTTAGCGAAAAACTTCGCTATTTCAATTGACCTTACCCCTGTGTGCAACTATCCTTTGATGGTGACTGACTGGTCAGTCAGGTAATTATCGGCCCAGGCAACGTTTTATGGCTACGACGACCAAGACCACAGGCAAACCTGGAAGGCCCAAGGACGAGTCGCTGTGGCTCAATCGAACAGATGAAATTTTGGACACCGCTGCGACAATTTTCGCGCAGTTCGGATATCAGGGAACCGAGATGCAATTCATCGCCGACGCCTTGCAGGTCGGCAAAGGAACCATCTATCGGTACTTTCCGAGCAAGAAGGAGCTGTTCCTCAGCGCCGTCACTCGGGGAATGCAGCGGCTCCGCAAAGCGGTTGCCGACAGTATCGTCGGGGTGGACGATCCGCTGGACCGAATTTCCAAGGCGATCTACGCCTATTTGGCTTTTTTCCGCAATCACCCCCAGTTCACGGAACTGCTGATTCAAGAGCGGGCGCAGTTTCGCGACCAGGAGCAGCAGACCTACTTCGTCCACCGCGAGAAAACCCGGGGACAATGGCGTGAGCTGTATGAAGGGCTCATCGCGGCGGGGCGAATCCGGCCTCGGCCCGTGCCGGAGATCTTGGATGCGATTTCGGACTTGGTCTACGGCACGATGTTCACCAATCACTTCACCGGCAGGCATAAGCCGCTCGAAGAGCAGGCCAGTGAAGTGGTCGACATCCTGTTTTTCGGGCTTTTGAGCGATACGGAGCGAGCAGCGCTTCAGGCAAAACGCACGACGGCGTCCTCCAGCAATGGCTCAGGAACTAATAAGTAGCCTTTGTCACGTCCCAATTCAAATATCGTCAAGCGATCGCGGTCCATGCTTCCAAATTTTTTAAGCCCAGCGCGTGTTTCGATGAGACAGTACCTTGGCCTTGCCGCCGTGATGCTCGTGGTGGCGGCGGTCGCCGGCTGCGAAAAAGCCCAATCGCAAACAGCGGCTGGCGGCGCTCCGGGCGGGGGCCCGCCGAAAATGCCGCCGGCCGTGGTTTATGTCGCCAAGCCGGAGGTCATGCAGGTCACCGATTTCGAGGATTTCACGGGCCATACCGAAGCAGTGAATAAGATCACCATCTCGGCCGAAGTCACCGGGTATCTCGAGAAGGTGAACTTTATCGACGGCCAACACGTTCGCTCCGGGGAAGTGCTGTTTGAGATCGACCCCCGATTGTTTCAAGCCGATTTCAACAGCAAGAATGCCCTCCTGGCCCAAGCCCAGACTCAAGTCGCTCGCACGAAGGCCGACCTCGAGCGGGCGCAAAACACATTCGCCAGCAAAGCCATCAGCCAGGAGCAATTCGACCAATATCGATTCGCCTATCTCGAAGCGGTTGCGGCCGTGAACTCGGCTCAAGCGATTCTCGAAGTCTCGCGAGCCAATCTCAGCTATACGAAAGTCACGACGCTCATCAGCGGCAAAGTCGGCAAACGCCAAGTCGATCCAGGCAACCTCGTCATCGGCACGGGCAGCACGCCGACGGTCCTTACGACCGTTGTCTCCGAAGATCCGATCTATGCCACGTTCGATGTCGACGAGCGGACGCTGCTCCGATTCCGGCATCTGAAAGAGGCGGGCAAGTTTCCGGAGGATGGAAAGATCGGCGGCGTAAAACTGTCTCTGGCCGATGAAACCGCGTTTCCCGAAGACCGGGTGGGAAAGATCAACTTTGAAGACAATCAGATCAATCCGCAAAGCGCGACCATTCAATGGCGGGCTGAATTTCCCAACCCCAAAGGGCTGTTGACGCTCGGCATGTTCATTCGCGTGCGGGTCCCCATTGGCGATCCACATAAGGCGATCGTCGTGCCCGAAAGCGCGCTGGGCGCCGATCAGGGGCGCAAATTCGTTTATGTGGTCAACGACAACAAAGTCGAGTATCGCACCGTTACCATCGGAATCGAAGTCGCGGGGGGCAAACGGGCGATCGACTCGGGTCTAAAAGAAGGCGAGACGTTCATCGTCACGGGCTTGCAGCGGGTCCGACCCGACGCGGACGTGATTCCCAAGCCCTACGAAGATCCGGCGAAAACGGCCGCGAAATCAGGGGCGACCATGGGAGCAAAACCGGACGCATCGCATAGTGCCCCGGCCGCTCCACAGAGCAAACCGAATACGCGGCCCATGACGCCCCAATCCGATGCGCCGGCGCGGGAGCCGATTCGCAAACCGGCCGAAGCGGGATCGCGATTCGATTCACCGTCGCCAACGGTCCCGAAGCCCAATTCGTCGGACACGCGATCAACCGGTACTTCCCCATGATAGGTTTCTCGCGGCCGGGCCAGGGAAAGGTCCAGATGCGCAGGCATGACTGACGAATGATATCGCGATTCTTCATCGATCGACCGATCTTCGCCACGGTGTTGTCCATCGTGATCACGCTGGCCGGCGCGCTGGCGATGGTTTCGCTGCCGATCGCCCAGTATCCGCCGATCGTGCCTCCGACGATTCAGGTGAGCTGCAATTATCCGGGCGCCAGCGCCCAGGTCGTCGCCGAAGCGGTCGCTGCGCCGATCGAGCAGTTCGTCAACGGCGTGGAAGAAATGCTCTATATGTCGAGCAACTGCACGAACGACGGTTCGTACACGTTGATGGTGACGTTCAAGCCGGGCGTGAACATGAATTTCGCCCAGGTGCTCGTGCAGAATAAAGTCAACTTGGCGTTGCCGTCGCTGCCCGATGTCGTGAAGCAAACCGGTGTCACGACTCGCAAGCGTTCGCCTGATATTCTGTTGGTCGCCAGTCTGACGTCGCCACACGGTCGCTACGATCAACTTTACATCAGCAATTATGTCGGGCTGCATATCAAGGACGAGCTCGGCCGGATCGAGGGGGTGGGAGACGTCATTGCGTTCGGGGCCCAAGACTACAGCATGCGAATTTGGGTTGACCCCGAGCGGCTGGCTGGGATGAGCCTCAATGCTCAAGACGTTGTGGCCGCGGTGCGCAGTCAGAACACACAAGTCGCCTCTGGTCAGATTGGCCAAGAGCCTATCGGCCAGGGTCAGCAGCGGCAGATCACGTTGAGCATGCTGGGCCGATTGGTCGAGCCCGAGCAGTTCGAGGAAATCATCCTGAAACGCACGCCGCAGGGCCAAATCGTGCGGCTCAAGGACGTCGGCCGAGTCGAACTGGGCGCTAGAAACCGCGATGTCGCCAATCGGCTGGACGGCAAGCCGTGCGCCAACGTCGCCGTGTTTCAATTACCCGACGCCAACGCGCTCGATACGGCCGATCGAGTGCGGGCGAAGATGGAGGAGTTGGCGAAGGATTTCCCCGAAGATCTGCGCTACGATGTCCGGTTCGATACGACGCCGTTCATTCGCGAATCGATCAACGAAGTGGTTCGCACGTTGTTTCTGGCGATCGTCTTGGTGGCCATCGTGGTGATGGTCTTTTTGCAAAGTTGGCGCTCGGCGATTATTCCGCTCGTGGCCGTGCCGGTGGCGATTATCGGCACGTTCGCAGTGATGATCGCGATTGGGTTCAGCATCAATAATCTGACGCTGTTTGGGTTGGTGCTGGCGATCGGGATCGTGGTGGACGATGCGATCGTGGTGGTCGAGGCGGTCGAGCATCATATCGAGCAGGGCATGGCGCCCCGAGCGGCGACGATTCAGGCCATGAAGGAAGTCTCGGGCCCGGTGATCGCCGTGGCCCTGGTATTGACGGCCGTGTTCATGCCCTGCACGTTTATCTCAGGCGTGACTGGCTCGTTCTTCAAGCAGTTCGCGGTGACTGTCTCGGTCTCCACCGTCCTGTCGGCATTCAATTCGTTGACGCTTAGTCCGGCGCTGGCGGCGATTTTGCTTAAGCCGAAGGGGGCGAAGAAAGACATTTTCGCTCGGCTGCTGGACTTTCTGTTCGGCTGGTTTTTCCGGCTGTTCAATTGGGGCTTCAAGCGCGCGACAAACGCCTATTTGCGGGTCGTCGGCATGATGCTTCGCGGCGCCGCGATCGTGCTCGTGCTGTATTGCGGGCTGTTGTTTTTGACGCAATATGGAATGCGTTCGCTGCCGACCGGCTATTTGCCGCAGCAAGACAAAGGCCTGCTGTTCGTCTCGTTGCAATTGCCCGATGCGTCGGCCGTCGAACGAACGGCGGAAATCGTCAAGAAAGTCGACAAGATCGTACATGCCGATCCGGCGGTCGACCACACGCTGACGCTAGCGGGACAATCGTTCACGCTGGGCGTCATCGCGCCGAACGCGGGGCAGTTCTTCATCATCCTCAAGGATTTCGATGAGCGAAAATCGCCCGAGATGAGCTATTTGAAGGTGATGGAACGGCTGGACAAAGCCATTGCGGCCGAAGTTCCGGAAGCGCTGGCGAAGATTTTCGGTCCCGCGCCCCTCAATGGCCTGGGGAACTCCAGTGGGTTTAAAGTGATGGTCGAGGACCGAGGAGACCTCGGCCTCAATGAGTTGACCAAGATGACCAATAGCCTGGTCGCCGCGACCAGAACGCACACCGACAAGCTCGCGAAGGTCTTTACGATTTTCACGGTGTCTTACCCTCAATTGTTTATCGACGTGAATCGCGATCAGGTTCACACGATGGGGTTGGCCCTTAGCGATGTCTACAGCACGATGCAAACCTATTTGGGCTCGCTCTACGTCAACGACTTCAATCGATTCGGACGGACTTGGCAGGTGATCGTGCAAGCGGAGGCGAAGTTCCGCAACGATGTCGGCGCCGCGCGTCGGCTCAAGGTTCGCAACTCGGCGGGGAAAATGGCCCCTTTGGGCGCGGTCGCGGACGTGCGGCTCATCAATGGACCGCTGGTCGTCACTCGCTACAACCTCTATCCCGCGGCGACGGTCATCGGCGATTGGCCCGCGGGAGTCAGTTCGGGCGAAGCGATCGAGGCCTTTCAAGAACTGGCGAAGCGCGAACTGCCCAACGCCATGGCCGTCGAGTGGACGGAGATCAGCTACTTGCAGTTGCTCGCGGAAAACACCGGGATGATCATCTTTGGGCTGGCCGTGATGCTGGTGTTTCTCGTGCTGGCTGCCCAGTACGAAAGTTGGTCGCTACCGCTCGCAGTCATTTTGGTCGTGCCCATGTGTCTGCTGAGCGCCATCATCGGTGTCGTCATTGCCAAGACGAGAGGCATAGGATCGGGCGATATCAATATCTTTACGCAGATCGGGTTTGTGGTCCTCGTTGGGTTGGCCTGCAAGAACGCGGTGCTGATCGTCGAATTCGCGAAGCACAAACGCGAAAACGGCATGAGCCGCCGCGAGGCGACGCTCGAAGCCTGTCGGCTGCGTCTGCGGCCGATTTTGATGACGTCCTTTGCGTTCGTCCTCGGCGTGGCGCCGCTGGTGGTCGCCAAGGGGGCCGGCTTCGAAATGCGGCAAGCGCTGGGCGTGGCCGTATTCAGCGGGATGCTGGGCGTGACGCTGTTTGGAATTTTTCTGACGCCCGTGTTTTTTAGCGTCGTCGATTGGGCCAGCGGCACGGCCGTGTTCGCCTCACATGCGGCCCATCGCGTCGGCGATGTGCTCATGGGCATCCTGACCTTAAAACCCATTCGAGAATATGCGGGGCAAAGTTTGCGACGCCGATACGCGAAGCCGCAGGCGGTGATTGTCCCCCGGCCGGTTGTTGTAACGGACCGGCACGATTTGAAAACCAACGGAAAAGCGAGCGTCGACACCGTGACCGGACAGTTCGCCGCCGAGACCGTAACGGATTTAAAATCGGTGGATAGGCCTTCGGCCGCGCCGGAATTAGATGAAGAACTGCCCGGCGAACTGCAACCGGTTGGGGCGCCGGATGGCGACGGTCATCGCGCGCCGAATCCGCGCCCGATGGCGCGGGGCTCGGCCGAGCGAACGGAGCGCCGGCCCATGCCGCCATTCCGCTTGCCGCAGGTGCATGTCACCGTGGTGGATCATTCGAGCGTGCTCGCGCCGCTATTGTCGTCGGAACATGCCGCGGCGCTCGACGATTTATTGAATGCTCATTTCACCGCGAGCGGAGCGATCGTCCCGCCGCAGCCGATTGGCAACGGGAAGCGTGCGGTGGACGAGAAGCCAAAGGAGATCGGGAAGCCGAACGGCGATGGCAAGCCGCCCGAGTCGAATGGCGAAACGGCGCCGAGCGGTAATGGCAGTGGTTCATATTCGGCGCACGATCGTGGGACGGATGGTAATGACGGCGCGTGAGTCGTATGTCGGATCTTTTTTGAAATGATATTGAGGACAGGGGTCTTACGCCCCCCGCTCGCTTTTCCATGTTTTCGCGATTCTTTATCGATCGGCCGATCTTTGCGGCCGTGCTGTCGATCATCATTACGCTGGCTGGAGCCATTGCGTACAAAGCTCTGCCGATCGCGCAATATCCAGATATCACGCCGCCGACAGTCGAGGTCTCGGCCGTCTATCCTGGCGCGAATGCGCAGGTCGTAGCCGACTCGGTCGCCGCGCCCGTCGAGCAGCAGGTCAACGGCGTCGAAAACATGCTCTACATGTCGTCGCAATGCACCAACGACGGCACGTATACGCTGACGGTCACGTTCAAGCTCGGCACGGACCTGAACATCGCCCAGGTGCTCGTTCAGAATCGGGTTTCGCTGGCCAATCCCGTGCTGCCGAGTCTCGTGCAGCGGCGAGGCGTGCTCGTGAAGAAGAAATCGCCCAGCGTGCTGATGATCATCAACCTGTTCTCGCCGGACGGTTCGCGCGATAGTTTGGACCTGAGCAACTACGCCACGATTCAGCTTCGTGACGAACTGGCCCGACTCCAGGGCATCGGGGATATCACGTACCTCGGCCAGCGCGACTATAGTATGCGGATATGGCTCGACCCCCAAAAGCTGTCGGCGCGCAATCTGACGGCCAACGACGTCATCAATACGGTCACACAACAGAACGCGCAGGTGGCCGCCGGCCAGATCGGTCAGCCGTCGGGGGCGCCAAACGGTCAGGTGTTTCAGTATACGATGACGACGCTGGGTCGATTGGCCGACGCCGATCAATTCGGAGCGATGGTGCTGAAAAGCGATGACCAGGGGCGAATCGTGCGAATGCGCGATGTCGCTCGGATCGAGCTCGGCGCGCAAGACTACGATCAAAGCTGCACGTTCGACGGCAAGCCCTCGGTCGCGCTCTCGCTCTATCAATTGCCCGGCTCGAACGCGATCCAAACGGCCAAGCAAGTTCAGGCCAAGATGGAGGAGCTCAAGGCCCGATTTCCGCAGGGAATCGATTACAAAGTCGTTTACGACACGACCCCATTCATCAGCGAATCGATCGACGAAGTGATCAGCACGCTTCGGGACGCGGTGATTTTGGTCACGATCGTGGTCCTGGTCTTCCTGCAGAATTGGCGGTCGGCCATCATACCGCTGGTCGCGGTGCCGGTGGCGATCATCGGCACGTTTGCCGTTATGTTGGCCCTCGGATTTAGCCTCAATAATCTCACGCTGTTCGGTCTCGTGCTGGCGATCGGAATTGTCGTCGACGATGCGATCGTCGTGGTCGAAGCCGTCGAGCATCATATCGAGCATGGGCTGGCGCCGCGCGACGCCACCATCAAAGCGATGGAGCAGGTCTCCGGACCGGTCGTTGCCGTTGGACTGGTGCTGACCGCCGTGTTCGTGCCGTGCGCGTTTATTACGGGCATCACGGGACAGTTCTTCCGGCAATTCGCGGTGACGATCGCCGCCTCGACCGTCATCTCGGCGTTCAACTCGCTCACGCTCAGCCCGGCCCTGGCGGCGCTGTTGTTGCGGCGGCGGGAGAAGGGCGTGTATCAAGCTCTGCCGGTGCTCGCGTTCGTTGTCGCCGGAGGTTGGTTCGGCTGGCAATTCGCCCCGCGCCTTGCCGATTTCTTGGCCAATCACGGTATCGAATCGCTATCCCGTCTCGCGGCGGATCAGCCGATTGTCTTGCGCTCGATCGTGGCCGCGGTCGCGGCGTTTGCCGGGCTCCTGCTCAGTAGCTTGCTCAATCGGGTGCTCGGCTGGGCCTTCTACTTATTCAATGTCGCGTTCGATTATTCGACCAATGCTTACACCTGGCTAGTGGGTGTCTCGCTTCGGCTGAGCGTTATCGTGCTGCTGATCTACGGCGGGCTGCTTTATCTGACTTACACCAGCTTCACGCAGACACCCACCGGTTTCATTCCCGGCCAGGACAAAGGCTACCTGTTGATGAACGTGCAACTGCCCGACTCCTCGTCGGTTCAGCGCACGCAAGAAGTCATGCGGGCGGTCGAGAAGATCGCCCTGCGAACACGGGGCGTGCGGAATACGGTCGGGATCGCCGGCCAATCGATTCTGCTGAACGCCAACGCGCCCAATTTCGGCGCGCTGTACGTCATGCTCGACGATTTTCACCAGCGCACCGATCCCAAGCTTTCGGGAGACGCCATCGGTGAAGAGCTTCGCGCGGCGGTGGAAAGCCAAATTCACGACGCCGTGGTGAACGTCTTCGGCGCTCCTCCCGTCGAAGGCCTGGGCACGGCCGGCGGATTCAAGATCGTCATCGAAGATCGAAGCGACAGCGGTCCCAAGGCCCTGCAGAACGCGGCCGAAAAAATCGTCGATGCCGGCGCCGCCTCCGGCAAATTGACCGGCATGTTCACCAGTTTCCGCGCCAATACGCCCTGGATGTTTCTCGACATCGACAGAGTTCACGCCGAATCGATGGGCGTTGCGATGGGCGATCTGTTCAATACGATCCAAGTCTATTTGGCCTCGCTCTACGTGAACGATTTCAATCGCTTCGGCCGCACCTGGCAAGTCAACCTGCAAGGGGACACGAAATTCCGCGAGAAGGTTGAAGACATTCGACAGTTGAAAACTCGCAATGCCGCCGGCCAAACCGTGCCGCTCAGCGCGCTGGTCAGCACCCGCGAAGTCGATGGACCAGTGATGATCGTGCGCTACAACATGTATCCGGCCGCGACGATCAACGGCAGCCCGGGCCCCGGCGTCAGCACGGGGCAGGCACTGGAACAAGCGGACAAGATCGCCCGCGCGTCGATCGATCGGACGATGCGTCCCGAGTGGACCGAGCTGGCTCTATTGCAATTGCAGACCGGCAACACGGCGCTGATCGTGTTCGTGCTAGCCGTGGTGCTCGTGTTCTTGGTGCTGGCCGCCCAGTACGAAAGCTGGTCGCTACCGCTAGCGGTGATTCTCGTGGTGCCGATGTGCTTGCTGTGCTCGGTCGTCGGCGTGCGCTTGGCTCACCTGGATATCAACATCTTCACGCAGATCGGGTTTGTCGTGCTGGTGGGACTGGCGTGCAAGAACGCAATTCTAATCGTCGAATACGCCAAAGCCGAGCGCGAGCGGGGCGTGCCGGCGTTTCAAGCCACGCTCGATGCGTGCAAGCTGCGATTGCGGCCGATCATGATGACCTCGTTCGCGTTTATCCTCGGCGTCGTGCCGCTGGTCGTGTCGGAGGGCGCCGGGGCGGAGATGCGGCATTCGCTTGGCGTCGCCGTGTTCGCCGGAATGCTGGGCGTGACGCTATTCGGCATCTTTCTGACGCCGGTGTTTTTCTTCGTCATCCAATGGTTCACCCGGCCCAGCGCGAAGCGATCACGCGCAATGACCGCAGTGCCCCTTGAGTAGCACCTGCGTGACCTGACCGATGGCGGCCGGTTTGCCGGGCGCGGCGTGCTTGATGCTCACGCTGCCCGTCGGAAGGCACGACACCTCGCCGCAGTCGACGCAGACAAAATGCGGATGCTCGGCGGCCCCCGCGCCGGACGCCGCTCGCAACTCATAGCGCCAGACGCGATCGCCCAACTCGATGCGGTTGACGATTCCGGCCTCCGTGAGTTCGACAAGATTGCGATAGATCGTCGCCCGGTCGTAGCCGGAGGCAGTCAACTGGTCGGCGAACTGAGCGTGCGTCAGAGGGCTTTTGGCCGCCATGAGCTGTTGCATCACCGAAAGTCGGGCCGCCGTCAGACGCAGGCCCGCCCCGCGCACGCGCGTGCGTATCGCGTCGAGTATCGCTGGCTTGGAACTGCGGTCGGACATGAGGGATCGGCTCAATATAACGTGCGTCGCCTGCCCAATTGTAACGACGCGCCCGCGTGGCGAGAAGCAAAACACTAACCCGAAGCGTTAGCGAGGCAGTGTGGTCGATCTGCCTCGCTAACGCTTCGGGTTGGTATTGCGCCAGCATGGGGCGCCCGGGGCCGGCGGCGCTTCGCCGAGACCCCGGAGCGTTGCCATGACGACCGCTATCGCCCAGCTACCTCTTGTCCCGCGTCTCCATCACCGTCAAAATCCCCCGGCAAAATTCCGGCAGATCGTCCGGCTTTCGGCTCGACACAAAGTTGCGATCGATCACCACCGGCTCGTCGTGCCAGATCGCCCCGGCGTTGATCAGGTCGTCCTTGATCCCAGGCGACCCGGTCACCTGCACGCCGCGGTAAACGCCGGCCGAAATGGGAATCCAGCCGCCGTGGCAAATCGCGGCCACCAGCTTGCCGCTCTCGGCGAATTCGCGCACCAACCGCAACACATCCGGCACGCGGCGAAGTTTGTCCGGCATGAATCCGCCGGGTATGACCAAACCTTGAAAATCGCCAGATTCCATTTCCGAGATCGGCGCCGTGGCAACGCAAGGATAGCTGTGTTTGCCGACGTAAGTGTGGCCAGCCAACAGCCCAGCGATCGTCACATCGGCCCCGGCCTCCGTGAGCCGCAGTTTGGGATACCAGAGCTCGAGGTCCTCGTAGATGTCGTCGACAAACATCAGGAAACGCATATCGGTCAGGGGCATGGTGAGGTCTCGACGGGAAAGGGCAGGTACGAAATTGAGAGGACGCAAAGACACGCGGCGCGGCGGTTTAGCGATAACGGCATCTTGCTCGGCTTGTTCTAACAGGCACGCCGAGGGGGCAAAAGCTTTCGGCTCGCTTCGGGTCGGGACTTCGTTTGCCGGTACAAACATGATACAACATCCCACGCCATTTTCAGGCGTGCTTTCTCGTTCATAACGTCTCCTTGTCCTCGCGCCGCACACGTCCTCGCATGTCCTCTCCTGAAACACCCGCTCATCCGCCACAGTGGAAGCCGCTGTCCGCGACCGATCGCCGCGTCATCGGCGTGCTGGTCGAAAAGGCCAAGACGACTCCCGAGGCGTATCCGCTCACGCTCAATGGCCTCGTGACCGGCAGCAACCAGAAGAACAATCGCGATCCGCACACGAATCTGGACGCGGACGACGTCGAGGAGTCGATCGCTCGTCTCCGCGCCGCCGGCGCTCTGATCGAGGTGCAAGGGAGCGGGCGAGTCTCCAAATATCGGCATCTGATGTACGATTGGCTCGGCGTCAACAAAGTCGAGCTAGGCGTGATGACCGAGCTTCTGCTCCGCGGCGCACAGACCGAGGGAGAGCTGCGCGGTCGCGCGGCCCGGATGGACCCGATTCCCGATCTCGACGCCCTCCGGCCCGTTCTTCAATCGTTGAAGGCCAAAGGTCTGCTCGTATCGCTGACCGCCGAAGGTCGCGGCCACATCCTGACGCACGCGCTTTACTTGCCGCAGGAGATGGCGTCGCTCCGGGCTAAGATCGGAGAGGGGCCGCCTTCGGAATCGGCGTCTCGCGCCTCGTCGCCGGCCGCCGATCGACCCGCGGCGGCGCCGGCAGCGGTCGCTTCACATGGCGCTTCGCAAAAGCCCGCCACGGCTCAAGAGTCGCCATCGGCGCCATTTCAGTTGGTGACTCGCGAGATCGAGCAATTCCGCGACTTGGTCGGCCAACTGCGCACGGAAATCGACGATCTCACGGATCGCCTGCAGCGAAACGAAGACGGGCTGCGTGAAATCAAAGATGCGCTGGGCAGTTGAGATTGCGCATGCCCGGACCGAAGTGGGTCAGCGACATTCATTTTTCATCGGCTCAGTCTCGGAATGAGCGATCGGAAGTCGTAGCGGCGCGGACTGGCGTCGTTCTTGTTTCGACGCTTCAACGCTGATTATTTGGCGGCCACTTCGAGCTTCCTGCTCTTTTAGGTCGCGAAAAATCGCTTGAAGGTCGTAATGGAACTTGGCCGCATAGTCGTCCTTTATCCGCCGAATTTCGTCCACAGTCGGATCCGACCAGGTCATGGCGTGAACTCCCTAAGTTCCTCGGGCGTCTCACTGCTCCGACATCTCCCAGCCAGGCAGCTCCGAGGATAATTCTCGTTCCGCGAGCACGGCCCAGGGGGTGCCGGGGTGTTCTTTCAACACTCGATTCAAATACATGATGGAGTTAGTCGCCATCTTGTTGAGCACGCTGCTGGACGTGATGGTTTCGGCCCGGGTGAGCACGAATGCGCTGCTTTTGGGGTCTTTGAACGCTTTGCCCTGCTTGATCGAGGCTAGCAGCGAGTTGTAGCCATCGATACGAGCCTTGGCCGCGAGCATCCGCCCCATCGCCAAGTCGAACTCGACCTGCCAGCGGGCGCCGGTCAGCTTGGATCGTTCCGACTCTCCTTTGGACAGCACGTCGTACAGTTTATCGACGTCGAGCGATTTTTCCGCCGCCGGCCGCTGGGCGTTGGTGATCATGTTGGCCAACTGGGCTTCGTTTTTCGGCCGCGTGAAGTAGGTCGTCAGATTCTTCTTGTCGGATCTCAGCACGCCGGTGAAGGGAACCATGGCCGCGTTGTGCAGGGCCATGCGAGCCTTGTTCTCGTTCAAGAGTTCCTGATACTTTTTCTCCGAAACGTAATCGGGGGCATACTTTTTCTGCAGTGCCGGATCGATGTCGCCCGAGGCGTCGGTCGTCCAGCCGGGGCTCTGCTCGGGCATTCGGATACGAAAGAACTGCCCCTTCGTATCGTGGCACAGCCGCTCGAGGCCGTACGGTCCGTACCCGGAGTCGGTCAAATCGTTCTCGGCCATCACATCGGAATTGGGCGGCGGATATTGCAGCCCGATCCGCTCGAGGGCCGCCGATTCGCTCGGGATTTTATCGGGCTCGACGTTGGCTGGCCGGCCAAAGGAAATCGCCTGCCCCATGCCGAACACCTGCGCGGCTTTTTCGCGGAGCTTAGGCACGGCCTGATCGTACTCGCTCCAATCCTTGCCCGCTTGATTCGCCGCAATCACGAACAGCACCGCGAACCCCTTCGCGCGATAGGGCAAAAACTGGTCGGCCGCTTTATTGACGGCCGCGAATGTGACAGGGCTTTCGGTTTTGTCTTCGCCGATGCCGCTCAGCAGATTGGACACTTGGGTCGTATCGGCGACCGGCTCGGCCGTCACCATCGTGACGCCGTCGCCGTAGGTAACGATCGCCGTTGAGAGTGGGTGCTTTCCCTTGGACTTCGCGATTGCCCGTTGCGACGCCTGGGGAATGCCCAGCGCCATGCCGCCGCGAACGCTGGCCGACGGCGCCGATTTGTCGATCAACCATACGACAAGCGTGGGCCGAATTTTCAGCGTCTCGGCAATTTCCGAACTGATCGCGAACAAGGCCCGAGCGTTGTCGTTCTCCGGCCGAGGTTCCGAGGCGATGTCGACGGCAGCCGGTCGTGTTTCGGTTGGCGGATTGGGATAAGGCGCCGATTCCACGGCCGCGGGAATCGGCTTGCCACCACCACCCGAATCCGTCGGTTTGACGGCCACGACCTTCGACGGATCAACCGGCTTGACGTGTTTGCGGATCGAATCGGTCGGCTCGGACGATGCGGTCGGCTTAGGCCCGACGCGAGTCTGAGTATCCGAATCGTCGCAGCCGGCCGCCAAGCAGCAGACGCCAGCCACCAGCAACCACCGCAGCGCCTCAGTCCGTGGCATGTTCGCGCTCGCCTGAGAAAAGTAGGTTACCTTGAGAAATGCACGTTCAATTGTAGCAATGGCCGCCGACCATCGCCTAGTCCGCGGCGCAAATCGCGAGAATGACGGGCCAGACTCAGCCGCCCGTTCGGCTCCCATAGCAACCGCTTCTGTCGCCGTTATAATGTGCGGCTGTTGATCGACTGAACTTTCGCCGGTAAGCTCGCCATGAAAATCCACGAGTATCAAGCCAAGCAGTTGCTGCGGGAGTCCGGTGTACGTACGCCGCGGGGAATCGTCGCCGCTACGGCCGCTTCATCGGCCGCCGCGTTCCGGGAACTCGGTGGTCCGCTCGCGGTCGTGAAGGCGCAAATTCATGCCGGCGGCCGGGGCAAAGGGTCAATCAAGACTAATCCCCAGCAGCGAGGCGTCCAACTCGTTCGCTCGGCCGACGAAGCCGCCAAAGCGGCTGGCGGCCTGCTTGGGCAGCCATTGGTCACGTTGCAAACGGGCCCCGAAGGTCAGGTGGTTCGCCAAGTGCTTGTCGAAGAGGGCTGCGACATCGCTCGCGAACTTTACCTCGGTATCGTCGTCGACCGCGCCGAGGGCGGCCCTGTGCTTGTCATGTCCAGCGAAGGGGGCATGAACATCGAAGAGGTCGCGGCCAAGACGCCCGAGTTGATTCACAAAGAAGCCTTTTGCCCGGACGCGGGACTGCAAAGTTATCAAGTTCGCAAGCTGGCGCAAAAGCTCGGATTGAGCACGGCCACCACGCGGGTCGCCGACAAATTTCTGAAACAGCTTTGCCGAGCGTTCGTCGCGCGCGATTGCAGCATGCTGGAAATCAATCCACTCGTCGTTACCGGCGCCGGCGAATTGGTCGCCCTCGACGCCAAAATGACGTTCGACGACAACGCCGTCTTCCGGCATCCCGAGCTCGCCGCCTTGCGCGATCTGGCCGAGGAGGAACCGACCGAGGTGCAGGCCAGTAGCGCCGGTCTCAGCTATGTAAAGCTGCACGGCAACATCGCCTGTCTCGTCAACGGCGCCGGACTGGCCATGAGCACGATGGACCTGATCAAGCTTCACGGCGGGGAGCCGGCTAATTTCCTCGACGTCGGCGGCGGCGCCAACGTCGAGCAAGTCACCGAGGCTTTTCGCATCTTGCTTTCCGATAAGGGAGTGCAAGCCGTGCTGGTGAACATCTTCGGCGGCATCATGCGCTGCACCACGATCGCCACGGCCCTGGTCGCGGCCTACAAAACCGTCGGTTTCAACGTCCCGCTCGTCGTGCGCCTCGAAGGAACCGAAGTCGAAGAGGGCCGCAAGATCCTCGCCACCAGCGGCGCAAAAATCATCAGCGCCATCGGCCTCACCGACGCCGCCCAAAAAGTCGTCGCCGCCGCCAACGCCGCCTAAATGCTTTTTTCTTGGCGTTGGTATTCGTACCCGTCACTCACCACCCGCCACTCGCCACCCTCCCTGCCATGTCCATCCTGATCGACAAATCCACTCGCGTCATCTGTCAAGGCATTACCGGCCGGGTCGGGCAGTTTCACACCAAAGGCTGTCTCGAATACGGGACAAAGATGGTCGGCGGCGTCACGCCCGGCAAGCGCGGCGAAAAGGTCGAAGGACTTCCGGTGTTCGACACGGTGGTCGAAGCGGTCGAGGCCACCGGCGCCGACGCGACGATGATTTTCGTCCCGCCGCCGTTCACCGCCGACGCGATTCTCGAGGCCGTCGACGCGGGCATCAAGACGGTCATCGCGATCACCGAAGGGGTGCCCGTGCTGGACATGGCCCGGATTTATGAGATCGTCCGCCGCAGTTCGAGCCGGCTGATCGGCCCCAACTGCCCCGGCGTGATCACGCCCGACGAGTGCAAAATCGGCATCATGCCGGGCTACATTCACAAGCAGGGCCCGGTCGGATTGATGAGCCGAAGCGGCACGCTCACGTATGAAGCGGTCTGGCAGCTTACTTGCGTGGGCCTCGGCCAATCGACCTGCGTCGGTCTCGGCGGCGACCCGATCGTCGGCACGTCGTTCGTCGATCTGCTTACGATGTTCGAAGCCGACCCGGCGACCGAGGCGATCCTGATGATGGGCGAAATCGGCGGCTCGGCCGAAGAGGAAGCCGCCGCGTATGTAAAAGCCCACGTCACCAAGCCAGTGGCGGCGTTCGTCGCCGGCCGGACCGCCCCGCCAGGCAAACGCATGGGTCACGCCGGGGCGATTATCACCGGAGGCAAAGGCACGGCCGCGGACAAAGTCGCCGCTTTAGAGTCCGCTGGAATCATCGTCGCCGACAGCCCGGCCGACATGGCCACCGCCGTCCAACGAGCCATCGCCGCCAAGCGCCGCTGATACGAGGCAATTTTTCTCGCCAAGGCGCAAAGAAGGCGGGAGAAGAAAGGGAAAAACTATTCCTGAATTGCTCGCGATCCTTTTTTCACACGGCCCAACGTGCTTTGCCTTCGTGCTTTTGCCTTCGTCTTCGCGTTTTTCGCATCTTCGCGGTAAAAGTTGCCTCGTCCGTCTTCGCAGTTGATCAATAAACCAGCGCCGCCCGCGCGAGCAGCGTGCTCGGCGGATCGAACGATGGAGTCGAACTTGTGTAGGAGATGTGCCGGCCGAAGACGTAGCCGTATTCGATCCGAAATCCGAGGCCGCCGTTGGTGCTGATCTGTTCGACGCCGTTGATTGCCCGGAAATCTTCGATGTCGACCAAATCGTTTTCGCCGCTGGCCCGGCGAATCGCGTACTCGCCGCCGCCGAATTCGGCGGCGAAGTACCACCACCGCTCGAAGCCGTAGCCGACCTGAAATCGATGGGCCAGTCGCGGTCTCGGTGGGATGAGTTCAAACCGCGTATTGTCGTCGGGCAAATACATCAGCCCGGCCAGCGGAACCCAATGCACGTCATGGCGATCCAAGTAGGCGGCCCCCACGCCCACCATTAGCCGCGGCGTGAATCGGTAGCCGATTACCGCATAATACGGCAATCGGAAGCCATAGTTGGCATTGTTGTCGCCGTCCGAATGAAACCCGGGCTGAATACCCACGTCGTACACAAAATTGTCCGGCAACTTTCCCAGCAGCGCTACCTGCAAGTTCGCGTCGTATAGTTTTGGCGGCAGGTCGGGACCGGTGGGCCCATCGACGAAATGCACTTGCCCGTCCGGCGTAATCATGAACGCCGAATCTTCCGAGAAGGGGAACGGCACGGCGAGCGTGGTGGTCAGATCCAAGTCGGTGAAACCCACGCCGCTACGGCCATTGCGCGGCAAATAGGTCGCGTCGAACATCAGTTGCTGCACGAACTTTTGTTTCACGCCTTGTAGAAGCGGGTCGGACGGGGCGACTGTCGGCACGACGACGTTGTTGTCGATGACGACCGGCTGGCCTGGGTCGCCGGGTAGGATGTAATCTTCGCACAGCCCGGGGCTTTGAGCGGTTCGCAATTGTCCGGGCAGTTCGACGGCCGGAGTGCTGAATGCGGTTTCGCCGTTTTGGTAATTGTAGAGGCGCAGGGATTCGGAGGCGCTGGCGGCGTCAAGCGCGGCGACGCTGGCGAGAAGTGCAACCGATATTGGACCGAACCAGCGCAACTTGCGAATCTCCGTCTCTTTGCGTCCCAACATTTGTAACGGGATGGCGAACGGTAGTCGCCGAATCGCGCACAGCAGGCTTACTACGCCTTCCGCTCGCTTTTAGTAACCCTAACTTTACGGTTCTGTGTGGCCGGGGCTCGCGGCGAAGGGAAGCCCCGGTGCCTTGCTCTCGAAGCCGAAACCACTCTCCTGGGCTTCGGCGAGGACGCCTCCAGCCCCGGCGCCCATAGTTTTGGTAAGACCCCTTTAGTAGGAGACGCCGGCTCGGACCATGAACGCGTTGGACAAATCCACCTCGCGTGGATTGTTGCTCCGGTATCGCAATTCGCGGTCGAGCGCCGTGCCCACTTCGAGATATCCGCGGACGGCTGCCGTACTGGTCTCGGGAATAAATTCCAGTCCGGTCGACATCTTAATGTCGTTGTAGTCGAAATCGTCCGAGACTCCGTCGGCTCGTCGAATCGTCCATGCGCCGCCGCCATACTCGGCCGTCGAATACAGCCAAATCTGATACGTCCCGGTCGTTGTAATTCGGTGCGTGTATTTGGGCCGCGGGAAGAACAACTCGATCCGCGTGTCAGGATCGGGCGACCAAAAAACACCGCCGGCCGGCAACATCTTTACGTAGTTGCGATCGAGGTACACGACGCCCAACTTGAAATGCACCGTGGGGCTGTAATTGACGACCGCCAGGGCCCGCCCCATCTCGCGAATGCTGTGGCGCGTGTTGAACGTGTGATAGTCGGTGAACACGCCCACGCGCGCGCCAAGCTCCGCTCCGAGCCAAGGCGAAAATTGCGGCGCCCAGGCGCCGTCGATATATGCGTCGTACGTCTGCGCCGGCAGATCGGCGGACCCCGGCCCATGCCCCGGCGGACCACTAAATAAGTGCAGCCCATAACCGGGCGTCACCAGCAGCGGCGCCTTATTCCAGCCCAGTGGAAACGCGAACGTCGCCGAAGTCTCGATGTCGTTGATCGACAACCGCAAATTGCCCGAGTCGTACATGTACGTCTCTTGCAGGCGAATCTCCTGAAAGAACCGAGACCAGCCATTGATCATCTCGAGGGGGTTTTCCATCGGCGAGCCGGGGCCGGTGTAAGTCGGCGCCCCGTTGGGATACAAATATCCCGGCTGGGTCGGCGCGGGATTGTAATACGGGTCGGCGCCGTAAGGGGGCGCGGCGTATGGACCGGGAACAGCGCCTGGTTGCACGGCCCCCGGCTGATACGGCGGATAGGGTCCCGGTTGCACGACTCCGGGCGGATAGGCGCCCGGAACCGCGGTATAGGGAGTCGATCCGGGTGGGCTATAAATCGCGGGCGGCCCGGAGAGGCCTGGATCGGCATAAGCGTCCCAGCCCGGCGCACCTGGAACGGCCGTGCCTCCGGAAATCGCCGGCGGCCCGATGTCAGCCGGCTGCGAAACCTGGGTCGGAAACAAAATTCGCTGTTGGCCCCCACTCGTCGAAGCCAGCATCGCCAGCAGCCCGGTGACCAACGCCCCTTGGGCGCACGATCGACGAATTGGAATGAATTCCATGACAGCACACGCGCGGAAAAATGCCGATCGGCAAAAAAGAAAAGTTAGCGGCGATGGAATACCAAACCACCGCCCCTTCGGTCAAGCCCGGCCAAAACTTGAGCCGAACCGAAAAGGCATTTTTCGGCGAGCAACCGCCCAGTGTGCGAATTTCCGAGGACGACACTACCGGCGATAATAGCCGGGGACAGCTATTTGCTAGGCCTCGGCTCCGGAAAATCTTGCTTGTAGCGCTTCAGCAGCGCCTCCGGTCCGGCGGACGTGATATAGATTTTGCCGCGGATATTTTTGGATTCCGCCGGCTTGAGGCCGCCAATCCTGAAATCGGAATGCACGCAAACCCCCACGCCTTGGAACAGTTCCTGATAGGGCTCCCAAGCCGTCGCAAGAATTTGCTTTTCGCTGGCCGAGTAACAACCGATCAGGCCGCAAGTCGGAACGAGCTTG
Source organism: Pirellulales bacterium (assembly GCA_038210495.1). Taxonomy (GTDB): domain Bacteria; phylum Planctomycetota; class Planctomycetia; order Pirellulales; family DATAWG01; genus JBBQWR01. The sequence continues at coordinate 24,200 of JBBQWR010000042.1, forward strand.
CTTAAGGGGCGCGGATTGACGTCGCCGCGATCGACGCCGGCCGCCGCGTAAACTTGGCCCGGAGTGTAACGAGCTTTGGTGGCCCATGGCTCGGTAGGGAGCCGCGTTAGCTTGCCGCCGATGTAGACAAAGCATGAGGACAGATAATCGTCTTGCCCGCGACCCGTGAACTTGTCCACTCGCACGCAAGGCTGGGCCCATTGAGCGTCGGAGACCTTGTCCGTGGGATTTTTGGCGGTCACTTGGAAATCGATTTCGTCGGTCGCGTCGTCCGGCCGCCGGACCGTGATGCGATGCGTGAGAATCACTCCATCGGACAGAAGCGATCTCAGTTCCAGCGCCAATCCGTCGGCCTCCGCCGAAACGAGCTTCGTTTGCTGCGGAATCACGGTCTGAGCCCAGTCGCGATCGGTCGAACCCGGTTTGCAAACGGCCTCCAGATAGTGGACCCGGACTTCGCCGCCCGGAAGATGCCAACCGCGAATCGTCAACCAATCGTCGCGCCAATCGAGTCGCAGCCTGGAGGCTGTCGCTTTCGGAGCGCCCGGAGACGGCGCGCCAGTCGATGTCGCGCTGTCTGGAGTTGCGTTGTTTGGAGTTGCGCTGTCTGGAGTTGCGCTAGTGGGCGTTGCGTCTGTTTTTGGCGTCTCTCTTTTCGGCGATTCACTCTGGGACGGATTGGTTTTTGGTTTATCCGTCGGCAGCAGCGTCTGCGTCTTGGTGGCCAAGTAGGCAAACAAGTTGCGAATCTCGGCGGGGTTCATCTTGTCCAATTGCCGCTCCGGCATGAGCGAAAGATTCGACGGTTTGAGATCGTCTATGTCGTCCGTCGAAATCGTGATTCGCTGCGTTTCCGTCTGCAGCACGATCGCCTTGGGCGATTGCTCCTTGACGATGCCCGAGATCAGGCGCCCGTCCTTTAAGTAGGCCGTCTTCATCCGATAATCGTTCGGCACGGCCGTGCTCGGATCGACGACTTTTTGGACGACGTAGTCGACGTTGGCCCTGTTGGCGCCCGTAAGGTCGGGACCGATCTTGCCTCCCTCGCCGAACAGCGAATGGCACTGGGCGCACGTCTTAGTGAATATAAGGCGGCCGGCCGATGCGTCGCCGGCCTTAATCGAATCGGCGGTCAACAGCGTTTTGAAGTGATCGATCTGCTCTTTCTTGTCGGCGGGACTATCGCGGAGCGTGCCCCAGACTTTCGCCAGTCGATCGTCGAGTTGCTTGTTGGCGAATTGCTTGATCTGCCGGGCATGGCTAATCGAGACATCGGCGACCGCGACCTTGCCGTTTTCGAGGGCCGAGAGCAGCGCCCGGGCAAATAAGGGCCGCGCGACCAATGTGCCGATCGCGTCCCGTTTTTCGGCCGGCGTGAGTTCCGCGAATTTGGCCAGAATCAAATTCGGCGTGCGCGGGTCATCGTAGGCGCCAAGGCCCTGCAGGGCTCTGGAACGCACCGCCGGCTCGTCGAGCAATTTCTGCAACAGCGGCGCGATATCGGAGCGAGCCTCGACGAGCACGTCGATCGCTTGCAGCCTTTTATTGAGATCGGCCCGGGAATCGCCCGCGACCGTTTTGAGCGAATCGAGGGCCCCGGTGTCGCCAAAGATGACCGCCAAGCCATAGGCTTCAGCTTGGATTGCCGCCGACGGATGCGTCGAGATTTTGGCGTAGAGTTCGACCCAACCGTCGGGTTTCTTTTCTTGGCGGCGCCCGCGAAGCGCGTCGTGCATGCCGCGGAGCAAATCGAGTTGCACGGCGGGATCATCCGTCCGAACGATCGCTTTTGTGACAAAGCTCGTCCCTACGGTCGGGTTCTGTCCCGGCTCTCCGATTGTAACTCGTCGCGCAATATACCGCCGCACGGTCGGGATTTTACAGTCCAAAGCGAGCGCCAGTCCACGAGCCGGATCGGCGGCGACCGCGCCTTCGACGCCGTACCACATCATCAGCGGCAGATTTTTATCGCTCGCGTCCTCCGCGTGTCCTACCAGCGCCGTGGCAATCGGCCACCGCTCGGCGGGCGGAATCCTTTGAAGCGACGAAGCCAAATTCAGTCGCACGAACGGCGAGGGGTCTTCCTTCGCTAATCGCGCGAACTCCTCGCGAGCCGCCTCAGCGGGATTCTTGTCCTCGACCAAAAATCGTATCGCCCAGACTCGCACGTTGTCGCTGGCGTGCCGCAGTAGCGGGACGAGATACTCCGGCGGCGTCGCCTCAATCACATGCAATGCCCACAGCGCCCGCAGCTTCCGCGGCACGCTTGCCTCCGCGTCGAACATTTTTTTCAGTTCGTCGCGAGCCGCGGCCATGTCGTGGCCCGCGGCTGCCCGTTCCTGCAAGATTCGCCTAGCGTGCCGTACATACCAATCGTTCTTGTGCAATTGCAGTTTCACCAGCTCGCCGTCGCTTAGCTTTGTCAGATCGAGATCGGTCGGCACGGGATTCGGTTTGCCATACACGATTTTGTACATTCGTCCGCTGCTCCGATCGGTGACGGCATAGTTATGGCACTCGCCGTTGTCGCACCAATCGGACATCATTACGCCGCCGTCAGGACCGTACTTGAGATTCAGCCCACGGAACCAGACGTCGTTGGCAAATAAGAAATCCTTGCCATGTTTGCCAACGTAGTCCGAGCCGCTGCGTTCCAAGAGATCGTTGTTCACGCGGTTGCCGTGAATGTTGCACATGAACATTGTATCGCGATATTTGTCGGGCCAATTGTCGCCGAGGTAGACCATCGCGCCGGCGTGAGAGTGGCCGCCGCCCGCCTCGCTATGAACCCCTTGACCACCGCGCGACGTCGTCCAATCGCCGCCACCCCAGTGCAAATGATCTGACGTCGCATCGAGCAGCTCGAACGAGTATTGCATTTCGTCGATGCCGTGCATCCGCTTGTAGTGGGCGCCCGGGACGATGTGCCACAGATGGGCCAGCACGCAATTGGTAATGAACATTTCACCGCAATCGTCGTAGTCCAAGCCCCAGGGGTTCGTCGTGCCGCAGGCGACTACTTCGAATCGCTTCTTGGTGGGGTGATAACGCCATACGCCGCAACTGATGCCTTGCCGATCGGCGGCCTTACCACCCGGCAAACCGACCGCCGAGAACGATGACACGCCGTTCAGGCCATAGAGCCAACCATCCGGCCCCCAGACCAAGCAGTTAACGATGTTGTGCTTGCCCTGAGTCGACCAGCCCTCGAGCACGGGCTGCGCGGCCCCTTGAGTCTTGGGCGCGTCGGCTCCGACGGTCATCGGCACGAAGTTTAGTTGTGGAGCCTGACAGAGCCATGCGCCACCGAAACCAAACTCGACGCCGGTCAGGTTGTTCGCCTTGTCCAGCACCACTTGCCGGTCGCTGAAATGGCCGGAATTATCCTTGTCGTTGAACAGCAGCAGTTGATCTTTGCCGGTCGCCGCCCAGTTGGGATACGAGAAACACTCGGCGACCCACAAGCGGCCCCGATCGTCGGTCGTGAACGCAATCGGCTGCGCGACGTCCGGCTCGCCGGCAAAGAGCGTGACCTTAAATCCCTCGGGCATCGTCATCGCGCGAGCCGCGTCGGCGGGCGGCAATGGCTGCCCGAGCGGATTTGCTGCAGCCTTCGCCTCGACGGTCGCGACCATGGCTACAACAGGTTTGTCGGTCTTCTCGGATTTCTCGGCGCCACGGAGTCCGTCAGCGATCGAGGCCATCGCGAGGATCGCGACCGAGACGGAGCCATATGTAAGCAAACGCCGCGTTCGTAAACCGCGTGATTGATCCACTTCTTTCATCGATCTGCCCGCCTCGTGAAGTCTTGAAGTTCAAATAATAAACAACGCCGATTGAATTTATCCATGTTGCCTCATGGGCGGTTCTACTTCAAGCAAGCGATTGGGGCAGATTTGACATCTGCGACCACTCGGAGCCAGGCGTCATCGAATCGCCGGCTTTGAAAGTGATCAGGCGACCCGAGCGGCAGCGGCTTATTTCGTAGGCCGCTTGAAGGGGAGACCAAACCGACTGCGTTTGTGGCAGGCGCTGGAACGGCTTCGCGGGCTTAATTCTTTCCGGCTAGTCGGGTCTCCTGTGCTTTCATGGCGCGGCCCAAGGAGAGACCACAAGCATAGCTGACCCGCTGGGAAAGCAACTTGGGAGCGGCCGCCGGCAAGGACACGACCGCGTTATTCGCAGCCGATTTGGTCGGCGCCGTAGTCGGTTGCGGCGTTTCTTTAGCCATGTGCGGCGCTGCGGCGGGAGGAAGGGGAGGAGTCGGGATCGCCGGGCCTAGTCAATCCGACCCTCTTTCGGCACAATGGGCGGCACTTGATCCATATTATTTCGGACGATGCGCCGCATCAAAAAATCCTTCAGCAGTCAGAGGTTCGCCATGAGTTCGATCGTCGACATTCACGCCCGACAAATTCTCGATAGCCGCGGCAATCCGACGGTCGAGGTTGACGTAACGCTGGTCGACGGTTCGTTCGGTCGGGCCGCCGTCCCCAGCGGCGCGAGCACGGGGATTCACGAAGCTTGGGAACTCCGCGACGGGGATCCCAAAAGCTTTCTTGGCAAGGGAGTGCTGAAGGCCGTCGAGAATGTCAACGAAACGCTCGCCCGTGAGCTCAGCGGGATGGATGCCCTCGACCAGGCGGCCATCGACTATCGCATGATCGAACTGGATGGCTCCGAAAACAAGAAGAACCTCGGCGCCAATGCGATTCTCGGCGTGTCGCTGGCCGTCGCGCATGCGGCCTCCGACCACGCCGGCCTGCCGCTCTATCGGTATCTCGGCGGCCCGGGCGCCCGACTATTGCCGGCCCCGATGATGAACATCATCAACGGCGGCGCCCACGGCGACAACGATGTCGATGTCCAAGAATTCATGGTCATGCCGCTCGGATTCGATTCCTTTAGCGCCGCCCTGCGCGCCGGCGTCGAGGTGTTTCATCAATTGAAGAAGGTCCTCAAGGCCAAAAAACTCAATACGTCCGTCGGCGACGAGGGCGGTTTTGCTCCCGATCTGCGGAGCAATGGCGAGGCGATCGATCTGATTCTCGAAGCGATCCAGCAGGCCGGTTACAAGCCGGGCGAGCAAGTGATGATCGCCCTAGACGTCGCGGCGACCGAACTCTACGACCCGAAAAAAAAGGTCTACAAAATGGACGGCCGCGAAATCGATAGCCGCGCCATGGTCGATTTCCTCGCCGGCTGGGCCGAAAAATATCCGATCTGCTCGATCGAGGACGGCTGCAGCGAAGACGATTGGGAGGGCTGGAAGATGCTCAGCGATCGGCTCAATAAGCGCGTGCAGTTAGTCGGTGACGATCTGTTCGTCACGAACACCAAACGACTGCAGCGCGGCATCGACGAGGGTGTCGCCAATAGCATTTTGATCAAGGTCAATCAAATCGGCACGCTGACCGAGACGATCGAGTCCATTCAGCTTGCGACGCGCAACGGCTACTCGAGCATCGCCAGCCACCGTAGCGGCGAGACCGAGGACTCGACGATCGCCGATCTGGCGGTCGCCATGTCCACCGGTCAAATCAAGACCGGATCGGCATCGCGAACCGATCGATTGGCCAAGTACAATCAATTGCTTAGAATTGAAGAAGAGCTCGGCGAGACGGCCGTGTACGCGGGCCCTCTCTTCAAGCGCCGCTGATCGGCCGATGATCCTCGAGCCGAGCACGCAGTAAGCGCGGGGGATTTGGATCGCACACGCGCAGAAATCCATTGCCGAACACCGCTTACAACGTCGTCTAAACGAATGTCCGGTAACGAGCCACTGTCGCCCGCTAAACCAGCGGCGGCAAAACTGACCGATTCCCCTTGGTTCTGGGTCTATCTGTTCAGTAGCTTCGCGGTCTTGGCCCTGTTCGTGATAGAAGGGAAATTCACCCGGCGGCAGGACCATGCCGAGAACCAGTATCTCTACGGCACGCGCACTCTCGACCGACCCGCGGCCGCCACCGACAGCGACGCAGCCACGGCGCCAACCGCCTCAAAAGCCATTCCTAACGACAAGTCGGGTGATCGGGCGCCCTTGACCGGCGGACCTCAACCCTTGACTCATCCACTGCTCATTTCGCTGATTCCGCTTCGGATCATGGCATTTGTTATCATGGCGATCTCCTGCGTGGCACTCCAGTGGCAACTGATCCGCAATCGCCGCCGAACGAGCGCCGCTTGCGGAAAGCTAGGATAAAACAGGGTTGAGCTTCGTTCTCGCGCCAAACCGGCCCACAAAAAGTATCGCCATGACTTGGCTCAGCGAGGATTCGACCCCGGCGATCGTCGTCGGCCTCATCGTGGAGGCGATCCTGCTGTTGGCTCTGGTAAAAACCGGTCGACGCCCGCTCGCCTATGCGATGGCGGCTGTGGCCCTCTTGGTCGGCGGGATCGTCTGGATCGAAAAGCACACGGTGACCGATACCAAATTGATTCGCGCGACGCTCGACCAAGGCGTCGTCGCGCTGGAGCACAATGATTTGCCCGGTCTGTTGGCGATTATCTCCACGTCGCCTGCCGCGGCGCCGACCCGGGCGTCGGCAATTTCGGTCGCCCACCAAATCACGGTCGAGTCGGCCTCGATCAGCGGCATTGAGATTAAAGTCAACCGGTTCAACAATCCGCCTGCGGCCACTGCCGAACTGACCGGCCACCTCACCGGTCACGTCCGCAGCGGCCTCTATCCCTACGACCATTTTCCGCCGATGCACATTCGGGCTAATTTCAGGTTGGAGAACGATCGCTGGCTTATCGAGAGCTATGAAGAGATCAAACGAGATACCTTGCAGCCGTAACTCTCTTTTCGCACGACACGGCTCCCCGACTCGCTCTTGCCGGTCCTGTCAGCGTCGGTCACAATCAAACTGCGCCGAAGGTAGTGTGGGCATTGCCCATGCATGAATCGACGCGATACCACCACGGTGGGCAATGCCCACTCTACGGACTGTCAAACGGTGACAAAATGACGATTGCCTCGTTGATAATGGGCTGGGCGCTCCTTGGACAAACAACTGTCCCGGCCGTTGCGACGCCTCCTCCACCGCCGGCCCGCGAAGAAGCCGACGTTACGACGTCAGAGGGAACCGTCCATCTCAATCTTCCTGCGGGAACAAAATCCGTCATGAAGCCATCGGCGGCCGCGACTGGCGCCCCGGCGCCCTTAAACGCAGCGAGCGACGCTGGCTCAAGTTACAACGCTCCGCTCGTCCAAGTTCCGGAAAAAACGCGGATGAGCGACCCGGCCGTCCGGCAAGCGGGAATCTTCGATCTTCCGAGCTCCGGCGCCAAGCCACCGCAGGACCCGACGATCGATGCGCGAAAGCCAGCCGGCGTGGCTCAATCGGCCAGCGATGCCGCCGACGCCGCCAGCGCCTCGGCGCAGGCCGCGACGGACCTGATGACCCAAGCCCTGACGCCGCCCAAAGACACGGCATTGACCGGCCGACCCACAACGCTACTCGAAATCCTTTCGCGGGCCGGCCTCGACCGAAATCGATTGCTGGCCGTCACGCGAGCCTATTGGAAGCTTTCGACGGCCCAGTCCGATTACGATTGGGCGGCCGACGAAGCGAGCCGGCTCGACCAAATCCCGGCCGACCGGGGATTGGAAAAGGCGCTATTGACCACGGCCCAGGCGGCCGCTCAGGCTCGCCTCCATGAAGCCCGCTTGGGGGCGGTCACGGCACAGCAAGAACTAGCCGATCTATTGGGAGTGCCGGCCACCAGCGCGCAGCCCCTCGCTGCCGACCTCCCGCTCGTCGGTCCTTACCGGACCTATTTTGACACGCTGTTTGCCGGTCGAGTTCCTCCGCCGCGCACGAAGGTCATCGATCGGGGATTGCCGGCCCGGCGCGACGCGATCGAAGCTCGCGTGGCCGCGGTTCACGCCGCTTCGACGGCGGTCCATATCGCCGAAGACGCTCGCGGCAAGGGGCAGTTGGATCTTCCGACAGTCCTCACTTGTCATGCCGAATTCGCCCGGCAACGGCGGGCCTTTTTGACCACCGTCCGCGATTACAATTTGGAGATTGGCGAATACGCGATCGCGGTGGCCGATCCCAATGCCGGACCCGATAGGTTGGTCGCGATGATGATCGTCGTAAAGAGTCCGGTCGCGACCATCGCTCCGGCCCGCCCCGGCGACAATACCAGCGCCGATCCATCATTCTCGCGCACTCCGACCGATGATCTGCTGATGCAGCCCGCGCTGCCGCAAAGCGGCGTTCGCAAAACGAGTGGCAATTAGCCAAATGGGCCGTGTCATCGCATGAGCATCGCCACTGCCTCACCGGCTATCGAAACGACCTCGGCCCAGCCGCAGCCTGAGAAGAAGCCGCTGCCGGAAATCAAGCCGCTATACATCGGCTCCTTGCTCGTCGATCCGCCGGTGCTGCAAGCGCCGATGGCCGGATTCACCAACTACGCCTATCGGCAGATGGTGCGTGAGTTCGGTGGGGCCGGTTTGCAAGCCACTGAAATGATTTGCGCCAAAGGCTTCCTGTGGCGCGACCAAGTTCAGCAGGAATTGCCCGATCGGCTGTGGGGTGTCGAGGATGAGCCACGGCCCCTCGCCGTGCAGATTTGGGACAACGATCCCGAGACGCTCGCGGCGGTTGGCTCGAAGCTGGCTCACGAGATGAAGGTCAGCGTCGTCGATATCAATTTTGGCTGTCCGGTGAGAGACGTCTCCGAGAAAGCCCATAGTGGCTCGTACCTGCTGCGCGATCCTGATCGGATCGGAGCAATAGTCGAGCGAGTTGCTAAAGCGTGTGCTCCGACGCCCGTGACGGCGAAGATCCGACTCGGTTGCACGCGCGACTCGATTCGGGCCATCGAGGTAGCGAAGGTCGTTGAATCGGCGGGCGGGGCGGCCCTCACCGTGCATGGCCGGACTGCACAAGATTTTTTTCGCGGGTCGGCCGATTGGGACCGGATTGCTGAGATTAAACCGCATCTGAAGCGAATCCCGCTGATCGGCAACGGCGATCTCAAAACGCCCGAGGCAGTGGTTGAAGCCTTTCGGCGCTATGGCGTCGATGGCGTGATGATCGCTCGCGCGGCGCTCGCCAAGCCGTGGCTCTTTAGGCAGGCTCAAGCCGCCCTGCGCGGCGAGCCGCTACCGCCGGACCCGACCCCGGAAGAAGAGCGCTCGCTGCTGGTGCATCACTATCGACTTGTCTGCGAGCGGTTTGGCGCCGAGCGCGGCACGATCCTCATGCGCAAGTTTGCCTGCTGCTATGCTCAGGGCCGCCCTGGCGTGCGCGAATTCCGCGGCGCGGTGGCAAAAGTGACTGTTCCCACCGACTTCCATGACGCTGTTGAGCGTTATTTTCCCCGCTCGGCTGCCCGCTTGTCGAGCATGGCCGAAGGGGACGCCTGTGCGCTGTGACAGGCCAGACTGCCACCGCGATCCTTTTTCGCATACCCAGTTGCTAAAAAGAGAAATACGTCTATGATTCATACATGCAAGCAACGGCCGAAAGTTCTGACGCGGGATTGATCGATCTGCTGCGGCGGCGCGGGCCGCTCGGAATCTCTCAAATGGCATCGGCCATGGGGGTTACGGCGACCGCCGTTCGCCAGCGTCTGAGTCGACTGGTTGGAGCGGGCCTTCTCCGTCGCGAGATCAACAAGACCGTTCGCGGCCGTCCCAGCCATCGCTACCTATTGACCGACAAGGCCATGCGGGGGGCCGGTTCCAATTTTGCCGACTTGGCGGTCGCGCTCTGGAAGGAAATCCGCGAGGTCAAGGACGTGTCGGTGCGGAGTGGTTTGCTGCGGCGACTCGCTCAAAGCATGGCCAAAATGTACGGTGGTCGAGTCCGCGGCGAATCGACGGCCGACCGAATGCAGGCAGTCAGCGAGTTGCTCGCCGACCGCAACATTCCGTTTGTTGTCGATCGATCGAAACAATTGCCAGTGCTGACCGCGCTGGCTTGCCCTTATCCCGATCTGGCCGAACAGGACCGCGGGATTTGCGCCGTGGAGAAGATGCTGTTTTCGGAATTGCTCGGCGAGAAAGTGCAGTTAACCGAGTGCCGACTGGACGGCGGGAGCGACTGCTGCCGGTTCGAAACCAAGGGCCAAACCGCAGCGTCGATTGATAGCAGCGAATTGATGGGTATAGTGAGCGATTCGGATTTGTGAAAAAGGAAATCGACAGGATTACAGGATTAAGAGGATTTACAAGTTTTCAAAGCAGACATGATTGCACCGCATTCGTAATCTTGTAAATCTTGTCTAAAATTCGTCCCCATTTATTGAAACAACCAACATGACTCAACCGTGGATCGAAGGCCGGTTCGAAGAGAACGTAATTACGACGACAGTCGAGCAGGCGATCAATTGGGCTCGCCAGTCGAGCATTTGGCCGATGACGTTCGGGCTGGCGTGTTGCGCGATCGAAATGATGGCGGCCGGAGCGAGTCGATTCGATCTCGATCGGTTTGGCGCCGGCGCATTCCGGGCGACGCCGCGACAGGCCGATCTGATGATCGTCGCCGGCACGGTGACTTATAAAATGGCCAGCCGGGTACGGCGGCTTTACAACCTGATGCCCGACCCGAAATTCGTGATCGCGATGGGCGCCTGCACGACCGGCGGCGGGCCATATTTCAAATGGGGCTACCATGTTGTCAAGGGAGTCGACTTGGTCGTGCCGGTGGATGTGTACGTGCCGGGTTGCCCGCCGCGACCGGAATCGCTGCTCGAAGGCCTGATGCGAATTCAAGACAAAATCATGGGGCACAAGATGAACCGCGGCAAAGGTAGCGTGGTCAAGCTAGACGACGAACTGCCCGTGCCGCACCATTCCGGCTACGTTGAAGCCCCGGAGGATTTGTCCCCCCTGTTCGATCACCAAAAAATTACCGGTTAGAAGATAATCGGCACTCCGACTGAATTCTTACGAATTCAGCTCCTCAAAACCATGTAGCGGAATTCGTAAGAATTCCGATTCGAACAAACAATCGACAAGCAAACCGCATAAATGAACACTGAAACCCTGAAGATTACCGATTTGCATGTGGCCGTCGAAGACAAGCCGATTCTCAAGGGAGTCAACCTGGAGATTCGTCGGGGAGAAGTCCACGCCCTGATGGGACCCAACGGCTCCGGCAAAAGCACGCTCGGCTTGGCGATCATGGGTCATCCGGGCTACGAAGTGACCAGCGGTCAGGTCGAGCTGATCGACGCCGATGGCGCCCATCACGATGTGCTGGAGATGGAGCCGAACGAGCGAGCCCGCTCCGGCATTTTCTACGCATTTCAGCGGCCGATGGCGATTCCCGGCGTGCGGATGGCCGACTTTCTCCGACATGCCACAACGAATGTTCGCCGTCCGGATCGCAAAGAAGGGGAAGAACTGATCCCCATGCGGGAGTTTCGCCAAGAACTAAAGGCGAAGATGGAACAGCTAAGGATCGACCCGGAATTTGCTCGCCGTTATGTGAACGAAGGGTTTTCCGGCGGCGAGATGAAGCGGGCCGAGATTTTGCAACTCGCCATGCTACAGCCGCGATTTGCCGTCCTCGACGAAACCGACAGCGGGCTGGACGCCGACGCCGTCCGCCTAGCCAGTCAGAGCATCGCCGAGATCGGCGGCGCTCAAATGGGCATTCTGATTATCACCCACCACGAGCAACTCCTGGAACACAACACGCCCAACGCCACGCATGTGATGCTCGGCGGCCGGATCGTCGAGACGGGCGGACCCGAACTAGCCGCCGAATTGCACAAGCAGGGTTACGAACGAATTCGCAACGCCTATCCCGAAGCCGCCGCGGATGAAGAGGTCATGAGCGCCAAACCGCTCACGCACGAGGCAGTTCATTAACTCACCTCGGCGAGCGGGGGGCGTAAGCCCCCTGTCCCCGCCGTGACTTCGCCAACGAGTCAACAAGCACGCATCAACCGCCGCAAGGCAGTAAGACCAGAGGCCATCATGGCAACCGATATCACGGAACGAACCAGTCACGACGAGATCGGCGAAATCAACAAATACGATTTTCGCACCGAATCCAAGTTCGTCTTCAAAGCCCGCAAGGGGGTCGACGAAGAAATCGTCAACCAGATTTCCGACATCAAGGACGAGCCGGCCTGGATGCGCGATTTTCGGCTGGAGAGCTTGAAGATATTCAACTCCAAGCCGATGCCCCGCTGGGGCGGCAATATCGCCATCGATTTCCAGGACATCTTTTACTACCTCAAGCCGGCCGACCATCAGAGTAAAACCTGGGACGACGTGCCCGACGAAATCAAGAAGACGTTCGATCGGCTGGGCATTCCCGAGGCCGAGAAAAAATATCTGGCCGGTGTGAAGGCTCAGTTCGAGAGCGAAGTCGTTTATGGCTCGCTGCAGGAAGATCTCGGCCGCAAGGGGGTCATCTTCACCGACACGGATACGGCGGTGCGTGAATATCCCGACCTAGTGCGGGAGTATTTTTCCACGATCATTCCCCCGTCGGACAATAAATTCGCGGCCCTGAATTCCGCCGTGTGGTCGGGCGGCTCGTTCATCTATGTGCCCAAGGGGGTCAAGATCGAATTCCCGCTGCAGGCGTATTTCCGGATCAATGCCGAGAGCATGGGCCAATTCGAGCGGACGCTAATCATCGTCGACGAAGGCGCCGAGGTTCACTACGTCGAAGGCTGCACGGCCCCGATGTACACGACCGAAAGTTTGCACTCGGCGGTCGTGGAAATCTGCGTCAAGAAGCACGCCCGCTGCCGATATACAACGATCCAAAACTGGGCCAACAACATCTACAACCTCGTGACCAAACGGGCGATGGCCTACGAAGGCGCCCTGATGGAATGGATCGACGGAAACCTCGGCAGCCATCTCACAATGAAATACCCGGCCGTCTACATGATGGAGCCGGGCGCTCGCGGGGAGATTCTGTCGATCGCGTTTGCCTCGGCGGGCCAGCATCAAGACGCCGGCGCCAAGCTCGTGCATTGCGCTCCCAACACGTCCGGCCGAATTATCTCCAAATCGATCTCGAAAAACGGCGGTCGGGCCAGTTATCGGGGACTAGTAAAAGTCGAAAAGGGCGCCAAGAAATCCAAGTCCACCGTCGTCTGCGATGCCCTGATCCTCGACGCGAAGAGCCGCAGCGACACATATCCGTATATCGAGATCGACGAGCAGGACGTAACGATCGGCCACGAGGCCAGCGTCTCGCGCATCGGCGAGGAGCAACTCTTCTATCTCACCAGCCGTGGTCTCTCGGAAGCCGAGGCCAGCACGATGATCGTCAGCGGGTTCATCGAGCCGCTGGTGCGGGAACTGCCGATGGAATACGCCGTCGAAATGAATCGGCTGATTCAATTGCAGATGGAAGGGTCGGTCGGGTAGGCGCATGAAAGTTGTCGTGAGTCCCGAGCTGGCCGAAAAACTCCGCAAAATGGCGACCCCTTTGGATCTTTGTGACCCTGAGGGAAATCTGGTCGCGACCATCGTTCCAATCGCACAGGATTCCGACGCTGGCCCCTACCTGGAACCTCAGGTGAGCGAAGCGGAGTTGGATCGCCGCGAGGCTGCCAACGAGAGGCACTTCACAACCAGTGAGGTTCTCGCGATTCTTGCGTCGATCCCTTAGCCATCCAAATCTTCATTCTTTGTTGTCAGGTAAATGACCAGTATTGCTTCAACGACCAATGGCTTCTCCGCGGTGGAGTTCGCCGCGTTTATCGAATCGCGCGACGAACCCGGTTGGCTCAAGGACCAGCGGCTTTCGGCTTGGCAGACGTATCAATCGCTGCCGATGCCCAGCCGTAGCGATGAAGAATGGATGCGGACGGAGCTGCGCAATTTTCGGCTGGAGCGTTTTCATTTGCCGGTCGGTGACATTGACAACGGGGAAGCCATCGCAACGTCCAACGTTGCCATTCCCGCCGCCTTGCTCACCCAAGGCGTCGATCTGGCCGGTCATGCCGTCGCGGTCGATAGCCGGGCGATCTCCGCGTCACTCGATCCGCATTATGCCCGCCAGGGTGTTCTATTCGGCAGCCTGGACTCGCTGGTCGCCGAGCATGGCGATCTGATTCGCCCTCGCTTGTTCAAGGCGATGGAGATCGGCTACGACAAGTTCTCCGCGCTTCACGCGGCCTGCTGGTCCGGCGGCACGCTGTTGTATGTTCCGCGCGGCGTGAAGATCGACAAGCCGCTGCATAGTCTCTCCGCGCTCGGCGAATTGGGCGTCGATTTGGGACATATTTTGGTCGTCCTCGAAGAGGGCGCCGAGGCGACGCTGCTATCGGAAACCGTCGGTGGCGATGCGACGGAGAGCGGCCTGCATTGCGGCGGCATCGAGTTGATCGTCGGCCCAGGCGCCAGGCTCCGCTACGTCAATCTGCAAAATTGGTCGCACAACGTTTGGCACTTCGCCCATCAAAAAGGTCTCGTCGATCGCGACGCGGGCCTCCAGTGGACGATCGGCGCCTTGGGCAGTCGGTTGGCCAAGGTCAATCAGCACGTGGCCTTGATCGGCCCCGGCGCCGAGACGCAAGTCAACGGCGTCATGTTCACCGAGGGCAAGCAACATCTCAACTACAACACCTTGCAACACCATCAGGCGCCCTCCTGCCATAGCGATCTGTTGTATAAGGGCGGCCTGCAAGACAAATCTCGCCTCGTTTGGCGGGGCATGATCAAGGTCGACGCCAATGCCCAAAAGACCGACGGCTATCAGCGAAACGACAATTTGATGCTGTCGGAAGAAGCCCGGGCCGACTCGATTCCGGGCCTCGAGATTCAGGCCGACGACGTCCGTTGCACGCACGGCGCCACGACGGGCCGAGTCGACGACGAGCAGATCTTTTACGCTCGCTGCCGGGGCCTGACCCGTAAGGAAGCCGTCCGCATCGTGGTCACCGGCTTTTTCCAGCAGGTATTCGACCGGATCACGATCGACAGCGTTCGCGAGGCGCTCGGCGAAGCCATCGGCCGCCGCGTGCGCGAGTTCATCTAGCGCCAGCTTTTAGATTTCGCCCTCTCCCTCTGGGAGAGGGCCGGGGTGAGGGTCTATTCACTTTTCCGATTTGCAAGACATACCAACCCGAAACGTAAGTGAGGATTTGTGCTCATTCACGACGATTGCCTCGCTGACGCTTCGGGTTAGTATCGCTTTGTTCGGGGCCTGTCTTTCCGCTCTCATCGAGAACCACGCAATGTCCGATTTCATACGAGTGGCAAGCGCGTCGGACATCCCCGATCCCGGAAAGATGCTCGTTGAAGTCGAGGATCGGCTGATCGCGCTGTTTCACGTCGCCGGCCAGTTCTACGCCATCGACGATGTCTGCACGCACGACGGCGGGCCACTGGCGGAGGGCCACCTCGAAGGGTTCACGATCGCCTGCCCGCGGCACGGCGCCAAGTTCGACGTCCGCGATGGCCGGGCCCTGACGATGCCCGCCACGAAACCGACCGTGGCTCACGAAGTTCGGGTCGAAGGAAATGAAGTCTTCGTGCGTCTGCGCGAGTAGAATGACAGAGATTGACGGCAGGCGCGTTCGAACACCGACAATTCAATCCCCACGAGGCATATCATGCCAATCACTGAAGACGCCGTTCGCGAAGCCCTCAAGCAGGTCATCGACCCCGAACTGTTCGTCAATATCGTCGACCTCGGGCTGATCTACACCGTCGTCGTCACGCCGACGGCGGCGGCAGCGGCAGCCGCTTCGACCGAACCTCGGCCAGCAGCGGAACCCACCACCCCCGCCGAACCCGGCGCCGCTTCTGGCCCGAAAGAAAACGTCACGATCGAGATGACGATGACCAGCCCGGCCTGCCCGGCGGGGCCGCAGCTTTTGAGCCAGTCGAAACAAGCGATCGGCAAGCTCGAAGGGGTCGGCGACGTCGAGGTCAAGCTGGTGATGGTCCCGCCCTGGACCCCAGACCGGATGACGGAAGACGCCCGCGATCAATTGGGCATATTCTAGTCGCAATTGCTTCCGCTTTTCCTCCCGGCGGCGTTGACTCCAGCGGCCCGTCTCGGGGAGCAACAACGCCGCCCAGGCCTTCAGGCTCCAGGCCAACGAGGCCATCACCATGTACGCCCAGTTGCTCTCCAGATTGTCGACCGGCACCGTCAAGGCCCGCACGCCGCTCTTGAGTTGCTGGATGAGATTCTCCTGATTGCAACGTCCGTTGGCCTGGAACACGATCTGCTCGGCCGACCGTTTGCGATTGTTGGGGATGTAGAAGAAGCCGCGGGCGTCGTCGAACAACTTCCCCTGACCATCCGACACTGAGTCATCGACAAGATTGCGCACTCTGACTTTCAGCGGCTCTGGGCACGATTAGGCTGAAGGCGGGCCGGATTTCAGTAAACGTCGCGATGATAACGATTGGCTTTGGCAAGCTCGGACATGTACCGCTTTGCTTCTTCCGCCGAGCGGCCCCCCTGTTCCGCGACGATTCGGTAGAGCATCTGATCGACGTCGCGAGCCATCCGCTTGGCGTCGCCGCAAACGTAAAAGTAAGCTCCCTCTTCAAGCCAGCGCCAGAGTTGACTGGCGTGTTCGAGCATCCGATCTTGAACGTAAATCTTCTGCGACGCATCGCGCGAGAATGCGATATCCAGCCGCGTGAGGGCGCCGCGATTCAGAAATCCGTCCAGCTCTTCGCGATACAGGAAATCGAGATTGAAATACTGGTTGCCAAAGAACAGCCAACTGGACCCCTTCGCTCCCAGGGCCTCGCGATGCTGAAGAAAAGCACGAAACGGAGCGATGCCGGTTCCCGGACCCACCATGATGATCGGCGTGTTCGGATTGTCTGGTAGCCGAAACTTGGGCGACCGCTGGACGAACACCGGGACCAAATCGCCCGGATTCGCCCGCACGCCCAGAAAATGCGATGTCGTGCCATTGCGCCACCGGCCCTGATTCTCGAATCGGACGACGCCCACGGTGAGATGGACCTGCCGCGGATGGGCCGAGAGCGAAGAGCTGATCGAATAGAGTCGGGGCTGCAATCGTCCGAGCGAAGCCATGAACGTGCCCAGCGGCGGCCGCGCCGAGGGAAATCGCCGCAAAGCATCGACGACGTCGGCCGAGCCTAAATAGTCGTCTCGGTCGTCGCTGGCGAGCGCCACGAGCGCATCCGCCTCGGAGGGATCGATCGCCGCCGCCGCAAGGCATTCGACCGTGGGCGTTAGCAATCGATGCAGCGCCACGTCGCGCCGCAAGCAAACTCGAAGTGGCCGCGACGGGCCACCGGCTGTGTCAACGGGCTCGTCCCCCGTCGCGCCGAGCGCGTCGAGGACCTCTTGGATCAACTCGGGACAGTTCTCGGCCAATACGCCAAGACTGTCGCCGGGCTCATACGCCAAACCTGAATCCAGTAAATCGATGATCACGTGCCGAGTGTCTTTCGGCGAGTCGACGTGCGTCAGACGCCGGCTTTCGACCAGCTGCGCATAGACCGGATTGTTGCGATCTCCCCCCAGCGGCGACGCGCCTGGCGCCCCCTTAGCCGAAATCCCAGGCGCAACGGCTGTAGCCCGAGGGGCGCCATGTCCGTTGACGGCAGCCATCGCCGCGGCGTGGCCGTTATTACCGCTGGCCGAGGGAGGCTTCGCCGAATCTTGAGTTGCCAGAAGTTTCTTTAGCGACTTGGCCGTCTCGGCGCCCCCAGGCGTGCAGCGCATCAGGTCTCGTTCCGAGCCCTGGGCGATTGCCTCGGAATACGTTTGGCACAAATAGCCGCACGCCCCGCAATCGAGCTGCGCCATGGCCGCCATCAACCGACGTTCGAGTGGTTTGCCTTCGGCCAGCGCCAGCCGCTCGGGAAGCGGCATGGCCGGATCATGCCAGGGAAACGACTCCTTTATTTGTGGTGGAGCGGCGCCCGCTGCCGCCGGCGACGAAGCGATCGCCACCGGCCCCATCGCGGCCCCGCCGCTGCCATTTCCATTGTCGCTAGGCGCGGCGCTGAACATGCCAGCGAAAAAACCGTTGAGCCATGCCCGTTGCTCCGACGAAAACGGCGCCGACTCCGGGATGATGGGAACCGCCGTGTTGGTCATGCTGGGATCGACTGCTGGGCCTGAAAATGTTCGAGAAGTGTTGCGGTGGAGTGGTGTCGCGTGTAGTCGTAAAACGATTCGTCGGGTCCAGCTCGCTGAGCCAGATAGCCCAGCAGCATCCGCTCGATGAGCGGCGGCGCCTCGTCGGCCAGGATATCGCGATAGATCTCGCGCCCAATATTGCGCTGCTCGCCATAGCCGCCGCCGAGGAAGACGTGGTAGCCTTCGACCATTTCCTCGCCAACGGAGACCTTCGTGGCCAGCAGGCCGATGTCTCCAATGAAATGCTGCGCGCACGAATGATGGCAGCCCGTCACATGGATGTTCAGCGGCTGATCGAGCGCGATCCGGGCGTCGAGATAGTCGGCGATCGCCATGGCGTGGCGCTTCGTGTTCGAGGCGGCAAACTTGCAGCCGGCATTGCCCGTGCAGGCGACCAGGCCGGCGCGAACATTCGTGGCCGACCAATGCAACCCGGTCGCTTCGAGAGCCCGCTTGACGTGCGGTTTGTTCTCGGTAGAGATGTCGCTAATCAGCAGATTTTGCCACACCGTCCAACGGATCGATCGGCTTCCATATTTCTCGGCGATATCCGCCAAGGCGCGCATCTGATCGCTGCGCATCCGCCCGACCGGCAGTACCACGCCGACGTACCACAACCCCGGCTGTCGTTGCGGATGAAAACCGACATGCGCGAGCCGATCGACCGGCTCGCGAGGTTGGCATCTATCGAGCGGAAAACGCCGCAACGGAAATTTGAGATGTTTTTGAGTTTCTTCGAGATACTTATCGAATCCAAAGCGATCCAGGACGTATTTGAGTCGGGCCTTCTTTCGATCGGTGCGATCGCCGTGCTCGATAAAAACTCGCACCACTGCCGCGGCCACTGGCACGCACTCGTCCGGACGCAACAAAATTCCCGTATCGCGGGCGAAATCTTGATGGCCGGTGATTCCGCCCAACTCCATCCGGAAATAAACGCCCGGCGGTACGTCATGGCCAGGGTCGATGCTCACTGCCATGAAGCCGATGTCGTTGGTATCGGCCAGCGCACTAATGGTTCCGCCCCCATCGAAGGCGATGTTGAATTTGCGAGGCAGGCCATACATTTCGCGATTCTGACAAATGTAGTGGTGCATCTCGCGGCACAGCGGACTCGTATCGATGATCTCTCGCGGGTCGATGCCGGCCGTCGGAGTTCCCGTGACGTTGCGAATGTTGTCGGCGCCGGCGCCCCGAGTGATGATGCCTAGGTCCTCAAGCGACGTGATAACGTTCAGTGGATTGGCGGCGCCGATCTCGCGGATTTGAATATTGGCGCGGGTCGTCACGTCGGCATGACCTGCGCCCCAGAGTTCTGCAATGTCGGCGAGGCCGCGCAGTTGGTGGGCATTGCTCAAACCGCCGGGGAAGCGTAGCCGGCACATAAAGTCGTTTTGCGCCGGCGCGACAAAGAACAAACCGTGAAATTTGTAGAGAAAGACGTCCGTCCCCTTCGGAAATCGATTTTCTGCCGCGGCGCCCCGCATCTCGTCCCAAATCTCGAACGGATGTTTGTCCCGTTTGGCTTGTTCCTCGGGCGCGAGTTTCTTGCCGTCGGCGAGGGCGCGATCCTGGGCTTGGCGATGAACTCCTTCGCTGCCCGCTGGCGCGAGTACCGGCAACCCAACTGCGTTGGCGAGAGTGGTCGCGGCGCCGCCCGATGAAGCCGCTATCGTGGCGGCGAAAGTCGGCTGGCCCCGATGATTCCGCAGCGCATCGGCGCCCACCACGAAGCCTTGCAGATACTGTTTTTGTTCGGCGGTAAATTCGGAATTCTGAGTCATGCCGACGGATTCGCCTGGGGAACTGTTTGAGCCATCCCGTGGAAAAATGGCTGAAGCGATTGCAAAGCGAATGCCGCCCCTCCCTGAATTCCCCTACTCACTCGATCAACGCCAAATATGATGCTCAGTTTCCCAGTTAAGTCCGATCGTGGTCCACAACCACCTGGCCTAGTGTGCATGGCCGACAGGCCAAATAGCCCCGGAATGAGCGTTGTCCTGCCCAAGTTGCAGGCAGTCAAAGCGGACATAAGGGGCAGAGTTCGTTAGCCGGCAGCGTGCGTTTGGCCTTCTCGCAATTGACTTTGTTGATGGGGGTCGGGCTTTTGGCGTCCTTTAACCAACCTGCATCCTAGCGTTGCCGTGTGTTGGCACGAGCTTTGCGTTCCTCCAGAAAAATTTACTGCTTTGTCAACGCTTGTCTGTGCTTGTCTGTGGGATTGTGTGCCACTGGCTCTGCCAGTGCATTTCGTGGAAAAATGTTGGCTCGCGCAGGCACTGGCAGAGCCAATGGCGCCCGTTTTGAGAGGGTTTCGTGTGTCGTCTTTCGCCATTCACGCAGCGCCGTCATCCGGCGGCGAGTTCTCGCTGGTGGACTGGTTTTTGCGCGATCAGACGACGTTGACCGCAGTCGAGCAATTCTCGCAATTTCACGATGACGGTCCAGCGCCTTCGAGCGCCCGCAATTATTCGGCGATGATACCAGTCGCGCCGCCCGGTGAAGGCGAACAATATGCCTTCGAAGTCGATCTCGATCTCTGCTCCGGCTGCAAATCCTGCGTAACCGCGTGCCACGAATTGAATGGTCTGGACGAGGGAGAAACATGGCGCAACGTCGGTCTTCTTCACGGCGGCACATCGGAACTGCCCGTGTTGCAGCACGTCACCACGGCCTGCCACCATTGCCTCGATCCGGCTTGTTTGAATGGCTGTCCCGTGCGGGCCTACACGAAAGACGCGCTGACGGGAATCGTTCGTCATTTGGACGACCAGTGCATCGGCTGCCAATACTGCATTTTCGCTTGCCCGTACGACGTGCCCAAGTATCACCCGAAGATGGGAATCGTCCGCAAATGCGATATGTGCAGCGATCGGCTTAGCTCGGGCGAACCACCGGCCTGCGTACAGGCTTGTCCCAACACGGCGATCCGAATCAAGGTGGTCGGTCGGCAGGAGGTATTAGACAGTTGCGCAGCGAACCAATTCCTTCCGGGGACTCCGAATCCTAATCTCACGCTGCCGACCACTCGCTATAAGTCGCGCCGGCCTTTGCCGCCCAATCTGCTGCCGGCTGACTACTACTCCGTTCGTCCAGAGCATGCCCATCTGCCGCTGGTGGTGATGCTCGTGCTAACTCAGCTTTCGGTCGGCGCCTTCTCGGTTCAGTGGCTGCTCCATTTGACCGGAGCCTACGATGCACTACCCGCGGGGGCAGTGGTCCAGGCGGTCGCATCGCTGGCATTTGGGTTGCTGGCTTTGGGAGCGAGCGTGTTTCACTTGGGACGGCCACGCTTTGCGTTTCGCGTCGTGCTCGGGTTAAGGTCGTCGTGGTTGAGTCGCGAAATACTTGCCTTCGGCCTGTTTGCGGGCGCGGCGACTGCCATGGCCACCATGCTCGCCTACGGTGTTGCAAGCGATGCACGGTTGGAGCGGTTCGCTGACGGACTGAGCGCCGCGGTCGTCGTGTTTGGGCTGGTCGGCGTTTTCTGCTCGATCATGGTTTACCAATGCACCGGCCGCGATTTTTGGAACGGCTTGGACACTGCAACGCGATTCTTCTTGACGACGCTGCTCTTGGGATTGGCCACAACCTTGGTCGTGGCGCTCGCCGCGGCAGGCTTCAATCCGGCGTCCGGCCAGAGGATTATGGCGGCCTACGGGCGACCGCTGTGCGAAGCCTTGCTCGCGGTGACGGCGGCTAAACTGATCTTCGAACTATCGCTGTTCCGGCATTTGTGGGACGTGCGCCATACGCCGCTGAAGCGATCCGCGCAGCTTTTGGCGGGCGAACTGAGGCCCCTGTGCCAAGCCAGATTCTTGTGCGGGGCGGTTGGCGGTCTCGCGCTGCCGTGGGTGGTGTTGATCGTCGCTTCCCAGGCCACCGATGCGCTTGGCGCGCCAGTGGCGATCTCAATGCGAACCGCCGCTTTGTTGGCCGTGGCCGGCATCGGCTTGCTGCTGATCTCGCTCGCCGGCGAATTGTGTGAACGCTATTTGTTCTTCGCCGCCGTGACGCCGCCGAGAATGCCGGGAGGGCCGACGCCATGACGGCGCCGTTAACTTCCGACGTCTCGACTGCTAATGGCCGCGGGAAGAAATCCCCGGGCCTAATCGACCGGTTGCGCCGGCTGTTTTACAATACCGACGGGCCGCTCACTCAGCGGTTGCGACTCAGTCCCGGTGGCTTTGGCCTGGGCAAGGCGCCGGCCGGACGGGTGCCGGATGCCGTCACTTCGCTGATTTGCGGCTTTTGCTCGACCGGCTGTGCGTTGGATATCCAACTTCGCGACGGCAAGGCTGTAGGATTGTCGCCGTCGCTCGCCTATCCGGTAAATCTGGGCATGGCGTGCCCCAAGGGCTGGGAATCGCTGGCGGTGCTGAATTCGCCCGATCGAGCCGTCACGCCCCTGTTGCGAGACGAGCGAGGCCAGCAACAGCCGGTCGAATGGGACGAAGCGCTGCGCACATTCGTCGCGCGGATTCGCAACATTCAATCGCGCCACGGCCCCGAGTCGGTTGCGTTTCTGGGGACCGGCCAAATGCCGACCGAGGAGTTGGCGTTTCTCGGCGCGCTGGCTAAGTTTGGCATGGGCATGGTCCACGGCGACGGAAACACCCGTCAGTGCATGGCCAGCGCCGTAGTGGCCTACAAGGAATCGTTCGGCTTCGATGCGCCTCCTTACGCATATCAGGACTTGGAGGAGTCCGACGTGATGGTGTTTGTCGGGGCCAATCCGTGCATTGCCCACCCGATCCTCTGGCATCGCGTGCTGCGCAATCCGCATCAACCGCGGATCATCGTTGTCGATCCACGGCGGACCGAAACCGCGATGGCCGCTTCGCTCCATTTGGCGGTGCGACCGAAGTCGGATCTGGAATTGTTTTATGGCATAGCGCGGATGCTCATCGTCGGGGAGTGGATCGATCATGCCTACATTGCCGCGCACACCACGGGCTTCGAAGTTTTTGCGGCCCATGTCATGCAATACACGCCGGATCGCGTGGCGGAGAGCACTGGAATTCCGATCGAAACGCAGCAGAAACTGACCGATGCGATCCGCACGGGCCGGCGGGTTTCGTTTTGGTGGACGATGGGAGTCAACCAAAGTCATCAGGGAGTGCGCACGGCCCAAAGCCTGATCAATCTTGCCCTGATGACCGGAAACATCGGGCGGCCCGGTACCGGCGCCAATTCGATCACCGGCCAATGCAACGCGATGGGCTCGCGATTGTTCAGCAACACGACGAACCTGTTGGGCGGCCGGGATTTTCGCAATCCGGATCACCGCGATAAGGTGGCCCGGCTGTTGGGCATCGAGCCGTCCAGGATTCCCGACCGTAATAGTTGGGCCTACAACGAAATTCTTGAGGGCGTGTTGGCGGGGAAGATCAAGGCCCTGTGGATCGTCTGCACGAACCCGGCCCATTCGTGGATCAACCAAAACCAATTTCTCGATATAGCGAGCCGTTTGGAGTTTCTCGTCGTTCAGGACATGTATCATTCGACGGAGACGGCCCGCCTCGCGCACCTGGTGTTGCCAGCCGCGGGATGGGGCGAGAAGGAAGGAACATTCATCAATTCGGAGCGGCGGCTGGGAGTGATCAAGCGCGTGGCGCGGGCGCCCGGTTCGGCGATTTCCGATTTTGCCATCTTCCGGTTGATCGCCCATTATTGGGGCTGCGAGGAGATGTTTCGCGAGTGGGAATCTCCCGAAGCCGTGTTTCAAATTCTCAAACGGCTTTCCGAGGGCCAACCGTGCGATTTCACGGGCGTGGCCGACTATCGGATGCTCGACGAGGCTGGCGGCGTGCAATGGCCGTTGCCCGCTTCCCAACAGCCAACGCCTGCCAACCAGCAGCGACGGCTGTTTGCCGACGGACGGTTTTATCACGCGGACGGTAGGGCTCGGTTTGTTTTTGAAGTGTCGCACCCTCTGCGCGAGCCGCCCAACTCCCGCTATCCGCTGCTTTTGCTTACCGGACGAGGCACCGTAGCCCAATGGCACACGCAGACGCGGACCGGGAAGTCGTCGGTGCTGCGGAAACTCGCTCCGCCCGAATTGTACGTCGAAATCCATCCGGACGACGCGCGACGTTTCGGCGTCAAGCCGGACGAACACGTGCTGGTGCAATCGCAACGCGGCGAAGTGCGGGCCAGAGCATTCGTGACTCCGACCATCCAGCCGGGGCAGGTGTTTCTGCCCATGCACTATGAGACCACGAATCGCCTGACCGATGCGGTGTTCGATCCCTATTCGAAGCAGCCGGCTTACAAGGCCTGCGCGGTACGGATCCTCCGCGAAATGAATGGAGCGGGCGCATTGCCCTAGCCAAGAACCGCTCGTAAAACCGCCGCCTTTTCCCAGACGTCGCAATATCGAAATCCAAGAAACGTGCGTGTCGTTTTACGCTTGACCCCCCAATCCGCCGGCCCTGCCAGGGCTAGCCTAAGACAAACCCGAGACGCTCAGGAGACCAATCATGAATTTGCGTGACTTCCGTCGTGCCGGCCATTTCCCTACGCTGTTTTCCGCGCTTCTCTATTTCGATATCAGCTTCATGGTTTGGGTTCTGCTAGGCGCCTTGGCCAACTCGATTGCGACGGACTTCAAACTCGATCCTGCCGCGAAGGGATTTTTAACGGCTATTGCCGTGCTGGGGGGCGCGATTCTGCGGATGCCGATCGGTCTGTTGGCCGACCGCATCGGACCGAGGCGGACCGCGTTAATCGGACTGACAATTACTTTTGTGCCGCTACTGCTCGGCTGGCTGTGGGCCGATAGTTACGCCACGATCTTGCCAGTCGGGCTGCTGCTCGGCATTGCCGGCGCCAGCTTCGCCGCTGCCCTGCCGATGGCGAGTCGCTGGTATCCGCCGCAATATCAAGGACTGGCTATGGGAATCGCCGGCGCGGGCAACAGCGGCACCGTGCTGGCGGCGTTTTTCGCGCCACGTTTGGCGGCCACGTTGGGTTGGCACGCCGTATTTGGACTGGCGCTGCTGCCGATTGCGATGACATTGATGATCGTAGCTTGGTTGGCGAAGGACAGTCCGACTCAGCCGGCGCCCCAGCCATGGACCGCCTACGCCGCCGTATTCCGCCGCCGCGACACATGGTGGTTCAGCTTCTTCTACGCCATCACGTTTGGTGGCTTCGTCGGCCTCGCGAGTTTTTTGAACACCTATTTCCACGATCAATACGGGCTGACCCCTCAGCAAGCCGGCGCCTATGCGGCTTTGTGTGTCTTGTCCGGATCGCTCCTGCGCCCAGTGGGCGGCTTTCTGTCCGACCAATTCGGCGGACTGCGGGTGCTGACGCTCTTATACTGCGGCGCCGGATTGGCCCTGTTGGGATTGGCCACGAGTCCAACTTTAAATGCGGCGACCGCCCTCATGTTCATCGGAATGGGAATGCTGGGTTTGGGTAACGGTTCGGTGTTCCAATTGGTGCCGCAACGGTTTGGGAAGCAAATCGGAATTGTCACGGGCGTCGTGGGCGCCGCCGGCGGGTTTGGCGGCTTCGCGCTGCCGTCGCTGTTGGGCATCGCGAAACAGGCGACCGGCAGTTTCGCCGTCGGCCTGCTCGGATTTGGCTTTGTCGCATTCGTTGGAGCACTGGCCCTGGTCGTCGTAGCTCCGCGATGGGAGCGCGAATTCCTAAGCAAAGGAGGACGCGCCATCACCGAAATCCCGGACGAGCCGTCTGCGTTGCCTTTGGAACTCGAAGCGCCGGTGGCTTAGAATTGCTCACAAAATCGCCGCCAAAACCGCTGGCAATACGCCGGGTGGCCGGAGGTGAAGGCGTACTCGCCGAAGCCCCGGAGAGTGGATTCGACTGCGAGTGCAGGCCACCGAAGTTGCCTTATCAGTGGCCCAATCGGCCGGGCTCTCAGCACTTTACGCGACGAAAGGATACATGTTGAGCTTTGCTGGATCGCAGAATCCGGTGGGATTGATGGCCCCGATATCGCCTGCCACGCGGCGCGCGAAGCGCTCGCCATCAACAGAAGGAATTCCCGAACGAGCGGAGCCTTCGGCCAGTAGTTGGTAGCTCGCTCTTACCGCGGCCCGAAACGGATCGTGCTCGGAAAAGAGAAAACCATCGTTCGTGCGCCGCTCCGGAGATCCCGCCATGCAGACCAGATTGCTCCGCAAACTGATTTCGCTTTGAACGGCGCCGGCAAAATAGTACATGAGATAGCTCGACAAGAGATCGAACCGGCCGAACGCGCGGTAGCAACCGTGGATCAGCCAATCCAAAAACTCGATCTCGCGAAATAGCTTACGCTCGTATTCGGCCAGTGGCTCGGCCATCGTGCATGCGCTTGGACTGCCGTCAAACACCCGGGCCAATCGCTCGATGCCCAGCAACGTGTGCGCATTGCCGGCGCTGAACAGAGGGTCGAAAAAATAGGCGGCGTGAGGGAGCATGGCCCAATCGGCGCCGGCGACTTGCCGCGAATGTCTCTGCATTCGACCGGTCCGTGACCAGGGACGGATTCGCCGCGCTTTGGCGAATTGACGCGCGAGCGACGGGTAGTCGCGAAGCGCGGTTTGCCATTCGATTTCGGGATCGAGATTCGGGACATGCGGATGGCGCTCGCCATCGAAAGCGAGTCCGGCGCTCGTGACGCCATTGTTGAACCGGAGGACCCACATCCAGCCGTCCGCCAGTACGTGATGCAGCGCGGCCGCATCGCACGGATATGGATAGTCGGCCGTGCGAGCATTCATCTCGCCCAACAAGTCCTGCCATAGTTCGACGTCCATGAAATGGGAATAGATGGACCACGAATTCGTATGCATTTTCGTGGGATCGGTTGCGATGCCCAGCGTCCGCGCCAGCAATCCCGAAGGACCGGTGGCGTCGATCAAAAACGAGGCCGAGATCGAGACATCTTCTTCATCCCGTTTGCCGATTAGCTGCCAACCGTTGGCCCGTTCGAGCGAGACGATCTCCGTCCGATCGAAGTAAGGAATGCCCTCGGCTTGAGCTTCGCGGACGAAAAAGTGATCGACTTCCTCGCGATACCAATGGGTATCCCCGAGCTCGTCCGTCGGGCTCGCCCCAACTAGCAATTCATTGTCGTGGTTTGCGGTCGGTAGGAAGTCTCGTCCCCTCTGGTGCTGAAAGAAGCTGAAGCCCCGTTTCAAACCACACGCGATCGATGGATACTCGCTTTGCCAGCGACCGTATTTGGTCAACGGAGCCACTCGGGGCAACGAATATTTCTGGCAGAGCGAGTCGAGCGTCAGATTCGCCGTCGGGGTAGAGGATTCGCCAATCGCGAATCGAGGATGAGTTCCCCGCTCGATCAACACGCATGGCCGGCCGATTCGCCGCAAGACAAGCGCCATCAGGCTGCCGGCGAAACCGGCGCCCAGAATCGCAATTTCGGTCCGTTCACGAATCATGGCGCGACTGGCATGGCTGACACCGAATCGGCGGCCCAATGGTTTGCGTCAGATTGATTGTTCTCAAGCGGTCTGCCCGCGACGGACCGCATTGTGGACAATCGAACAGTTTTTCGATATCCCACAGATCGGCGAACACGCGACCTCCCCGCAGCCCAACGCCATATTCGACCGCTTGCTCCAACGACGACATCGTCGGGGGGCTAAAAACTCCCGCCTGCCGTAAGCTTTCCATCGCGCCGTTGCCCCCGCGTGTCGGTATAATCGTGCAACAGTCCACGCCGGAGCCAAAAGCGAAATCCAGCGAACGTTTGGCCCACAGCAATCCGTCCGCCTCATCGAGCAGCGGAGGTCGCAAGAGAATAAACGCCCGAGTTCTAATCCCACGTTCGCGGAGCCCACTTGCGGCTCGCTCGAAATCCTCGAGCGTCATGTGTTTGTTCAAATGACGCAGCGCCTCGGGATGTACGGTTTCGAGCCCCATCGCGACCTCGAGCGCCGGCCCAAGGCGCCGCTGAAAGTCGAAACACGCTCGTCCAACCAAGCGCGGATGGCATTCGACGATCAGCGTTTGCAGAGACTCCAGTCGCTCGGCGATCGTTGGCAATTCGTCGGGCGAAATGGCTTGCGGATCGAAGAAATTGCCGGAATTGTAGAGCTTTAAGATTCTCACCGGCGGCATCCGCCCGAGCGCCCACTCGATCTGGGCCACAATGGCGCCGTCGGGGACTCGTTCGTCGGTCGTGTTCTTCCACAGATCGCACATTAAGCAACGGAACGGGCATTCCCGATTCGTCAGGAAAATCGTGCCGACCTCTTCCACGCATCCGTCGGGCTGAAGCTCCGATTCGACGAGATAATGGTACGGTCGCCAAGGGTCGACCAGGTTTTTGGGGGGCCGCAGGGAAAGAATCCAGCGGTCGATGTCAGGCGCCGGCATTGCTTTCATAAGCTTCGTGAAATGCCTTTCGATATTCCGACTTCGCGGTAGGAAACAGCGTTGCCGATCGCTCCCGATCGGTCGCCCCGTGTTGAAAACGTCGCTTCGGAAATACCGGCATCTCGAAGCCGGTGACTGCTCGAACTCCCGACGCGACGATTTTGCCTTTGAGCTCGTAAAGCCGATCGTGGCGCCAGTCGGTCAGCTGGATGAACGGAATTCCTTCGGCGATTCGAATCACGCTCGGCGCCGTATAAGGACTGAATCCCTCGAATCCAAGCGAGTCGGCCGGCGCGTAGGTGCGAACATAACCCCGGCTCAAACCGCCAGAATATGTCAACGAGTGCTTGATCGAATCGACTCCCCAGCCTTCTTGATACAGCATCAGGTTGTTGAGCACGCTGCGAATCGTCAATTCGGGATTTTCCTCGATCGGATAGTCCTTCAGATTCTCGTCGCCGCCGTCGCCGTCGATCAAATGCCGCCATGCCGGATACCGTTGGCGAATGCCGCGGCATAGCGCGAGGCTCATCGCGGCCGATTGAATGTCGAGCGGTTTATAATCCTCGACGATCTTGACGGCGGCCCGCCAATCGATGGCCTCGGCTTTGACGTCGATCGGCTCGAGGAACAACCCGAGTCCGAGCGGTTCCAGAAATTGCCGAGCCTGCGACAAATCCTCGCCGCCGCCGTCGACCGACAACGTGAAGGCCTTCAGCCGAGCTGGGTTGAGTCCGAGCTCGAGCATCGCGCGATACGCGAGCAGGAACACGGATCCGCTGTCGATGCCGCCCGAAAAACACACGCCGACTGGCGCGTCGTGCGGCAGGGTACGCAGCCATTTTCCGATTTCCGCGCTCAGGGCTCGCACGTATTGTTCGCCGATTTGCGATTCATCCGGCGGCAGCGCTGCGCGAGGCGGCGCGAAAAATCGCCGATATGTCGGGTTTGGGTCGGGACAGCCGACCAAGGCGATCTCCGTGATGTAGTGGGCCGGCGCCATCCGCGTGTAAGTGGGATGAAACTGATCGTCGAGTCCCTCCCGGCGAAGAAACCGGTGAATCGCGTCAATCCGATCGGCGGCGACCAAGCAGGGCCCCTCCGTCCGCTTGGCGATGAAATAGCGGAGCGGCCTGGCGATCGAGCGAGCCAGCCGCACGGTTTTGCCATCCTGGGCCACGAGCGCAAATTGCCCATCGATCGACTGAACGGAGTCGGGATGACCCGTCGCGACAAGCTGCCGCGCGTCGTCGACCGTCATATTAAAAATCAGATTTTTGCGGGGGTCGGTGAGATCGGCGACCCGCTCGATTACGGCGTTTTGAACCATGACGAATTTAACCTGGCATTTGAAACGGTAAGTCGGAAACAACCGGCGACGCTGCCGGCTGCGGAGTCGGCTGCGTTTGTCGATGAGAACCCCTCGCAAAACCACCGCCCCTTCTCCCAGGCGATTGGCGTTCCGAGGGAAGTCGACGCCGGCAATATCTTACACGGGCGACGGAAAACCCGTATCAAGCAATTTCGAGGAAGGAAAAAGGGTCAGGACTGAATGGCACTTCCTGAGTTGTAAAATCTGGTGGGGTAATGACATAGACACAAAGGCCGTCCATGCGTAGATGAAGGGTGTCGAATCCAATTTCATCAGGCATGGAGGCCTTTGTCATGTGGAAGTCTATCGCGGGATGGGCGTCGAACCAAGTCCGATTGGAGCGCGAGAAGCTCGGCGCC
>JBBQWR010000043.1:0-52827 GCA_038210495.1 Pirellulales bacterium
GGCCACCTCCCACCCCCGACTACTGGCGGGCGCGGCTCCTTGCCGCCCACGCCGTACGATCTAGCCGCCGCTTGTATCTCCAGCGCCGCAACAATAAACCAGCCGGGCACCGGTCCCGCCATGTTCTGGATTTTTCGGGAATAACGGCGCCAGATGCCCCCGAACTGGATTTAACGCCGTGGGCCCATTTCTCGATTGGCTATGGCGTATAATTGCGCCATCCGACCGTTTCACCGATAGCACCTATTCTCACAAAGAGCCTCCCATGACCCGCTTCCGCCCCTTCATCGTGTCATGCATAACACTGGCCGCCTGCGCTGCCGGTGGTCTTCTCCCAATTTTGCAGACCTACGCCCGGGCGGCCGAAGGTGACGCGAAGCTCTATCAATCGACGGTCGAAAAGGGGATCGACTATCTGCTGATCAAGGGCCAGCAAGCGGACGGCTCGTTCGGCAAGGACGTCGGACCCGGGGTCGCCGCCATTTGCACGACCGCCGTGCTCAAGCATGGCCGATCACCCGACGACCCGGCCGTGGCCAAGAGCCTGAAATATCTCGAATCGTTCGTCCACGAAGACGGCGGGATTTATTCGCCCGATTCGCCCGTCCAGAACTACGAGACGAGCCTCGCGATCCAGTGCTTCGCCGCCGCCAATGCCGATCGCCGCTACGACAAGCCACTCAAGGCGGCCGAGGCGTTCATCCGCCGAATTCAATTCGCGGGCGAGCCGTCGGAGTTCAACTACGGCGGCGCCGGCTACGAACCCAAGAAGAAGCGTCCCGACCTGTCCAACACGGGTTTCCTGCTCGACGCATTGAAGGCCAATGGCGCCGGCGCCGATGACGAAGCCGTGAAGCGGGCTCTCGTGTTCGTGTCGCGTTGCCAAAATCTGGAGAGCGAGCACAACACAACCCCCAACGCGGCGAAGAATCCCGATGGTGGTTTCTATTACACTCCGGCGGCCGGCGGCGTCAGTGAAGCGGGCAAGACCGACGAGGGCGGTCTGCGAAGCTACGGCTCGATGACCTATACGGGTCTCAAAAGCATGATCTTCGCTGGCCTCAAGCCCGACGATCCCCGAGTCAAAGCGGCCGTGTCGTGGATCAAGAAGAACTACACGCTCACCGCTAACCCCGGCATGCCAGTCCAAGAACAGGGGCTTTACTACTACTACCAAACGTTCGCGCGGGCGCTAGGCGCCCTCGGCCAAAACGAGATCGAAGACGCCAAGGGGGTCAAGCACGACTGGCGCCACGATCTGCTCGTGGAACTCTCCAAACGGCAACAAAAAGATGGCTCTTGGGTCAATGCCAGCCCGCGGTTCCTCGAAGGCAACACGAACCTGGTAACCGCCTACGCGCTGCTCTCATTGGCCTACGCCCGAACCGAAAAATAGTTGTCGGGCCGGCGGCGAGGACACCTCCAGCCCCGCCCACCCGGCGGATTGTTAGCGGTTCTTACAGCGAACCGATAAACTCATCGACCGCCGCAAACGCCTCGTTCGTCGTGGGATCGTTGTGATCGCCCCCGGGGATCGTGAGCAACTTTTTCGGCGGATTAGCCGCGTCGAATAGCCGCCGGGCGGATGCATACGGCACGATCGTGTCGCCGTCGCCGTGAATTTGCAGAAGCGGCCCGCGATAGTTGCCGATCTTCGCGACCGAGCTGAGCCGCGTGCGCATCAAGAGTCGCACGGGCAGCCAAGGATAGAGCGGCGCCGCGACGTCGGGCAGCGAGCTGAATGTGTTGATTAGCACCAAACCGCGGGCACCGTCGTTGGCGGCCAGATCGACGACCGCGCCGCCACCTAGCGATTCGCCCATCAGTACGATTTGCGATTCCGGAACCCCGGCTCGATCGGCCAGCCATTTTCGCGATGCGCGAGCGTCGGCCAAGATGCCCGCTTCGTCGGGCGATCCTTCGCTACGGCCGAAGCCGCGATAGTCGAACATCAGCAGCGAGACGCCGAGCCGGTCGTGCAGTACCCGCGCCAAGTCCGCGCGGTTCGATAAATTGCCGGCGTTTCCATGGGCGAACAGCACGACGGCCCGCGGCTTGTCGTGCGGCAGATACCAAGCGTGCAGCTTGACGCCATCGGCCGCGACGAAGTTCGCGTCCTCAAACCGTAAATTCCGCGGCTGCCAATCGCCGTCGGGATAGACCAGCGGGTGGAAAATCAGCGACCGCTCGAGAAACATCATCGCGATGACCAATCCCAAATACACGAGCGCCGCGATTCGCAGCAAACGGAACCACAATGGCCGGCGAGTTGACGGCATGAGAAAATTGCTGCGGACGGGAAGACGCGAAATGGTATGAGCGACCTAAAAAGTTGAATCACGAAATCCCGAAAACGCGTCATCCCGAAATCGGACTAACGACAACCGAAAGAATTTTTCTGGCTTTCGGATTTCGGCATTTCGTGATTCAATTCCCTTCGAATCACTTATCGAGAAACCCGTACTTCGCGTTCTTAATATCGAAGTCGGCGTCGGTGAGTCCGACGTTGAGCTTCAGGTTGACGTAGGTATAGGACTCGTCGAGCGGCGGTTCGGCGCCCGGCTTTTCCGGCCAGAGATAGGCTTCATAGCGGATCGGGACTTGCAATTCGTCGTCGATGAAGATTCGCGCT
This sequence comes from Pirellulales bacterium, assembly GCA_038210495.1. Lineage (GTDB taxonomy): Bacteria > Planctomycetota > Planctomycetia > Pirellulales > DATAWG01 > JBBQWR01. The sequence continues at coordinate 2,633 of JBBQWR010000043.1, forward strand.
TTGTGATACAGAAAATTGCGCCGAGCCGCGGGATGCACCACCTCGACGAGCGTGCAAACGCGGTCGCCGACTTTGGCCTTGTTGAAAAAGTGGACCTCGGCCTCGCCGTATTTGCGATCCTGCGTCGCGACCTCGATCAGTCGTTTGGCGAGAAACTGGATGCCGATGTTGGTGATCGGATATCGATTCTCGTCCATCGCGAGTGGTCCGTTGGGCTTCAGCGGCAACACGCCCAGTTTGCGCTTGAGGCCCGAGCCTTCGCGGGCAAGTAGATTGCCGTTGTTCGCGCCGGCGATGTAAATAACCTCGCGATCGGCGAACGCCGCCGGCTTGAGAAATTTGAGGTAAGCGCTAAACGGCTCGTGACGAACTTTGGTCTCCATTACTTGCTGGGCTCCCAGCTTGCCGCCAAACCGCTCCTGTCGCATGAGGATGCAGGTGTAGTCTTTGACGTTGTCGTCGATGTTCTTTTTGATTTTCTTCGCCAGATCGATCGCCGGATCGAGCGGATGTTTTCCGGGAGGCGCCGCGACGGCGTCCGATTTGTCGCCCTCGGCTTGGACGGTCGCTGAGGCGCCCGTGACGGCGATTGGATTGTCGCTGACCGCCGCGGGGGGCTTGGGCGATTCGGCCGCGGCCCCGTTGACTATCAGAACATGGATAACGACGCCGCAGACGATCGCCGCCAACCAACCGGCGAATGGGAAACGCGTGGCGGGGCCCGATTTGTCGTGGTGCAACGAGTGGCTTGGCATCGATTCAATCTCCCGGAGGTAACGCTAGCAAACTTCGGGGGGAAGCCCGCCTGTGGCGCCGCCCCAGAAAAGTTTTATACAGTTACCGGCCGAAAGACAACGAGCGCCAGCATGGAGCCGCGCACGAAGTAAGCCGGGAATTGCCGTTGCGTCCGCACGACGCTTTCTTCGTGCGAGGCTCTTGGACTTCATCCGCATCGCGCAATAAAAAACCCCCGGCGTTAGCCTAGGGGTTTGTATCGATCGATAGCACGGCGATTAGATCGCCAAGACTACTTATAAAAATGATACGACGGGTTATGGGCGTCGAAATCGGCGTCCGTCAGCCCGACGTTGGTCTTCAGATCGAGATAGGTATATTCCTCGTCCATCTCCGGTTGACCGCCCGGGGTCTTCGGCCAGTTGTAAGCTTCGTAGCGGACCGGAATATTGAGTTGGTCATCCAAGTAGATTCGAGCTTTATAGAACAAGAAATTCCGTCGCGGAACCGGATGCGTGACCTCGATAATCGTGCAGACGCGGTTGTTGATCTTCGCGTTCTTGCGATAATCGACCGTGCATTCGCCGAATTGCTTGTCGTGCTCGGCGACTTCGATCAGCCGCGCCGTGAGCTTGCTGACGCCCAGCATCGTGATCGGATAGCGATTGCCGTCCATCGCCATGGCGCTGGTTGGCGCCAAGGGGATCGTGCCGAACCGGCTCTTGAGTCCCTTCGCTTCGTGGGCCAAGAGATCGCCGTTGTTCTGCCCGGCGACATACAACACTTCGCGGCCGGCGATATCATCCGGCTTGAGGAAGTACAAGTACACGCTAAACGGCTGATGGCGAACCTTGACGAACATATATTCGGCGTCGAGCAGCTTGCCATCGACCCGTTCGCGCTTGATCATCGTGGTCGTGTAATCGCGAATCGATTGATTGATCGTATCGCGGCCGCTGTAGGCCATTTTCAGGGCGCCCACGAGCGGATGCTCGGCGGCTTGCGGCTGGGCGGCGGGCTGAGTAGGCAAACTGGCGACGGGGCCGACTTGTTGGGCCGGAGGACCGGCGGGGGCCGGGCCGATGGGTCCGCCACCCTGAGCTAGCACGAGGCTCGTCGAGCAGACGGCGGCTACGGCGACCGTCAACAATTGGGCCACGCGGCGCCCAAAGGATGTGCAACGCATAAACTACCCTCCTTGAAATATTCCGCCGCCAGCGCCTTCCCGGCGCCATCGGTACTATTTATCGCCAAGGTTCTGGGAAATAATTACAGTCCATCCCAGGCGACGCAAATGTTTACCCAACCCGCCCCGCCGAGTCTAGGCCAGTTGCCTCGCGGCGGAGGCAAAGTCGGGAGACGGGAGACGGGAGTCGGGAGTGACGAGGAAAAACGCGGCAGGTATGCTGGCAGATTCCGCCGAGGAGCCGAACAAATACAGCGGCCACGCTCTGCATGCCTTAACTCCCGACTCCCGTCTCCCCACTTCTTCCGCCCATGCCCGTCCAACTCGCCACCATCGTCTCCCGGCCGTTTCAAGAGAACACTTATATCGCCTGGCTTGAGGGGCATACCGACTGCTTGGTGGTCGATCCGGGGCTCGAGCCGGACCGGATTGTGGACTTTTTGCGAGAACATGAGCTCACGCCCGCGGCGATTCTCATCACGCATGGGCATAGCGACCACATCGGCGGCAACGAGATGCTCAAGGGGCATTGGCCCGATTGCCCGCTGGTGATCGGCGAAAACGAGACGGACAAACTGTCCGACCCTGAGTTGAATCTTTCGGCCGATTTTGGCGTGGTGCTGACGAGTCCACCGGCGGATCAGACGGTGGCGGAGGACGAAATCTTTTCGGCCGCCGGCTTCGAACTGCTGGTGCGAGAGACTCCCGGGCATTCGTCCGGTCACGTCGTGTTCATTTGGCAAACCGGCGAACCGATGATTGTGTTCGGCGGCGACGTGCTATTCGCCGGCAGCGTCGGCCGAACCGACGATATGGTCCGCGGGAATTTCGCGCAATTGGCGGCGGGAATTCGCGGCAAACTCTATACGCTGCCCGACAACACGATCGTGCTGCCGGGCCACGGACCCGCGACAACAATCGGCAAAGAGAAACGCACGAACCCGTTCGTGAGCGGGGCGTAGGTCAGGCCAATGGCCTGACGCACGGTGGTCGTTGCAGAACGTGACGCGGTAAATCCTGGGAGACAGTATGAGCGGCATCCAGCCGCAATATTGCGCGTCGTCGACCTTCGTCAGGCCACTGGCCTGACCTACCTCAATACGGCCCGCGGATGTGGGGGGCAACATCGCGGGCGTACATTTCGCGAAGCTGGGCGTGCAGTCCGGGGCTCAGCGGCGGAAGGTCGCTGGCGGCGGCGTTCTCGCGAGCTTGCTTTGCGTTTTTGGCGCCGGGAATCAAGACGCTCACGGCGTCGAAATCCAAGCACCAGCGGAGCGCCATTTGGGCCAGCGTCATTCCCGGCGGCGCGAGCGGCTTAAGGGCGTCGGCTAGCTCCACGCCCCTCTCGAAGGGCAGCCCGGCGAACGTCTCGCCGACGTTGAAGCTCTTTCCGTCGCGGTTGAAATTGCGATGATCCTCGGGCTCGAACCGCGTGTCGCGGGTGAACTTGCCAGACAATAAACCGCTGGCGAGCGGCAGCCGAACGATGATCGCGACTCCCTGCCGCTTGGCCCGCTCGAACAGATCGGTGATCAGCTTTTGGCGGAAGATGTTGAAGATGACTTGCAGGGCGGCCAAGTCGGGCTGCTCCAGGCAGACCAGCGCCTCTTCGATCGATTCGACGCTAGCGCCGAACTGGCGAATCTTGCCTTCGCGCTTCAGCCCTCGCAGGGCCTCGAAGACTTCGCCGCGGCGCAGCTCTTCAAGCGACACGCAATGCAACTGTTCCAGATCGAGCGCCTCGACCCCCAGCCGCGTGAGCGACGCTTCGACATGCTGGCGGATGACTTTCGTCGTGAAATTATCCGGCCAGCCGGGATCGGGACCACGGCCGAGTTTTGTCGCGACGAATGCTTTGGCGTTCGACTGTTTTAAAAACGTTCCGATGATCGTCTCGCTACGGCCTAGGCCATAGATGTCGGCCGTGTCGAAGAACGTCACGCCGCTCTCGACCGCCGCGGCCAGCGTCTCCAGCGCCGCGGAGTCGGAAACCTCGGTTCCCCATTGGCCGCCGAATTGCCATGTGCCGAGGCCGATTTCCGAAACGCGGGCGCCGCTGGAGCCGAAGAGTCGATGATGCATGAGGAAGAGTGGTGAGTGGTGAGTGGCGAGTGGTGAGTAATTTTCGCGGCGAGCCGTGCATGGGACTCGCGCGATCGATGTTATTGGGAGGTCCTAGTGGGCCGTGTCGTCGTTGTCTGGGCTGTCGGATTCTCGCGCGCTCGAGGCGATCGTTTGACCGCTGACCGCGTGCTGTTCTTCGACGGGCATGGCCGGCAGTTCTAGCGTAAATAGGCTCCCTTCGCCGGGGCGGCTGTCGACCAAAATTCTTCCGCCGTGCTCTTTGAGAATTTTTTGACTTACGGCCAATCCCAAGCCCGTGCCGCGCGAGCCTTTGTTCGAGAAGAATGGATTGAAGATCTGTTGCACGTCGTCGGCGGTGATTCCGTCGCCGTTGTCCTCGACGACAATTTGAATCAGCCCCTCGACGGTGAGATTTTTGGTGCGGATGCAGACTCGCGGGTTGTCTCGCCCTTCGCAAGCGTCGATCGCGTTGGTCACGACATTGAGCGCCGCCCGGTGAATCCCCTCGGAATCGAACGTCAACGGCGGAATGCTCGAATCGGGCTCGTACTGCAAATTGACATTCAACTCATCCGCCCGCCCTCGCATCAGATCGACGACGTCGGTCATGACGGCGTTGAGATCGGCCGGCACGAACTCCGGATCGCGCTCTTTGCTGAACGTGAGCATGTCGAGCACGAGCGACGAGATCCGCTTTTGATTCCGATCGACGATGTGCCAGCCCTTGCGGGTCACTTCGTCGTTCCGCTCGGACAGGCCCATCTCGATCAGATAGCTGCCGCCGCGGATGCCTTGCAAGATATTCTTGATGTGATGCGAAAGCGTGGCGATCGTCTGCCCGACGGCCGCCAGCCGCTCGGATTGTACCATGGCCTTATAGTAGTTGGTGTCTTCCACGGCCAGCGCCGCTTGATGGCCGATCGCGATCATCAACTTCAAATGCTCTTCGCTGAATTTATTGATCCCGCGTTCCATAACCCGAGTCACGGGCGTGAGCGTATCGATGTAGATCACGCCAACGATGTCATATCGGCCCTGCATCGGCACGCAGATCGCCTCGCGAACGCCCATCTGCATGATGCTGTTGGCCGCGTCAAAGCGGTTGTCCTGTCGGGCGTCGCTGGTGAGTACCCCCTCCTGCCGCTGCATCACATAGTCCAGAATCGTTTGGCTGATCGAGATTTTGTCGTCCGGGCGAAATTCCTTGCGATCGCGGCGCACCTTCGGCTGAAGTTGCTTGGTCTCCGGATCGATCAGCATGACGCAGCCGCGATCGGCCTCGACCCACTCGAAAATGAGTTGCATGATCCGGCCTAGCAACTGATCGATGTCGAGCGTATGGCTCACCGCCAGCGCCGTGCGATACATGATCTGCAAGTTGCTGCGGGCCCGGGCGAGCCACTGGCTTTCGGATTTGTCGGGCGCCAGCGAGAACAGTTGGCTCCCCTCCTGCTGGCTGATCGAGTGAACGATCCGCGAGTTGGCCGTATCGTGGCTGGGAGCGAAGATATCGATCTTGGCGCCGACGTCGGATGTCGGCTGCTCGGTCGGCCCGGTGAAGAGCATGATCGTGCGACCGATTTGCACCTGATCGCCGCTGGTCAGCTCGCGACGCTGCGTCCGCTCGTTGTTGACGAACGAGCCATTGGAGCTATCGAGATCGGCGAGCGTGAAAATCTCGCCGACGCGGCGAATCTCGGCGTGGCGGCGCGAGACTTCGGTGTCGTGCAGTTGGATACGATTGTTGGAATCGCGACCGATCTGGAACGACACGCTGTCGCTGTCCAGTTCGAACCGGGTTCCCTGGTCGCGTCCTTGAATGACAAACAGCGAGGCCACGGCAAAGCGGGGGTTTGGGCGAACGAGAATCGCTAAATGCCCAGGTTGGAATCAGGAATGACGAAACACCCAATGTCTAATCCATAACGAATGTCTAATGATCGAATGACGAAGTTCCGAATTTTAGCCGCGATCGCTTGCGACGCGCTTCGTCCTCATTTCGTCATTCGTGCTTCGTCATGGATTAGACATTCCGTCATTCGACATCCGTCATTTCCTCCGGAGCAACTGCTCAATTTTAAGAATGAGCGGCCGATAATGATAGGGTTTGGCGACGACCTGTCCCGCCGGGGCGGTCGTCCGCCGCCGGGCGCTGCCCAACAGCACCAGCGGCGTCTCTTCGCCCTGGGCTAGCGTGGCCAGATCGGCCGGAGCGGAGTCATCGTCGCTTGTAGGCGAGATTTCTAGATCGAGCACGATGAGATCGGGCCGATGTCGCCGGGCCAGGGCCAATCCGTCGGCGGCGTCGGTGGCTTCGAAAACGCGCAGGCCGCGATGCTCTAGCGCCGTGCGCAAGACATCGCGCGACTCGTCGGACCGATCGACGATTAGGACGGCGCTTGGTTGGAGTTGAGCCGGAAGGGTTGGTTGCGTCGGGGACAAGGGGCTGACGCCCTTCGCTCGCCACGCGCGTTTCTCGGATATGGGGATCAACAGCGCACCTCCATGTACGCCCCCCGGCGTGACATCCGCCGATGTCTGCGTTCTAGCTGTTCGTTGCGGCGCCAATCCATTGGCGCCGGCAAGGGGGCGAAGGATATCGCTCCGGTGGCCCTGCGTCAAAAGCAATCGCGAGAGAAATTTGCTGGCATCGGTCGCCGGCGATTCGTTTCTCGCTAAAATTGAGGTTTTCGGGGCCTTTTGCCGTGGGTGTCCAAACTGGGAGTTCTGCCGTGCTGAATCGAAAGCGGCCGTTTGTCGCTAGTTGTGCTCTTTGGGTCGCCTGTTGGGCGGCCGCTCATTTACCGTTAGTCACGCTCCGGGCAGCGGATAGCTCCACGAGCGCGGCCAACGCGGCGGCCGAGGAGCGTCTGGCGGAGACCACGAAATATCTGGCCTCCGACGCGCTCGAAGGACGCGGGCTGGGCACGCATGGACTGGACTTGGCGGCCGACTACATGGCCGAGCAGTTCAAGAAAATCGGCCTAAAAACAGACCTGTTTGACGGCGTGGCGTTTCAAAAATTCGATCTTACGATCGGCGCCAAGCTCGGCCCAGATGACCAAAACCACGTTCAACTGGTCGGCCCGGCGGCCGGCGGCGAAGCAGCGAAAAAAATCGACCTGAAACTCGGCGGGGATTATACGCCGCTCGCGCTGGGCGGGTCGACGAAGTTCGACCTGCCGCTCGTTTTCCTCGGCTACGGCATCACGGCCAAAAAAGAAAACTACGACGACTATGCCGGCATCGACGTCAAGGACAAGGCCGTGATCGTGCTTCGCCACCAGCCGCAGCGATCGAACCCGCACAGTGTGTTTGGCCCGGGCGATTCGGCGTACGCGGCACTCAGCCGAAAGGTCTCCAATGCGTACGAACACGGCGCGGCCGCGATTGTCTTTAGCACCGACGACGCCGAGGTAAAGCGCGATGTGACCCTCTCGCAGAGCCAGTGGCAAGCGTCGATCGACGAATTGGTCAAAGCGAACGACGAATTCAAAAAGATCGAGCACCCGACGCGCGACCAAGTCGCCAAGCAAGCAGCGCAGGTCGCCGAATTGACCGAGCAGATTACGACTCGCGGCAAGCAATTGCTGGGCGAGCACGATCGGATTCTGCCGTTCGATCGCGTCGGCGAAGAAACAGACGGCCGGGAATTTCCCGTGCTGCACTGTCACCGCGCGGCGATCGAGCCGATCGTGAAGGCCGCGATCGGCGTCGACATGGCGGCGCTCGAGCGACAGATCGACGACGGCCCGAAACCGCAAAGCCGTGAGCTGACCGGATGGCGAATCGTCGGAGAAACGAGCCTCAAGCGGACTCAAGTCGCCGCCAAAAACGTAATTGGCGTCCTCGAAGGCGAAGGCCCCCTGGCCGATGAAACGCTCGTGATCGGCGCCCATTACGATCATCTGGGCTTCGGTGGCCCCAACTCGGCGGCGCCGGGCGTGCATGCGATCCATCCCGGCGCCGACGACAACGGCTCGGGTTCGGCCGCGCTATTGGAAATCGCGAGGGAGCTAGCCGGCCGCGAGAAAAAACTGCCGCGACGCATCGTGTTCATTGCCTTCACCGGCGAGGAACGAGGCCTGCTCGGCAGCGCACGCTACGTCCGCAATCCGCTCATGCCCCTCGACAAGACGGTCGCCATGCTCAACATGGACATGGTCGGCCGGCTCAGCGACGACAAGCTGATCGTTTACGCGAACGACACGTCCCCCGTGTTCGACCCGCTGATCGATCGCGTGAACGCCCATTATGGCTTCAAGATCACGCGGCAGCCGGGCGGATTTGGGCCGAGCGATCATGCTTCGTTTTACGGCAAGAACCTGCCCGTGCTGCATTTTTTCACCGGCTCGCACAAAGACTACCATCGCCCCAGCGACACGGCGGACAAGCTGAATGTGCCGGGAATGCGTCGCGTCGCGCAGCTGGTCGCGGAGATCGCCGTGGCGCTGGCCGAAACGCCGGAGCGGCCGCAGTTCGCCGAGTCAAAGGTGTCGGCCGCGCACATGGCCGGCCCCCAGGGTGATCGCCCTTATTTCGGCAGCATCCCCGATTTCAGCCAAGATCAGCCGGGTTATTCGCTCAACGGCGTGACCAAGGGGAGTCCGGCGGAAAAGGGAGGGTTAAAAACCGGCGACATCATTATCCGCCTCGGAGAAAGCAAGATTGGCAATCTCGAGGATTTCGATAGCGCCCTGCGAAAGCATCACGGCGGGGATAAAGTGCCGGTCGTCGTGAAACGCGGCAAGGAAGAAATCACCGCGGAAATCACGCTCGATCCGCCGAGGTAGTGAAATTCAAATGACGAAATACCCAGTGTCTAATCAATGACGAATGCCTAATGATCGAATGACGAAGGGAAGACGAAGCGCGCCGCAAGCGATCGCGGCTGAATTCAGTCTTTTGTCATTCGACATTCGTGACTTTAGATATTGCGCCAATCCGGATTGATAAATTTAGCACTACCATCCTTTTTTGGCCTTTACGCACTCCGGGGTTCTCGGCACAATGCCGCCTCGATTTTGCCTCCTTGGGCCCTTCGCTGTCGGGGGCGGAATCGAGTGCCGCGTCGTCGCACGGGGCGACCGACCGCGCTGTCATGGATGACATGCCGCAAATTAGCAAGGAGCGCTTAACGTGAAGACCACTCTTGTCTCGGCCGCGCTCGTGGCCGTTCTCGTCGTCGGAGTTTCGCTGGCCAGTTTGGCATACGGTCAAGGCGGAGCCCCCGGCGGCAATGTCACCGCCAACGGCCAGAACATCGCCGTGATCGACATCGGTGTCGTGTTCGAGCAAGACAACCGATTCAAGATGCAGATGGATCAGCTCAAAGCCGAAATCGAAGCCACCGAAAAGGCCTTTAAAAATCAGGCTATGGACATCAACCGGCAGGTCGACGAGCTCAAAGGCATGAAGCCCGACTCGGCCAAGTTCCACGAACTCGAAGCCACGGTCGCCAAGTTGCAAGCCGACTTCAACGTCCAGAAGCAGCTTAAGAACAAGGACATCATGGAGCGCCAGAGCAAGATCTATCTGCGCACCTATCAAGAAGTCGAAGACGCGGTCAAGCAGATCTCCGGCAAGTACAACATTGCCCTCGTGATCCGCTACAACAGCAAGCCGATCGACGGCAGCGATCCGCAGGAAATCCTCCGCAGCATTCAACGCCCGATCGTCTTCGTCGACAAGCAGTTCGACATGACCGCGGCTGTCACGACAAACCTGAATCGCTCGACAGCCGGTCCGGCCGCCACCAACGTGCGTCCGAACCAAGGCGTTCGAGAATAGTCGGCTGCTCGTCGTGCTACCGTAAATCGCGCCGGCCCGGCCATGGATGGCCCGTCTAGCGCGACCCTTCGGTTTGGCTCTTCACGGTTCCTGTTTCACGGACGAACGGTCTTGCCTTGAGTTACCCCACGCGCAAACAGCGAACGATCGCCAGTCCGGTGTCGCTGACGGGCTTTGGATACTGGAGCGGCCGCGACGTGCGGGTCGAATTTCGGCCCGCTCCGGAGAACACGGGACTCGTGTTCGTGCGAACCGATTTGGCCCGGCGGGTCGCCATTCCGGCGGCCGTCGTCAACCGGATCGAGACGCCGCGGCGAACGACGCTCCGCTCGCAAGGCGCCACAGTTGAAATGACCGAGCATGTGCTGGCCGCGCTGGCCGGTTTGCAGATCGACAACTGCGAGGTGTGGGTCGATCAGCCGGAACTTCCCGGCTGCGACGGCTCGAGCCAACCGTTTGTCGACTGCCTGGAGCAGGCGGGCGTCGTGGTCCAACAGAGCGAGCGGTCGCTGCTGCGGGTGCGTGAGATCACCCGGGTCGGCAACGACGAAAGCTGGATCGAGGCACGGCCCTCGCCGCAAGGCGAGCTGACCGTGCGATATCGGCTCGACTACGGAATTGGCAGCGCGATCGGCCGCCAGACACTACAACTGGCCATCTCGCCCGACACGTTTCGCCACGAGCTGGCCAACTGCCGCACGTTCATGCTCAAGACCGAAGCCGATTGGCTGCTCGAGCAAGGGCTGGGCAGCCGGGCGACGCTCAAAGACTTGCTTGTGTTCGACACGGACGGCCCGATCGACAACGAGCTACGGTTCCAGGACGAATGCGTCCGGCACAAGATGCTCGATCTGGTCGGCGATCTGGCTCTCGCGGGTTGCGACCTGATCGGCCATTTTGTCGCTCATCGCAGCGGCCACCGGCTCAACGCCGAGCTCGTCCGAGTGCTACTGATGGAAGGCGAGCGGATCGACAGCCGACGAAGATCCGCATAAGGCAAAATAGTCGCGAGTCGGGAGTTTCGGACAACAGCGGTTTAAGCCCTATAGCCGCGTTCGCTCGCGACGCGTTTTACAGACATTGGCAATCGATTATTCAGTCATTCCGACATAGCGGCCACGCCGCGGAGATAGACGATGAACACTCGCATCGCCGACAACGTATCGATCGATTCCCGGGCCGAGATTGACGACGACGTCGAGATCGGCCCTTTCTGCGTGATCGGTCCCGACGCGCGAATCGGCCGCGGCACGCGGCTCGAAAACAACGTCACGCTGATGGGCCGCGTGACGCTCGGCCAAAACAACCATCTGTTTCCCGGCGTGGTGATCGGCGGTCATCCGCAGGATGTCAGTTATCGCGGCGGCGATACGCAAGTGGTGATCGGCGACAACAATGTGTTTCGCGAGTCGGTCACAGTGAATCGGGGCACCGAAAAAGAAGAAGGACTCACGATCGTCGGCAATAATAATTTTCTAATGGCCTGTTCGCACGTCGCCCACGATTGCCGGCTGGGCGACCATATCATCATCGCCAATGCCACACTGCTGGGCGGCCACGTCCGCGTTCACGATCACGCTTCGCTATCCGGCGGAGTGGCCGTGCATCATTATGCCACGATCGGCAGCTACTCGTTCGTCGCGGGCATCAGCCGGGTGTTGCACGACGTGCCTCCGTATATGCTGTCCGAAGGTTGTCCGGCTCGGCCGCGATGCATCAATGTCGTGGCGCTCAAGCGCAACAATTTTTCGACCGAGACGATCCACTGCTTGGCTGAAGCTCATCGGCTGATTTATCGCGCCAAGGTGGGATTGGATCATGCCCGAGAGATTTTGCGGTCGAACGAGCAACTGCTGCCGCACGTGAACGCCCTGCTGGGGTTCATCCAAGACCAACAAGAAGGCAAACACGGCCGCGCCCGCGAACGCCGCCGTGCGGCGTGAAGAAATATAGAGTTCCATTAGCCGCATTCGCTTGCGACGCGCTTATTTAGAAGCAAAAAGATCGCGCATCGCGAGCGAACGCGGCTAAATTCGAACAGATAAAAAATCCATCTCTATTCGGGTTGCGCCATGACTGCCGCGAAAACGCTTAAAATCGCCGTGATCGGCGCCGGACATTTGGGGCGCATCCACGCTCGTCTGCTCGCCGGAGTTCCCAACGCCAAACTGGTGGCCATCGTCGATCCCGTCGCCGAATCGCGCCGCCAGGTCGCCGCGGAAACGGGCGCCGCGGACTACGCCGACTATCGCGAACTGGCGGGCAAAGTCGACGCCGCGATTCTCGCCGCGCCCGCCACCTTGCATCACGCGATCGGCGTGGAGCTGCTTCGTCAGGGAATCCATCTGCTCATCGAGAAGCCGCTCGCCGTCACGCTGGCCGAAGCCGAGGAGCTGGTGTGGGCCGCTAATTGGCATGGACTCGTGTTGCAGGTCGGGCATATCGAACGGTTCAACCCGGCGTTGGAGCAAGTGCTTCCGCTGACTCAAGGGCCTCGGTACATCGAAGCGACCCGCGCGAGCGGATACACGTTCCGCTCGACCGATATCGGTGTCGTGCTGGATCTGATGATCCACGATCTGGACGTCGCGATGTGGCTGGCTGGTTCGCGTGTCCGGCAAGTGTCGGCGGCGGGCATGTCGGTGATGGGTCCGCACGAGGATGTCGCCCAGGCGTACGTCGAATTCGAGAACGGCTGCGTGGCGCATCTGAGCGCTTCGCGAGTTAGCCCACGACCCCGGCGCGAAATGCAAATTTGGTCGCCGCGAGCCAATGTGAGCGTCGATTTTTCCACTCGCCGCGCGACGGTCGTCGAGCCGGCCGAGGCTCTTTGGGAGCACGAAGCGAAAAATCAACCGCCGACGCTCGAACGCCGGCAGTATCTCCAGCAGAACTTTTTCTCGGCCGTGCTGCCGGTCCGCGAATTGGAAGCGTCGCCGGAAAACGCATTGCTACTAGAGCAGCAGGATTTCGTCGAGAGCGTGCTGACGGGCCGGGCGCCGCGCGTCACCGGCGCCCAGGCACGCGACTCACTCGCCGTTGCCGAGCAGATTTTGACTTCCATTGCGAACCGGCAATGGCGAGAGGGTGAGGCGAGCGTGGTGGGCGCACTGCCAATTTTCATGCCGGCTGCCGAACCGTCAATTTTGCGGGGGCCTCACTGGGAGCGCCAGATAGTTGCCTCGCGGCGCGACCGCATATCCACGCGCAAGGAAGCCGGTTGAAAAAGAAAAAGGACGGCCATGCTGAGATGGTCGTCCCACTTCCGATGCGTTGGCCTTGCAAGTTTTCGACGCCGGCGTACTTAGCCACCAGCTGGGGCTGGCGCCGGATTCGCCGGCGCGATCGAGCCGCCTCTATTCGGCGTCGCGCCAGCTCCGGTGTTAACTCCAGCATTTGGACCATCACTTAGGATGTTACCCGCGCCTGCGGCATTGGGTTGCGATCGGGAACGATTGAGCGGGTTGTCGCGGAGGGTAGATGTCGTGTCCGTAGCCGCGTCACGGTTGTAGACGCCCTCGTTCCCCGCAGAGCTCTGGCCGTTCAAATTCGCGCCTCGATAGCCGGAGGTGTAAGGGCCCGTGGTCGTCCGCGTCGCAACCGACGGCGTTGGCTGCGCAAACATCTGCCATGTGTTATTGCCGTAGTACATCCATTGATTGGACGGCGTGTAATACCAATAGCGGCCTTGGTAAAACTGCATGCGCCAATCGGGGCCGACTTGGCGCGACATCATGCTGTTTGAGCCGTTAGGTCCGTCGTTCGATCCGCCAGATGCGCCGGTAGTCCCGCTAAAGCCGTTAGGGTTTTGAGCGCCATTGGCTCCGAATTGGTTTTGGCCAGCGCCCCCGTTATTTCCATTGGTATTGCCTTGGCCCTGAAAATTTCCGCCGACACCTGTCGTATCGCCGAGGCCGCTGCCTTGGCCCTGGAAAGCGCCATTGGTATTTGAATTTCCAGTGGCGCCACCAGCGCCGCTCGCCGTGCCATTGGCTCCGATTCCGTTAACGCTATTGGCATTTCCCTGTCCGGCGCCGGCTTGACCGCTGTTTCCCTGGAAGGGGCCCTGAAGGCTGCCGCTATTGTTTTGAGCGCTTGCCGGAGTTCCGTTGTTATTTTGGGCGTTTCCCAGGGCGCCGTTGTTGTTGTTCGATGCGCCAGCCCCTGACGGATTGCTGTTCGGGGTGCCCGCCGCGCCTGATCCGCCGGCAGAATTATTCCCCGTTCCAGCTCCGTTCGAGCCGACTCCCCCGACCCCGGTGCCACTTGAGCCGCCGCCAACGCTCCCGTTTGAACCGTTTAGGCCATTTCCAGAGCCTCCCTGGCCCGCGCCCGTCCCTCCAAGTCCGGAACCGGCGTTGCCTAGCCCGGAGCCCGTGCCGCCAGCGCCCGAGTTAGCCCCCGGATTGGCGCCGCTCTGACCCGCGCTGTTGGGCAAGCCGTTATGCCCCGCCGCTCCAGCGGCGCCTGATCCAGCCGTGCCTGGCCCCGAGATGCCGCCGACCCCGGCGCCTGAGCCCCCTGAGCCGACGCCGCTCGACCCACTGCCTGCACCGCCACTGCCAGCTCCGCCACCGCCCGAACCCCCGCCACCCGCTGCCCCACCTCCGCCCCCAGCACCGGCTGCGAATGTTAAACTACCGGCCATTAGCATGCTAGCTATTGTCGTCCCGATGAATGTCGTGCGGCGCATGACATGAACTCCTGTTATTGAAACTCAGAATCTTAAGCCGCAGCACGACGGCCGCCTGCGGAAACGACTCTCAACAAGCATCTCGCGTGCCGAACCAGGACCGAGCCCACAGTTGGCCGTCAAATGAAAAACGCCGGTTTCGTTAGCCAGACTGACCTCCACGCAGTTTCACGGGTGGTTATGAAGGTCGCCCGCTGAGCAGGCGGCCAACGTTCTGAACAACAACGGCCACCAGGGCCGGTTAGAGGGTATTTATTGTTAGTCAACCGAAGTGAACGTAGGATAGTAGCCAGTTAACAGCGGTTAAGTCGGCCGACTCACTCAAATGCACGATTCACCAACCAACGCTGGAGCAGCCCGCGATGGCTAAGCAAATTTCCTTCGGATCGATGTTCGTCGGCTCGACGACTTCGCCCAGTCCGGCCACGACCGAGCGATCGGACGACCAGCCGTTTCGTATTTTGGTCATCGGCGATTTTTCGGGCGAAGGAAGTTCGCAAAACGAAACGCCAGCCGGACCCTTGAAGCGGCCCATTGCCGTCGATCGAGACAATCTCGAAGAGCTATTTCAAAAAATGCGGCCGACCGTCAACCTGCCAGGCATGCATCCCGATGGCTCGGCGATCAGGCTCGAGCTCAAGGAATGGGACGATCTCCATCCCGATCATCTCTACGAGCAATTGCCGCTGTTTGAGACGCTACGCGTGACTCGCAACCGCTTGAAGAATCCGAAAACGTTCGCGGCCGCGGCGGAGGAAGTGCAGAAGTGGGCGGCCGAAAAGAGTCAGGCGGACAAGGGGTCAGGGGATACGGGAACAGGGGACGAGGGAACAGGAAAAGGGGGACGCGAGAGTGGTTCGCCATCCGCGGCGGATGCGGCGCCGGCGTCGGGGGGCGAGTGGCTCGATCAATTGCTGGGGCAAGATGACGATGATCGGTCGGGCGGCCTGCCCTCCTCGCGTCCGACAGTGCAGCGGCGACCGGATGCGTTTCAACAACTGTTGGCCAAGATTGTCGAGCCGCATCGACTAGCGGCGGCCGACCCACGATTGGGCGAATTGGTCGACGCCGTCGATGAGCTGGCCGCCGATCGAATGCGCGCCATCCTGCACCATCCGAACTTTCAGGCCGTCGAGTCGGCGTGGCGTTCGATCGAGATGCTCACGCGGCGGCTGGAGACGGGCCGCGAGTTGAAGATTTATTTGCTCGATTGCAGCAAGGCGGCGCTGGGCAGCGAATTGGCGAACGTCGAACAGATCAACCGCTCGGCGTTTTTTAAGACACTCACCGACATTCCGCCCGGCGCGGCGCCGTGGACGCTGCTCCTCGGCAATTATCAGTTTGGCGCCAACGAGCCGGATGTGCTGATGCTCGGCGCGATCGCCCAGATCGCGGCCAGGGCCGGGGCGCCATTTTTGGCCGGGGCCAATCCAAGCGTGTTCGGCGCCGATGCGCTGGCCGATACGCCCGATCCGGACGACTGGGGCAAACCGGCGCCAGCGGCCGCGCAGCTTTGGGACGCGCTACGGCAATTTCCCGAAGCCACGTCGTTGGGGCTCGTGGCGCCCCGGTTCCTCCTGCGAATGCCCTATGGCCGAAACACGAGTCCCGTCGAGCGGTTCGATTTCGAGGAACAGCCGCAGCCCGATCACGACGGATACCTGTGGGGCAACTCGGCGTTCGTCGTCGCCTGTCTGCTTGGGCAAACGTTCAGCGAAACGGGCTGGAACCTGGGCGGCCGGTTGTATCGCGATCTGAACGATCTGCCGGCTCACATTTACGAAGACGACGGCGAGTCGCGCGTGAAGCCGTGCGCTGAGATTTTGCTGATCGATCGGGGCGTCGATCGCATCACCGATTACGGCGTCATGGCCCTGCAATCGTTTCAAGATCGTGGCTCCGTGCGGTTGCCGCGATTGCAATCGCTGGCGGAGCCGATGGCGGCGCTGGCGGGAAGATGGAAGTGAAAGAGCGTGGCGAGTGGTGGGTGGCGAACGTTGAGTGGCGAGTGGCGGCTGGGGCAGACGAAACGAACGTCGACCATCCACGTTCGACCGCCGTTGCTGGCTACTTCCGTTCCTTCGCCCCGCCGGTCAAAATGAGTCGTAAACCACCCCCCGCGATCAATGTCAGTGCCATCGTCAGGCACAGAGTGCCTGACCTACCCGCCACTCGCCCATGCTCATCACCCGCATTGATACTCGCCAGGACGATGTTGGCGTGGCGATTGCCGGGCTCCGCGAGCGGCTTAGTCCGCGCGGCAACGTCGTTAGCGAGGCGGGGCGGCGGCGGACGGTCGAGGTATTTGGCGAGGCGCTCAGTCCAGCCCAAGTTGTCGAGCGAATCTGCGCCGACGTTCGCGCCCGTGGGTTGCCGGCCGTGTTGGAATATAGTGCTCGGATCGATCGGGCCGAGCTCACGCGCGACAAGCTTCGCGTGCCTGCCGAGGAATTGGCGGCGGCCCATGCGAAGGCCTCGGGCGAATTTCTCGGCGCCGTGCGGCGGATTCGCGAACGGATTTTCGAGTTTCAACAAGCCCTGCTCATGCGCGACACGCGCGTCGAGGGGCCAAATGGCAGCTATCTGCGGCAGCGATATTTGCCCTTGGGGCGGGTGGGCATCTGCGTGCCGGGGGGCGCCGCGGCGTATCCCTCCACGGTGCTGATGACCGTCGTGCCCGCGCAAGCGGCGGGCGTGAAGCAATTGGCCCTGATGGCTCCACCGACACCCCTGGGCGCTTACAACGCCGACCTGCTGGCCACGTGTCATGAGTTGGGAGTGACGGAAGTTTATCGGCTCGGCGGAGCTCAGGGAGTCGCCGCGTTGGCCTACGGCATCGACGGTCTGCCGCGAGTCGATAAGATCGTCGGCCCGGGCAATCTATTCGTCGCGCTCGCCAAGCGCTATGTTTACGGCGACGTCGATATCGACTCGATCGCCGGGCCGAGCGAAGTCGTCGTGATCGCCGATGACAGCGCCCGGGCCGATTTCACGGCCGCCGACATGATCGCGCAGGCCGAGCACGCGCCGGGAGCGAGCATATTAATCACCTGGAGCGATCGCGTGCTCAGTGAAACGACGGCGGAGCTCGTTCGGCAATTGGCCCACCTGGATCGTGGAGATTTGGCCGGGCAGAGTCTCGAGCAATTTGGGGCGCTCGTGCGGGTGCGAGACGAGTGCGAAGCGGCGGCGCTCGCCGACGAGATCGCCGCCGAACATTTGCACATCGCCACGGAAAATCCGGAGCGGCTGCTAGAAAAAATCGCTCATGCGGGCGCGGTGTTTCTTGGGCATTACAGCCCGGTCGCGCTCGGCGATTACGCCGCCGGCCCCTCGCACGTGCTTCCCACGGGCGGCACGGCTCGGTTCGCGAGCGGACTGTCGGCCAACGATTTTTTGCGCGGCAACAGCGTGATCTCCTACACCAAAGCCGGCCTGACCAGCATCGCCAAAGACATTCGGCTACTGGCGGAAAAGGAAGGCCTGACCGGGCACCGGGATAGTGTGTTGAGGAGAGTTGAATGAATGACGAATGTCTAATGGCGAATGTCGAATCAATGACGAATGACGAATGACGAAGTAATCACCCACGCTCTTGCCGACCCATGAAAGCGAAAGCGTCCAAGGAGTTGGCCGATTGGCTGGCTCAGCCGTGCGATGCCGCCTCGACGGCGGTTGGCACTGTGCGATCGGATTTGCCGGTGCTCGTGGTAGGCGCGGGGCCGGCCGGCTTGGCCGGGATGGCGGCGCTGCGGCAAGCGGGAGTTCCCTTCGCAGGTGTCGAAGGCCACGCGCACCTGGGTGGCATCTGGGATCAGTCGAATCCCGTCAGTTCGGTCTACGAAGGCCTCCGCACGGTCACCTCGCGGTTCACGACGCATCTCGATAAACCGATGCCGGGCGATTTGCCGAACTATCCGGAACATAGCCAGGTCCACGCCTACCTGACGGAGTTCGCGGACTCCGAAAAACTGACGCCTCACATCCGTTTTTCGACCCACTTCGAAACGGCCAGCAAGACAGACAGCGGCGCCTGGCTTGCCACGTTCAACAGTCCCGACCGAACCGAGACCCGGCAGCAAGAGTATCGGGCCATCGTCGTCGCCACGGGCTCCCACAATCGGCGACATCGGGTTTTTCCCGAGTTGCTGCGGAAACAGGCTCTCGCCGCAGGCATTCCTGCCATTCATTCGTCGGAGTATCGCGATCCCAGTCGCTACGCCGGCAAACGAGTGCTCGTGATTGGCGTTGGCAATTCGGGATCGGACATCGCCGAAAAGATCAGCGGCACGGCCCAGCGCATGTTACTTGCGATTCGGACCAGTCCTTGGATCATTCCGCAAACCGTCGGAGGGATACCGTGCGACCATCTCGGGGCTCAGTCGCGGGGTGTCCCCGATTGGATCGGCTTGACTTACTTTCACGCGATGCGGCGGATGGCGATCGGCAGCTTCCGCAGCCTGGGCCTGACTCGTCCGCGATATCGACTGAACGATCGCTTGCCGATCTCGGACCGAGGGGTCGTGCGAGCGATTCGCGAGGGAAGCGTGATTCCGCGTTCGCAAGTCACTGACCTCGAGGGGGGCGTCGCCCGATTCGCCGATTCGAGCCATTCGCCGGAGCCGGTCGATGCGGTGATCTTCGCGACGGGCTTTGCTCGGAAGTATCCGATGTTGCCCGAGTTGGATGCCGCTGGCGCGCGGCTGGACGACGCTTTGTTGTTTTGTATTTTTCACCGTCGCGAGCCGGGTTTGGCGTTCCTGACGGAAACCGTCGGGCTGCGTAGCTGCTGGCCGATCTTCGTCGAGCAGGCGCGAGCGATCGCCGGTTATTTTCTGGCCGAGCAGCGCGGGTCGCCCCAAGTGCAGGCGTTCGATCGCCGCCGCGGCTTGGCCACCCCGAATTTCAAAGGAAAGCTATTTTGCTTGGCCGACGATTATCATCTCGACTATGAGATTTATGTCCGCGCGCTTCGCGGTCTTACCGAGTGGATGAAGGGCTAGCTTGCCGAGCTTCACGCTCCCCTCCCGGCTATCCCCAGAATTGCCACCAGGGCCGATGCACCTTGCCGGCCACGTGGTTGTGCATCGGGCGGCCGTGGGAGTCGAGCGCGCCGTCGACTTTCGCGTGGGCGAGCCGGACGCAGCTCATTTGAGCGCCGGTCATGTTGGCCCGTTCGAGGTTGGCGCCCATGAAATTGGCGCCGGTCAGATCGGCGCCGCGGAGGTCGGATCGAGTCAGGTTGGCCTTGAAGAAATTAGCCCGGCCGTCGGCTAGGCTGAGATCGGCGCCGGTGAGGTCGGCTTCCTCGAAATTGGCGTCTTGCATTTTGGCGTAACGCAGGATGGCCCCTTGCAATTGTGCCTTGCTGAGATTGCAGCCGGCCAGCATGGCTTCGCCGAGGTCGGCCTTCTTCATCATGGCGCCGGTGAGCATCGCGCCATCCAAGCCGGCGGCCTTCAATGAGGCGCCGGTGAGAATCGCGCCGCGAAGATCCGCGTCGCGCAGATCGCTGGTCATGAGCGAGACGCCGGTCAGATCGAGCCCAGCCAGATTGGCGCCCAGGAGCTTGACTCCGGCCAAGTTGGCGCCGACCAACGAGTCGGCGGCGACCCTGTGAATGATCTTGCCGGTGTGTCTGTTTTTGATCGGTACCATCGACGTCCCTTCGGCGCCACGTCCGAATCGGCCCCGTGGCGAGCCGCCAGCAATGCGAATGATTTGCCAGCAGGCAGGGCCGGGAGTTGCCGCCCGGCGGATGAATCGATCTGCAAGAAGCGACGCTTGTTGACCCTTTCCGTGAGTAACCCCTGAGCCGCCATTCTAACGTCAAACCCCCCTTTTGCCAAAATAATTGTTAGGATTCGATGAATTTCGTTCGGATAGGCAAAACCGTCCGGTTTTCGGACGCATGGCCTGGTCGCTTGCTCAAATTGGGCAAGCACGCCGTTACTCGCCCGTGCATCGCTTAAGTCGGGCTGCGCCAATCGTCGAAGATAATCCCATTGGCCAAGCTTTGCGGCTTGGGCCGGCTGAACCATTTTAAAGGCGCCCCATGAATTTCTCGGTCGATCTGGAAATTTTTCGCGGCCCGCTCGATCTGCTGCTGTATCTCGTGCGGAAGCACGAGGTGGCGATCACCGAGATTCCGATTGCGCCGATCACCGACCAGTTTCTCGAATACCTGGATGTGCTGGAGCAGTTGGACGTGGACATGGTCGGTGATTTTCTGGACGTCGCCAGCACGCTGATCGAAATCAAGTCGCGGATGCTCTTGCCGCGAAGCGAAGAGATCGAGGACCCGCTCGAAGATCCGCGCCACGAACTGGTCGAGCGGCTGCTGGAATACAAAAAGTTCAAAGATGCGGCCGCAATTCTCGAAGAGCGGAGCCGCGACTGGCAGCAGCGTTATCCGCGATTGGCCAACGATTTGCCGACGCCCAGCAAAGACCCGGCGCTCGAGCCAATCCGCGAGGTCGAGCTATGGGACTTGGTCAGCGCGTTCGCCCGCATTCTGCGCGAAAAAGAGTCGGCCGTACCGCGGAGCATCGTTTACGACGAGACGCCCATTCACGTCTATATGGAGCAGCTACACGCGCGGCTGGCCGAGCACGGCCGGATCGCGTTCACCGAATTGTTCCGGCCGCTGAAGCACAAGTCGACCGTGATCGGCATGTTTCTGGCGATTCTGGAGCTGGTCCGCCATCAGCACGCGCGGGTCGAGCAGAACGATCTCTATGGCGAGATTTGGATCTTGCCCGGACCTCAACTCAAGGCGCCGGCCGATTGGACGGCGGCCGACAATTACGAAGCCGGCTCGCCGTAGGTCAGGCATCCTGCCTGACGCAGTGTTGTCGCCAACCCCAAGCTTAAGTCGTCCCGCAGGCTGCGCGTTCCCTGCTTCAGGCAGGATGCCTGACCTACGCTAATACCTCCGCACTCGGGCGACTGCCAGCACGCCGCACACGGCCAGGATCACATTGCCCGTCCAGACCGACCACGGCGGCAACACGCCCGACTTGGCTTGCTCCAAGCCCAACAGCAGCAGCGGATAATACACGAGCAGAATCGGCAGAAAGCAAATGAAAAAACTGGTGAGAAAATCCGAATTGCGGAGCATGATGCCGATCGGGGCGCCAAGCAGCACGAAGAAAAAACAACTGAACCCATTGGCCCAGCGACGGTCGGGCTCGATCAGCAGCCGGTAATAGCGAACCCGCTCTTCGCTCAGGTGGCGAAGGTCGCTGGACCACTGGCCGCCGGCGAGGCTGGCGAAATCGCCTGTCGCCATGGCTTCGGCCGATTTCAGCGCGAAGTCTTGCTTCAGTTGATCGATTCGCTGTTGCTGCGTTTTTACTTCGCCGGGCACTTGATACAGCGCGAGTTCCGAGGCGGGCTTCGCGCCGTGGCGACTGGCTTCGTCAAGCGGGATGACGTATTCCTGCGTATCCTGAAACATGGCCCGCACGCCACCAACGTCGACCGTGCCGCTACGGCAGATGATCCGCAACGTGCCGGCCTTCAGGTCGCTGCGAATCTCTCCCTCTTCGCAAGTGATCGTGGCCGGCGGGCTATCGTCGTTGGCGTTGAATGTAAACGTCGGGCGAACGAGTCGCCGGCCATCGACTCGTTTGACGTCGATCGAAAATTGCTTTGTGCTATAGCTCCGCTGCTGCTGGAGCTTGGCGTAGATAATGTCTTCGACCGACTCGACGATCACGCGCCGCGTGCCGTCGCGGCCCCAAGAGCTGGCGGCGTCATTGAGCCACACGGCGGCCAAGCTCAATAAGAACGCGAACCCCCAAACGGGATACAAGATCGTCAGCGGCGAGATGCCGCTGGCTTTGATCGCCACAATCTCGTTCGACGACGCCATCCGCCCATAGATGCTGCAGGCCGCGAACAAGAGCGTGCCGGGCACGGCGTAACGCAAGGCCTCGGGAAGCAGATACGGAATCAGCAGCAAGATTTGCTTCAGCCCCAGTCCTTGCGAGTACGCTTCTTTCGAGATCAGCACGAGAATCATGAACAAGGTCATCGCCGTCAGCGTGACGGCGAACACCTTGATGATCTCGAGCAGGACGTAGCGGGTGAGAAGTCGCAAGGGGCAAAGTTAGTCGGGAGTCGGGAGTCGGGAGTTGAAAAAACGTGGCGAGCCGTGGGCGTCAGCCCCCTGCTCTCGAGTCAACACAACCAAAAAACAAGGCTAGTCAATCATGCTTCTAAGCAGCCTTCGCGGGTGGCAACACGGCAACATTGCGGTCGCCAACATTCAGCGATGCATCTTCCTCCGTCGATCGGGTCGTCAACAATGCCGAAACATGCTTCGTCCAACCCGAGGCCGCCATCTGCTCGGACATGATCAGCACGGCCAGTGGATAAAAATGCAGCATCAGACGCGTCACGGACGTCATGAGTTGATAATAAACATGCAGCGGCGTGACGATCAGCACGACGAAATACGTGCCCGCCATGCCGGCAGCCGTGAGGCGCCAGAACCAAACATGGGGCGGCAATCGACCCCGCTTGAGCAGGAGCAGCGAACCGAAGACGCAGGGCCAGATGAGGTTCCAAAATTGAACGCGAAAAAATTCGCACGCGACGTACCATAGCACAATCGGCGGCCGGCCCGCCAAGAGACGCAACCACCGCGCATCCAGTGTCGCCAAATATGACAGATAGTAACCGCTGGGGTGAATCCGCAAATGAACGGCCCCGCACATGGCCAGCAGCGCCACCAACAATCCGATTCCGAGTTCGGCGGATCGCCATTTCGGCCGTTCGATCCGAACCCGTCTCAGGCCGACGGCAATGGCCAGCGCCGCGCCGCAGCCCACGATCCAGAGCGTTCCTTCGGCCTTTGTCGCCGCCGCCGCGCCGAGCAACAAAGCGGCGCTGACGGCCGGCCGCCAACTGGGTCGCGTCAACCAGCGAGAAACTTCCATCACGCCGGCGAAGATGAGCGCGGCGGCCGGCACGTCGGCCGAACCCGACAGACCAGCCCCCTCGAATCCGCTCAAAACAATCGGGGTCAGCAAAAACAGCAAGGCCGTCAGCGCCGAAATCGACTTGTTTTCGAATCGCCCGTTTTGAGACGCAAGGACACTCGCCAGCGCCAAGGAGAACGACAGGAAGATGAATTTCAGCCCCTGGTCGCCATAACTGCCGGCGGACCAATACAACTGCGATTCGAGCAGCGGCAACGCCATCGGATACGTGGGGTTGAAATGCACTCGGGTCGGGTCGTTGAAGTCTTCTCCCTCGATCGAACCGATGTTGTAGAGCACCCGGGCCTTGAGAGCGTAAATCGTCCGCGCATCGTATCCGGCAATCTTGGACAACATGCAATGCACGACGCCGCTGCCCACGACGATGAGCAGCGCCAACCGAGCCAGGCGGGGCAAGTCCGCGATCCAAGCCGGTAGCTGCAACCGCCGCCGGCCGGTCAATTGGCCGGCGATGATCCAGCACCAAGCCAAAGCGCCGGCGAGCGCGACAGCCATGAAACTCGCGTGGGTGATTCGGCCATCGATGGCGAGCGGCAAGTGCAGCGCCAAACCAACCGCCGCCGCGCCCAGCAGAAACGACCAGCCATCGGCCAGTACCGGGGGCGCTTCGCCCGACTCGGCGCGAAGCCACGCATTGAGCACCAGACCGATGCCTGAGATCGCCAGCAGAAACACGATGGCCCCGCTCGGGTCGATCATGGCGCGGGCTCCACGCGACAGACCGAGGCGTCGGTTTCGTCGAACGTCACCACATGCGTAATTCGGTGCTCGCGAATGAAGTCGGCCGCCTCGACCGTGTCGTTAGGCAATCGCCGATCCCAAAAACCGAGCGGCGGATCGGCAGGAATGTTCGACAGCTGCGGCTGCACGTGCCAATGCTCCGCCATCCAGCGCATCTCTTGCGGCAGCATGAACACGCGCCGCGGATACACTTCGTAAGCAAATCGCAGGGCCGGCGTATGGCCGTGAAACAAAATGCGCGCGTCGGGCGGCAGTTGCTCGCTGACCCAGCGACTAAAGCCCTCGAGCAGCGGAAACTCTTTGCCGTCCTTGACGTAGCTGGGAGTGCGATAAACGGCCCGCATCATCACTTGTTGTTGGTTCAGATAGCCTGGATAGCCTTGCCAATACAGCACCGCAGCCAGCGCCTGCGAAGCGGCGAGACCCAGCATGGCCCACTGTCGCCAACCCCATAACCCGCACAGTTCGCGAATCTGCTGGCCCGCCCAATAAAAATGATGGCGAGGCTGGCGAATGAAATCTCGAATGATCTCAAACGGACGGCGAAGCCACACGCCGTCTCCCTCGAATGTCACGCACCACGCGACATACCCCAGGAACAGCAGCATCGCCGGATTCCGCAGACTGTGCATGCGGATCACGATCGGACCCAGCTCGATGCGGCAGGGATGGATCGCCACGGCGACGACGAGCGCGGCGCCCAGCAGCATCAACCAGCCCCCGAGCCGATTGAACCGACGGCGTTGCTGAGGTGAGAAGCTAAAGCTGTCCATGGGCCGCGTCGGTTCAACCGGTAGACAACCTAAAGGCTCTCACAAAACCGCCGGGGATTGTCCCCTTCGTCGAGACGGTTTTATGAGGGCTTCTAAACGGGCTCATCGTTGGCGCAGGATGGTCGCCAAATGGGGTCGATAGATCGTCGAGGGAATAGAAACGAATCGTTTACGCTCAAAGCTCAAGCCGCCAGGGCTCGACGCGGGGCCAGCAACTGCTGGCATACATAGTGAATCTGCTGGTGCGTTAGCTCCGCATACATGGGCAAACTAAGACACTCGTCGGCCCAAGCTTCGGACTGGGCGAGCGAACGGGTCGCGGGCGCCAGCGTTTGATAAGCCTTCAGCCGATGCACGGGAAACGGATAGTGGATGCCCGCTCCAACTCCTTGCCGCTCGAAGTGCTGCAACTTTTCTGCCCGATCGCGCACGCGAATGGCGTAGAGGTGATAGGCATGGGAACTGCCCGCCTCGACGGGCGCCGGCAACACGACATCATCCCGAACGTCGAGCAAGTTGTCGTAGGCCGCGGCATGATCGCGACGGCGAGCATTCCACTGGGCCAAGTGCTTGAGCTTCACTCGCAGGACGGCGGCTTGGACGCTGTCGAGCCGGCTGTTGAACGCGACTTCCTCATGATGATATTTCTTGCGCGAGCCCCAGTTGCGCATCAGCCGCAGCCGGTCGGCGAGTATGGCGTCGCCCGTGGTGATCGCGCCGCCATCGCCATAGGCGCCTAGATTTTTGCCCGGATAGAAGCTGAACGCCGCGGCGACCCCCAAGCTACCCGCCGGCCGACCCTTGTAGCTCGCCCCGTGCGCCTGGCAAGCGTCTTCGATAACGAGCAGATCGTGGGCCTTGGCAATCTTGTCAATGGGGTCCATGTCGGCGCAGCGGCCGTACAAGTGGACCGGCAAGATGGCCCGCGTCCGGGGCGTGATGGCGGCTTCGATTTGAGCCGGATCGATCAGGCCGTCTTCGCGCTTGACGTCGACCAGCACGGGCTTGGCGCCGGCCAGGCTAACGCCCAGCGCGCTGGCCACGAACGTGAACGCCGGCACGATCACTTCATCGCCCGCTCCGATTTCAAGAGCGCGGAAAATCAGGTGCAGCGCATCCGTCCCGCTCGCGACGCCGATGCAATGATCGGTATCGCAAAAAGCCGCGAACTCGCTCTCGAACTGAGCGACCGGCGGACCGAGGACGAAACACGTTTCGTCGAGCACGGTCTGGATCGCGGCATTTACTTCTTCGCGAATCGCCTTGTATTGCGCTTTTAGATCAACGAGGGGTATTTGCATGGAATGGGGGGCTAAAGGTTCGACGATCGATGTTCGTTAGGCGGCGCGAACCAGGGGTCGCGCCGCATGGGCCACGGGCGTCATCAACGAGCGATTTCGCATGGACTCCTCGGCGGCTTCGAGGGCCCCCACGACTCGCAGTCCGAGTTGGCCGTCATTAATCGGCTTGGCGCCGGTCTGGATACAGTCCAGGAAATGCTGACACTCGGCGTCGAGCGGCTGAGCGGCGTCGATCCGAGGGATGACGACGTCGCCGCTGCGAATTTGCATCCGAAAGGTTCCGAACGAGTCGGCATAGGCTTCGCTGCGTTCGACGTCGACCGACTTGTGATAAACGCGGACCGGCTCGTTTAAATCGATATCGTTCCAAACGACCATCTGCCGTTCGCCGACGACCGTGATCTCACGGACCTTTTGCGGGTTGAGCCAACTCGCATGGACGCAGGCTTGCACTTTGTCGGGATAAGCGAAGTTCGCGACCACGACGTCTTCCACGTTCGGATTCAAGTACGACGTGCCGCAAGCCGTGACCTGGAGCGGCTCGGCATCCAGCCAGTAGTTGAAGATGCTCACGTCGTGCGAGCCCAGATCCCACAAGGCGTTCACATCCGAGCGGAAGGGGCCCAAGTTGGTGCGCGACGAAAAGATGTAGCGGATGCTGCCCAGGTCGCCCCGATCGATGAGATTCTTCACGGCCCGAATGCCGTTGTTGAACAGAAACACATGGCCGACGCACAACACGCGTCGCCGCCGCTGCGCGATGGCGACGAGTTCTTGGGCCTCGGCAACGCTCCTGGCGAGCGGCTTTTCGACCAGCACGTGCTTGCCCGCCTCGAGCGCCATTTTGGTCAGCTCGAAGTGCGTGTCGGTCGGCGTCGCGATCACGACCGCCTGAGCCGCCGGATCGCCGATCGTGGCTTTGGCGTCCGTGCTGCAATTGATCGTGGGCGAGATATTTCGCCGCACCGTGGCCAGTCGCGACTCGGACAAATCGCACACCGTGCCGACCTCGGCCCGCTGGCTATTGATGAACGCCCGGACGAGGTTGGGACCCCAGTGTCCGAGGCCGATGAAGTTGACGGTCGTCACAGGTCGCTCCGTAGCGTGATTCGACGGTGAAATGTGTTGGAAATCGGAAGGTTAGCTTCGCAGGCCTAGGCCCAGCAAAAACACCGGCCGCAAGATATCCCACCAACCGACGATCGGTTTCATCTTGGTGATACCGAGCTTCTTGGATGGATAGATTTTAGTGCAGGGGACTTCGATGTGCCGGTAGCCGCAGGTGATCAGCTTGTAGAGCAAATAGACTTCGAGACCGTAGCCGTCGAGCCAGCGCTGGTCGAGCCGGACGCGCGAATCGTCGAGGCACGACAGCCGCACGGCGCGGAAGCCGTTGGTCGTTTCGGTAAGTTTCTTTCGCGTAATCCAGCTCATCAGCCAAGGGTGCATGCGCGTGGCCACCTTGCGATAGGCCGGCATATCGCCGCCATAGCCGCCGCCACCCAAATACCGCGAGCCGATCACCAAATCGCTCGTCTCCGCCACGATCGGATCGAGCAATCGCGGAATCTCCGCCGGATTGTCTTTGTTGTTGCCCGCCATGATGACGGCGATATCGAAGCCCTGCTCGCGGGCGCGATGTAGTCCGGCGCGCAGCGCGGCGCCAACTCCGGCTACCCGACCCATCGATAGCACTTCCGCGCCGCCGGCCGCCGCGACCTGCGGAGTGCGGTCCGTCGAGCCGTCGTCGATCACCAGCAGTTGGTCCACGACATCGCGCGGCGTCCGGGCGACCACTTGCCCGATCTTCTGTTCCTCGTTGTACGCGGGAACGATCGCGATGATGCGTTTGGATTGATACATTCGTCGGGCGGTTCGTTTTAGGCTGACCTGCGCAACGGTTGTTGTCGCGGCAATTGCGGGGCATGAACTACGGAACGAGGAGCCAACTTCACGCCGCACACAAGACATTGCCGCGCGTCGTTCAATCGACCGCCGCATGCGCAAACCAGTCCCACGACTCGCGCGGGATTGCCCACGACTTGCTCGTGAGCATTCACGTCGCGCGTGACAACGGCGCCGGCGCCGACCATCGCATGTTCGCCGATCGTAACGCCGGGCAAGATCACCGCGCCCGCTCCGAGACTCGCGCCGCGGCAAATTGTCGTCGGCGTCAGCCAATTGGCCACCGATGCATAACGCTTGGCGACCTCGGGCATGCGCGGGCTGCGGGGCGTCCGATCGTTGGTGAACAGGACACCCGGGCCGATGAACGTGTCGTCGCCGATCGTGACGCCGTCCCAAATCAGCACGCCATTCTTGACGGTCACCCGGTCGCCGAGCTTGGCGCCCGATTCGATGAAGGCATGGTCGCCGATGTTGCAATCGCGTCCCACGATCGCGCCGCTCATCACATGGGCAAAGGCCCAGACGCGCGTTCCATCGCCGACCTGCTCCGATTCGCAGAGGGCCAGCCGATGCGTGAAGATGCCCATCCTTGGCGCCTTAAATTGTGCGGGAATCGCCGGTCAACGCCCGCCGATCCATGGCGGCGCGCTGGGCCAACGAAGCGAACTATTTACCGGGTTGGGCGGCTTATCGCAAGACCACTATCGATGCGGCTAAGTTTTAAGCACGTTGATACTTGCCGCACAATTTGACCTGCCGTTACCCATCGGTTCGTCGTCATCGGAATAGAGCCGCGCACGGAAGTAAGCGCCGGGCACGGTTTGCTCGCCTCAAGATGCTTGTCGCACGCCGCGGGCGCAAGTAAACTTGGGCAAGCGGAGTTTTTTAACCAGCGTTTTTATTCGACTTCCAGCTAGCAGAGCATCCAAATTCCTACCATGCATCCTCTAACTCATCTCTGCCGCGCGAGCTCCAAAATTCTCACCCCGGTAATCGCCTGGCTAGGGTTCGCCCAGTCGGCTTGGGCTGCGGCCGGGGCGCCCGAGGTTGTCGAGAAAAGCTACGTCAAGTCGTTCGCGATCGTCGTCTTGGGCTGCCTGTTGGGACTGCTCATTGTCTGCCGGTCGGCCCACCGCACGACCGAAGTCCAATACGATGACGACGACAATTAAAAGCTCTCGCAAGACGGGACAATGACCCGAATGTTGTCGGTGATTCTTACACGAACCGATTGGCCCGATCGGCTGTCCGCCGGTCGAGGAACTTCGGTCGCTTCACGCCGCTGGGCGTCTTCGGGCTGACTTTGAAGAACTCGGCGATTCGGTTGACCACGGCCCGCTGCTCGAGTACGCGAAGCTCGGGGAAAATTGGAATGGCCAGCGTCTGAGCCGCCGCCCGTTCCGACTCGGGCAAGCTCCCTTTCGGGTAGCCCAACGAGCTGTAGCACTCTTGCTCGTGAAGTCCCAGCGGATAATAGATTTCCGAGCCAATCTTCGCCGTCGTCAGGTGAGCTCGCAGCGCGTCGCGCCGGCCGTCCGGCACGCGAATCACGAATTGATTCCACACGTGGCGGCGCTGAGGCGCGGTAACGGGCAACGACAGGATTTGATCGAGCCCATGCTCGCAAAATAGCTCGATATAAAATTCGGCGTTCGCCCGGCGGAGCTGCGCCCAACGATTGAGATGCGGCAATTTCACGTTCAGCACGGCGGCTTGAATCGAATCGAGCCGGCTGTTAATCCCCACGACTTTGTGAAAATAGCGCGGCTCCATGCCGTGAGCCCGCAAGAGCTTCAGCCGCGCCACCAGTTCGTCGCTATCGGTGGTCAGCATGCCTCCGTCGCCGAAACCGCCCAGATTCTTGGTCGGATAGAAGCTGAAGCAGCCCATGTCGCCGATCGCTCCCGCCGATCGATCTCCCAAACCGGCCCCGATCGCCTGGGCCGCGTCTTCAATCACCGGCAAGTTGTGAGCAGCGGCCACCGCGCGGATCGCGTCCATATCGGCGCACTGTCCGAACAGATGCACCGGAATGATGGCCTTGGTTGCGGGCGTGATTCGCGCCGCGATCGCGGCCGGATCGAGGTTGTAGGTCACCGGCTCGATGTCGACAAACACCGGCACGGCGCCCAGTCGCGATACGGCGCTAGCCGTGGCAAAAAAAGTAAAGCTGGGCACGATCACTTCATCGCCCGGTTTGATTTCAATGGCCATGAGAGCCAAGAGCAGCGCATCGCTTCCCGAGGCGCACCCGATGGCATGTTTGGCGCCCGTGTAGCTGGCAATGCCCTGCTCGAGCTGGTCGCAGTCTGGTCCCATTATGAACCGGCCCGATTCGCAGACCCGGTCGATGGCGGCCCGAATCGTTTCCCGAAGCGGCTCGTATTGCCGCTGCATGTCGAGAAGCGGAACGGCGGGAAGCGGCGCCTCGTGCGCAGCATGACTATTTTTGCGAGAGGATCCATCCATGGATGACTCTCCTTTCTCGGCTTGAGTTTTTCGCGAATCCGCAGTCGATTGCGGCGTGATGTGTGGGGCAAAGTTATGGACAATGGCTAGGTGCGTCAAGGGGAAATGACCAGCGCGTTCGGTGCGCTTAGAACGTCGCGAGGAGAAGCGTGTCAGTTTGATTGATTCTTCCCGAATGGGCGCCACTGGCTCAGCCGGCGCCGTTTGCAATCGGGTCGTGACGACTGCAAAACACGCCCCGGGGCCGTCAGCGAGGACGCATCCAGCCCCGGCCACCCAAAGTATTGTTAGGCCCTCTAAATTGACTTTCGACCCGTCAATCCTTTACATTGAGCTTGCCTTCGGGCTCCCACCGATCAATTTTGCTCCGGTAACTTGCCGGCGCCCCGCCATCATCCTGCGTTCCGTCCAACTCCGGGGAGTTTCCCATGTTCCGCGTTCACGCCGGCCGCACGCGATCGTATTGCGATGGACTCAGTCGCCGCAGCTTTTTGCAACTGGGCGTGGCGGGGATGGCTTCGGTCGGATTGAGCGACGTGCTCCGTGCGAAGGCCGAGTCGACCGCCGCCGGTCAAGCGAAGAAAGACACCTCCGTGATTCTGCTCTGGCTCGACGGCGGGCCGAGCCACATCGACATGTACGACCTGAAGCCCGAGGCGCCGCCCGAATATCGCGGCATCTGGCGGCCCATCAAGACCAATGTGTCGGGCATCGAGATTAGCGAAATGCTACCTCGCCAAGCGGCGGTCGCCGACAAGTTCTCCATCGTCCGCTCGCTGTACCACAACGATGGCGACCACTTTGGCGGCGCCCACCGGATGCTCACCGGTCGATCCGGAGCCAACGGCGGCGATCAGATGGCGAAATACCCGGGCATCGGCGCCATCGCCGGCAAAGTCTGCGGGGCTCGCAAACCGGGCATGCCGGCCCAGGCCGCGATCCCCTACGCCTCGACGGTCGGTCTGCGGCCCGGCTACTTCAGTGGCAATTACCTCGGTCGCGAGTTCAGTCCGTTCGAGACCGATGGCGACCCGAACGATCCCAATTTCAAGGTCGGCAACTTTCAGTTGCCGCCAGAACTGACGCTCGATCGGCTGGAAAACCGCCGCGCGCTTCGCCAGCACTTCGACCGCCTCCGCACTGCGGGCGACCTGTCGGGCACGATGGACGCGATGGACAAGTTTCAGCGCCAAGCGTTCGAGTTCATCTCGGGCGACACGGCCCGAAAGGCGTTCGATCTTCAATCGGAACCGGCCGAACTCCGCGAAAAATATGGCCGCAACAATTGGGGCCAGAGCACGCTGCTTGCCCGGCGATTGGTCGAGGCCGGCGCGACGTTCGTCAGCGTTCACTATGGCGGCTGGGACCATCACTGGAATCTGCAGCCCGGCTACGACGACTTTTTGCCCAAGCTCGACGCGGCAGTCTCCACATTGTTCGAGGACCTGAGTCAGCGCGGCCTGCACGAAAAGGTGCTGGTCGTGATGTGCGGCGAGTTCGGTCGCACGCCGCGGATGAACGACGGCGCCGGCAAGGGCACGCCCGGTCGCGACCACTGGGGCAACGCCATGTTCTGCCTGATGGGCGGCGGTGGGGTGAAAGGAGGCCGGATCGTCGGCTCGACCAATCGCCTCGGCGAGGCCCCAAAAGATCGGCCCGTCACGCCGCAAGACATCCACGCCACGATCTACAACGTGCTGGGCGTCGACCCGCATTGCAAGTTCTTGAACCATTCGGGCCGCCCCATCCCAGCGGTCGACACGGGCGAGTCGATCGGCGAATTGTTTTAGTATTGGGGCGTCCCACTTTGCTGGGATTGAGTCACCGGCTGGGAAGACTAGAGATTCGCCGCTCGGCTAAAACGGGGTCGAACGCCACCACCATCAAAACTAGCTTCCAATTCAGCCTGCGGACGTTGCTGATCGTGGTGGGAGGATTGGCGGCGGCATGCGCTTTCTGCGCCCTCGTCATGCGCGAATGGCAATTGGTCAATCAGCGTCAATGGTTTATGCATGCGCACAGCCGCGACTTTTTCTGGACAGGCTCTGACGTTAACTCAGTCAATTGCCTTAGGAGGATTCTGGGAGACTCCTCGCAACGATCGCTTTATATTCCGTTGGACACAAGCAAGGATGTACGCAGACAGGCCACCGAGTTGTTTCCCGAGGCAGTGATTGCCGCGAAAAATCCTGACTATCCATGGGACTACCGAGGGGTGGATTCAAAGGCGCCACCGTTTATTCCGTTTCCGGAAGAATCATCCCAGTCTCGATAAGTGGCCAGCACACGACCTTCAGCCGCTACCCGCTAGCGTTCCATCACGTTTCTTGCCGCAGGTTTTTGATACGATGAGCAATTGGCCGCCACCGGCGCATTATGTGTCGCATCTTGTTTCAGGAATCCCGGAATGTCGGACGAGTCGTTTGATGAATTGGCTGCGTCGCTGAAGACGGGCGGCCCGGCGGCGGCGCTGGAACGCTTGGCCGAGACGTTCCGGCGGAAGGAGGAGTATCACGCCCTCTTCGACGCCCGGCTGATGCAGACTCGCTATCGCCTAGGACTGCCGATCATTTTGACAACGCGGCTGGAGGACTTGGCCGAGCCGCTGCGCGGCAAGGTCGAGGACGCTTATCTCGAAGCGTGCCGCGAGGCGGGCTGGCTGCTGTGGAATCAGGGCAAGCTGCGCGAGGCGTGGATGTATTTGCGTCCGCTCGGCGAGAACCCCGCCGTGGCCGCTTCGCTCGAAAAGATCGAACCGACCGAAGATAATCGAAACACGCTGATCGAATTGGCCATGCAAGAGGCCATCGCCCCGGCGCTGGGTTTCAAATGGATCCTCAAGGAATACGGCACGTGCAACGCGATCACGACGTTCGATTCCGAGATGCCTCGCCATAGCCGAGTTCAACAGCAAACTGCGGCCGGTCATCTCGTGCGGCAACTGCATCGCGATCTGGTGGCCAACGTCGGCGCCGACATCGCCAAGCGCGAAGGCGCGGCGCCCGACTCGAAGTATTTGCTCGAGATGATTGTCGCCCGCGATTGGCTGTTCGCCGACAATAGTTACCACACCGATACTTCGCATCTGGCGGCCACGGTGCGGATCGCGCGGATCGTCGAGGACCCGGAAATCTTGCGGCTGGCTCGCGATCTGACCGAATACGGCCGCCGCTTAAGCCAGACGTTTCAACTCGAAGGGGATGAGCCGTTCGAAGATGTCTATCCCAGCCACGGTTTGTTCTTCGCCGCTCAATTAGGCGAAAACATCGCCGAAGCCCTGGAGTATTTTCGTCAGCGGGCCGACAGCGCGCCCGCCGAGGAGGTCGGACCCGCGGCGGCCGAAGTGTATCTCGTGCTGCTGGTGCGCCTCGGCCGGCTGCGCGAAGCGCTCGACGCCCATGTGCGATTGCTGTCCGGTAACGTGGCGCTGATGGGGTTTGCCCCCACACTGCTCGAATTGGCGCAGCTGGCAGGGGGCTACGATCGATTGATGACCGTCAGCCGCGAGCGCAATGATTTGCTCGGCTACACAGCCGCGCTCGTCGCAAAATCGCAAACCGCCCCTGGCGCCGCCAGCGATGCCCCCTCGATCGGCGTTCGTTGACTGGTCGCCGGTCGCCCCTAGAATATGATCGGTCTCGGTTGGCTGACCGTGCAGATGAGATTGGACCACGAAGGCTCGAAGACATGAAGGACGAGGAAGGTTATCGACAGGATTAACATGATTTCCAGGATTAAAGAATTGGCAAAGCCAATTTAAAAACAATCCTGAAAATCCTGTTAATCCTGTCTAAAAAGTCTTCGTGCTAAACTAGTGAAAGGCAGGTTGGATGTCGCATCGATTTTTGACGGCGCTGCCAGTTTACAATGAGGTGAATCATGTCACTGCGGTGCTGGATGAAGTGCTGAAGTACAGCCCTCATGTGCTGGTGGTGGACGACGGTTCGACCGATGGCACTGGGCAGGTGCTCGCGGCCCGCGACGATGTCGCCCGGGTGAAGCACGAGCAAAATCGGGGCTACGGCGCCGCCCTCCGCTCCGCATTCGAATACGCGCTGGAGCACAGCTACGACACGCTGGTGACGATCGACTGCGACGGCCAGCACACGCCGCAGCGGATTCCGCTGTTCGTCGAGGCTTGCCAAGGCGATGTCGATATCGTGTCGGGCAGTCGCTATCTGGAGCAGTTCGACAAAGACAGTCTGCCCCCCGCCGATCGCCGCCGGATCAATCAGCAGATCACCGTCGAGATGAATCGCCGCTTGGGGCTTCATCTGACCGATGCGTTTTGCGGATTCAAGGCCTACAGCGCCCGGTCGCTGCCCACGTTCGACATCACGGAGCCCGGTTACGCGATGCCCTTGCAACTCTGGGTGCAAGCGGCCTGTGCGAAGCTGAAAATCGTCGAATTAGCCGTGCCCTTGATTTACCTCGAAGAGCCCCGTTCCTTCGGCGGATCGCTCGACGACGCGAAAACGCGACTAGCCTACTATCACGAGATCATCGATCGCAGCCTCGCGACCGTCGAAGCCCAAACCGGCTGCTTCGCTACGCCTGCCGATGATTAAATCACGAGGACGCGACGAAGAGGGAGGTTAGACAGGATTAACAGGATTTTCAAGATTAAAAAAACGGCGAAGCCGGATTCGAAAAATCATGAAAATCCTGTCAATCCTGTCTAGCATTCTTCGTCTGTCGAGGCTCAGCGGTCCGAAGCGCAGCTCGATTCATCCTGTCTAATTCTTACAATCCGTTTCCCTTCGCGCCGAGGTCGATCGAAACCGCGATGGCCCATCCGATTGAGGGCTTCTGACGAGCCGTTTTCGTGTAAAATCGATGAGTTGAGGTGGCGGCGATTCCAGTGGGCCCTCGACCCAGGTTGTTCGATTGGCCGCCAAGTCGCGGATATCTTCTACCGCCAATAATCCACAGCTAACCGACCGTGATTATCGACGCCTTGGACTCATCCGCCCGCTTGACTTCTCCCCCGCCACGTCCGGCCGATCCGTTGACTGCTCCGCGCGCCAGCGGGGCGAAGCTGATCGAGCCGCCGCTCGGCGCCGCGCTCAGGCTTGCAGCGGCCAATCGCGAGCGGCTGTTGATGTCGGATTACGACTTCAACGGTTGTTCGCTCGCCAAGCTGGCCAATCGCTCGCGCGAGCAACTGGTGACCGCCGCGCTGCGATACACGAGATCGTTCTGCGACGTTCCCGACCCGCCCCGCGCGCCGACGGCTCTGTTTCTGGCCGGGCATCAGCCCGAGCTGTTTCATCCGGGCGTGTGGCTGAAAAACTTCGTGCTCGATCGACTCGCTCGCCAATCCGGCGGTCTCGCGATCAATCTCGTGATCGACAGCGATACGATCAAGAGCTCGTCGCTGCGAGTTCCCGGGGGCGCCGCCGAGCATCCGACGGCCGAGTCGATTCTATTCGATCGACCGACGGCCGAGATTCCATTTCAAGCCCGGACGATTCAAGATCGAGCGATTTTCGAGAGTTTTGGCTGTCGAGCCGCGGAGCGATTGGCGCCGCTCGTGCCCCATCCGTTGCTCGAGGAATTCTGGCCAACGGTGGTCGAAAATTCGCGGCGCACGAGCAACATCGGCGAATGTTTCGCTCAGTCGCGCCGGCAGTGGGAAGGCCGGTTCGGGCTGACCACGCTAGAACTGCCGCAGAGCGCCGTGTGCAACTTGGATTCGTTCTATTGGGTCATTGCGCACTTGTCGTCGCACCTGCCGCGGCTGTGGGAGGTATACAATTCCGCGCTTTCCGACTATCGCCGGGAGCACCACATTCGCAGCCACGCTCATCCGGCGCCCGAGTTGGCAATCGACGGCTGTTGGCTCGAGGCCCCGTTTTGGATTTGGACCGACGCCGATCCCCGTCGCCGGCGCGTGTTCATCTGCCCACGCGGCGACGAGCTGCGACTCTCGGATCGCGAGGGCTTGGAAATCTTGCTGCCGCTCACGCCGGAGTGCGAAGGGGGCGCCGCCGTCGAGCGGCTCCGCGAACTCGAAGGCCAGGGCATTCACCTCCGCAGCCGGGCCCTGCTCACGACGCTCGTCGCGCGGCTGCTCTTGGGCGATATGTTCCTGCATGGCATCGGCGGCGCCAAGTACGACCGGCTTACGGATACCATCATCGAGCGGTTCTTCGGCATCCAGCCGCCGCAGTACATGGTCGTCTCCGGCACGCTGCACTTGCCGATCGAGCATTCGACCGTGGCGCCCGTGGATTTGCAAAACGCGGAGCGCGGCCTGCGCGAGCTAACCTTTCATCCGGAACAGTTCCTCGATAACCAAAACAACGACGCCGGCAGCGATGCCTCCAATTGGATCGCCGAGAAGCAGCGCCGGATCAACCAGCCGGTTGGGCCGCGACAGGCCCGCGAGCGCTGTCGCGCGATTCGCCGCGCGAACGAGGAGCTTCAGCCGTGGGTCGCACGGCGTCGGGCCGAGATGAACGCCCAAGTCGACTCGCTCGCGCGGAAATTGCGCAGCGAAGCGATCCTCTCCTCGCGCGAGTATGCGTTCTGTTTGTATCCCGAAAAAACTTTGCAGAAATTCCTACTGGAAATTCCGGGGGAGGCGCTTTAAGTTATACGCTAGCAGGAAGCTTTTGACGGATCGAAGTCTTAGAGCCTATCCGAGTACAATCCGAAGAGAGGGGGACAGTCCCCGACGGTGCTTTCGGATAGCTCTCATCAGGAAGGATTCAGGATGAGCCACTCGGCAAGCCCGCGGGCGACGATGCGTCGCGACGGGGGGGCCCTCGGTTCTTTAACGCAGCTCGACGCTCGGGCCGCCTTCACTCGGGACGCGATATCGACCGGCGCACGGTCCGATTCTGGTCGATCCCGGCGCACGCGTCCTCAAAAAATCTCGCGGCCCATAGCCCCGGCCGATGCCGCATCGCCGACGCGCCGCGATCCGGCAAAGTCGGTTGCTAAATTAGTAGCCGACTCCGCGCCCGCGCGAATCGTCGTTCGGAGCGTCTCTCGCAAACTCGTTTCGGCCCCGCAAGCGCAACCACAACCCGAACGTCCGGCCTGGGATGTCGTGGCCGGTCGGGCTGGCGATCACCCCGACGTCTATCGCTGGCTGATCGGCGTCTTTCAGGGCCCTTCGCGCGAAGAATTTCAAGCCTCGCAGGAAGACCCCGGCTACGAGCCGACGCAGCGAATCCTCATCAAACGAGATGGGGACGTCGTCTCGCACGCGCAGTTGACGAGCCGGATCATGCGCTTCGGCTCGCTCGCCTTGCCCATCGATCGACTCTCTTCGCTGGGCACTCTTCCTGAATATCGCAACCAAGGCGCGGCCAGCCAACTGCTTCACGCGGCCGATATTAAGATGCGCTCCGGCGGCGCCCTGCTGGGAATGCTGCGGACGAAGATCCCGCACTTTTTTCATCGCCACGGCTGGGCGGTCTGCGGCCGGCATTGCGTCTCCCAGGCCAAGGCCCGCGATATTCTGGCTCGTCACGGGACCCGAGAAGTAAATCCGCAGCTGAATCTGCGGCAATGGCGGCACGTGGAACTGCCGGCGCTGATGCGCATTTATGCCCAAAATACGGCCCATGCGTTCGGTCCGATTCAGCGGACCGAGGCCTATTGGCGATGGTTGCTCTGCCGCAAGGCGTTCGACTACATCGTCGTCGCGATCGCGGGTCCGGATAAGCTCGAACTGAACGAAGAGACCGCGCCGATCGTCGGCTATGCCGTGGTGCGGCAGCAGCGAGTCGTCGAACTGCTCACCGACCCAGCCTATCCCCATGCCGGCCCGCAACTGCTCGCCCGGGCCTGCGCCGACGGCATCGAGCGCAATCGCAACGAAGTTTACCTCGAAGCGCCGCCCCACGACCCGCTGCATGCCAGCGTGCAATCGGCCGGCGGAGTGTTTCGCCATCGCGAGTCGGACGACCAAGAGGTGTTCATGGTCAAACTGCTCGACGGCTCGGCGATGCTCGAAACGCTGTTGCCGACAATAGCCCAGCGGGCAGCGGCGTCGGGCATCCTGACTTGTGACCTGGGGATCGTGGTCGGCGCGGACAAGTATCGGCTCACGATCGGCCGCCGGGGAATCAAACTCTCGGCCGGGCGACTGGGCCGCAGCTACATCGCCTGCAACAAAGCGGAGCTGACCCGATTGCTGCTGGGCCACGACGAGCCTCAGCAAGCCGCCCGCCAGAATCGACTGGTGGCCTCGACCCAAGTGGCTCTGGAAACGGCCGGCGCGCTCTTCCCGCGCGTCCCGCTCTGGCGCCCGCTCTGGGACGACTGCACCGCGTGAAGAGTTGAAATTATGTGGCGCGCTAGGAACGCACGTGGCGTGCCTTCATAAGCCAACGACTATCCATCCGCTGGCTCGCGCGGCGTATTCAAGATCTTTTGATAAAAATCCAGATCGAGCCAGCGGCCGAATTTGAAGCCGACTTGTTTTGCCGTTCCCGCGTGCTCAAACCCGAGCTTGCGGTGCAGCGAGATGCTGGCGCCATTCTGCGAATCGACGCAGCCGATCAGCACGTGATACTGCTGCGATTGGGCCTCGACAATTAATTGCTCCAGCAGTGATCGGCCGACCCCTTGCCCGCGATGCGCCGCGGCAACGTATACGGAGTGTTCCACGGTGTATTTATACGCGGGGTACGCGCGAAATACGCCGTAGCTGGCGAATCCCAAGAGTTCGCCGTGGGGCGACACGGCCCCGAGCACGGGGTAACTGCCCGCTCGCTTATTGGCGAACCAGGTGGTCATCGATTCGGGCGAACGCGGGTGGTAGTCGTAGAGGGCCGTCGAATGAACGATCGCCTCGTTCAATATCTCTAAAATCGCGCCGGCGTGCGTGGGATCGCAGTGGATGATATTCATGCCATGCGGGGGGCAAAAGTCGGGAGTCGGGAGTCGGGAGTGAAGGGCAGCGGCGAAGCCGCCGCGTGAAAACGATCCTGTAAATCTTGTTAATCCTGTCTAACCTTCTTCGTCCTCGTCCTTGGCCTTCGTCCTTTGCGTTCTTCGCGGCTTGCGGTAAAAAAATTCCTCGTTCTTATCGCGGCGGTAAATTCAGCGCGGCGTAAATCCGCCGATCGGCCAGGCTTTCGGCGACGAACTCGGCGCCCGCGAAGTCGTGTGACCGACTGTGTCCGCCGGGCACGGCGATGGCGAACGCCCCCGAGGCCACCGCCGCGCGACAACCGTTCTGGCTATCTTCAAGCACCATCATGGCCCGCGGCTGAAGGCCAAACCGCTCGGCTGCCATCAAATAAATCTGCGGATGGGGTTTGCCCTCGGTTACATCGGCCGATGTCAGGATGAATTGAAACCTTGGGGCGAAATCGAATCGGTCCAGCACATTTTGCACAAACTGCGGCCCGCTGCTGGTGGCGATCGCCTTGGGCAGCCGAGCCTGCTCCAGCGCCGCCAGTAAGTCCACCAGTCCTGGCATGCATTCCAATTGCTCGTCCAAGATATCCATGAAAATATCGTCGGTCTCATCGGACAGCGCCTGCGCCGAGTCCGTCAGCCCATGATGCTCGATCATTATTTGCAAGGCGACCGACCCCGGCCGGCCCATCATCTGGTTGAGCAAATCGGCCTCGAACAGCTTCCCCCGCCGCCGCAGCAGTTCGCTGCCGACCTGCTGATAGAGGGCCTCGGTATTGAACATCAGGCCGTCGAGGTCGAACACGACGGCGTGGAGGGAAGATGGCATCGTGGCGAGTGGCGAGTGACGGGACAACGCGGAAATCGATTATCAATCCAGTTTACGAATTGACGGCAACTCAATAAAGGCGTCCACGGCTCAGGCATAGCGGATCAAACCACCGCTGCCCGCCGTCCCACCTTCAATCGCCGCAGACTCGGCCACCAATTCTTGTATGCGTGCAAAAACATCTTCCCCAGCGGCCGCTTGGCCGCGATCGCGATTCGTCCAATCGCATACGAACTGTTCGTCCATTTTTCCGTGGCGTCCGTTAGCGGCCCGGCGAAGTCGAATCGCAACTGGCTCGAGTCGGCGAAAAATTCCTTCAGCAGCCGCGCCCTTAAAAGTTGGCCCGGCGATAGGGCGGCGAACACTTCGTCGTAGCCGACTTTGGGAGAAAAATAAGTCCCTCGGCTCTGCCAGCCGTATTCGAACGCGATCGGCTGGCCGCGATTTTCCAAGAACGTGAGCTGCAATTGGCCCCGCTCGGCAAGCAGTGTTGCCTGCCGGACGTAGTAGCCCAGCGCTTTTGGATCGCCGAGCAATGACGTGCCCGCGCGGCCTTTCCAGCTTCGATTTTCGACGCCGAACCCGCGTTGCAGCAGCATTTCAATCTGGTCGACCGGCGCGTCGCGCAGCGCGACCAACTCAAGCCCTCCCGCTTCGTCAGCCCTAATCTCGCCGCGACGAATCTGGCGGCGATGACTCCGCGACCACTGGGCCTGATAAGTTTCCCAGTCGTGATCGATTTGCACTTCGCCAATTCGAAACGACTCGTGACTAGCCGAGGGCAACCCAGCACCAGCGGCCGCCTTCAAAAAATTTTTCCAACGGTTGGTCTCGAGCGGCACGGTATCAAACCAGATGATGGACCACGGCGAGCGCCGCAGCCCGGCGACGAGTGGCGCAAGCACGCGCGCCGCGTCGGCCCGCGGATCGATGAGCAGATCCCCGGCCCAAGAGCAGATATTCGCGGGCAGCTTTCCGGCGGGCAGAAACCCGCGGATTCGGCCCCCCACGAGCGGAATCGCCGCCACGAGTTGGCCGTCTTGCTCGACCGCATAAGCCCGAAACGTCGCGTTGGGCGCCCAGGATTCGACCCACTGCGCGACGAGTTCGGCTTGGGCAACCGGCGCCGTCACCGCGCTTCGCCGCCAGAGATCGTTCCAACGCTCGGCGGCGACCAGCAGTGCGCCGACCGAATCCAGGACAATCAATTTTGGTTCGGCCATCCTCCGTCGCCCTGTCTAACACGGGTCGTGTATGGTGGGCACTGTCCACCAAAATCAGATTTGAGTCGGCGTATGTGGGCGATGCTCAGCCTACGTCGATTCGAGCAATCTCTAAAATTCTCTTTCGAGACCCATCGCCGATTGCTTATACTTTGTTGGTAGCTCCCACCCCAAGCACTGCCGATCGCCGGAACTGGCGACGGCATTCCAACCCAGGGCGATTTCCGCCGCCCGGTCGATTATGTCCCACCTAGTCGCTACTCGAATGCTACGTCGCTGCGCGCTGGCGATGGGCGCTGCGCTCGTGGCTGGCGTGGCTCTTTTAGTCGGCGGCGCAGGACATTCGGCGGAGAAGTCGCAACCGGCTCAAGCCGCAAAATCGGCTGCGCCCTTCGCCGTGAACTCCGATGAATTCGCCGCCCGCGTGGGGCCCTTCGTGACTGCCTATTGCGGCGACTGCCACTCGGGCGCCAAGCCCGAGGCCAAGCTCGATCTGACCCAATACCACGACACGGCCGGCGCTCTGCACGACCGCCGGGTGTGGCGAACCGCGCTCGCCAAGCTCCGGGCGCACGAAATGCCGCCCGCTGATCAAACGCAACCCTCGGCCGCCGAGCGCGGGGCCGTGATTCAATGGATCGATGAGCAGCTTGCCAAGCCGGTGGCGTTCGCGGCACAAAATCCCGGCCGCGTGACTATCCGCCGACTGAACCGCGCCGAATACAACAACACGATTCGCGATCTGGTCGGCGTCGAGTTCCATCCGGCCGACGATTTTCCGGCCGACGACGTTGGCTATGGATTCGACAATATCGGCGACGTTCTGGCCATGTCGCCGCTGCTGATGGAAAAATATTTCGACGCCGCCGAGCGGATCATGGGCGAGGCGATCATCGTGCCCACCGACCGGCCCGTGATCCCAATCAAGACGTTCAACGTCATGGAGATGACCGCGACGCCTCCCGATCCGAGCATTCGATTCGGAGGCGTGCGCCGGTTGATCGCCAATGGGGACCTGCATATATCGTGGAACGTCACTCGGGCCGGCGACTACCGGCTCAGCGTTCGCGCGTTCGGTCGCAAAGTCGGCGACGAAGTCCCCAAGATGTCCATTCGCTTAGATGGCGAAGAATTGAAAGCGTTCGACGTCAAGACCGAACGAAAAAATCCCGGGCTGTACGAAGTCGTGACGGCGCTCAAGCGGGGCGAACATCGAGTCGCGATCGCGTTCACCAACCCGTTCACCGACGACAAAGCCAAGGACCCGCGGCAAAAGGATCGCACATTGTTCGTCGCGACGCTCGAAACGAAGGGTCCGCTCGACGCCAAGAACCCCGACTCCTATCCCGAGTCGCATCGCAAGATCATCTTCTGCCCGCCGTCGTCCGCCCATCCATCGCCCGAGGAGCGGGCCGAGTGCGCGAAGAAGGTTCTGAAAAAGTTCGCGACGCGGGCGTTCCGGCGTCCCGCGACCGACGAGGAGCTAGGCCGCTTGATGAAGCTCTTCGAGGCGGCCAACAAAGAAGGCGACCCGCTGGAGCGGAGCCTGCAAACGGCCCT
This sequence comes from Pirellulales bacterium, assembly GCA_038210495.1. Taxonomy (GTDB): domain Bacteria; phylum Planctomycetota; class Planctomycetia; order Pirellulales; family DATAWG01; genus JBBQWR01. The sequence goes on from JBBQWR010000043.1 coordinate 45,814, forward strand.
GGAGGCGGTGCTCGTCTCGCCCTATTTTCTATTCCGCGTCGAGCTCGATCCCGATCCGAGCAAGCCGCAGCTGACGCGGCCGCTGAACGACTATGAACTGGCCTCGCGGCTGTCGTATTTCCTTTGGAACAGCATGCCCGACGACGAGTTGGCCAGTCTCTGCGATCGCGGCGCGCTGCGCAAAGATGGCAACCTCGAATCGCAAACTCGACGGATGCTCAAGGACCCGAAGATTCAAGGGTTGGTCGACAATTTCGGCGGCCAATGGCTGCAAACGCGGCGGCTCGCGGCCGCGACGCCCGACAAGTCGGCGTATCCGCAGTTCGACGACTCGCTCCGCGCGGACATGAAAACCGAAACGGAAACTTTCTTCGCCCACGTCGCGAGCGACGATCGCAGCATCCTCGATTTCATTGACGCCGAGTACACCTGGGCGAACGGGCGGTTGGCCAAGTTCTATGGCATCTCGGGCGTCGAGGGAGACGATTTCCGCCGGGTGTCGCTCGCCGGCGCCCATCGCAGCGGGGTGTTCACCCAGGCCAGCATCTTGACGATCACGTCGAATCCCAGCCGCACCAGTCCGGTGAAGCGCGGCAAATGGGTCCTCGAGACGCTGCTCGGCGCCGCGCCCCCTCCGCCTCCCGCCGATGTGCCTCCGCTCGCCGAAGACAAGAAAACCGCCCTAACCGGCACAGTTCGCCAGCGGACTGAGCAGCACCGGGCCAACGCGATCTGCGCCTCGTGCCACAAGAGCATGGACCCCCTGGGCTTCGCCCTCGAGCATTTCGACCCGATCGGCGGCTATCGCGAAAAAGACGGCCCTCTGCCGGTCGACGCCTCAGGATCGCTTCCCGGAGGCCAGAAATTCGAGGGAGCTGACGGATTGCGCGACGTGCTCCGCGCCCGGCAGGATCAATTTTGTCGCTGTTTGTCGGAAAAGCTGCTAACCTATGCGCTTGGGCGGGGTTTAGAAGATTATGATGAAGCGGCCGTCGACGGCATCGCCCACACGGCGGCGCGAAACGATTACAGGTTTTCGTCCCTAATTATCGAGATTGTCCGTAGCGCGCCGTTTCAGCTGCGACGCACGACGAAATAACAACGCGCGTCGCAAGCGACGCGGCTAAAAAAAGGACCCCCCGCTATGCCCGGCCCATCGAAACTTTCGCGTCGGACGATTCTTCGCGGTCTCGGCACGGCCGTTGCGCTGCCGCTGTTGGACGCAATGGCGCCGCGGTTCGCCTCGGCCGCCGCTTCTGCCGCCGCCGCGACCAAGCCGGCCACGCGCGTCGCCTGGGTCTATGTCCCCAACGGCATGCACATGCGCGACTGGACCCCCACGGCCACCGGCGCCGATTTCGAGCTGCCCAAGACGCTTGAGATTCTAAAAGACTTCCGCAAGGACTTCACCGTGCTGTCCGGCCTGGCGCAAAACGGCGCCCGCCCGTTGGGCGACGGCCCCGGCGATCACGCCCGCGCCCTGGCCAGCTTTCTCACCGGCACGCATCCGCGCAAAACGGGGGGCGCCGACATCAAGGTCGGCAAATCGGTCGATCAGGTCGCCGCCGAATCGCTCGGCCGGTATACCCGCTTCGCCTCGCTCGAACTCGGCTGCGAAGGGAGTCAACAAGCCGGCTCCTGCGACTCGGGATATTCGTGCGCCTACTCTTCGAACATCGCTTGGAAGTCCGAGACCGCGCCCGTACCGAAGGAAATCAATCCCCGCTTGGTCTTCGAGCGGCTGTTCTCCGCCGGCGGCAACGAGTCCGATCAGGCCCGGGCTCGCCGCGAGCAGCATCGCAAGAGCGTCTTGGATTTCGTCCGAGACGACGCCAGCCGACTGTCCGGTCAATTGGGCGCGACCGATCGCCGCAAGATGGACGAATATCTGACGAGCGTACGCGAGTTGGAGCAGCGAATCACCCGCCGCGAGTCCGGCCCGCCGCCGAAGGCCAACATGAACCGGCCCGACGGAATTCCCCGCGAATTTGCCGATCACATTCAATTGATGTTCGATTTGATGGTGATCGCTTTCCAGACCGACTCGACTCGCGTGGCGACGTTCGTGATCGCCAACGAGGGCAGCAATCGCAACTATCCGATGATCGGCGTCAGCGACGGCCATCACGAAACGTCGCACCACGGTGGCGACAAGACGAAGCAAGAGAAGATCGCCAAGATCAATCGCTTCCACATGGAGCAATTCGCCCGGTTCATCGGCAAACTCCGCGATGCGAAAGAAGGGGACTCGAATCTGCTGGAGCGCTCGATGATCGCCTACGGCAGTTGCATCGGTGACGGCGACCGCCACAACCACGACAAGCTGCCGGTCCTGCTCGCCGGCCACGGCGCCGGCACGCTCACCCCCGGGCGGCACATCGAGTACACGACCGAAACCCCGCTCAACAACCTCTGGCTCTCGATGCTCGAGCGCCTCGACATCAAGCTCGACAAACTCGGCGACAGCACCGGGAGACTGACGAATCTGCACGGTTAAGCAGATAGCGATGATTTCGCTCTAATATGTCTTGCCGCCTGATCCCTGAAATGTTTCAGAATAGAGATTGTCGAGCAGGGACCCTGCGGGAGAAATGTACTCAATGAACGAAGAGCCAGCAGGGCGGCGGGAGGAGGGTGAGGCAGCCAACAACTCCGCGGGATTTCCTAAAGGTCGCTTTGCAACGACTTTCGGCTGCCGAGGAAATCCTGGAAATTTTGCGACGTACGCTTGAAGCCCAGTACATTGGGGGCTATTCGGTTGATTGTTCGATGAAAGCGTTGATCCTGGAGAAAACGGCTGAAACCGAACGACCCAATGTCCTTAACCGATTGACCCGATCTTATTAAGGGGCATTTCCAGCAAGCCGATTCCTACCGGTACAATTCCGCAGCCATCCGACTCAGAGTCATCGATCCGCGTTTTGAACGGATGACGCGCGAAACCAGGGACGCGATGGTCGAACAGTTCCTCGACAAGCTGCCGCCAGAGACGCAGAGGGATATTGTGACGTTGTTCACATTCGCGCCTTCGAAACTCGGGAGAACGCCGACGACGTTGAAGGAGTCTATGCTAAACGCGGAATTTGACGATCCCAGTCCCTCGATGCTTTGACATCGTGCCCTTTTGGCGGAGGCGCTGTGGCGTCGATTCGCAACAGGCTCTCCGGGCGCGCGGGCCTCAAGTCGCAAGATGACGCCGCTGGCCAATGGGGCCGCAAACCAACGGCGCCCTTGCCTACGGCAATTGGTCTTTGATGATTTTTCCGGCCGCGTTGCGCGGGAGGGCGTCGAGCCAGAAGATCTTCACGGGCTGCTTGTAGAACGCCAGTTGTTGGCTGCAATATTGCCTGAGCTTGATTTCCTCGAACAACCGATCCGCGACGATCGCCACCTTGACGAACTGGTTGCCGGTCAGCCCATTGCCGGCGTAGACCTTGCACTCCTTCACGCCTGGATAGGCCGCGAGGACTTCTTCGACGTCGCTGGGGACGACCTTCAAACCGGCGACGTTAATCACATCGCTCTCGCGCCCCAGGAGTTCGATCTCTCCGCCGACGTCGATTCGTCCGACGTCGCCCGTCAGAAACCAACCGTCTTGGAGAGCGTCGCGATCGAGGCCGCGCGGACTGAGATATCCGGCCATCATCGATGTCGAACGAATCATTACGCGGCCAACTCCTTCGCCCAACTCGGCCGATTCGGCCTGCGCGAGCCGCGCCTGAACTCCATTCAGCGTGGGACCGACGCTTTGAAATCGATCCGGCCGCAGGCCTTGGACGCCGACCGTAATTCCGCCGGTTTCCGTCGTTCCATATAAGGGCGAGATCGATCGTCCGGTGATTTTCTCGAACTTCTCGACGGTCTTTCGCGCCAGCGGAGCGCCAGCCGAGAGCACCAGCCGCGGCCGGGCGAGCAATTCAGCGCCCTCGCCGATCAGCAACATGTCGAGCATCGCCGGCACGGCGGGGAAGATCGTGACCTGCCCGCTCGCCAGTGCATGGAGCACCGGATTGGGAGCGAATCGCCGCAGCGAAACAATTCGCGCGCCGCTGACGAGCGGCGCCATGAGGCCCAGTCCATAGGCATAGGCGTGGCTCATCGGCGTCACGACCAGCACGCTGTCCTGGTCGCTCAGGCCCGTGGCGGCAATGTAGTTCGTCGCCTCGGCCACGGCGCAAGTACCCGGCCGCATGGCGACCTTAGCCTGACCCGTGCTGCCGGACGTGGGATGCAAGGGGGACGGGGGCAGAGCCGGATAATCGCGATGTGATGAGTCCGCGGCATCGAGCGCAATTTGCAGACAGCCCCGCCAGTCGAGGTCGTGGGCGATGCGCGCGCGGCCCAGTTCCGCCAAACGGTCCGCTTCGTCGGCGTCGGTGAGAACCTGCGCCGCGCGATATTTCAGCGCCGTTCGGCGAAGCTCCGCGGCCGGGAGTTGGTAATGCACCAACAGGGGCGACGCGCCGGCCCTCAGCACAGCGTCGAGCGCCGCGACGAACAGCGGCCCATTGCCGATCGCGACCACAATCCGGTCGCCGGACTGCAGCCCGCCGGCTTGCAACTTGCGAAGAAGCAATCGGCGGCCGGTCGCAAGCGACGCCGCGTCGATCGTCAGATTTTGCTCGAGGTCGACAAACGAACCGCGGTAGTTCTCGATCGCCGCGAGAATCGGCTCGCAGCTTAGATCCAGCGCATCGGCGGTGAGCGGCCTAAGCTCGGGAGCCGCAGCAGGGTCTTCGTCAATTTCAGCGGCTTGCGTCGGCATGTGCGGCGGCTCCCAACAAACTTTAACTTAATGGTTCCGGGTGGCTGGGGCTCGCGCCGAAGGGAAGCCCCGGCGACTTGCTCTCGAAGTCGAGTCCACGCTCCGGGGCTTCGGCGAGGACGCTTCCAATCCCAGGCGTCCCCGGGTTTTGTTAGGCCCTCACACCAAAGTCGCACGGGCCGCCGTCTCAAATCGCTCCAAGACGATACCGATGTCCGCCGATGTATGGGCCGTCGAAGGGAACATCGGCTCGAACTGGTTGGGGTGGAAATAGACGCCCAACCGCTGCATCGCATGCTGCAACTCGATGAACTTCTCGAAATCGCAGGCTCGACGCACGTCGCGATATTCGCTCAGTTTTTCGACCGGTTCGCGGGTGAGGAACAACGACAGCAGCGGACCCACATGCTGGACCAGATGCGGAACGCCCAGGCGTTCGAGAATCTCGTGCAACCCCGCGGCGAGCTCGTCCGTGACGCGATTCAGATGCGGATAAATCGTCTCGTGATGCTCCAAGGCATAGCGGGTCGAAGCTTCGACCGCCGCCATGACGCAGGCGTTCGCCGAATAGACGCCGCCATGAAAGACCGCGCCGCTGACGATGCGTTCCATGATTTCGCGCCGCGCGCCGAATGCGGCGACCGGATAGCCCGAGCCGATGCACTTCGACACCACCGAGATATCGGGCGACAGTTGATACAACTCCTGGGCGCCGCCCGGCGCGACTCGCATGCCGGTGATCACCTCGTCGAACATCAAGAGGACATCCGATTCCAGGGTCAGGTAGCGAACGCCGCGGAGATAATCGTCGGCCGGCGCGATGACGCCGCCGTTGCCCATGATCGGCTCCATGATGACGGCGGCGATCTGGCCGCGGTGCTCGGCCATGCATCGTTCGAGCACTTCAAGATTGTTCCAGCGACAGACGATCACATCGTCGATCGAGCCGGCGATGCCGAGCGTGCCGGGAATGGCCGGGGCATAACCGCGCTCCGGAAGTTCGCTCAGCGGTGCGTGATATTTCGTGAATACGGCTTCGCTCCAGCCGTGGTAGTGCCCCTCGAACATGATGATCTTGCGGCGGCCGGTGAACGCCCGGGCGAGTCGCACAGACGACGCACAGGCTTCGGTTCCCGAGTTGGCGAATCGCATCAGCTCCATGCTCGGAAACAGCCGCTGGACGTTTTCCGCAGCGCGGATTCCAATTTCGGTCGGAAAACCGAGTTGACTGCCGCCGTGAGTGATTTGGCGCGTGACGGCGTCGACGACCATCCGCGGGCGGTGGCCATAGATGAGCGGCCCGTAGGCCATGTTCATATCGAGATATTCACGGCCCTCGGCGTCCCACACGCGGGCCCCATCGCCGCGCTCGGCCACGAGCGGCAGATGATACGGAAGCACCCGCATCGTGCTACTGTCCCCCCCCGCGACGACTTTCTTGGCTCGGGCCAACAGCGAGGCGTTGCTCTTTTGGCCATTGGTTGCGATGGGCATAGTAGAAGCCAGCTCGGTCATCGTCACTCTCCAGGATGTGCATTGCTAATGAATCAGTGCGAAATAATTTCAATTCGTGAGACCCTGGGCAAATATGATGCCCTGAGAGAAAAGATTGACCTGTAACCATTGCTCGAAGGGTTAAGATGGAATCGGAGAGCATTGCTTTCTTGTTGGCTCCGCCCGATTACGCCCTCTTATTCATCGCGTAGTCCGACGAATCGCGGCCGTAAGCTGTGTAACATCGCAGCCACCCCGACCTTGATCGCGGTGAAACCAGTAATCAAAGCTGCCAGAACTCGCGCGACCATGATGCTACTGCGACAAAACACAGTATTAGCTAATGCTCTTTTGACTCGTTGGCGAGCGTATTACTGGTTTCGATGAAGCCAGCTTGGCGGTTCAACTGTCGTCCGCCTCGGCGCATCAAACAGTCGCGGATTCGCCGCGCAGCATTAGTCACCCTGATTTTGCCGGACCACGCCACGACGACCAATTCGACTCACGGGCGGACGGCCCGACCGAGCTAGCACTTGAAAAGAAAAATCGGGCGAATCACCGAACTGCGCCCTCTGGCAGCGGCGGGCGCCATCTGATGGAGCAATTTTTGGTCCCTTAATACTACAGCGCCAGGTTCCTCTTGGTGAATCTGTCGGAATCGGCGAGACTTGGTTGGGGTCGGAGGACCGGCTCATGATCGCCTTCCCGGAGAACCAGGTATGGACGCCGTCGAGATTCGTGGTTTGAAACCGAAG
>JBBQWR010000044.1:0-50853 GCA_038210495.1 Pirellulales bacterium
TTGCGTCTGCGCCCCGCCCCACGTCGGGCTGATCGTGTGCTTCCGCGAAGCGGTGTTGCAAACGGCTGTGGTAGCCTCAGAGCGAACGCCCAGCCGGCCCTGTGATCGAGGGTCCAGCCGCACTCGCGCGCAAGCCGGCCGAGTCATATTCGGTCTACCACCCGCGGCGAACGAGCTAACAAGACTCACTTCGCGCCGCACGCGGCAAACAAGAACGCCGGCTTCACTAAGCCAGCCCGACAAAATAAAGCCAATCGGCCCGCGACTCGCTCGCCCCCGGCCCCGCTGCGCACACTCAGCGGGGCCGATTTTTCTTACGCCACGCCATTCGCGCGGACCGGAGTCATTTTTCGGACCACCCACCTCATTTGCGCGATGGAGCCGTGGCGCCCGACGGTCGCTCGTGAAGATCGCCGGGCCCGATCCAGCCGAGTTTTAAGCGTCTTTGGGCTCGAAAAAATTGACACCCGGCCAGACCGGATTCATAATTGGCTTGCACTTCCAAAGTAGGGGGCGATTCGCTTTCCACGCTTTCGCGATGGGCCGGCGACTGGCGCCCATCCAGCCGGGATTTACCACCCATGCCAGACGGAAACAATCATCGCGACGTCGACCATCGTGCGAAGCATGAGCGAGTTCTGCCGATCACGATCCGGCAGTTTCACAAAATCATGCCGCATGCGCCTCCTAGATATTTGGATGCGCTGAACGCGGCGATGACTCGATTTCAGATCAACACCCGCAAGCGAATCGCGGCGTTCCTGTCTCAGTTGGCCGTGGCGAGCGACGAATTGCGCGACGCCACCAATGTTTGGTTGCATGAGCACCAGTCCGATCAATCCGCGCGCGGTGATAAAGCCAGTCATCCGAAACCCGGCGGCAAAAACTCCGATTCGAAAAAGTTTTCTGCTGGATCACCTGAGAAGCAAGCGGAACGGCAGCGCGCCGCCGCATGGGATAACTATCAGGCGGTCAAAAAGGAATACACTCCCCGCTCGAGCGGCAACGGGGCTTATCCCTTCGATCCGGCGACGAACCTTCTCGCCTCGGCATACTATTTCGCGATTCTCAAAGGACTCTGCCTTCCGGCGGACGATGTCGACCCCAAGGAGCTTCTCAGCATCTGCAATGTGAACGCGAACCTGACCATGGCGTCGACCGGAAGCTATCAGGGTCAAGACGATCGGCTGCAGTATTTCCACCGGGCGCTCGAAGCTCTCGCCCCGTAGCGGAATTTGTGACAATTCCGAGGCCCAGCGCCGTGGCCACCGAATTTTTACAAATTCTGCTACATTTTTACGACCGAACTGAAGGGGGCGATAATCATTGTTTCGGTTTGTCGCCGATCAAGCGTCGGGGGAATCCAGAACTCCTAGGAGTCGCTTCCGCGAGTGGCGGCGGCCGCCGGCTATTCCGCAGGCGCCTCGGCGGCCGGCTCTTCGCTCTTCTCCGGCGGCGGCGGGCTCGTAGCCCGGATCGCTCGGGCGGCGTTCTGGCCGTCGGCCGTTCGCGCGGTGATTTCGCTCCCCGCTTTGATGTCGGCCAGTTTCGCCCGCTTGTCGTCGACGACGATGATCGCGTCTGCCGGCGCCGAGATCGATCGTTCTCTCCGTTGGTCGAGATCTTGAGCAGGTCGGCGGCTGCATAGGCTTCGACCCACCGTCCCCGAGATCAACGGGCTTGGATCGGCGTCCATCTCGATCGCGTTGTCGGTCTTGCCATCGAACTTCGGCTGTCCGCACAAGCCAAACTCGGCACGCGAAGCGCGATTACCTACTCTTTCACGGCTTGTCGCGTGACGATGGGCACATAGCCGACTTCCAAGCCCTTCGGAGGAATGACGATCACCGCCGGATCCAGATCCGCGAGTTTGCCGACTGTTGGGGGGAGAAGGTAATCGCGGTCCTTCGTCCATTTCTTGTGCAGCATCTCCACCCGCTTCTGAAGGCTCTCCCGCTCGTCGGCGGTCATGTCGGCGTTCAGCAAGGCGGGCTGGTCGGCGAAACGATACCAGTAATAGGTCGCTACGCTGCCGTCACCCAGTTTCGCCTCGAACGGTCCCGCCGCCGGACCCGGCTTCTTCCAGCAACTGTCCGCGTCATCGGGAGTGACATATGCTTCGGGTTGGGCTTCGCGCGACGGAGGAAACGCGACCTTGACCAAGCCGGTCTCGGCCGGCACGTCCTTGGGGCTGACCACGACCCACTGCCCCTTGTCTTTGGCGCCCTTCTCTAGGCGATAGTATTCGGGCAGGGTGACGAGCGCCCCGTCCTTCGAGTCGGCTTTCATCACCAAGTCTTTGGTCCACCGATAACCATAGGTGGTGTCATCAAGGGCGACGGGGGTGGCGAACGAACTCCAGGCGAGCGGCGATTTGCTGGGCTTTTTTGTGTCGGGAGGGTAGATTTCCCAGGTGGCTCCGCCCTTCCCGTCGAAGGTGTAGACGCTGGTGGCCTTGGGGTCGATCTCGCCGGAAACCGCCTCCCCGCCGTCGAACCACGCTTTCACGCCGTCCCACAGCGCGGCCTTTTTGTAGGCGGTGATGCGATGCAATAACGCCGCATCTCCGTCCGCTCTCCCTGGGAACTGCGTGGGGGCGATTCGGGCGTAAGTATCTCCCTTCGCGTCTTGGGAGAGGTATGCGGGGATGTACTGGGTCTCCATCTGCAGCGCCCTGTTCGGATTGGACGGCCGGGTGTCGAGAAATAGACCGCTCAGCTTGAGGTTCTCGACGGACGGACGCGACCAGAAATACGGCAGGAAGAATGCCACCGGCCCCTTGAAGTTGCCGGTGTTGAGGAACAAGGTCCAACAGTGGTCCCCGGTCGGCACGTTCTTCCCCGCGGTCGTCTTCTTGGGCGACGTGAGCGGCAGCGGCAGGTAGCCGTACCCGAAGAGTTCCCCGCAGGCGCCCTGCTTGAGGTTGAGGCCGTCCGGGGGCCAGAGCACCCACGGGCTGAGTTGGGCCACGGCGTACTTGCCTTTGGGTTTTTTCCAGTCGCGGCCCTGGCCGGCGCCCGGGCCGTTGGCCCATTCGGTGAACTCCAGGGCCACGCCGCCCATGATGAACTTCGGCGTTTCGGTGGCGAACCGCGTGTCGTGCCACCAGCCGAGTCCCCCCTCGATGTCGGAGTAGTGTTTCTTCGGCGCCTGGCCTTCGAACTGGGCGAACATCCAGGTGCCGAACAACCCACTCTGGAAGTCCTGCCCCGGATAATTCTTCAAGAGCGGCCAGGCGGCAACATACATGGAGAACCCGGCGTTATAGTCCTTGTCGACTTTGTCGTGTGACACGATGAGGTAGCCCGCCATCTCCGCTTGGCGTGGCGCGGGTTTGACGCTGACGATGGCCTCGGCGAACGCCTTGCCGATCGGCGCCATGATCTTGGCGGCGCCGAGATAGTGATAGCCTCCGTTCGAGACACCCGCCTTGAAACGTTTCAATTCCTCCGGCGTAAAGGCCTCCGCGATGGCCTTCTTCCGCGCATCTTCTTTTGCCGCAGCCTTCAGGCTCGGATCCTTCTTGAACTCCCGATCCAGTTTCTCATTCAGCTTTTCCATCCGCTGTTGCAGTGCGTCCAGATCGTCGTCCCAAAACGACGCCGTCTCCACCGCCACCACATTGCCTTTGAATTCCGGAAGCTCCGCCGCTGCGGTCTGAGCCTGCCGGAAATACATTTGGCGGGCCTTCTTGCCTTCCTGAACGCCGCCGATCCCCATGACGCCGATCACGAAGGGCAGCTTCGGGGCCTCGAGATCTTTGCGCACATCGCGAATGAGGTCCGCCAGCAGTTCCCCGTACAGGTCGAACCCGCCGGGCTTCATCTGCTTGTCGTATGTCCAGTCGGACACGAGGTCATTAAACCCTTGAAACCAGACGAACCCGGCCAGTTCGTAGCCCTGTTTCTCATCGTACTCCGGCGCCACCCGCTTGATGTCCTTGCAGACGGTCCGCACGTGTTCGATCATGTGGCGGTAGAACACGCCCGTGGCTTTGATCTTTTCCGCTGTAATCTTTTCTAGATCGTCGCCGCGCTGCTTGCACTGCTTCAACTCGTAGTCGCTCCACACGTAGGGCCCGGCGCTCGGCGGGCGGAAATCGGTGTGCAGACTCCGGCCGCCCCATGACGTCTTGATGATTAGGATTGGCTCGCCCAGCACCTTCTCCAGGGTGATGCCGAACGTGAACTCCGGGCCGATCTTTTCCGCCGAAGCGCCAAAGCCCGCCGTTAGCTTGCCCTTCTGCTCGTTGAGATCGGAGTAACGATCCCCGAGGCAGCCGACGGACGAAATCCAGACCTTCTCGCACACCTGCGGTTTGCCGTCCGAGGTGCGCATCGCCTTAAGGAGCGGCGCGGTCTTGAGGTCGTCGGCCAGAGAATCGAACGTCGAGAGGCTGGCGTGCCCCTGCATGTTCGACTGCCCGGCCAGGATGTACACCTTCAACGGCTTCTCGGCGGCCGGCGCGGCGCTCGCAGCCACCGTCAGCATCAACAGAGAGCAAACGAGGATTTGTGCGTGAAATCGGCCGTGAGGCGGAAGCATTTTGGAACCTCAGGATGTTTGGGGATTGCGGCATGGCGCCATGCGACGGCGCAATCACTCGTCGCGCTCACTTCGCCTCCAACCGCCGGATTTCCCAGTTCGAGAGCTGATCTTGAATCTGCTCCCAGGTGAGCTGCGCGCGGGGGGTTTGATCCAAGAGGTCGCCGGTGGGGTCGTCGAGTTGCCCGCCGCAGGCGCGCTCGATTTCTTCTTCCAGGACAGCTAGCCAGTCGGGCAGGTCGAGGCCGGCGCCGGTTGGTTCTTGGGCAAGCTCGCTGGCCTCGGCTTCGAGCGCGGGGAACGCTTTGGAGGGAAGATCGCGGCGGGCTTCTTCCGCCGACGGGCGAACCAGCGCCCGGACGCGGTCGATCGCCAGGGGGCGAATGAAGTGCTCGCCCAGACGATCCGCGACGGTCGAGAGCCGCATCCCGTATTTCTTTTGCAGTTCGGCCAGTCGCTTCAGTTGTTGATCGGCCGTGGCGCTCGTTTCTCGGGCCATCGCGCGGCGCCACATGGCCGCCGCCGCCTCGTGTCCCTCGCGAATCAGCACCTCGTGGACCATCGTTACCGGCCGTAGATTCCAGTGGATACGATCGTAAACGGCCTTGCAGCGGAGGAAATCCAACAGCGAATAAAGCAATTCACCCCGATCGGATTGCGTCGTCGTGGCATTGTAGTCGCGATACTCCGGATAATTTTCGACGATCGCCTCGATCACCAGCGACAAGTGCTTGCGGGCTTGGGCGCGGGGTAGCCGGCCGTCGAGTTCCGCGATGACCAGCAGGTTGTCGGCGGCATCGGGGTCGGCGACGAGTTGATCGAGCCAAGCGTCGACCCCTTCGTGCAAGATCGCTCGCAGGTTGCCCAGGTTGAAAAACGATTGCGTGAACAGATCGTGGCCGTATCGCTCGACGAAAGCGACGAGCTCGGCCCAATCTTTTTCGGCCGCGATTTTTTCCAGCACCGACAATCGCAGCGTATGGCTATGCGAGCCCCACTGCGGCAGCAGCGATTCGGTGACATGCTGTAGGCAATCGATCAGATCCGACTCGGTCGATTCTTCGTCGCCGGCCTGAGCCACCGTGCGCACGTCGGGCTTGGTGGTCCAGTGACGCGAGGAATCGACGACCGTCTCGATGATCGCCTTGAAGCCGATCTCGAACAGCCGATCGAACTCGGTCACGGCGCCGGCGCCGAGCGGATGATCGCGCTCCATCGCCCGGGCTGTCTGAATCAATTGGCATGTCTCGCGAAGCAGGCCCAATCGCGGCAGACGGCGGAGCAATTCGCGAAACATTTGCTGCAGCCCACGTACCGCGGCGATCTTGCTGGGATCGCCGCCGCGAGCCAGTCGCACATACAGCAGGGGCTGCTGCCGGACGACAGCAAGAAAGGGATGCCATGCGCGGCGGGCCATCTCGACGTCGCCATTCAGCACGGCTTGCCATAATTGATCGGTCGCGTCGACGGCCGAAGATTCCGAAGGCGCCGCCGCACTGACGGGGGCGATGGCGTTCGCCTGCATACCCGAACTCGTCGATCCACAACGCCGACTGCAAGCCGCCGCCATGAAGTGCCGCGCTTCGTCCATCGTGACCCAGGTGGCGATAATCCGCTCGAGCAGCGACTCCTTGATATTCGTCCGCCGATCGTATTCGACGAGCGATTCGCTCGAGGCGGACGGTCCCGCGACCGCTTGCCCGGCCACGTCGACCGCGAGTTGACCCAGCCGACCGCGATTGTGCTCAGCCCGATCTCGCCAAGCGATAATCGCATCGCAGATCGCCGGGCGATTGATGCTCTGGGTCATCTGGGCGACCGCGACCTGCTTCCAGAGTCGAGCGAGCGTGCTCAAGAAAGCGAGGCGACGCATGAGCCGGTGCGATTCGGCTTCAAGCTGGTAGTCGGACGCCGGATTGCCCCCTTCCATCATGCTGCCTTCGACGCCATCGGCCGTACTGTCGCGATAGACCATCTCGTCGTAGGCGGCGCGATACACGTTGTCTCGGGGCCGATCTTCGTCGGGATCGAAATCCGGCGAATCTTCATCTGGCGATTCAAGGACCGGTAGGTCGCCAAAGTCGTCGGCCGAGTTGCTATTGCGACGCGAGCCGGCGGCCGACTCAAGGCCGGGCACTTCCCAAAAACTTTCGGCGTTCGCTTCGATGAAATCGAAATAGCGCTGAATCAGTTTGCGGCTATCTGTTCCCGCGGCTGCGGCGGCTGGACCGACGCCCGCGACCCCGCGCAGATCGGATAGCGCCATTTGCATCCAGCGCGTGGCCAGTTGATGGAACGAATGGGGTCCCTCCTCGAGTCGCACGTCGTCCGCTTGACTGACCCAATGAATGAGCAGCGCCAAGGCTGCGGCCAGATCGTGCTTTTCCAGAAGCGACTCGATCACCCAAGCATAGGCTTGAGGCGAGTCGAACTGATCGATGTAGGGGCGCCAGAAATTTAGATCGCCGCCGTTGGCGCCCGCCTCGTGCCATGCGGAAAGTGCGCCGGCCACTTTCTCGGCCGCCGCGTGCGCCGCGCGCCCCGAGACCCAGCGGAGACCCGACACGGCGTCGCTGGCGAATTGGTCCCACCACTCCGCCAGCTTCAGAAAACGATCGGGCAACTCGGCGAGCACCTGCCGATCGTGACTCGCCGCGGCTTGATGCCACAGCCGAGCCTGCGCGTTGAAAATCCGTTCCATCATTTCGATCAACTCGTCGACTCGCGGATCGGGAATGCTGTTCTCGACCGCCGGAAACAAGCTGTACTGACCGCCAAAGCCCAGGATGCTCCAAGGATCGACGATGGCGCCGCAATGGATACCGCGCTCCAGCAAATCTTCAATCTGAACGATGCAGGCTTGGCCATCGACGAGTTGCCCGCGCTCGGCGGCGCGATGAGCGGCCGTCACCAGGCATTGAATCTGACACACGATCCGCGCGGAGACAGCCGGGACGATTTGCACTTGCCGCAGAGCCGCTTCGGGAAAGCCGAGCCGAGCGAAAAGCTGCGCCAGATGCACATGTTGCATTTGCAACGCTCGGCGCCGCGCGAGCTGGGCGTTTAAATGTTGGCGCGCCGCTGCGAACGGTTGATGCAGCGCGGCGGCCTCCATTTGCAATCGCTCGGCTTGCGAGCCGGTGAGTCGATTGAAGAGCTGCCGATAAAAAGCATCTCGATAAGCGGCGATCTGCGGCAGCAAATTGGCCAACGTCACCGATGAATCGTGCGTCTGGGGACTGCTGCCGCTGGCGCCGGAAGCCATCAAGATGATTCCCGCCAGGACAGTCGCCGCCTCGAACAGCAGTTCTTCTCGCGGGACGGAGCCGGAGGCCTCGACCCGATCCAACAGCGCATCGAGCGTCACCTGTTGCAGCACGAAGCGACGAAAGCGGCCTTGGCGATCCAATAAGTGCGGGTCCCATTGGCCGAAATGATAGTTCGGCCGCTTGTTCACGGGATGATTGAAATCGTACGCCCGAGGATCGACGGCCAGCTCATCGAGCAATTCGGTATCGAACCAGGCTGAGTCGAGAATTGTCCGATCGGTGCTCCGGAGCAAGTCGAGCGCGAGGGCCACCAGTTGTTGATAGCGACCGACCGCCACGTCGGCGCCCGCCACGTAGAGCGGAATCGGTCGGACCCGTTCGTGGGCATAGGGCTCGATTTTCTGCGACGAGTTCAACACGGCGATCGGGCGATGGCCGACGAAATCGTTCAACCGCAGCAAGGCGCCATCCCGAATCCGTTCGACCTCGTCCCAACGCGCCCCTTCGGCCAGCACGGCCTCGAACACGCGACCGATGAAGAACGGCCGTAGCAGTTCTCCGTCCGACAGATGAAATAGCAGATCGTGGTGATGCTCGCGGTAGGCCGGCAGCACGACGTCGAAAGTCAGCCGCAGGGCCGCTCGCGCTTGCTCCGGATCGGCGAACGGCGCCGAGCGGCCGGTCAACTCGGTCAGCTTTTCTTCAAGTTGACGATGCAGGATGCGAGGCGACTCATCGGGATTGGCGCCCGACGATTCGATTTGCTCCATCAGTCGGTTCAGATTCCGCAAAAATCGCGGATCGGCAGCGCCGGAGGAGAAATTCAAATACCCCAGCATTTCTTGCCATATCTCTTGGCTTTGCTTGACGCTGGGGTGGTTCGTCATGCCTAGTGCTCCGCCATCCGGCGACTGCAGCCGGAAGTCGCCGATGTTGCCGTTTTGGTTAGGTTAGGCTTTCAGTAGCGCTTCGCGGACGTCCGACAGCCAGAAACGGCCGATGTCGTGACTGCCGTGCCCGAGTCTTTCGAGTGTTGAAAACAGGCGACAAATCGCCAAAGTTGTTATGCGGCAAAAGTGGTTCGGGTGCAACCCGTCATGGCTGCGAGCGCCGTGCAATCAGGGCGCGCCAAGGGGCGGAATCTCAGGCAATCCTAGGCGAGTGACGCCGAAGGATTCAACCGGGCTTCGGCGCGGCGCCTCCAGCCCCGGCCAACCGGCGCCGTGTTTAGACTAATTTTCGTCCGGAGCGCGAAGCCAGGGGGTGACGGTCTGCGTGTAGCTGTGTATCTCGGCCGGCTTGAAGTAAAGATCGATTTCTCGCCGAGCCGATACCGGACTGTCCGAGGCGTGGACCAAATTCATTTGTCGGCTCGAGCTATAGTCGCCGCGGATCGTGCCCGGCGCCGCCTTCAATCCGCTCGTCGCGCCGAGCATCTCGCGGACAACTCGAATGGCTTCGAGCCCTTCGATCACCATGGCGACGACGGGACTGGCCGTAATGAACGATTCCAGCGCCGGGTAAAAGGGTTTGCTAATGTGCTCGGCGTAATGCTGCTTGGACATCTGCGGCGTGACCGCGATCATCTTCATAGCCACGACGTTCAGTCCCTTGTCCTCAAAGCGAGCCAGCACCCGGCCAACGAGCCGCCGCTGCACGCAATCCGGCTTCAGCAAGATGAATGTTTGTTCCATGAAAGCAAAACTCCCGTCGGGGGTGACTTGTTGTCGTTGTAGGGTGGGCGCTATCCACCAACGGGTGGCCGGGGCTCGCCGAAGGGAAGCCTCGGAGCGCCGCGAGTGATTTTGGCGTCGCGAACCGGAGCTTAGGCGAAGCGCCTCCAGCCCCAGCCATTCTCGCGGTCGATTCTCTCGGAAAGACGGGGATTTTAGCCGGTCTAACGCTGGCTGCAAAGGGCGTGGTAGCACTCGGGTTGACGCCGATCGGGCAAGACGAGTATAGATTGGCGCCGCATTGTCGACACTCGTCCGCTTCTCGCCAATCGCCAGCCAGCCATTCATGTCGCTGCTCGAAAATATCCACTCTAATTCCGGGCTTGGCGACGATGCATGGCGCCGTTTCGTTCGCCGTTGGGCGATCGTCAGCCTGCTGCTGATACTCGTGGCCAGTTGGTTCAGCTACGGGTTCTACCAATTCGACGAGTATTATCAGGTGACCGAACTGGTCAGCTACAAGCTCGGCAAAACGCCCGAGTCGGAGTTGGCTTGGGAATACCACCAGCGGATTCGGCCGTGGCTCCAGCCGGGCGTTTACTATGTCGCGGCCCGAGCGATGATGGCGGTGGGCATCGACAACCCGTTCACGTTGTCGTTTGCGTTTCGCTTGATGAGCGGAGTGTGCAGTTGGGGCGCGATCGTATCGCTGATGCTTTCGGCCTACGCGCTGTTTCGCGACGACGGTCAGCGGCGGATCGCCGTCGTGCTGCTCGCCTTGCTGTGGATGATTCCGTATCAGGCCGTGCGAACATCGTCCGAATCGATGTCCGGAAATTTCTTGGCCCTGGGCGTCGCCGCGCTCGTGCTTGGCTCTTCGGGCGAACTTACTAAGCGGCGGTTTCCGATTTCGGCGCTCGCCCTGGCGGGTCTAAGTTTTGGGCTGGCATTTGAATTTCGATATCAAATTGCGTTCGCAGTCGCGGGAACCGTGCTTTGGGTTTGGCTGGCGACGGAGCGAAAGAACCAATCCCTCCCGCTCCCTTGGGGAGAGGGCCCGGGTGAGGGAACGCCAAGAAAAAAACGACTTCCCGGAATCGTCCGCACGACATGGCAAAGCAAATTGAAAGGGGCGCTCGAACTTCCCCCGTTTCTGAACGTCGCTGTCGTCCTGACGGCGGTCGCGGCGCCGATCGCTCTCGGCGCCCTGGTCGACAGGTGGGGCTACGGCGAATGGACTCTCGCCCCGTGGAATTATTTCCACGTCAATATTGTCGAGCACAAGGCCGATGAGTTCGGCACGGATCCATTTTATGGATATCTGTATTTGTTCAACGGAGGCTTATTGGCCCCGATCACGCTGCTATGGACGCTGGCCGCCGGGATGACGTGGTGGCGTTTTCCCCGGCACGTCGTCACGCTTACCACGCTGCCCTTTGTGCTGGTGCATTCGCTCGTCGCGCATAAGGAAGTCCGATTCCTGTTTCCGATGGCGCTTATTGCCGCGCCGATGTTCGTGCTCGCCTTTGTTCCGGCGGCGGAGGAATCGCTGAAGCCAAGATGGCTCGGATGGTTTTGGCGGCGGCGATGGTCGTGGGGCGCGAAACTGATTTACGGCGCCAACCTGATCGCGCTGGTGGTCGGTTGCGTCACCGCGCGGCGGCCTGGCGTCGAATTACAGAAATATATCTACGACCACTACGGCGCGGACTGCCATGCGTATCTGCTCGGTAAGAAAGACCCGTATCAAAACGTCGGCGTGAACATGTACTTCTATCGCCCCCCCGGCTTTACCTACACGAAGCTCGACGACTACAACGACCTGCGCGAGGCCACGGCAAGAGCCCCCGAAAAATTCCTGCTGATAACCGATCGGATCTCGCTCTCGCCCGAGCAAACCGCGATCTTGCCCGACGCTCAGCTCGCCTATCGCAGCTATCCGGCGTGGTTTGAGCACTTCAATTATCTGAAATGGCTCGACCGCTCGCGAACATTCAGCATGTACGCCATCGAAAGGCGAACGGTGGGCGTAAGCCCCCTGTCCAGCGCGCAAAAAACCACCATCCGCTGATCGAGCGGCAAGGCTCAAACAAGTCCCGAGCAAGTATCTCGTCCAACAATGACTTAGCCCAATTGGTAGCTTATAATTTCAACAGCGGGCAATTCAATTCTGGAATCCTGAATCCGTTGGCGAATCCCGATTTGCGAACGAACGGTTAGTTTTCTTTCGGCCGGCGACCATTCACTTTGCCGTGCACCCGGCTCTTCACCTCTCCATCAACCGCCCATCATCTAGCTCCAGCCGCCGCTGAAACAGTCCCGCCAATTCTAAACTGTGCGTGACGGCGATCATCATGGTCTGCTCTTGCTGCTGGAGTTCCATGAGCAACTCGGCGATCGAGGTCGCTGTGGTGCGATCCAGGTTGCCGGTCGGCTCGTCGGCCAAAAGGAGAACGGGCTTGCGGATGAGTGCCCTGGCGACCGCCACCCGCTGACGCTCGCCGCCGGAAAGCTCGGCAGGGCGGTGCTCCAGCCGCTGCCCCAGCCCCACCCGGTCGAGCAGCATCCGCGCCCGCTCGACGTCCGCCGGCTGAGTCGCTCCGGTCGCGATCGTCGGCAGCAGGGCATTTTCCAGCACGCTGCACTGCGGGAGCAGATGATGATCCTGAAACACGAAACCGATCTTCCGGCTACGAAAATTGGCCAGACCGGGCTCATCGAGCTGGAAGGGATCTTGGTCGTCCAGGCGCACCACGCCCGATGTGGGCGAGTCGAGCGTTCCGATGATGTGTAACAGCGTGCTCTTGCCGGAGCCGCTAGGGCCCAGAATTGCCAGGTTTTCGCCCCCGGCTAACCCAAAAGATACCCCGCGCAACACGTCGAGCGATTGGGCCCGGGTTGGATATCGCTTGGTTACATTTTCGACTGTCAGTTGCGACATGCGGGCGGATGCGTAAGAATTGTCGAGGAAAATCGGTAGTCCGATAATATAATCACTTGGGGGCCACGACAATCGCCGAAGCGATTCCGTCGGTCAGAGCAAGGCATGCCAATTGCTTCGACGGCTGCACGTCACGACACACAAGCATAAAGGAGCCCACGATGGCCGGCGATGAACTGACCGAAGTTTACTCGACAAACGACCGCAATCAGGCCGAAATCATCCGTATTGCTCTGGAAGCGGAAGACATTCCCTGCGAAATTAGTGGCGAAAACCAAGCCGGGCTCGCCGGCATCTCGGGGATGGAAATTAGGCTTTTCGTCCGGGCGATCGATCACGCCCAGGCCCGGGAGTTCATCGAAGAGCATCTTCGCGGCGAGGGATCGTAATTAGTGAATATATAGCCGCGTTCGCCTGCGACGCGCTGGCGTAGATCGCGTCGGAAGCGAGCGCGGCTAAAGCAGTCTTTCCAGAAAGTGGCATCCATGTCAGCGACGACCGGCGAACGGCAAACAGAAACCGCGGCGCTCCGCCGCGGCTGGTGGCGGCGCAACTGGAAGCGATTGATCTCGGCTGCGATTCTCGTGCCGCTAGTCCTGGCCGCCGGTGGCTATTTCGTGAAGTTCGGGCCCGTCCTCTTTAGCGAACCCTATCGCAAGGCGCTCGCAACGGCCATGAACAGCCCGCAGCTCATCGCGCAAATCGGCGAACCGATCAAGCGATCGAAATGGGCCGACTGGGCGCCGGCCGGGGCGATCAACAAAGACGACGAGCACGGCGAGGCCCGATTCTCGTTTTCGGTCACCGGCCCCAAAGGAAAAGCCGATCTATCGGCCGTCGCGCGGCGGATCGATGGCCAATGGGGATTCAGCAGTTTCGAGGTGACCACGCCGGGCGACCAGCATTTCAACCTGCTGTCGGAAATCAACAAGGGCGTGAAGGATGACACGCCCGTCTTTGACGCGACCAGCCAGAAACCAGTCCAGCCGACCGTGAAGGAAGCAACGCCCGATCAGGACGTGAAGATCGATCTCGATCTGCCGAGCGGCGTCCGGCCGGACAAGAAATAGGGCTCAACCACCGTTGCGGTTGGCGTCAACTTGCCGGCAAACGGCGATCTTCTCGGCGGTCGTCGTGGGCTTGGCGGTGATGGCCTGAGCGCCGACTACCGCCGCGCTGTTAGCCTTCGGCTTTGCCTTGCTCGGCGCTACCGGCTCGGCCGCAATAACGGCCGCTTCCTTCGCGACCGATGAGGGCTCGGGCTCGGCGACTGGCGCTGCAGGCGCCGCCGCTGCTTCGGCCGCTTTCTTCGCCCTGGCGGCGGCAAGAATGTCGGCGGTGCTCATTTTACCGCTCGCCGGCGCGGTCGGTTTGGCGGCCGGCTGTTTGGATGGGACGGCCGCTGGCTGAGGCGCCTTGCCTGTCGGCGCGGCTGCGGCGCCGGCGGCCTTCGCAGCCCCCTGGGCACGCGCCATTTCTATTGGCGACAGCTTCTTCTCGCCGGCTTTCGCGTCGACCGGTTTGGTCGGCTCTGCCTTCTTGGCAACCGGTTTTTCGACCTTCGCCACGGCGCCGACCTCGGGCTTGGGCACGACTTTCAAAAAATCCAACCCGATATCGAACCAGCCGATGTTGGCGATGTAGTCCTGAAATTCGACGAGCGCCCGACCGTTCATGTTGATCGTCTTGACGATGCCCACCCGCCCGTCGAAACGGGCCAGTTCCGGCCGCTCACCGTCGACGACGACGTACTTGTCGGTGTACTCTTGCTTCAATTGCTCGATCGAATCGAAAACCATGGCGGCCGGGTCGTGAGTAGAACGTGAAGACGGCGAATACGATTGGCTGGTGTTATCGCACGCAACATTTTCGCCGATCGGCCGAGCGGAATCAAGGTGGCGCGACGCGAAACAACTGCGGCTCGAAACAACGAGCGGACGACCACACTTGAACTCGTCGCGAGCGAACGCGGCTAGCGATGTATTTGAAGCAGGACGGCGCGGCAGGATCCCGCGGCTATGTAAGCCAGTCCCGCGTCACTTGGCTGCGGTGGAGTCCTTTTTCGCCAGATACTTGTCGAACCACTCGATCGCTCGGGGCAGATATTCCTTGATGAGCACGCCGTCGTGGGCGCCACCCTTTTTGACGATCAATTCGCACGTCGCGCCCGCTTCTTTCATCTTGGCGGCCATCGCTTCCGATTGCTGTAGCGGAACCAGCGCATCGGAGTCGCCGTGAACAATGAGCGTGGGTGGGTTGGTTTTCGACACGTGGTTGATCGGGGAAATGTCGCGGCCGATTTCCTCGCGCTTTTGCTGGTCGGTGATTAGCTCGAAGGAATTGGTCTTCGGATCGAGTCGCTGAAAATCGAAGGCGCCCTTCACCGGCACGATCGGATGCGTACCGAGCATCACGCGCCCCGGCTGACCCCAATTCAAAAAATCGGTCGGTGGATAAAACGAGACCACGGCCTGCACGCTGCTCGACTCGCGATTTACCGGATCGCCGGAATTCGGGTCGCCGGCGCCGCCAGCGCACCCTTGCAAAAGCGAAAGATGGCCACCGGCCGAACCGCCCGTGATCCCAATTCGATCGGGATCGATGGCGTATTGCTTCGCGTTATGGCGAATAAATCGAACCGCCCGGTTCAGGTCGTTGCGGATTTCCGTCAACTCGAACTTGGGATTGCTGCCATGCACGACGGCGAAAACGGTGTAACCTTTGTCGACCAGGGGCTGAATAAACACGGGCACGTTGCCGTCGATATTGTTATGGTCGGAATACCAGCCCCCACTGACGACAAAGATCACCGCGGTGCCGTTGGGTTCTTGTTTTGGCGTGAAGACGTCCATCGTAAGGGCCGTGCCGAACTTGCGGCCGTAGATCGTCTCTTGTCGCGCGAAATTCGGGTCGGCGGCCGGCAGCGAATTAGTCCGCCCGCAGAGCAACAGGGCGGCCAGGAGGGCGATAAGCACATGGGTTTTCATGGTAGACGGCTCTCGTTTCGAAGGTGCTATGCGAGCGGAAGAAGTGGCGACTCATCGGATTCACGATTATGAATCCGCGACAATCCGAATACCAGATCGGCACGGCGGAATGAAATTTTATTCCACGGGATCGCTGGTCCCAGAGGGATCGCGCGCGAGTTTCGCGTCCAATCAGCCCGTAAACGCTCCTAGATCGGCGCATAAAAAAGGGAGGCTCGGCCACCACGCCAGCCTCCCTTGTTTCTTCCAACTCTGTCGATAAACGCTAGCGAGTCTCTTTAAAATTCAATGTCGGGCTCGCGCTGAGAATCGCGCCCGAGTTTGCCGAGTCGATCACGCGTGTGGAACTCAAAGGCGATGTGAAGGCGTGCCACGCTCCGCTTTGATAATACATCCAAGAGCCGTCGGGCATGAAATACCACCAGCGGCCATCGTTGAAGCGATACCGCCAATCATTACTTCGAACGCCGGTAGTGCCCGCAACTTGGGTGTCGCCGCCACGGGCAGTGACCGCGGTCCCTCCCGCTTGGCTAGGTTGCGCTGTGGTTCGATTAGTCCCGTCGGCGCCGGAGCCACCGCTGACGTTTGAACCAGCGTTGCCATTCCCATTGCTGGAGGATGCATCGGTCCCGCCGTTGTTGGACCCGCCGGCGCCATTAAACGAGCCGCCCGTTCCGAATCCGCCCCCGGCCCCTATGACGGGAAACCCGGAACTCCCCGTGCCGATAACGCCCGGGGCCGAGATGATATTGCCTCCAGACGTATTTGCAGTTCCATTACGAAGATCCGTCAATATCGCCCCGCCGGTTCCAGATTGGGTCGACTGTGTAGTCGTGGAATTTTGCGAATGACTCGTCACGGCGCTGCGAGATTGGCCAATCGGCAAACTTCCGATCGCGGCGCCGCCGTTCCCGGTGTTCGACAGAGATGCGCCGCTTCCCGCGTTAGTGGCCGGACTGCTAGAGCGGCCAGTCTGATTGCCGCCGGTCCCCGCGGCGTTGAGACCATCGGGAGTTTGCACGCCTGATTGCGCGTTTTGTTGCTTCGTCAAAGCCGCGCTTTGAGAGGTCGTGCGGGTCTGCCCGATCGGTAACGATCCAATAGAGCTTCCCGCGGGCCCCGTATTGGTGATCGATGAGCCGCTACCCGCATTCGAAGACGGGCTTGTGGATCGGCCCGATGGATTTCCGCCGGCGCCGGCGGCGCCAGAGGTCGAAGTCGAGTCAGTCGGCTGTTGTTGACTCTGAGAATTAGCGTTGCTGCTGCCTGCGGCTTGTTGCGCCGCAAGATTTTGTTGGGCGGCCGCATTCTGAGCGGCGGCAGTGTCGCTGAGGTTTGAGGATTGCGTGTTAGTCGAGGATTGAGTGTTGTTTGTGGACCCGGGATCGCCTCGGTTTGTTCCCGTTGATGCGTTCGATTGGCTTGAATTTGTCGCCGCTGAATTAGTGGACGAGCGTGACTGTCCTATCGGCAGCGACAAAACGGCCGTGCCGCTACCAGAGTTGGTCGTGGCGGAGCCACTGCCGGCGTTGCTGGATGGACTGGCCGAGCGGCCCGTAGAGTTACCGCCAGTTCCAGCGGCGTTTAAGTTATTGGCTGTTTGAGAATTTCCCTGTGCCGTGTTTCCTTGCGCGGCGTTGGCGTTATTGCTGGTGTTTCCGGATATCGGCGTTGCTGCCGATGAGGTAGTAGTCTGTCCCGCGTTTGATTGGGGCAAACCCGTTGACGCCGAGTGGCTTCTCACCGCGGATCGCGACTGACCTATGGGCAACGAACCGATTGCGGCGCCACCGCTGCCGGAATTATTGTTCGATGATCCACTTCCGGAATTTTCGGCCGGGCTTGTGGAACGTCCGCTAGGATTGCCGCCGGTTCCGGCCGCGTTTAACCCAGCCGCATTGTTCGCGGATGTTTGGCCGTCGCTTCCCGTTGCGCTAGCATGGCTTGGCGCCGTCGATCGCGTTTGCCCGATGGGCAATGAGCCAATCGAACTGCCCGCCGCGCCCGAATTATTGATCGAGGAACCGCTGCCGACGTTTTGCGACGCGCTGGACGATTTGCCACTCGGATTTCCTCCCGTTCCCGCAGCCCCGGAAGTTCCGGAGTTGGGATCTGTCGTCTGCGAGTTGGTTTGAGTGGGATCGCTGGTTACCGTATTATCCGCTGAGTTGTTACCCGGCGTGGCGTCGCCAGACGACGAATCGCTTTGTGTCGAATTGCGCTGCGTAGAATTGGGCTGTGTGGCGTTAGTATTTTGATCGTTGCCGTTTGATGACGAGCTCGATTGCGACGATCCGTTGTTCGCCGCGTTGCTTTGGCCGGTCGACCGCGATTGTCCGATCGGCAGAGTGACGATCGGCGACCCGCCGCCTGAATTGTTCGTGGCCGAGCCACTGCCGGCATTTTGAGCGGGGCTTGTCGAACGGCCCGTGGTATTGCCGCCAGTTCCCGCCGCGCCGCCCGCGGGCGAGCCGTTGGGCCCGGTTTGGTTGCTCTTTCCGGTTTGGCCAACATTGGACTGTGTTCCCGAACCAGCCGAATTATTCGCTGCCGATCCGCTGCCCGAAGTCGTCGACGGCGTTGCTTTGTTGGCGTTTGGATTTGCGGGGTTCGCTAGATTGAAGATATCGCCCGTGGAATTGGTGGTGTTATTCCGGTCGGCGGCAGTTGCCGCGCTTGGCTGATTGCCCGGCGATTGGTGAGCGCCTGCATTAGGGCTGCCGCTGGCTTGATTTTTAGAAGGACTAGCCGGCTTTACGGCCGGTTTGGCGCCGGACATTTTATTGTTTGAGGCGGAGCCGCCGGCGCCGACCGTCGCGCCGGATTTATTGGCGCCGCCGTTCGTCCCCTGTTGATTGTCGTCGGTTCCGTTGGAGCCTGCGGAATTCGCGGCGCCGGATTGGTCGCCATTGTCGTTATTGTTGGTCTGCGAATTGGCATTGCCGTTCTGTGGAGTGCCTCCACCGTTCACGGCGCCGCCATTCATCGCCGCGCCGCCGTTCATCGCTCCGCCACCGGCGCCGGCCTTAGGACCAGCCTTCGCTCCGCCGCCCCCTTTAGCGCCGCCGACGGCCGGGGCCGCGAAACTACTTTGAATTCCAATTGCCGAAGCAGCAAGGCACATTGCTGCCCATGAAGTGAAAAAACGTCGCATATAAGGTTCCTTTTGGACAGATTTGAATGTTGAAGTCTGCTTTTCAAACGCACCAACACCTAGCACGCAGGTATCATGCCAGCCCGAACAAAAATCCGTTAAGAACGGCCGTGATCGGGGGCCATAACCCGCAAATTACCCAGTCCCTAGTTCTTTACATTTTTCGGCGATTTGCTAAAACGTCCGTTCGACGCCTTTGGTTCCGCCAACGTTCTTTAAACCAACTCCCCGGCACCAGCCGTCCCCGAATACACACAGCCCCTACCTCAATCCCGTTATCCAGGATTTCAACCGTGAACCGCAGTCGTAAGTTGCCGAGAAAGCTCCACCTGGAATCCCTCGAATCGCGACGCATTCTAGCGGGCGATGTGACCGTCAAATTAGCCGGTCACGATCTGTTGATCACCGGCGATGACGCGGCCAACATCGTCGCCGTCTCGGGCACGGGCGTGGCCAATCAGTTCGTCGTCACGGGTCTGGGCACGAACATCCACTTCAACAACAGCACCAGCAGCGCCGTGACCGTCAGCGGCGTCAGCGGTAGCATCGTCGCTTATCTCTCTGGCGGAGACGACTTTTTCGGGGTCACCAATGGCTCGGTCAAAGTCGATCTGGTGGTCGATGCCGGCGCCGGCGCCAACACGGTCTTGGTCGGCGATGTCAGCGGTGTCGCGACCTCGATCGCGACAGGGCCAGTCAGCATCGGGGGAAGCTTGGTCATCAAGGCCGGCGTCGACGGTTCGAGTAACAACGTCGTCGGCATCGGGCTTGCGAATGTAATCTCGGCAAACCTGTCGTTCCGACAACTGGAGATCTCGGTTGGCAGCGGGACGGTAAATGTCGCCCGCGATATCGTCGTCAACACGGGCGGCGGCGCCGACAAAATCACCATCGGCAACTTCGCCGCCACGGCGCCAGTTGCGGCCGCGGCGGTCAAACCGCTTGTCTCGGCGTCCATTCCCAGCATGCCGGTGAATGTCGGCGGTAGTCTGGTCGTCAACGCCAACGCCGGAAACGACACGGTTTTTGAAGCAGGCGTCGCAGTCAGAGGAAGCGAAGTGCTGAATCTGGGCGTCGGAAACAACAGCGTCACGTTCGAAGACGCCGGGGGTCTTGCCACGGGCGGTCAAGCGACTGGCCTGGGAGTGAACATCGGCGTCGATTTCGTCATCAACACGGGCAACGGCGCCGATTCGGTCGACCTGTACGATGTCAACGTCAACGGCTCGCTGGTGGTCAACGACGCCGGCGGACGGAACATGTACGATGTTTCGCTCGCCACCGTCGGCCGCGATGCGGTGTTCAACATCATCGGTCAGAGTAACTCGCTCAAGCTCGGCCTGGACAGCGCCTTGGGGACCATAATCAGCGGCCCGCGCGTGAATATTCATGGCAATCTGATCGTCAACTTCGGCCCCGGGGACGATTCTTTGACGATCTCCAACACTACGGTTCACGGGGCCTTGATCGCCGACGGCGGAGATGGATTCAACACGCTCGATCTGAGCGGCGACAACAACTCTTTTCCGACGAACACGCATTTCAGGCATTTCCATCCGTTTACGATCAAATGATCTACACGGCCCAAGCGTGAAATCAGCTTGAGCTCGCGGCGGCCAACGATCGCCGTCGCGGGCTCTTTTGTTTTTGAAACCGCTTGATTTGAACCGCGCGATTTGCCACGATATGGCTCCGCCGCCCGAAGCGCCGCAGGAATGCGGCGGCTAGGGGTTTTTCTACTCCCGTCTCCCTACTTCCGACTTCTCTCGCCATGGCTGCATTTCCAGAAATCCAAAAGATTCGCTTCGAAGGTCAAAAGTCTCGCGACCCGCTCGCCTTCCGTCACTACGACGAGAACGAGGTCGTCGAAGGCAAGCCGATGAAGGACCATTTCCGATTCGCCGTGGCTTATTGGCATACGTTCCGCGGCACGGGTAGCGATCCGTTTGGCCCGGGCACGATGATTCGGCCCTGGGAATCGGGACAGGACACGGTCGAGAACGCGGTGAATCGCACGCGGGTGGCGTTTGAATTCATGGAGAAGCTCGGAGCGCAGTTCTATTGCTTCCACGATCGCGACGTGGCGCCCGAGGGAAAGTCGCTCGCCGAGTCGAACAAGAATCTCGACACGGTCGCCAAGTCACTCAAGGAACAGCAGCAGCGAACGGGGATCGGTCTGTTGTGGGGCACGGCCAATCTATTCAGCAATCCGCGGTACATGCACGGCGCGGCGACGAGCCCGAATTCCGACGCATTCGCCTTCGCCGCCGCCCAGGTCAAGAAAGCGATCGAAGTCACCAAGGAGCTCGGCGGCGCCGGCTACACGTTCTGGGGCGGCCGCGAGGGATATCAGAATCTGCTCAACACGGACATGAAGCGCGAGTTCGACCACCTGGCCAAGTTTATGCACATGGCGGTCGACTACGCGAAGGAAATCGGATTCACCGGTCAGTTCTATTTCGAGCCCAAGCCGAGGGAGCCGACCAAGCATCAATACGACTTCGACGTGGCCAACTGCATCAACTTCCTGCGGACCTACGGTTTGGCCGACCACGTGAAGATGAACATCGAGACCAACCACGCCACGCTGGCCGGCCACTCGATGCAGCACGAGCTCGAATACGCCGGCAGCCAGGGTTTCTTGGGATCGATCGACGCGAACACGGGCGACATGCTGCTGGGCTGGGACACTGACCAATTCCCGACCGATATCTACCTCACGACATCTTGCATGCTGTCGATCTTGAAATACGGCGGCCTTGCGCCGGGCGGGGTGAATTTCGACGCCAAGGTGCGCCGCGAGAGCTTCGAGCCGGTGGATTTGTTCCACGCGCACATTGGCGGGATGGACGCATTCGCCCGAGGCTTAAAAATCGCCGCCGCCATTCGTGCCGATGGCGTGCTCGACAAATTCGTAAAGGACCGCTACGCCTCGTGGGATTCGGGCGTCGGCGCCGAGATCGAATCCGGCAAGGCCAGCTTCGCCAGCCTCGAACGCTACATGCTCGCCCGCGGCGAAGCGACCCCCAACGCCAGCGGCCGCCAAGAAATGCTCGAGAATCTGATCAATATGTACGTCTAATCGCGATCCACATAGCCGCGGCATCCTGCTGCGGAGTGCGGAAATCTTACCGCAAATTTTCAGATTTAATCGCAGAGCGAGCTTGCGCGTGAATTAAACTGAGAAGATTGCCGACCCGGATGTAGCTATCTATTTCGGATTCTTCTTCGAAACTCATTTCGCCCATTCGAGCCTTTTCGTCCAGCGCTGACATTCGCCGGCGGTCTTCCTCGTGAAATTCCCAACCGAGAATCAATTGGGCGATTTCCGGCTGATTGCTTATGAATGGCGCGTAATCACGCGCTCAAAAATAGCCGCGTCAATCGCGCTCTGAGCTTGCAGTGGATTCAAGCTAACGCCCTCGCGTCTACCGCCCCACCGTGAACGAATTAAAAAACATCTCGCCATCGACGTTGTTGATCGCGTCTTCCGGGCCGGTGATGTCGGCCCTGTAGAACCGGCCGCCGGAGATGCAGATTTGGATTCGTTGCGACTTGCCGTCCTTCGTCACGACATCGAGCTCTCGGCCGCTGACTTTGGCCACGCTTAGCGGCTTTTTCTCCTTCAATTTTTTCACGTTCTCGACGATCGGCAGCATCTCGCGAAAGTCATCGAAATTACCTTCGATCTGATCCTGATCGACGACCTTGCTGGAGGGAGACAACTCGCGATAACTGAGCCGGTACGTCACCGGACCCGATTCGACGAACCAGCCGCGAGCGGCATTGATGTCTTTCAGTTCGCCGGCCAAGATCGGCTTCGGTTCGCCGGGCATGCGGATGCTGACCTTGCCCGACTCGGGATCGAAATCGTTCCAAGTTCCGGTCGCTGCGGAACTGGAGGTTTTTGAGCAGCCCGCTAGCGCCAACAAGGCCACCCAACCGCCGCATAGAACACTGCGGGCGACCGACCGACGCGGAACACCAGCGACACTCGTGACCGCCATAAATGCTCCAATAATTTATCGAGAGAGAACGGGTGCGCGCGATCGCTGAAAATCGATATCGAGTCTTAGAAGCGCGAGCGACGACTGCGGAAGGCGATCAGAACGACCGCCCGAAAAATCCACAACCGCTAGCTTCGAGTATGAACTATTCGAGTTCTTGAAGCCAGAGTCGGATCTCGTTTTCGTATTCGGCGGCCAAGCCACCGACGATGAGTTGCCGATGGAAGCTCGCGGCGCCCTCTTTGACCAATTCGGCCGCTTCGGCGCTCGGGAATCGCCGCATCGGATCGGGAGCGACCAACCCCCGGCAGAAGTTCATCAGCAGCTCGTTACAGACGACTTCTTGCGGCAAAAACTGCGGCAGCCGCTGGGCCAGAAAACGCTTCGCCTCGAGCAATTCGCGGTAGGTGTTGATGCCCGCGAACGGCGACCGGCCCGAGAGCATTTCCACCAGCACATATCCCAAGCTGGCCAAGTCGGATCGGGGCGTGCAATCGCCTCCTTCGAGCACCTCCGGGGCGGTGTAGGTTGGGGTGCAGGTGCGTTGGGGCGGAACGGCATCCAGGCCAAACGCGGACCCGATGTCGATAATCTTGGCGTTGCCGGTCCGCTTGAGCATGATGTTCGACGGCTTGAGGTCGCCGTGAATGATCTCTTCGCGGTGCAGCGCCGCCAGCGCCGACAGGCATTCGCGGATGATCGAAATGGCGATGCCCGGCTTGAGCCGCGGCTGCATGGGACCTGCGGTCACGATGACATTGTTGATATACTCCCAGCGCGGCTGCGCGACTCGCTCGCGGATTTGGTCGAGCATGCCGTGGGTGAGCAATCGCCCTAGGTCAAAGCCATCGATCCACTCCATTTCCATCATGCGAATTCGGTTGCGATCGACGAAATTATGCACGTCCAGCAGGTTGTCTTGCTGAATTTGCGCCACTCGGGCCGCGACGTGGGCGATGCGGGCCATCGCCACATCGTAGCCCCGCGAGTCTTCGTACCGCTCGGGCGAAAAGATTTTGAGCGCGACGGGCAAAGTGAAGCCGTCCGCCCCGCGCCGCTGGCTGAGATAAACGACCCCCTGACCACCGGCGCCCAATAGCCGCTGCAGCCGGTGGTGCTCCGTCCAACTCATCCGCTGCTCGTCGACAATCGACTGATAGCGACTGAGGAGGTCGTCGGGGCAACGTTTGACGACTTGGCCGCCGAAACCGAGCGTGACCTTACCGTCGTGAAACGTGGTGGTGTTGGTGTTGTTCGCGTTAATGTCTTCCACATCTTTCTCATTCCGCAAATCGAGACACGATTGTCTCTGAAATCGTCATTTGCCGTCAGCAATTATCTTAGGCAGAGACAGTGCGGTGGGTAAATACGACTGTTGGACGGGTGGGGGGTGGTGCTGGCGCCGCTGCTCGCCATGCGAACGGCGTTCCGGCGAAGCGTGGCGGGTGGCGGGGACGCGGGAAAGGGCACGCCGCATCAATGCGGCGGCCAAGACACTCCCGACTCCCGACTCCCGACTCCCGACTTCTTCCGCACCGGGAATCCGTGCCGCTTGTCGACCAGATTGATCAGTGGCTCCTTCCGAAAATATCGCCCGAGGTTCTCGCAGAAAATATCGGTCACGTCGTCGGCGCGGCGATCGCTTTGTCCGCCGACGTGTGGCGTGATAATGACGTTCGGCAGGTCCCACAAACGGCTCGACTTTGGGAGCGGCTCTTCGGCGGCGACGTCGACGCCCGCGCCCCAAAGTTGGCCCGATTCGAGGGCCGCCACCAGATCGTCTTCGATCACCACCGGACCGCGAGCCACGTTGATCAATATCGAGCCGCGCTTCATCTGGGCCAATTTTTGGGCGTCGATCATCCACCGCGTGACCGGCGTCAGCGGGACGCAGAGAAACAGGATATCGACTAGGCCCAGCATTTCGTCGAGTCGATCGGCTGGCCAAAGCTGCTCGACATGCGCCGGCTTGTCGTAAGGGAACAGGTCGATTGCGAGAATTCGAGTCTTGAACGCGCTGAGCACTTCGGCCAGTCGCCGGCCGACGCCGCCGAGTCCGAGGATCCCGATTGTGCTATGGTGCAAGTCTCGCGTCGGACGGCGAATGTATTCTTTGGCCTGTTGAGCGCGAAAAAACGTCGGCAGTCCGCGAAGCAGTCCCGTCGTCAACGCGATGGCTTGCTCGGTCACCTGGTTGCCGAGCACGCCCGACAGATTCGTGATCGCGATCGGCGATTCGACGACCGACGGCAGCAGCACATGGTCGAGTCCCGCCGCGGACGATTGAATCCACTTGAGTCGATTGCGTTCGACAACTTCATCCCAGGGCACGGGCACTTTCGGATGACCGCAGAACAAGTCGGCGGCCAGCAGTTCGGTGGCGATTCGTTCCTGCCCGGCGTCGACGATCTCCGCCTCCGGCGCCGCGGCTTGAATTTGCGCGATGTGGCGGTCTTCGAGTGGATAACAGAGAACAATGCGCATGGCGGTGAGCTAATCGAGGCGGTTTTGGGCGACAAAGTATAAACGGCAATTGTCGATGAATGCACGACTCGTGCAAGGGGCACATAGCCGCGGCATCCTGCTGCGAAGCCATGGCAACCGCAGCAGCACTCCGCAGCAGGATGCCGCGGATATGTTACCAAACGACATCAAACCCGAGCGATGGCCCATCCAGCCCCACGCTGCCGCTCGAATTGAAATGCCCGAGCTGCCGAGGACCGATCGCAAGTCCGCCGACCCATGTGGTCTGATAGCCGCCGCGGAGCCAGAGATGATCGGTCAATTGATATTTGGCGATCAACGAAAGCTCGATTAAGCCTGCTAGATCGGTGGATTGGCGATTCTGATTCACGGTGACGAAACCAGGCGGATTGCCGCTCGCGCCGCTCGAGTTCAGATTCGAGTAGCGCTCTGAATTGAAGTTGGCAAACAGGGCGGCCTTCAGTTCCGAATTGAGTTGAAAGCGGCCCCAGTCGCGGATGATTTGCAGCCCGATCTGCGGACCGAGCAGATTGTTGGCAGTGTGGATATCGATGTTTTCGAAATCGCCGGTGAGCGTATCTTGGCCCGTCAGCACGAACTTGTCCGAAAGCTGGATATAGCGCAGACCCCACAGGCCGGCGACCGACCACGAATAGCCCCCCGTGCCGACGAAGCGGTCGGTAATTTCGACGTTGTTGAACCGGCTCTTGTACGAATAGCCGAGTCGCGTATCGAAGCCGCCGATTAGTGTGTCGGTCTGCGTATAGGGCGAGAACACGAGCACGGCGCCGTTGACCGGATCGCCGTAGATCGAGCGACCGGTCGACCATTGCTGCAGGCCGTAATAGGTGAACTCGAGTGCGTCTTGGTTGCCGAGTCGATAGCCGAGCTGCAACTTGACGCCGGTCGCCAGCGCGAACAGCGTGTCGTCGCTATGTAGGCGGTCGACCTCCAAGCCAGGAGAGCCGGAGTTGATTGTGGTGACGGCGCTACCCAAGAACACCCCGCGGTCGTCCGTTCGCTCCAGCCATAGTGCTTCGGCGCTGAAGACCCAATGCGGGCTTGTCGCGGCCGCCAGTGAACCATCGACTTCGGCGCTGAGCGGGGGAGCCGCTAGATAACTGGGCGACGGATAGCTCGGGGCGATCGGTTGAGCGAAGTACGGATCGGCTGGGTAGGGCTGCGTGGCGACCATTGGCGCTGCGACGACTGCGGACGCGCCCGGATATGACAGCGGCATCGGCGATGCGGTCTGTGGATCGGCCGATGGCGGTGGCAACGTAGGCGCAGGACCGGTCGGCGCCGGATAAGCTGGGTATTGAGGGGGCGCAGCCGGCGCCGGCAGCGGATACGGAGCCCCTTGTCCCGGTTGGGCGGGATTCAAAGGCGACATCGGGCCTTCTCCGCCCGACTGGCCCCAGGCCAGCGAGGGGACCAGCACGGCCATCGACGTCAGTAATATCAGACGAGCGATCATAAGCGGGTCGGATTTAGCAAAATCGGACCCGCCGAGGTAGATCAATTGGATCGCGGTGCTGGCGTCCGCTTCGCGAGGGAAAGGCGCGGCAGGATGCCGCAGCGAAGGAGGGCGGCACGCGGTATGCAGCCAAAGGGCCGCGCAATTGCCCTGCTTAACGACACAATAACTTCGCCGCTGATATGCTTTTGAATCCCACTCCGACCACTCTCATACCCGCAATCAAACCGTCGCGGCGTCTGCCGATCGGGGCGGAGCCCCAAGCGGCAGGCGGCACGGCGTTCCGCGTCTGGGCGCCACAGCGGGCGATGGCAAAGGTCTTGCTCGAAAATGAATCAGAGCGTCAAACGTTCGACCTCATGCCCGAAGCCGGCGGGTATTTTTCGGCTCAGATCGACGCTGCGGCAACGGGAATGAGGTATTGGATCCAGCTCGAGGGCGAGGACGAGCCGCTGCCCGACCCCGCCTCGCGATTTCAGCCCGCTGGGTCCGCCGGACCATCGGTCATCATCGACCCGGGCGAATACAAATGGCGCGACGGCGCGTGGGCGGGAATTTCACTTCCCGGGCAGGTGTTTTACGAATTGCACGTGGGGACCTTTACGCAAGACGGAACCTGGAAAGCCGCCATCAACCGACTGCCGGATCTCGCGGCGATTGGCGTCACGGCAATCGAGCTCATGCCGGTCGCTGAATTTCCGGGCTCCTTCGGCTGGAGCTACGACGGCGCGAATCTGTTCGCGCCGAGTCATTGCTACGGCGCCCCTGATGATTTCCGCCGCTTCGTCGACACCGCGCACGCCGCCGGCGTCGGCGTGATCCTCGACGTGGTTTTCAATCATTTCGGCAGTGCCGGCGAAAAGCTGATTCGGCCCTTCGCGGAGGCTTATTTTTCCCGCTCGCACAAAAACGAATGGGGTTCGGCCGTCAATTTCGATGGCGAGGATTGCGAGCCGGTCCGCGAATTCGTGCTTGCCAATCTGCGGATGTGGATCGGCGAATACCATTTGGATGGCGTGCGAATCGACGCGACCCAGGCGTTCTGCGACGATTCGCCACGGCATATTTTGCTGGACCTGGCGCGCGAAGCACGGGCCGCGGCCGGCGATCGCCGGATTATTGTCGCGGCGGAAAGCGAGCCTCAAAAGGCGTCGTTGATGCGACCCGCGAGCGCCGGCGGTTGCGAGATCGACGGCGTCTGGTCCGACGATTTCCATCACACGGCGATGGTCCGGCTGACCGGCCGATCGGAAGCCTATTACTCCGACTACTCCGGTTCGAGCGAAGAGTTTTTAGCCGCGGCAAAATGGGGCTATCTCTATCAAGGGCAACGCTACGATTGGCAGAAGGCGCCGCGCGGCGGTCCGGCCCTCGATCTGCCGGCCGCGGCCTTCATACACTATTTGCAAAATCACGATCAACTCGCCAATTCGGTTCGTGGACAGCGATTGCACGAGTTGACCAGCCCCGGCCGATATCGGGCGATGACGGCGCTGTGGCTCCTCATGCCGCAGACGCCACTGCTGTTTCAAGGACAAGAATTCGCCTCGCCGGCGCCATTTTTATACTTCAACGATTCGCCACCCGACGAGGCCTCGACCGTCAAGGAGGGTCGCGGAAAATTCATGAGCCAGTTCCGCTCCGCGGCCCTGCCGGAAATCCAGCGGCGATTGGCCGACCCGGCGGCGAAAGAGACGTTCTCCGCCTGCAAGCTCGATTGGGATCGGCGCGACGAAGGACGCTATGCCGAGACGCTGGCGCTGCATCGCGACTTGCTGCAATTGCGGGCGGCGCTCAGGCCGCAAGAATCGCAGCCGCTCGAAGGGAGCACGCTCGGACCCGATGCGCTGTTGCTGCGGTATCATTTACACGGCGCCCAGACGAGGCTGCTGATCGTCAACTTTGGAATCGATCGGCGATTGGCGTCGATCGCGCAGCCGCTCGTGGCGCCCCCGGCGGGGTGCCGCTGGGTGCTCGAGTGGTCCAGCGAAGACCCGCGCTACGGCGGCAACGGCGCCGCGGAACCGGAGACGAGCGAGGGCTGGCGAATTCCAGGCGAAGCGGCGGTTCTTTTGAAACCGGCGATGAGGGATTCGCCGAAGGAGAATCGCACATAGCCGAGGCATCCTGCCGCGAAATAAATTTTGGTTCGCTATTGATGACGAAGCACGAGTGATCTTGAGAGAAGCCCCGGCACGGCGCGGCAGAATGCCGCGGCAATGGTAACTTATTCGCTTGACCCGCCATGATCCGAAACGCACCGCCGGAAGTTATTTCGCGGCTGACCGAAGACAGCATCAACGCCTGCGACGCTCAGCAATTGCTGACGCGAGAATGGGTCGTCGCCAATGGACTGGGCGGATACGCCTCGGGCACGATCCCTTGGATCGCCACTCGGCGGTATCACGGCCTGCTCGTCTCCGCGCTGCCGGCGCCGCTCGGCCGGTTCATGATGCTCAATCATTTGATCGAGGAGTTGCGGTTGCCGGACCAGCGCGTCGTGCGGATCGCGGCGGAGCATCCGGGGGCCGCCGCCCAGGGCGAAAACGCCGCCAAGCTCACCGAATTCCGGCTCGAGCAGGGGATGCCGGTCTGGCGGTACGAAACCGTGGGACACGTTATCGAACGCCGCGTGCTGTTTCCGTATCGCAGCAACACGGTACACGTTACCTACTCGCTAATGTCCGGAGCGGCGGGCGCATGGCTTAGGCTGCGACCGTTTTTGCATTTTCGGCCGCACGAGGCGGCGGTCAGCGCGCCGCTGGCCGCGCCGTATTTGGTGTCGTCGCACGGCAGCCGCATCGAAGTCGCAACGCCGGGCGTGCCGCCCCTGCGGCTGAAACTACACGGTCCCGGAGCGGCGCTGGTCCTCGACGGCGGCCAATTTCACCAAATCGAATATCCGCTCGAACGAGAACGGGGCTACGACCATACGGGCAATTTGTGGTCGCCCGGCTATTTTCGGGCCGACTTCATCGCCGGGTCTCAGGTCACGCTGACCGCGTCGACCGAAGAATGGGAGACTATCCTCGCCAATCATCCCGCGGAGGCCCTCGCCGCCGAGCAGCAGCGCCGGTACTGTCTCTTGCACGCCTCGGGCGGCGTGGCCCAAGACCCCGTCGCGGCGCAACTCGTGCTGGCCGCCGATCAATTCATTATCACGCCCAACACGCGCATCGCCGACGCCGCCCGCGCTCACGCCTCCGGTGACGAAATCCGCTCGGTGATCGCCGGTTATCATTGGTTCACCGATTGGGGTCGCGACACGATGATCAGCCTCGAAGGGCTGACGCTTGCCACCGGTCGTTGGGTCGAGGCGGGCTACATCCTCCGCACGTTTGCCCACTATGTTCGCGATGGCCTGATTCCCAATCTGTTTCCCGAAGGAGAAAAGACGGGCGTCTATCACACGGCCGACGCGACGATGTGGTTCTTCCACACGCTGGACCGGTATCTGCAAATCACGGACGACCGCTCCACGCTGAGGCTGTTGCTGCCGACGCTTCTGGATATCGTCGAGCACCATTTGCGCGGCACGCTGTTTGGCATCCACGTCGATCCGGCCGACGGGCTGCTCTCCCAAGGCGCGCCGGGCTATCAACTCACCTGGATGGACGCCAAGGTAGGCGATTGGGTCGTCACGCCCCGCCGTGGCAAGGCCGTCGAAATCAATGCCCTGTGGTACAACGCCTTGCGGCTGTTGTCCGGGTGGCTGAAGGAAGATGAGCAACGGGAAGATAGCGAACGGATCGACCGACATGCCGAGCAGGCGAAAAAATCATTCAACCAGCGATTCTGGAATCCCAAGCTCGGCTGGCTATACGATGTGATCGACGGCGAAGGGCCGGATGACGTATCGCTGCGACCGAATCAAATTTTCTCCATCGCGCTGCCGCATGCGGTATTAGAAGTGGAGCATTGGGAGCAGGTGCTGCATGTCGTCGTCGAACGGCTGCTGACGCCGATGGGCTTGCGAACGCTCGCCCCCGGCGAGCCGAACTATAAGCCGCGGTATGACGGCGATCTACGAGCCCGCGACGCCGCGTACCATGAAGGAACGGTCTGGGCCTGGTTGATCGGCCCGCTGATCGACGCTTGGCTGCGGGTATACCCGGAGAAGCGCGAAGAGGCTCGGCACTTTCTCTCCGGCTTTCCGGCCCATCTGCACGAGGCTTGTTTCGGCTCGATCAGCGAAATCTTTGACGCCGAAGCCCCCTACACGCCCCGCGGATGCATAGCCCAAGCTTGGAGCGTCGCCGAAGTGCTGCGCAGCTGGGTGAAGACGACGCCGACGAATTGCGCTTCCGGCTAATGCATGATTAGCAGGCTGAGAATGGCAACAAATACCGCCGCGAGTTGGACCGAGTAGCATCCCGGTAGGGATGCCAGCCGGTGGCCGGCGGTCGAGGCCGTAAGGCCGATACCGCCGGTCACGGCGAGAAATAACATATCGACCCTGGTAAGGGTCGCAGACCGACTGCCGCACGGGTCAACGGCGCCTGTCTGGGACCCCATCCGGGGTCAAAGCAACTCAAGAAGAACCGTCACCGGTGGTATCGGCAGAAGCCTCAACCACCGGCTACCGGCTGGGAATCCTGCCAGATTCCCGATATCGAATCGTTATGCGAGATTCGAATTCGGCCGGTGTTCGATTCCCCGGCGAACGATCGCCAATACTCGTTCTCTTTCCACGCCACTTAGCGGCAACCGCGGCTGACGGACCCACTCCGCGCCGAAGCCGACTTCTTGAACGGCCAGCTTGATGTATTGCACGAATTTCGGGTGCGTGTCGAGTTTCAGGAGCGGATAAAACCAGCGGAGCATCCGCCGGGCTTCGTCCCAGCGGCCCTCTTGCGCGAGCCGCCAGAAATGTTGATTCTCGCGAGGAAAGGCAATGCCGCTGCCAGAGACCCAGCCGTCGATCCCGAGCACCGCCGCTTCCAAAATCAGATCGTCCACCCCGATAAATATTCGATAACGGTCGCCGACTTCGATTCGCAGCTCCGTGATCCGCCGGGTGTTGCCGGAGCTTTCCTTGATCGCCACAAGATTTTCGATAGACGCCAGATCGGCGAATTGTTGGGCCGCGATATCGACGTGGTAGCCGACCGGATTGTTGTAAAGCATCCACGGCAGTCCGGTCGCGGCGGCGACGCGGCGAAAGTGGTTCAGGGCTTCGTCCGCGTC
The DNA here is from genome assembly GCA_038210495.1 of Pirellulales bacterium. GTDB lineage: Bacteria > Planctomycetota > Planctomycetia > Pirellulales > DATAWG01 > JBBQWR01. The sequence goes on from JBBQWR010000044.1 coordinate 31,725, forward strand.
AGCTCGGTAGACCATCGCCGGCATGACCATAAAGCCGCTGGCGCCAAGCCGCTCGCCATCGCGGACGTACTGGCATGCGGCCGCGGTGCTGGTCTCGGCCACGCCGCTGAGGACGGGCACGCGACCGCCGGCGACCTTGACGATCCGCTCCATGACTCGCCGCTTCTCGCCGGGGTCGAGCGTTTGGTTCTCGCCTAACGAGCCGCAGACGATCAGGCCCTGAACGCCGGCCTCGATGAGCGCTTCGCAATGCCGAGCCGTGGCGTCGAGATCGAGCGATTCATCCGCGTGAAATTGTGTCGTTACGGCCGGGAAGACGCCGCGCCAGGGGGAAGTTGACATTGAGCGAAAGGAATTGGGAGTTGAGAGATAGAGGATGGGGATGCAGGCGGAGGGTGGGCGCCCCCAATCAAAATATTAAGAACCGCTCACGAAATCGCCCCCTTCACCGAGGCTTGAACCAGTTGTAACAAACGCCAGCGGGCTACGCTTTAGCTGGTCAGCGGCCGTGCTCGTCGGAATCATTCAACAGGAGAGCCACCATGCGCCACCTTAGCCAATCGCGTCGAATCCTCTTGGCCGCGGTCGTTTTTGTCGCCTTCGGCGCCCGCGCCGGAGCGGCCGAGCCGGCGCCTACCCAGCGGCTGGTTGCAGTGCTCGATGGAATGGATGTCGAGCACCATTGGCTTCCCGGACAGCATATCAAAAATTGGCGCACGGGCGTCGTCGACGACAAACCGCTGGACGGCCAACCGCACACGCACTGCAGCGCGTTCGTCTCGGCCGTCTCCGAAAAATTGAATGTTCCTCTCCTTTCGCCCCCGCCGCAAACGAACCTCGCGAACCGCCAGCGCGACTGGCTCCTGAACGAAGGACTGCAAGCCGGCTGGAAGCGAGTATCGTCCGCGGCGGCTCAGCAAGCGGCCAACAGGGGTCAGTTCGTCCTCGCCAGCTTCAAGAACGACGACAAAGACTATCATGGCGGCCACGGCCATATCGCCGTCGTGCGACCGACCGGTCGCGGCATGTCGGCGACCGACGGCCCAACGCTCACGCAAGCCGGCGGGCATAATTACGACGCCGTCTCGACAAAGAAGGCGTTCGGCCGATCGTGGGACAGGCATGAAGTGTGGTTCTTTGCCTTCACAAAGTGACGCATTGCGCCCCACGCCCCCCGCGGCCGCCTGCTGTTTTCCGACTCGGCGTAAACTATAATCGCGGCTTGCGTTCTTTGAACTCGTCCTACCACATGGGCGCCACATGCGATCGATACGTCGACTTCTCGTTCTGCTGTTGATAGGCGTCGGTTTTGTCGTAGCCGGTCGCTCCGTTTCGCCCGCGGCGACATTCACCGCCGATAAGACCGGCGACGGCATTACGGTCAAACTCGATAATCGGCCGCTGACCGAATACCTGATCCGCTCGGGAACGAAACCGATCCTGTGGCCACTCATCGGACCGACGGGCAAACCGGTCACACGTTCGTATCCCATGCAGAGTCCGCCGGGAGAGACGCACGATCACGTGCATCAGCGGTCGTTTTGGTTCACGCATGGCGATGTCAATGGAATTAGCTTTTGGGAGGAAACGCCGAAGGCCGGCTCGATCGTGCATCGCCAGTTTGTCGAGGTGAAAGGGGGCGACACGGCCCGAATCGTCACGCGGAACGATTGGATGGCCCCCGCCGCGAAAGAATCGAAGCCGACAAAGATGCTCGAAGACGAGCGGACCCTCGTCTTCAGTGTCGAGGGCGATAAGCGGCTCATCGATTTCGACGTGACACTCACCGCCAGCGAAGGGCCGGTTACGTTCGGCGACACGAAGGAGGGGACCTTCGGGCTGCGCATGGCCGAGACGATTAACGTCGACGCGAAAAAAGGGGGACGGATCGTCAACAGCGACGGCAAGACCAATCTGGCCGCCTGGGGTCAACCGGCGGCGTGGGTCGATTATCACGGCCCCGTCGACGGCGAGCAGGTCGGCATCGCGATCCTCAATCATCCCACGAGTTTCCGCTACCCGACGCGCTGGCACGTTCGGCCGTACGGCCTGTTCGCCGCCAATCCTTTCGGAAAAGCCGGGTTCGAAGCTCACGACGGCCCCGGCGGCGCCTTCACCCTGGAGCAAGGCAAATCGCTGACGTTGAAATATCGCGTGATCCTGCATCGGGGGGACGAAAAGCAAGCGGCAATCGCGGACGCATTCGCGAAGTATGCGAAATGAGCGGATTAATCGTGGCGGGTGGTGCGTGGCGAGTGGCGAGCGGGCTGACGCGCCGCATAAATTCGGCGGCTCTTGACTCGCCACCCACCACCCGCCACTCGCCACCTTCCTCCGGCTTGACCCGCAATTCCGTCGCGTGTTATAAGCGGAACTGGGGGCCAAGGGATGGGGTGAACGTCGGGGTGTTACTTTTCCCGGAGTCTGTTCGTCCCAGCGACTTGCCCGGGACCAAGCGTACGCATTGTCTTATGGCCCAAATTACGTTGCGCGTGCTCGACGGTTCTGATCGCGGACGCATCTATGACGAGCTCGCCACTCCGGTAACGATCGGTCGCGAAGAAGGCAACTCGATCCAGCTCAACGACGAGCGCGTCAGCCGGTTCCATCTCAAGATTCAAGAAGACCGTGAGAAGGTCGTGCTCACTGACTTGGAGAGCACCAACGGCACAAAGGTCAATGGCGAAGACATTCAACTTCGCATTCTTCGCTTCGGCGATTTGATCAGCGTCGGACGCTCCGTGTTGCTCTTTGGATCGAGCGAACAAATCAAGCGCCGGCTGGCCGAGCTGCGCGGCGAATCGCTTTCGGATAGCGGCACGTTGACCGGCAAGGAGCGAGGCGCCGCGGCCGGAACCGACGACGGGGGCGTCAGCTTCGATCTGAAGTGGTCGGCCGATTCGCAAATCCACGAGACGCTGCACGCCTTGCAACCGCCCGAAATTCCCTCGCGGCTCAGCCCGGCTCAAGCGGCTCAGCTTTCCGAGTTGCTGGAATACCTCCACATCCGCGTGCGGGAACTCTTGGAGACCGTCAAATTCAAAGGGGCCGGTGAGCGGATCACGCTCGACGTCGAGCAGTGGCAGAATCTGCTCGATGTGCAGTCGCGATTAGCCGGCTACTTACGCGATATCGGCGATCCCAAGTCGCAAGAAGACTGAGGAACGTGGCGAGTGGCGAGTGGCGGGCAGACGCGAGGATTTGCGAGTGAACGGGTGGCCGGGGCTGGAGGCGCTTCGCCGAAACCCCGGTTCGTGAGGACATACCAACCCGAAACGTAAGTGAGGATTCGTGATCTCATGCGTGGGAATAGTCTCACTGATGTTTCGAATTGCTAGGGCCAGCAATCACCCATCCAAAGAGATCGTGCTTACGGTTTCGCCGGCCGTGTAGTGGCGATCGCCGGCCGGAAACACGATCAGCGCATCGGCGCGCGCGAACCCGCGCAAGTCGGCCGAGCCGGCCCATTCGAGCGGCCGAACAGTCGCCTGACGCTGTCCCCCGTCCAACTCTAACTGCGCGGGATGATAAGTCGGCCGGTCGCCGCGATGCGTAAAGTCGCTCGCAAGTGTCGCCATGAACGTGGGAACGGGCGAGTTCCCCGGCTTGCCAGACAGATGCCTCATCGCCGGTCTCGCGAACAACTCGAAGCAAACCAAGCTGCTCACCGGATTGCCGGGCAACCCGAACACCAGAGTAGCCGATCCGTCCGCCCTGTCCCGTTTGCCAAACCAGAGCGGCTTGCCGGGTTTGATCCGCACCTTGTGGAACACCTCCTCGACGCCCAACTCCCGAAGCATGCCTGGAACTAAATCCAGCACGCCGGCCGACACGCCACCGGAAATCACCAGCACGTCGCACTCCAATCCGGCGGCCAGTTTCGCTCGCAGTTCGCCGGCCTCATCCCGCGCCACGCCCAGTTCCACGGCTATGCCTCCGGCGCGGCGCACCGCGGCTGCAAGCATGGGACCGTTCGAATTGCGGATCTGACTGCCGACGGGCGCCCGCTCCGCAGGGACAAGCTCGTTGCCGGTCGAAAGCACGGCGACGCGGGGCGCGGGAATCGCCCGAATCGTCGTGCGGCCGACCTCGGCGAGCAGACCCAACTCGACCGGCCGAAGCGTTCGTCCGATTTTGAGAACAACATCGCCACGCCTGAGCGACGTGGCCCGAGGCAAGATATTTTGCTTCGCCCGCAACCGCTCGACGTCAATGCGGATAAGATCGTTTGCCGGCCCCGCGACGCCCGACCGTTCGACCATCACCACCGCGTCGGCGCCGTCGGGCACGGGAGCGCCGGTCATGATTCGCGTGCAGCCGCCGGCCGTCACGGCTCGGCTCGGTATTGATCCGGCGACAATCTCTTCGATCAGTCGTAGCTCCGCCCGGCCGCCGACCAAATCGGCTGATCGCACCGCGTAGCCGTCGACCATCGATTTGTCGTACGGCGGCGAATCGACGTCGCTCACAATATCTTCCGCGAGCACGTGGCCCAGCGCCTCGGCGGCGGCTACCGGTCGAGCACTTAGTGGCTTGGCGTGGCGCAACACCAGCCCGAGCGCTTCATCAACCGTGATCATGGTGGATCGCCCTAGTGGCTCATCGTTCGCGAGATCGCCCCAGGAATGGGACGGCTAGTAAATTAGATTGCCGCGTCCGCTTCTTCGTAACGCCGCGCCCATTCTTCAATCCCCATCGAGCGGCGCCGTCGTATCCAGCGTCTGCATGATTCCATGCCGCGCCGCCTCGCTGTCGTGCTGACCGACGATGGTCGGGCCGTCCTCCGGATGCTTGGCCGCGACAATGCCACGGGCTACGACGGGCCGCATCTCCATGAAACGCTTCAAGATGTCCGTGCCGCAGGGGGTGAGAAAACTCTCGGGATGAAATTGAAGCCCAAAGGTGGGCGACTGCTTGTGCCGAATCGCCATGATCTCGCGGTCGCCGTCCGGCAGTTCCGACCAGGCCGTGATTTCGTAATCGTCGTTGAGCGTGCCGGGTCGGATGACGAGGCTGTGATACCGCGTCGCCTCGAACGGATTGGGCAGACCGATGAACAATCCCCGGCCGTCGTGATGGATGCGATCGACTTTGCCGTGCATCAGCCGCACGGCCCTAACGATCTCGCCGCCTGTCGCCTGACCGATCGATTGATGCCCGAGACAAACGCCGAGGACGGGAATTTTGCCGCTGAAGTACAGGGCCGCCTCGCACGACACGCCGGCCTCTTTGGGAGTGCAAGGACCTGGCGAGATGATCAGATGCGTCGGCCGTTTGGCGGCAATTTCGTCGATCGTGATTTGATCGTTGCGATGCACCTCGAGCTGCACCGACGGATCGATCTCCCCCAACCGCTGAACGAGGTTGTATGTGAACGAGTCGTAGTTGTCGATCAAAACGATCATCGTGGCGGGGGATGGATGAGTGGCGAGTGGCGAGTGGTGGGATTTCTTAGCCGCCGCTTTCATGGGTCGAGGATGTATCGAATGCAAACGACGTTACCCATCGACCAGTTCGCAAGGATGCCCATCGCGGTCGACTCGCGGCATGATGCTCGGTTGATAAATCTTCGTATAGGCATGGGCCTTACGATGGTCGTCCAGCGCGGCCGGCGACTGCCAGCGTTCGTGGAGCAAAAATTTTCCGGCGTCATTCTTCGATTGATAGACTTCAAATCGAATGCAGCCCGGTTCGGTCCGCGACGACCGTGCCGCCTCGGTCAGCAAGCCGCGAATCTCCTCGATCTCATCGCGATTCTTGACGGTCAACCAAACGTTGAGGTGAATCATGGTCGCAGTCGCTGGGGCTAGCTTTAATACCGATCGGGCGTTGAACCGGCGATTTGCTCTCGGCGTTTATCCTAATCGTTTGCCTCCGCGCTAGCCACCCGGGCCGTTGCCGGCGCCGCCGACTAGGGCCGCTTACGTTTTGCCCGGCCGGCGATATAATTGCCGCGATGTACGACAAACGCGCTTTAATGGAATTGGTTCGCTCTCGGGCGCTCAAGTTCGGTGATTTTACGCTCGCCTCGGGCAAGAAAGCCAAGTATTACCTCGATGGCAAACAGGTCACGCTCGATTCGTTCGGGGCGAAGCTGGTCGCCGAGGGAATTTTAGACCTGTTGGCGGATAGTTTGCCGATGCCCGTAGCCGTAGGTGGGATGTCGATCGGCGCCGACCCGATCACGGCCGCGATCGTCACGATGGCCGGCGTTCGCGGCCAGCAACTCTCCGGCTTTTTGGTCCGTAAAGAGCTCAAGGGCCGCGGCACGAATCGCTACGTCGAAGGGCCCGTGGCGCCGGGCCAACGCGTCGTCATCGTCGAAGACGTCGTCACGACCGGCGGCTCGTCGCTCGACGCGATCGCGCGGGCCGAGGAATTCGGCCTCATCGTGACCGCCGTCTACACGGTCATCGACCGCTTGGAAGGCGGCCGCGAAGCGTTCGTCAGCCGAGGCTATCAATTCTTCAGTCTATTGACGATCGGCGATTTCGGCATTGAGCCACCCCCTACATAGCCGCGGCATCCTGCTGCGGAGTATCCCCGCGCAGTTATTGTTTGACCGTAATCGTTGCTCCATGACGGTCACTCCGCAGCAAGATGCCGCGACTAAGTAAATCTCGCGGCTTGTCATGGGCTCGCCGACCGGAGTATGCTTGGAAGAGCCATCCCGGCGCCTAAGAGGCTCTCATCATGAATCCGCCGATCGCGGTCCGCGGGCTGCCGTGGAGTATTGTCGTCTCTCTATTTCTAACGGCGCCGGTCTGCTTGCCGGCTGCAGGGACGACGCCGGCGTTGAAGCCCGTCGCTGCCGAGCCCCTCGGCGAATCGGCTCGCGAGATTTCCAATCTCATCCATCAATTGGGCGACGAAAAATACTGGGTTCGCCAACAGGCCCACGAGCAACTCGCGAGATTCGGCGCCGAAGCATTTGACGCCTTGGTCACGGCTCAGGAAAACGATGATCTGGAAATCGCCGAACGGGCTCGCGAGCTCGTGCAGCGGGTTCGCATCGATTGGGTTCGCGAGACGGATTCGCCCGAGATCAAGGAAAAGCTCAAAGACTACGAGACGCTTTCCGACGCCGATCGCGACAGCCGCATGAAGGATCTCGCCGCGACGGGCAGCGAAGGCGCCATCGTCGCGCTCTGCCGGCTGATTCGCTTCGAGCGGTCCCCCCTGCTCTCCAAACGGGCCGCCCTGAATCTGTTGCGACGCCCCCAGCCGAGCCCCCCGGGCTGGGAGAAAAAATCCAACGCGATTCTCAAAATCTTGGTGGGCAGCAATCGCCCGGCCGCCCAATGGCTGCTGGCTTGGGTGCGGCATCACGAGCAGCCCGAAAATGGACTGACCGATTGGGCCAAGTTCGTCGACGACGAGCTTGCTGTCAGCGATAGCGATGTGGCGATGGAAATGAAGGTCCAGACGGAGCTACTCCGTTTTCAGGCCGAGATGCTGCTCGACCTCAATCATCACGATCGAGCCCTGGCCGTCATGCGGAAGATGGTCGACCGTCAGACCGACGATGCCGCCGGGCTGATTGAGTTTGTCGGCTGGCTGTCGACCCACGATGCCTGGCCGGTCGTCGACGATGTGGCCAAACGCTTCGACCATTCCTTCATGTCGAATCCGCGGCTTCTGTATACACTGGCCCACGCCCGCAAGATTCAAGGGAACGACGCATTGGCCGAAAAGTTCGCGCAGCGAGCATTCGACTTGCAGACGCCGACTCACGACGCGAGCGATGCAATCGGCGACCGGCTAAACATCGCTCGGGAATTGCAAATCGAAGGTCTGATGGCCTGGAGCGAACGAGAGTATCGATTCGTGCTCGCGAAGGCCGATCGCGAATCGAACGAAATGCTCGCCGCCCGGTTCGACCTCGGCGAGATGCTGCACGACGCGCAGCGCGACGGCGAGGCGGCCGAAATCTATCAAACGCTCGTCGATCAGCTCAAGAATAACGGCTTGCTGCAGCAGAGGCTGAGCCAGTTCGATCCACCCCATCCGCCGAAGTCCGTCCGTTCGCGAACGCATTTTTTCCACGCCTGCGCCGCAGCGGCCAAAAACGACCGGGCCGCGCAAATTGAACATCTCGACAAAGCGATCGGTTTCGACTCGACCGACGCCGACGTGCTGATCGCGCTGTACCGATTGCCCGAACAATCGGCCGATCGCCGGGACGCGACACGAGGCTTGATTCGCGACGCGGCCGATCGATTTCGCGACGACTTGGGGGATCAACCGTCGGGCACGCCGCTCCAGGCCGTGCTGTGCAACGAATACGCTTGGCTCGTGGCGAACACCGAGGGCGATCTCGACAAATCGCTCGAATGCGCGCTGCGGGCCGTGCAATTCGAGCCGGTCGGCAGTTATCTGGACACGCTCTCGCACTGCTATGCCGCGAAAAAAGACTTCGCTAGCGCGGTGAAATACCAAGAGCAAGCCGCCGCGCTCGAGCCCTACTCGCAGCAAATCCATCGCGCCCTCGTTCAATACCGCGCGGCGCTCGCCGCCGAGAAGCCGAAGAAGTGAATCGCCGAAGCCCCGGAGAGTGGGAATGACTAATGTCTAATGACGAAGGTGCAAAAGTCTCCACTTCTCGCCAATGGTGATTCGCTACGAGTATCTCCTATCCCGCCCACTCACCATTCACCACTCGCCACTCGCCACCCCTTCCCCATGCCCTTGCCGCTCGACACCTTCACTCTCGGCCCGCTGCATCTCGCCGCCCGTGTCGTCGGCTCCGGGCCTCCGCTGCTGCTGGTGCATGGTTTTCCGCTCGACCACACGATGTGGCGTTATCAGATCGAAGATCTTTCGGCCCGCTACCGCGTGATCGCGCCCGACCTGCGCGGCTTCGGCGCGAGTGGATTCGACCCGCGGGACGAGACGGTCACGATGCGGCGGTACGCCGACGATCTCGCGCAGCTTATGGATCACCTCGCTCCCGACGAGAAATTCACGTTTTGCGGGTTGTCGATGGGGGGTTACATCGCCTTTCAATTCTGGCAAGCGTATCGCGACCGATTGGCCGCACTCGTGCTCTGCGACACTCGAGCGATCGCCGATACGCCGCAAGCCCGCGAGGGGCGAAAGGCGTTGTCCGCTCGCGTGCTAAGCGAAGGCCCCGCGGCGGCCGCCGACGCGATGATGCCAAAATTCTTCGCGCCCCGGACCGAACTCGACAACAAGGCCGTTGTCGAAGAAACGCGGGCCGCCATCCTGCGCGCCTCGCCCCGCGGGATCGCCGCGGCGCTGGCGGGCATGGCCGCCCGTCCGGACGTCACCGCGTGGTTGCCTGAAATCGCCACGCCGACACTCGTCGTGGTTGGCCAGCACGATGCGATTTCGACGGCCGACGAAATGCGTGGCCTCGCCGACCAGATCCCCGGCGCCCAATTTGTCGCAATCCCCGCCGCCGGTCACATGCTCCCCCTGGAAAAGCCGGCCGATTTCCGCCGGGCGATCGAGTCGTTTCTCCAAACAGTCGCCCCTCGCGGATCGGCGCCATGCTAGGAGCGCTGTCATCGAAGAATGTAAGCGAAGACGCCAACGCGACCGGAAATTACCTCGATTTTCAGTATGTCGTCGGTCCGGCGGGAACTGACCATGACCCTGACGGACCTCGATGTTAACGCCAGTTGGCGCCTTTACGGTTTCTCGAACCAGTTGATAGGTAATTTGGCGGCGAACGATCTACTGCCGACCGCCTCCCCGGTCCAACTAGCCAGTGGAGCTACTGCGGCGGTTGAGCCCACGTTTTGCCCCCCACCGTGTTTTGCAACGCCTAATACCCCCCTCGACGATCAGACGGCTCATAGATTAACCGTACAAATTCACAAATATTTTCAATATTTGCTTGTGTTTAACGATACTCGCTGATATTCTCAACTCTCATGTAGGTACCGCCGGACAAATCGACAGGTTGTTGATTGGGCCATTTGCCTCGCGGTAAATTCGGATTGCCCGCCACTTTCAGATCGGTATTCGACGCATTCGTGACAGTTCACGGAATCCAGTCTGGGTTGGAAGCGTCTTTGTCGCGCATGGAATCATTTCCTTCACGTATAGGATTAGCTAAATGTTAACTCGCGAGTGCCTTCGGTCCGTTCGCGCGCCCTTTATCCTTGGTCTGGCGTTCTGTTCGATGCTTGGGCTGGCTATGCCCCACGCCGCACGGGCCGCTATCAATTTGGTGGATAGTCCCGTTACTGGCGCTTGGACCGCGAACCCAGGCACCTCGAACCTCAGCCAATCTTTTTCGGTCGGGGCCACGGCCAACGTTCTGATTCTCGAAGTCGGGATGAAGAACAACAACCTCGGCGCCGCTACCGGCCTCACTTGGACTCCGACCGGCGGCACGGCCCAAAATTTCCAATTGGCCATTAATCAAGACAGTATTGATAACGGGCCTTATCGCGACATCGCCATCTACTATCTTTACACCCCGACGACGGGCGCCGGCACGATTTCGATGCTAGCCGCCAACCAGCCTGGTGGCAGTTCAGCAGCGTGGCTCGCGGATGCATTCTCGCTCAGTGGAGTAAATACCAGCGCCGCCCCAACATTAGTTGGCGGATTCGACAGCAAAGCGAACCCTACGTCGGTCTCGATAGCTAACGTAACCGCTGGCTCGGCCGCAGTCATTGGGGAAACGTTCAACCAAACTAACGCGGCCGGAACGTTTACATGGACGGACACGGTTGGTGGCGTAAGCAGCGGCACGTTGCAGGCGTCATCCTCGTGGGCCAGCACGGTCGCGAATACCACTCAATCCGGTGGCGCTCTCTTCACCGGATTAACCGCCGGAACCAACGTTTTTACGGGATCCAATTCACTTGTGAGTGGGACGAAGTACCCAATAGCCGCCGCCATTTTTACCCCGTTTCTGCCAAGCCTCACCTGGACCGGCAGCGTCAACTCGAATTGGACCATTGGTGGCAGTACGAATTGGGTTCCTACTAGTGGCGGGTCCGCAACCGCTTATTCTGAACCAAACGCTGTGGTGTTCGACGATACGGGCAATGCCACCAGCCCCATCGTCATCCAGAATACGGGAGTTTCACCCTTGGCGGTCACGTTCGCCAATACCGCCGCCAAGACCTATACGATCGACGCCACAAGCGGGCCCATTCAGGGCGGAGGCGCCGTCGCAATTAGCGGCGGCGGCAGTGTCACGTTCAATGCAGCTAACACGTATACCGGCCCGACCACGATTAGCAGTGGCTCGCTCCGCGTCGGGCATTCTAACGCAGTCCAAAACTCAACGGTCACCGTCAATGCCGCCAGCGGCTTGACGTTCGCCTCGGGGCTTGGCACCGCCAATCTCGGCGGTTTGGCCGGCTCCGCCAATATCGCCATGAACGACGGCAGCAACCCCGTCAGCCTGGTCGTCGGCTCCAACGGCGCCAGCACAAGTTACTCGGGCGCACTCTCGGGAACCGGATCGGCTAGCTTCACGAAGGCCGGAGCCGGAACGTTCACCTTGTCCGGCACGCTGGCCTCGACGCAGCCCGTCAAAATCACCGGCGGCACGCTGGCGATCCACGGACTAAGCGCTGGGCTTTTCGAAGGCATCGTCAGTGGACCAGGCGGAAATGGAAATGACTCCACGAGTCCGATTCCGCACACTAATGTCGTTTCTTCGCCGCGGATGGCCAATATCGGGACGACCGGCGTGGCATTGCCCAATGGCTGGCTGAATGACACAACGGTCGGATACACAGGCTTTCTCAACGTCACGGCCGCGAACGCAGGGACGTGGAATTTTGCTTCGTCGTTCGACGATAACACGTATCTGAAAATCGATGGCGCCTCTCTGATCACGCAGCCGGCCAACACGTGCTGCCAATCGTTGACAGCCAGTACTAGTCTGACCGCTGGCGTGCATACAATTGAGCTCCGCTTTGGCCAAGGTGGCGGCGGCGCAGGTCCCACGAACAATGGGCCATTGAACGGCACGGGCCTCGGCTTTGGCTACGAGGCGCCCGGCGCCACTAGTTACACGAACTTGCTCGATCCGGGGGACGGCAGTCTGCTGAGGACCGCTGCGCTCGTGTCTCCTTCGCTGCCCACGACGGCCGCTGTCATCATTTCCAGTGGCAGCACGCTCGACATCAGCGGAAGCGGAACGGCCGTGACGCTCGGGTCGGTTGCCGACGCCACCGGCGCCACGGGCCAAACCATCAGCTTGGGCGCCATCACGCTAAACACCGGCAACGACGGCACGAGCACAACCTACTCTGGCAACATCACGGGCACGGGCGGCCTCACCAAGATCGGCGCCGGCACGTTCACGTTGGCCAGCGCCACCACGTTCAGCGGAATTACGGCGGTTACGGGTGGTTCGTTGATCGTCAACAATACCAACGGCCTGCAAAACTCCGTCGTCAACGTTCCTAGTTCCGCGGGCGCCTTGCAATTTGCTCCTTCAGTGGGTGGCGCGATCGCCTTGGGCGGCTTGACCGGCGCCAATAATTTGATTCTGCAAGATTCCGCTTCTACGCCTCTGGCGCTGACCATCGGCGGCGGCAATAATTCCACCACCTATTCCGGCGCCCTCAGTGGTGGCCTGGGGCTCACCAAAGTCGGAACCGGCACGCAGACTCTCGCCGGCGCTAACACATACGCCGGGTCGACCACCATCAATGGCGGAACTTTGCGTATGGCCCCAATCGCCGCCGCCAGTCCGGTCGCTAACGCCGATTTCCATATCGGGACGACTGCTGGAAACTTCACCTCCACTCCCAATGTCAATGCCGTACCCGGCGTTGCCTGGACATTCACCGCGGGCACCGGCGTAGCCGCCAACAATTCGCCCTACAACGTCGCCAATTCTCCTACCGGCTTCGCGGGATACTTGCAAAACGGGGGTGGGACGATCTCGCAGACGATCAATTTCGCCTCCGCCGGCTTGTATTCGATCGATTTTGCGAGCGAATTCCGCAATCTCAACCAGAATAACGTCCAGCTGCCCGCCAACCCTTTCAACGTCGCGATCGACGGCGTGAACGTCAATGGACTAACCGGCGTCAACGCTCCCAGTAACAATTCCTTTGCCAATTATGGCGGCGCCTTCTTCGTTTCTTCGTCCGGCAGCCATACGATCAGCTTTACGGGACTGGGCGTCGGCGCCCAGGATGTGTCCTCGTTCATCACCAACGTCTCGGTCACGCAACCGGCCAGCCTGCCTTCAACCAGTCCCGTGGTGATCGGCGCCGCCGGTTCGCTGGATTTAGGCGGCGTCAGTCCGATTGTTCCCTCCTTGACGGGTGTGAGCGGTGGCATCGTAACCAATAGCGCTCGTGGCGTGGCCCTGCTGGGTCTCGCTCCCGCCAGCGGATCCACGACGTTTACGGGATCGATTCAAGATGGGGCCGGAAAGTCAGGGCTATACGTCACCGGCGCCGGCATGCAGATTCTCAACGGTAGCAACACCTACTCTGGCCCGACGATCGTCGGCGGCTCAACCCCCAGCGGCGGAACGCTTCGCCTGGCTCAAGGCTCGTCGTTGGGCGCAACGGCCATCTCCGTGGCCAACGGCGGCACACTGTCGGCTCGCCCCACGACCGGCAATTCGATCGCGGTCGGCGGCAGTTTGGCGCTGACTAATCTATCGAACTTCGACATGTCGGGCGATGGCAATGGCGGCACGGTCAACTTGGCCGGCGCCGCGACCATTGGCGACGCCGTGGGCGGCGCCTTATTAAAATTTGACCTCGGCGCCAGCGCCACGGGTCCGGCCGCTGACAAGCTGGCCGTGGCCGGAACTGTCACTCCCACCGGCTCCAACTCGATCACCATCGTGCCGTTCAACGGCGCGGGCACTTTTACCGCCGGCGTCTTTCCGCTTATTACCTCCACGTCGGGCTTTGTCGCCGGCGGAACGTTTGCTCTATCCAATCCGACGGTCGTCATCAACGGCACGACTTATAATTTGGCCCTTCAGGCGACCACGGGCGCCGAAAACCTGTTGGTCACCGTTCCGGCCGACATCGCCCAGTGGAACCAGACCGGTTCGGCCAATCCGTACGACTGGGGAACCGCGGCCTTCTGGACTTCCATACCCACCAACAACGTCGTTCCTGGTAGTCAAGCGGGCGACTCCGCCACCTTCGGCGCCGCTACGGCGAACAACCAGACAATCAACCTCAACAACAATCGCACACTGGGTTCGATCACGTTCAACAACGCTGGCGACGGCGTAACCACCGGCGCCTATACGATCAACACGGGCGCCGTCACCACCAACACGATCACGTTGGACAATCAGTCGGCCGGAGCGATCGTCACCAATCAGACGGGCAATAACACCATCAATCCGAACATCGTCCTCAACGACTCGCTGAGCGCAAGCGCTGCCGCCGGCACGACTCTGACGCTCAACGGTGTGATCTCGTCCAATGGCGCCAAGGCGGTCACGCTCAACTCAGCGACGGGCGCCTCCGGCACGATCGTGCTCGGCAACGCGGCGAACTCATTCAGCGGCGGGCTGACGATCGTCAACGGCACGGTTCAGGTTCCGACTGTCAACGGGGCGGGCGCCTCGGGCCCGCTCGGCAATCAAACGAGCATTACTTTAGGTTCGGTCGCCAGCACGATCGGCGCGATCGAATATTCGGGCGCCGGCGGGGCCAATAATGTCAGCAATATGCCGTTCGCATTGGCCAGCGGCGGCGGCGGCGCGTTCCAAGTCGATTCGCTCACCAGCAGTCTCACGCTCAGCGGCAACATCACGACCTCGGGCGCTGGGACCGCGACGTTGAGCGCGACCGGCCCGGGCACGCTGATCCTTAGCGGCGGCGGCAATAGCTTCGCCGGTGGCCTGAACATCAACAATGGCACGGTCCGCGTGGCCAACGTGGCGGCCGGCACGATCGGTTCGGGTCTCGTGACATTCGGCGCGTCCAATACGCCGACTTTGGACCTCAATGCCAACAGCCCGACCGTCTCGCAATTGGTCGGTTCAGGGACCAACGGCGTTATTACCAATGGCGCCGCGAGCGGCACGTCGACCTTGACGCTCAACGGATCGACGACGTCGACCTACGGCGGCCACATCAACAAGGGCGCCACGGCCGACGTCGGCTTGGTCCTGACCGGAGGCGGAACGCAAGTGCTCACCGGTGTCAGCACGTTCGGCGGCGGAGTGGCCGTTCAAAATGGCACGCTGCAAGTCGCCAATGGCGGCACATGGGGCGCCACTAATAATTTGGTTCTGGGCAGCGGCGCCAATAGCGGCACGCTTGTCCTCGGCGGCGCCGGCGGCGCCTCGAACGTCACAGTGGCCAGCCTCGGCACTTCGGGAACCGGCACAACCAACCGCGTCGTCGGCGGCGCATCGACTGTTTCCGCGCTGACCATTACTAATCCGGCGGCGGTCAGTTACTCTCAAACCTTGTTCGGCGGCACGGGGGCCAACCAGAATAACTTGTCCCTGGTCTATACGGGTGGCAGCACGCTGACGTTGTCGGCGCCTAATACGTATAGCGGCGGAACCGCAGTCTCCAATAATAGCACGCTGGTGGTTCCCGCCTTGGTTGCGGGGACAAACCCGGTCGGTACCGGCGCGATCACGTTGGGAGGCGCCAATTTGGCGCTGCAAGGGCAGTTGAACGCTGGTTTGGTCGGACAGTTCTACAGCAACGCGCCGGCAAACGACGGGGGAAATCCCAATACCAACCCCAATTTCGCCACGCTGGCGGCGTTCAGCAGTCACTTCAATTCGCTCACCCCCACGGTTACCGCGAACCTGGCCCTCGGACTCAAGTCGAATCTCGATTTCAGCAACAACGGGTATGGCGGTAACGCCCCCTTCAACTCGACCGGCGCCACCACCGGAAATTACGGCTTCACGAACAACGGCAATTACGAAACCGTGTTCAAAGGGTTCATTAACATCACAACCGGGGGCGCTTACACGTTCGCCACCACGAGCGATGATGGTAGCGTCGTCTACCTCGACGGCGGCAGCGGTGCAACTCTCAACGATGGAGGCACCGCCGTCGCCAATAATGTCTATCAAGGAGCGACTCGCCGGACTAGCGCCGCGACGACCCTGACGGCCGGTTTGCATGCCATCACCATCGGTTTTTATCAAGGGGGCGGCGGCGCGGGATTGCTGGTCGATTACAGTGGCCCCGACACCCTCAACACCGTCACGACGATCCCGATGAGCGTTCTGTCCCCGGACACGTCGGGCACTTATGTCGCCACTCAAACCTACGCCAACGCCTTGACGGTCAACGGGACCGGCGCGTCGACGGTCAACATCACCAATTCGCTCAACGCCACGGTTGGCAACTTTTCGATCGGCGCCAATACGCTCAACGTCACAAGCAGCGATTCCACTAATACGCCCTATAGCCTCACCGCGACGGGCACGGCGACCCTCACCGGCAACGCGACGATCAATGTCGCTAGCAGCAGCGGAACTGGGGTCGGTCGGGTGAATCTCGGCTCGGTTAGCGACGCCGGCCAGGGCTATAGCCTCACAAAAGCCGGTCCTGGAATTCTCTCGCTCAGCAGCGGCTCCAGCGTTTATTCGGGCGGAACGATCGTTACGGGTGGCACGGTGATCGCCAACGGCGCCGGTTCGATCGGGACCGGTTCGGTCTCGCTCGCCAATAGTACCACGCTGCGAGTCCTCGGTGGCCAGTCCTCGGCCGTCAGCGGCTTCGGCGGCACGGGCGCCGGCTGGCAGCGCAATGGCGACAATGGCGGCGCGACGATCAGCGGTAATGTGCTTACGCTCACCGACGGCGGCGGCGGCGAAGGCCGTAGCGCCTTTTTCACGACCGCAGTTCCCATCGCAATCGGAGGCGCGGGTTTTCAGGCGTCCTTCGTCTACACGATGACGGGCGGGGCCGACCCGGCCGACGGCGCCGCGTTCGTGCTTCAGAACCAAGGCGCCACTGCGGTCGGCGGCGCCGGCGGTGGCCTGGGTTATGCGGGAATTACCCCCAGCGCCGGAGTCGCCATCAACGTCTATACCAACAATGGCGCCAGCCTTCCCGCCGGCACCAAATTTGTGAATGGTGGCAACGGAACCAATCAGCCCTATACCGCAACGGGCGCGGTAGATCTGAGATCCGGCCATCCAATCCAGTTTACCCTCAACTACGATGGAACTAGCGCCTTGGCGGAGACGTTGACCGATCTCACTACGAACGCCACCTATACCACGACTTTCACCGGCCTCAACTTGCCCAGTAATTTGGGTAGCGGAAATGCGTTCGTCGGCTTCACGGGTGGCACGGGCGGAGCAACCTCGACGCAAACGATCGGCAACTTCACTTACAATGTCGGCGTGGCGGGCACGTACACCAACGCCCTCAGCCTAGCCGGAGGCGCCAGCGCGACGGTCGACGTCGGCGCCGGAACCGGAGCCCCTGCGATCACGATGGGCGCCCTCACCGTCGGCGCCAGCGGTTCGGCTTCGACGTTGAACGTAACTTCCACCACAGTTGCCACGAACACTGCCTACAGTCTCACGCTCGGCGCCACGACGCTTAACAGTAACTTGGCGATCAATGTCGCCAATGGCGCCGGCGGTGGCGCCGGCACGCTGACGCTCGGCGCGGTTTCCGGCAGCGGCTTTGGCATTACGGCCAATGGTGTCGGCACGGTGGCCCTCACGGCCGCTAATTCCTATACCGGCAACACCAGCGTCACCGGTGGCGGCACGTTGCGGCTGGCCGATGGCTCGACGAACAATATCGCCACGTCGCCAGTCGTAACTATTGGCGCCAACTCTAAGCTCGATGTCACGGCGCTCAGTGGCAACGCGATCTCGCTGGTCAGCGGTCAAACGCTGACCGGTAGCGGCCGCGTGGTGGGCAATGTCATCGCCGGAGGCGGCAGCACAATCGCCGCCGCCAATGGCAGCACGCTTACAATCGACGGCGCGACCGGCTTGACGCTCAATACTAACTCGGTCGCCAGCTTCTCCTTGACGGGAACGCCCACCGGGACCAATAACTCGCCGCTAATCAACATCTTGAACGGTAATTTGACGCTCGGCAGTTCACCGGTCACGGTGGCGCTCACCGGCACGCCGTCGGCGGGGACCTATGACCTGTTCTCGTTCGCCGGTAGCGGCCCCGTGAGCGGCCTGACGCTGTCGAACCTGACCGGGAATTCGTCCTTGTCTTATTCGCTTAGTTACCTGTCGCATGAAATCGATTTGGTCGTTCTGAACGCGGCCAACTCGGCCTCTTGGGATTCCACCGCCACCCCGAGCAGCAACAACTACTCGGAGTCTTCCAAATGGAATCCGGCGGGAGTGCCGAACGGCGCCGGTTTGACGGCCACCTTTGGAACGGGCGTCGCCCACCCGATTAACGGGACGACCGTTCCGGGCCATTCGATCACCGTAACGGTCGACGGCGCCGACACGGTCGGCACGCTCGTATTCGACAACGCGGTGGTCGCCTACACGCTTGGCGACGGCGGCGCCGGCACGAGCCTGACGCTCAAGAACACGCAGAGTGGCTCCGACGCCGGCGCTCATGTGAACGTCCTCTCGGGCAGCCATATGATTCTCGGCAAGCTCGTGCTGGCCGATACGGTGGGCTCGACCTTCGATATCGCCAGCGGCAGCATGCTCGACGTGAGCGGCGCGATTAGTGGTTCGGCCGGAACCAATGGTCTGGTTAAGACGAGCGCCGGCACGCTCCGGCTCGATGCTCCCAACACGTACACGGGCAACACCACGGTCAACGCCGGCACGCTCCGCACGACGGCCACCGGCGCGCTCGGCGCGGGCAGCGGGGCGTTGGCCATCAACGCTTCGAGCGGAACAACGCTGGTCGATCTGGGCGCCAACCAGACGGTGAGCAGTCTGTCCCGCGCGGTCACTGGCGGCTCGGCGACATTGCAAATCGAAGCCGGCGCGACCCTCACCGACACTCAAACCGGTCCTACGCAGTTCCCGGCCGGCCTTAACCTGGTTGCCGCAGCAGCCGCTAATGGCGGCGGCTCGTTTACCCTCAACGGTTCGGGCGGATCGGTCGCCGTCACCGGCGCCACCAACCTGGGCTCCAACAGCAATATCAACGTCAACGCCGGCACGTTGCGATTCAACGTTGCTAGTGGTTCGCATGTTGGGGCGACGGGCGTGTCGGGC
>JBBQWR010000045.1:0-47622 GCA_038210495.1 Pirellulales bacterium
GGCCGAGCTGCGTTACTTGCCCCCGTACTCGCCGGACCTAAACCCAATCGAGTTGGCGTTTTCCAAGCTCAAGAAATTGCTCCGCGACGGAGCGGAAAGGACCGTCGACAAGCTCTGGAACCTCTGCGGCAGAATCCTCGAGCAGTTCTCCGAAACCGAGTGCCGAAACTATTTTCAACACTGCGGATACCGCCACACATCAAATGAAACCGCTCTAAACGCCGTGACGATCGAAACTTAGCGCGTCGATTCACTGATATTTCTTTATCCACCGGCGCCTGTCAGCCGATGGTATCCGAGTGGTCGACTTCCGAGCAGGCCGCGGGACAGTGGGTCGCTTACTCTGTTTCAGCCGCGCGAACCTCTATTTCGCCCGCCAGCTAGCATGATCGCCCGCCGAGAGATCCGCGAATGGCCGCCGTTTTGATGATTTCGTCGCATTCTCCCGACCAAGCGACCAAAGGCTGCGCCGCAAGACTGGCTGCGATGATCGAGCATCTATTCGCCCGCGGCCTCGAGATTGATTTTCTACATATCGCGCGACGGCGCGAGCGGATTGCGACGCTGCCCATCGCCCGGCGATGTCTGCGATCGGTGCGGCACATCAGTCTCAAAAATCGGCCGCTGAACGCGACGATACCCAAGCCGATCCGAGCTGCCGCTCGGCCATCGAGTTCGATCGTGCTCCGCGAACTGCATCGCTGGTCGCGAACACTGCATCATATTGCGCCGCTTGAGCAGGATATTGCCGAGGCGATTGATCGCTCCGACCCGGACCTTGTCTGGATCGACCACGCACAGCTCGCCGCGGTCTTGCCGAGCGTCGACGCGCAGCCCGACCGCTCGTGGATCGTCGACACTCACGACGTGATGCATTTGCGCGACGAGAGTCGGCGGCGGGCCGGATTGACGGTCGATTTCGACATTTCGCGGGCGGAAGAGATCCGGCTCTTGCAGCGGTTCCAGCTAGTAATCGCCATTCAAGACGCCGAGCAGGCCGTGTTCGAAGAGATGCTGCCGGGCCGCCGAGTCATCACGGTCGGTCATGCCCTGCAAGCGCGGCCACTTCCCGCTCGTCGGCCGACGATTTGTTTTGTCGGCAGCAAGATCGATGTCAACGTGCAGGGAATCACACGATTCATCGAGCAGTCCTGGCCGGCCATCGCGGCGAATTGCCCGGAGGCGCGGCTCGAGGTGGTCGGCACGGTTTGCAGAGCGGTCCAGGTCGAGCAACTCGCAACCCATGGCGGCGGTCGGATCGTGCTTCGCGGGTTGCTGCCCAGCACCCACGACATTTACGACGGACCATCGGTGATGATCTGCCCGCTCTGGGCCGGCAGCGGACTGAAGATCAAGATGGTCGAGGCGCTGAGCTACGGCAAAGCCACCGTGACGACCCCCATCGGAGCCCAAGGTCTCGAGCCAGGCGCCGGCAAGGCGTTTTTGGTGGCTGAATCGCCGCGCGATTTTGTCGAACCGGTGCTGCGATTGCTGAGCGACTCGCGCGAGCGCAATCGCGTGGAGGCGGCCGCCACGATCTTTGCGCGGCGGCAATTCTCCGAGCAGCGCGTCTGGCGCGAACTCGACGCCTCGCTCGATCAACTGCTTCGTCGCCCCACGCTGTCGAGGGCAACCCTGGCTCCGCCGCGGCGATCGGCTGCATGAACGACGGGGGAGCGCGGGGTGGATCAATTTCCAATCCATCTCAATTCCGGTAGCCGCTGGGTGTCAGCACATCCGCGCACGGTTTTCACCGGCCAACTTTCCGCGCTGCTGGTCGCGCCGCGCGAGCCGGTCCGCTCTAGCTCGGCAAGTCAACGTTGTGATAGATGTCCTGCACATCATCGCAATCGTGCAGCATATGGATGAACTTTTCGAACAGGGGTAAGTCTTCCGGACTCATGGTCTTGCTGGTCTGAGGGAGGAAGGTGATCTCTTGGGTTTCCAACTCGACATCAGGAAACGCTTGCGACAATGCCGTTTTGACTTTGAAAAACTCGCCTGGGGGCGCAAAGATCGTAATGTGGCCAGCTTTGGATTCGATCTCATCGACATTGACGTCGGCGTCCATCATCGCTTCGAGCACTTGCTCTTCGTTGTCCCCTTTGAAGGACAGAATCGCCAATCGGTCAAACGACAGGGCGACACTGCCCGTCGCGGCCAATTTGGAGCCGGTCTTCGTGAAACAACTGCGGACCTCGGAAATCGTGCGTTGATTGTTATCCGTCAAACAATCGACGATGACCAACGAGCCCCCAGGACCAAAACCTTCGTAGCGGGCGGATAAGAAGTCCTCGCCGCCAACGCCACGCGCTTTCTGAACCGCCTTTTCAATCACGTGTGCGGGAACTTGATCCTTTTTGGCTTTCTCGATCAAGCTGCGCAAACCCGGATTGGAATCGGGATCCGCCACGCCGTTCTTGGCGGCGACGTACAAAAGCCGGCCATATTTGGAATACAGCTTCGACTTCTGAGCAGCCGTCTTAAAGATCGCGTTCTTGCGATTTTCGAAATTTCTTCCCATCACAATTCTCGTTTCGTTTTCGAGCCCATCCGACGACCGTCGGAGATTGTCCCTTTTTCCGGTGGCGCCGCAGCTCGTCTGACAAGCGGAATCGCCGCATCGATCGTAATTCTAACGATTTGTCGATTTGGTGTCGCGTAGCGCCGCGACGTCGCCCCACTACCATCGCCATCACCAAATGTTAAGATGACACTCAATTCATCGGGAACTGCGGAGAATGGATTCCATGGCCTTGCAGGGATTGTCGCACGGACGCTCGACGGGCGGCGATGACGATTCATCCGAGGACGCCGCAAAGCCGCACGCCGATCGCTGGCTGACTCCTGGCGGGATCCCTGTTTCCTTCAACGCCGAGCCGTTTCATCCGGGGCGCGGCGGCGCCGATCCTCGCGACCTCTGGCTGCACCAGGAGCATGCGCGGCTTAGTCTGCTGCGCGGGTTCGACGAACTTCTCTGTCTCGAAGGCTTGCACGGCGTCGAGCATTTGCCGCATCAGATCGAAACGGTTCGCAAGGTGCTGCGGCACTTTCATGGCCGAGTGCTTTTGGCCGACGAGGTCGGTCTGGGCAAGACCATCGAGGCCTGTTTGCTGCTCCGCGAGTATCTGCTGCGCGGCATGGCGCGGCGGGTGTTGATTCTCGTGCCCGCCCCGCTCGTCTCGCAGTGGCACGAGGAATTGAGCAGCAAATTCGACCTCGAATTCACGATTCCGCCCAAGGGCGTCGCGGCCGACCGAGCCGAGTTTTGGGCCAGCCACGACCGCGTGCTGGCGTCGCTGGCCTTCGTGAAAACCAAGAAGCGGGGAGCGATTGTCGCGGCCGAACCCTGGGACCTGGTGATCGTCGACGAGGCTCACCACTGCAAAAACCGGGCAACGCTCAATTGGCAATTGGTCAACTCGCTCCAGAGGCGGTTCATGTTCCTGCTCTCGGCGACCCCTGTGCAGAACAATCTGATTGAGCTCTACAACTTGCTCACGCTGCTGGCGCCCGGCCATCTGCGGACCGAGGCCGATTTCAAAAGGCGGTTCGTCAAACGGGGGAACCCACGCGACGCGCTCAACCGCGAGCGGCTGAGGTCGCTGCTGGGCGAGGTGATGATCCGCAACACGCGGAGCCTTGTGCAACTCAATCTCCCAGCCCGATACGCCCAGACGGTGCTGGCCAAACCGGAGGGCGCCGAAGCCGAATTGTACGCGAAGCTGACGGAGTTCTTGCGCAGCCGCGGCAGTGGATTGGTGAGCCGTATCGAATCGGCCGACGACGGGGTGGCGGACGATTTTGACCAGACCGATCCGGCGTTCGACACAGCAGGCGGCACGGTTGCTGACACGGACGGCAGCGCGGTTAGCAACACAGTTAGCGGCCCGATCAAAAATGGGACGCCCGTCTCGCGGATGCAGTTGAGCAGCCTGCTCGCCGCGCAAGGCAGCCACCCGGTGACCGTGGCCGCGTCGCTCGAGCGGATCGGGCTAGCCGATCCCGAGGCCGCCGCGCTGGCCCGGTTGGCTGCGTCGATCGGCGCGTCGGCGAAGGATGCTCGACTACTGGAGCTGGTCCAGAACTCGCACCAACACAAGCTGCTGATCTTCGTCAACTTCCGCCGCACTTTGGCCCACGTTCAGCGGCTCTTTGAGTCGCGGGACCTGCAATTCTCGGTATTTTCGGGGGAGCAGACGGCTCACCAAAAGGATGAGGCCGTCGCGGCCTTTCGCGACCGCGTGCCGATCATGCTTTGCACGGAGTCCGGGGGCGAAGGGCGCAATTTGCAGTTTGCCGACACGCTCATCAACTACGATCTTCCCTGGAATCCGATGAAGATCGAGCAACGGATCGGCCGCGTGCATCGCTACGGCCAGACGCGCGAGGTGTTCGTCTTCAATCTCTGCACGGCCGGTTCGCTGGAGGCCCGGATTCTAAACGTGCTGAACGAGAAAATTCGGATGTTCGAGTTGGTTGTGGGAGAGGTGGGCTCGCTCCTGGGTAACCTGCAGGACGGCGACCAGTTCGAGTCGCTGGTGCTGAATCTCTGGCTCCGATCCCGCGACGATTCCGAACTCGATCAATCGTTCAAAACGCTGGGCGAGACGCTGCTGGAGGCCCAGGAACAATATGTGCAGGCCAAGGAATTGGACGAAGCACTGTTCGGCGAGGATTTTCAATAGCCATGTCCGCCGTAGCTCTCTATCGCGATTTGCAGACGTTTGCCGTCGAACTGTTTGAACGGGGCGGCGGGCTCGCCGATTGGCCCGAGCCTGAGGCCCCTGGCTCGGTCGTGATGCCGCGGGCCGTGGCGGCCGCCGCCCATCTGCCGGGCGAGGAATTTTCATTGGGCAAGGTCGCGGCGCCGGGGCTTCTGCAAGTCGGCTTGTCGGGCGAATTCCTCGACGTGGCGGCCCGCGTGTTGGACGTAGCCGTCCCACGCGACGGTTCGTTTTGCATCCCGGAGCGTTATCTTACCAGCCGAGACCTGTCGGACAAGATCGACCATACGTTCGGTTGGCAGAACGCCCGAGCCAAATACGGCGCCGCCGAACCGGCCTTGGTCGAATATCACCTGTGGACGCTGCTCGGCTCGCTCCGGTCCGAGGACGTCTGGGAAGCGATCTTCCGCGTCGCGATCAACGCCGAGAACCAGGCCGTCGTCGAATTGCCAGATGTGTTTAGGGAGCCCGACGTATTTCGGGAGCCGGACATGCTCGCCGACCAACCGCCCAGCGCGGCCGACGAGCCGAGCACCTACGCAACCGCGATCGCCGAGGGTAAGCGACGGCTCGTCGCGGCGTCAGGCGAGTTCGTTCTCCGGATCGAGCGGCGGCTGGACCGAGACCGTAAGCGGCTGCAGGATTATTATCGAGCCTTGTCGCGCGAAGCGGACGGCTCGAAGCGCCGCGCGGCGGCGGCCCTATCGCCCGACGAAATCGCAGCCAAGAAGCGGGCCGTGGATTTGGAGTTACGCCGCAAGCTGGC
Organism: Pirellulales bacterium; assembly: GCA_038210495.1. Lineage (GTDB taxonomy): Bacteria > Planctomycetota > Planctomycetia > Pirellulales > DATAWG01 > JBBQWR01. Next base: position 5,494 of record JBBQWR010000045.1, read on the forward strand.
CGAATTGAACGAAAACTACGCCCTGCGAGCGGCGCTACGGCCGGTGGTCGTGGCCCGGGTCCGAATTCCGGCGATTGTTGTTCCGATCATGATTCAGCGGAAGCAAGCGTTCCGCGAATACCGTTTGTACTGGAACTCACTGCTCAAAAAATTCGAGCCGCTATCGTGCAGCCATTGCCGCCGCGCGACATTCAAGGCAACATTCGCCAACGAAACCGTGAATTTGCTTTGCAATATTTGTGCGGGAGGAACCTGAAATTATAACGAGAAATCGAGGCCGACTAGCTGCGATGGGTTCCCAATCAACCTTTACCAGGTGACCGATACGGTCCTGCGGTCGAAGTGACCGACGCGCGTAAATCCGACTTAGTTAACCACAGAAAACGGTGGTCGGATGGGATTCTAAAGAATCAAAGTTGCTCACGGGTTTTCGCTTTTTGGCTCGCTGAATTGCGTTCCAGTTCCTCTGCCAGGGCGAGCACGCCGAGATGGCACGCTTCGATTCCCTGGACAACGCAAAGCTTTAACACCTCCATGACCTCTTCCATGGTCGCGCCAAGTTTAACGCTGTTCGGCCTGGTCTTTACGCCCGTCTTTTATTCGGTCGTCATGAAATTCGCGGAGTGCAAGTCGGCAGCGGCGCCGAAAAATCACCCTGCCGGTCCCGGCGACGACGGCGCGGCAACGAAATCGGCCGCCAAGCCCGTCGTAACCGCCCCCGCTATGCCAGTCACCGACGGGCGATAACGGTCCTGCAGCACGAAGCTCCGGCCGGCGAGGGGACAAACCTGCTTGCAAGGTGATTCGGCGCCTCCTATGATCCATCGGCTCTCTTGTAGGTAGTGCGCCGCGGTAGGAGGCTAGGAGGCATGGTCATGAAGCGCCTGGTTCGGGTCGGCGTCGTAGTTGTTTTAATCGCGGGCGGTTTTGCTTTTTGGAAGCTGAACCAGAAGTCGTCATTGCCCGAGGGAATCGTATCGGGCAACGGCCGGATCGAGGCGACTCAGACCGACGTGGCGCCGAAATACGCCGGCCGCGTCAAGGAGATTCTCGCCAAGCAGGGAGATCTTGTCGCGGCGGGGCAAGTACTGGTTCAGATGGAGACTAGCGAGTTCGAGGCCCAACTCGCCAACGCCTTGGCCAGAGAAAAAGAGGCCGAAGCCAATTTGGCCGGCGCCGAAGCCAATATCAAGCAGTCCGAAGCCGACATCGAAGTGGCCAAGTCGGATATTGTGAAATCCGAACACGACGTCACGTTTGCAAGACAACAAACGGCCCGCGCCGACGAGTTGTTGTCTAAGAAGGTGATGTCCAAAGAAGAACATGACAAGCGGCTTACTGAACTGAACGTCTCCATGGCCGCCCTGGAGGCCGCCAACGCGAAACGTCGAGCGGTTGAAGCAGCGTCGGATGCCGCCAACTCGAAACGGCGGGCGGCTAAGAAGGGTATCGACGCCTACACCGCTGATGCCAGGCTTGTTCAATCGCAGATCGATGATTCAACGCTCAAAGCAGCCGTCGAAGGTCGCGTGCTTTATCGCCTGGCCGAGCCGAACGAAGTGCTGTCGGCCGGTGGCAAGGCGCTCACCCTGGTGAGTCTCGAAGACGTCTATATGACGATTTACCTCCCATCGCAGGAGGCCACGCGATTGAAGATGGGCGGCGAAGGCCGGATTGTACTCGATGCCGCCCCCGATTTTGCCGTCCGCGCCCATATCACTTTCGTCGCGCCCGAGGCTCAATTCACCCCCAAGCAGGTCGAAACCAAGAGCGAACGGGACAAGCTGATGTTCAAGGTCAAGCTGACCGTTCCGCCTGAGACGGTGAAAAAGTACATCGAACGGGTCAAGTTGGGCATACGTGGCGAAGGGTATGTGCGGACGGATGAATCGGTAGCTTGGCCGCCGTTTCTCGAGCGAGAATTTGCCGGGGCGAAACCCTAGGCTGAACCGCGCATTCAGCGAGCGCGGCCGCGATGACGCAACCGACGGCGGCGGACACATTTCTCAGCGGTGCTCATTTCCCGGATACTTATTAGTCCCTCACTGAAAAATGAGTCAAATCCCGGCGCCCAATAGCTCGAATCAGTCCGTCGCGTCGATCGCCGGAGTATCGCATCGCTACGGTAGTACGCTCGCGCTCGACGGCATCTCGGTTGAGATTCCCTCGGGCCGCATGGTCGGGCTGATCGGGCCCGATGGCGTGGGGAAATCAACCTTGCTGGGCCTGATCGCTGGCGCGAAGAAAATGCAGATCGGCTCGATTCAAGTGCTCGGTGGCAGCATGGCCGACCGCCGGCATCGCGAAGTTGTCTGCATGCGTGTGGCCTACATGCCGCAAGGACTCGGCAAGAATCTCTACAAAGAACTGAGCGTTTTCGAGAACATCGATTTCTTTGCCCGTTTATTTGGGCAGTCGGCCGCGGAGCGAAAATGGCGCATCGACGGGCTGTTGAAGGCCACGGGGCTCGATCCATTCCCCGATCGGCCGACAGGAAAGCTATCGGGCGGGATGAAGCAAAAAGTCAGCCTGTGTTGTGCCTTGATCCACGACCCCGATCTACTGATCTTGGACGAGCCGACCACGGGCGTCGATCCGCTCTCCCGCCAGCAATTCTGGACATTGATCAACGACATCCGCGTAAATCGGCCGGGCATGAGCGTTTTGGTTTCGACGGCCTACATGGACGAAGCCCAGCAGTTCGACTGGACGATTGCGATGGATGCCGGCAAGGTTTTGGCCTCTGGAACCCCCGCCGAATTGCAGCAGCAAACCGGCACTCAAAACCTCGAAGAAACCTTCGTGGCCTTGCTGCCGGAGGAAAAACGCGGTAGTGGGCGGAAGCTGACGATTCCGCCGCGTAGGCCCAGCGGCGGCGAACCGGCCATTTACGCAAAGGACCTGACACGACGGTTTGGCCAGTTTGTCGCAGTGAACAAAGTCAACTTTACGATCGACCGCGGCGAAATCTTCGGCTTCCTAGGTTCCAACGGTTGCGGCAAATCGACCACGATGAAAATGCTGACCGGCTTGTTGCCGGCGTCGTCGGGCGAGGCGAAGTTGTTCGGCGAAACGGTCCAGGCCGGAAGCATCGAGATTCGCAACCGCGTCGGCTATATGTCGCAGGCATTTTCGCTGTACGGCGAATTGACCGTGCAACAGAACTTGTGGCTCCACGCCCGCCTGTTTCACTTGCCGCCGGAGAAGATGGGCCCGCGGATTAACGAACTGGTCGGACGATTCGGGCTGGCGCCTCATCTAGACCACTTGTCGGAATCGCTCCCGCTGGGCGTGCGGCAGCGATTGTCGCTGGCGGTCGCTGTAATCCATGAACCGGAAATGTTGATTCTCGATGAGCCAACCTCGGGCGTCGATCCCGTGGCTCGCGATGAGTTCTGGGAATTACTAATTGAATTGTCGCGCGAGCAGGCAGTCACGATCTTTATTTCCACGCATTTCATGAACGAGGCGCTGCGTTGCGATCGCATTTCGCTAATGCACGCGGGGGTTGTGATGGCCTGTGATAAGCCTCTAGCGCTGCAAGAGGCGCGGCAATCGCCAAATCTGGAGCAAGCGTTCATCGAGTACATGGCCGACGCCGATCGAGCGGTACGGAGCAAGCCGCGGCCGGGCACGGCTGCGAACGAGGACGGGAAGACTGAGACCGTCGGGAATCAGCCGCCAGTCAGTGCTCGCGGCCCTTCTCCATTTGCTCGAATGCTGGCCTATAGCTATCGTGAGACCCTCGAGATTTTGCGCGATCCGGTGCGGCTGGCGTTCGCATTCATCGGGTCGGCGGTGTTGATGCTGGTGTTCGGATTCGGGATCACGCTCGACGTCGAACACGTCCGCTACGCGGCGCTCGACGAGGATCAAACGCCCGCGAGCCGCGAATTCCTAGAGGGTTTTGAGAACCCCCGGTATTTCACCCCCCAGGTGCCGCTCCGCAATCCGGAGGAGTTATTGCGCAGGCTGAAGGCCAACGACATTTCCGTGTCGATCAACATTCCGCCGCGGTTTGGACAGGATCTAAAGCGCAACACCGGGCCGGCGTCGGCAGCGAGCAAATTTGCGACCGCGCCGGAAATCTCCGCTACGGTTGACGGCGCCAATCCCTTCCGTGGCGAGACCATCAAACAATACACTCTCGGAGCGTACTACTGGTGGCTTGCGCAGGAGGCCCGCGAGCATCCGGGGAGCGCTGCGTTCCCACCTCCGGCGAAAATCGAACCTCGCTTTGCCTACAATCCGACGTTTGAAAGCACTTTCGCCATGGTTCCCTGCATTCCGGCGGTGTTATTGGTCTTGATACCGGCAATCCTCATGGCGGTCAGCGTCGTGCGCGAGAAGGAACTCGGCTCGATCACCAACTTCTACTCCACTCCCAGCCGGCGACTCGATTTTCTGCTCGGCAAACAACTGCCGTACATTGCGGTTGGGATGCTCAATTTTTTCATCCTGATCTTCATGTCGGTCGTCGTGTTCCATGTGCCGCTCAAGGGAAGTGGGCTGATGCTGACACTGTGTGCGCTGCTGTACATCACCGCAACGACCGGCTTCGGCCTGCTGATTTCGACATTCACTTCGAGCCAAGTTGCCGCCGTATTCATCACTGCCATTCTGACGATCTTACCGACGACGCAATTCTCCGGCATGTTGCAGCCGGTCTCGACGCTAGAAGGAGGCGCCCGCGTGGTCGGCACGATCTGGCCTACGACCTACTACATGCACGCCAGTGTCGGCGCCTTCACCAAGGGGCTCGATGCCAGCGCGCTTTGGGGCGATGTCGTCGCTTTGGCCGCCTTTATTCCCATCTTCACGCTGCTGTCGGCTGTCGCCTTGCGACGGCAGGAGGCGTAGCGATGCGGCGGTTGGTGAACATCTTCTGGTTGGGAACGAAGGAACTGCGGAGCTTGCAGCGCGACATGGTGCTCGTGGCCTTCGTCATCTATTCCTTCAGCTTCGCGATATATACGCAGGCCACCGGAACTTCGTCGGAAGTCCATAACGCCTCGATCGCTCTGGTGGACGAGGACCATTCGGCTTTGTCCACGCATATTGCCGACTCGTTCTTGAGGCCGCAATTCCGCACCCCCGAGGCCATCCGGCCCGACGAAGTCGGTCCGGCGATGGATCGCGGAGTGTACATGTTCGTCGTGGTGATTCCGCCGCGGTATGAAGCCGATTTGCGCGGCGGGCGTCAGCCGGAAATCCAAGTCAACATCGACGCCACCGCCATGCTCCAGGCCAGCATCGGCGCGTCGTATATTCAGAACATTATTTCCAACGAGGTGTTGAGATACATGCAGCGATCCGACGAGAAGCACGGCGCGCCGGTGAAAATCACAGTGACCAAGGCGTTCAACCCCAACGGTGAGGCTTCGTGGTTCTACGGCATCGTGGCCATCATCAACCAAATCACCATCTTGACGATCATCCTCACCGGAGCCGCCCTGCTCCGGGAGCGCGAGCACGGCACCATCGAGCACCTGCTGGTCATGCCGCTCACCGCGTTTGAGATCGCGATGGCTAAGGTGTTGGCCAATGGGCTCGTAATCCTGGTCGCGGTGACCGCGTCGCTCTTTTTCGTGATCCGCCAGATTTTGGATGTGCCGATTGCCGGTTCGCCGGTGCTGTTTATGGGGGGCGTGGTGTTGTATCTGTTTTTCGCCACTGCCCTGGGGATTTTTTTGGCAACCGTGACTAGAACGATGGCGCAATTCGCGCTGATTATTATTCTACTGATTATCGTGCTGCAGTTGCTTTCCGGAGGAAACACGCCGATCGAAAGCCAGCCCGATTGGCTCCAGCGGATCACAATTTTCCTGCCGTCGCGGCATTTTGTGAGCTTTTCGCAAGCGATCATCTACCGCGGCGCCGGACTGGAAACAGTCTGGCCGGAATTTCTTGCGGTCGCCGGCATGGGCATGCTCTTCTTCGTGTTCAGCCTGAGCCAATTTCGCCGTTCCATATCCGTCTCACGCTAGATCACGTCCGCAAGTTGGCCGGCGAGATCAAAGCGTGCTGGTTGGATTGCGGGGTTTGCGATGAGCCTGGAAACCGTTGTAGAATTTGCGGGTCGAGTATGAGCAAGTATGTGAAGGATTGGCCACAAAACGATTGCATCAGACGGCTGGGTCGCACCGATCGTGCAGCAGCCGCCAAGGATAGCCGGAGCAAATGACCGCGTACCAGGGCTTATTTGCCGCGGTTTCGGCAATTGTTCTGTTCCTCTACGGCTTGCAAGGTTTCAGCCGCGAACTGCAAACTGTTGGAGGTGCTGCTCTCCAGTCGTGGCTGGGGCGAATGACCGCCATCCGCTGGGGCGGTTTCATCATTGGGGCCGCAGCCACTGCCATCGTGCAATCGAGCAGTGCCATTACCGCTCTGGCAGTCGCTCTCGTTGATTCAGGCGTGATTTCTTTCCAGGCCAGCCTCGGAATCCTGCTGGGCGCAAACGTCGGCACGACGGCGACCGCTTGGCTGGTCTCCTTCAAACTCACCGGTATCGGCCCCCTTTTCATTGTCCTAGGCGCTATTCTGTCGGCTGTTCCCGTGCGCCTGCGCATCATTGGCAAAGCGGTCTTTTACTTCGGGCTTATTTTTTTCGCGCTCGATTTGATTTCGGCCGAGTTGAAACCGTTACAGGATCGGCCGGCTTTCCGGGAGTGGCTGGCATTGGCCGAGATTCCCTGGAAAGGCGTGCTCGCCGGAATATTCTTCACGGCGCTGGTCCAGTCCAGCAGTGTCACCACCGGACTGTCTATTCTCTTGGTGCAGCAAGGAATCTTGCCGCCGCAAAGCGGCGATACCCATTGTCATTGGCGCCAACGTCGGCTCGACATCGACAGCCTTGATCGCCAGCGTCGGCATGAAGCCCGTCGCCCGAGCGACCGCCATCAGCAATTTCGCCTTCAATTTTGCCGGGATGTTGATTTACCTGCCGTTTCTGGGACCGTTCTCGCGGGCCATAGTGGACTTGAACGCCGATCCAGGCATGGCCGTCGCCTGGGGACACCTCATCTTTAATTTAACGGTCGGTCTGGCTTTCCTGGCGGCATTGGACAGTGTGGAGCCCCGACTGCTCCGTTGGCTTTCGGTCGCATCTCCAAACGAAACCTCTTTGCGCATCAGTGACGAACAGCGGTGAAAGCCAGACGATTATCCGGACCCAGGCCATGAGCGTTCGTTCGTGGGCGAGATATTTCGTAAGCGTCTCGCCATCCCGCCCTGATGCCGAGGAGCGTCGCGACCAGGGGTGGGAGGATGAGCCGAATATAAAAGGGACCGCTGTCTCGGGCGATCAACTGGCCCCCGTGGCGACTGAAGAGTCCTTCCATCGGATTTAATCTCGAAACAGCGTCCTGGGCGCTTTGCCATTTTGCTGAAAGAAAACAGTGCAGCCTACCACATTGTGGCGGAGTTTCTTCGCTTTCACGGGTGGCGACAGCCGGCGCCGATGGGGGCTGGCGTGATTGCAGCTGCATCTGATCGGGCCGGGGTCGCGACCGACGGGGCGAAATGACTCTCTGCCGGCGCGATCAGGATGGCGCGTCATGAGCACGCAAGGGTTACCTGCATCCTGCTCGGGTCCGACACGCCGAAGCAGGTAAGTGCGCTCCAAAGCGGTCGCGAACGACGGCCCCGAAAAAGACCGTCCGCTGTTCCCCTCGGATTGCAGGACGCAGGATTTGACGTTGTCTTGCAGGTAGGAGCGAGCATTTCTGATTTCGATTGACCTGGCGCCGAACGGATTGAACAATAGTCGCATGGGTATCGACACCTCCACTATCGCCGAACTTCAAGAAGCCGCCGATCGGGCCACAAAGGGCGTGCGCGATCCAGAAGCCATGCGCCGGGCTTGCGAGCAGATGGATCGTTCGCGGGAGGAATTGCGGAGGCGTGTCGGGACGCTGAACATTGCCGTCGATCTGGTTCGTGACGCCCGAGACGATTGAGCCGCCTTCAAATGGGGATTGCGATGACGGATCAGCAGGATACATTTCAGAAGCGAGTCGAGGAACTTGTCGAGCAAGTCCAGGGCTGGGTCGAGCCGCACGAATGGGTCACCAAACGGTATCCGAAGAAAATGCGGGACGACGACAACCCGGTGTTCGAGGTTTCTGCTCTATTCCTGCAAAAGGGGCCGACTCGCGTGCTCCTCGATCCTGTGGCCTACGATGTGCCGGGCTCCGAGGGAGTCGTTGACCTTTACATGATGCCGACTTACGACGACATGGCCAGCCTGTATTTTGTGAGCGGGCAATGGGAGATTCATTACGCCTTCCCGCCCGATCCAATGGAGACGCCTTCCGTAGTCGAAACGAAAGCTCTGCCTTTGACTGAAGAGACCGTCAACCAGATACTCGATTCGATTGCCGCTCATGCCCAACATTCGATTTGAATGGCACGAACATATCAAGAAGGTCGAAGGGGAGTACCGGGCCGCCCGGATTGCCGTCGATCGGCTAAAAGCCGACCTCCTCATTACGCCTGACCTCCCGATCGAGGACGAGGCACGAAATTATTTGCGACAAGCGGATAGAAACCTTGAAGGGACCTTTCTGGTCCGCCTATTCGCAGCGTTTGAGGCTGCGCTGCGTTCGTACGACAGGGCGCGGCACAATGACCCGACCCGCGACGAACATGCGTCGGTGCTGATCGATACGATCGGCGGACGACGCGGGGTGGGGATTTCGACCCGCGTTCGGGAGCGCGCCCACGCCGTGCGCCGCGTCCGCAACTATTGGGCGCATGAAAATGACGCACTACCTGAGCCGTTGACTATCAAGGATGCCAAGGGCCGGCTCCAGGAATTCTTGTCTTGGCTGCCGGAGGAGTGGGATTGATCGCGGCGATTCAATCGGCGGCCGTACGGAGAAGCCGCCGTATATCGCCACGGTCGGCGACCGTGCGACCTTGGATCGCATCTTGATAGCCTTCGAGGATGGCGCCGCGGATCGCGGCCGCTTCGAGGCGCTGCTTCTTCTCACGAAGTACGTCGCGGACGAACTCGCTCGGCGTGGCGAACAATGTTCCGGCGCCGGAGTTCTGATTTACGAACGCCCTCAGTTCATCGGTCAATGAGATATTCAGCCTGGCACTCATTGATTCTTCATCCTTTAAACATTGCTGCTCACGAAACCCGCGCCTCATCATGCCGCGCGGCCCCGTTCACGCCTGCGCGGACTTCGACTGGCGTCACGGGCGGGTGCAGGGCGAGGAGTTCCGCTTGGCAGCGGAAGGCGGGGACGCCGGCTTCAGGGTGGAGATGGACGTAGGCGCCGTCGGATTGCAGGACGCGGGTCTTTACGTTGTCGCGCAGGTAGGTCGGGACGATTTCGTGCAGGATTCGCTCGCGGAGTTCCGGGGCCTCGATCGGGAACATGATCTCGACCCGGCGATAGAAATTCCGCGGCATCCAGTCAGCGCTCGAGAGAAAGATCTGAGCGTCGTCGTCGGCGCCGAAGACGTAAACCCGGCTGTGCTCCAGAAACCGGTCGACGATGCTCCGGACGTTGATCGTTTCGGAAATGCCCGGCAGGCCGGGGCGCAAGCAGCAGACGCCCCGGGCGATAATGTCGATTGGCACGCCGGCCTGGCTGGCGCGATACAGGGCCTCGATGATCCGGTGATCGACGATGGCGTTGGTCTTGGCGAAGATCCGGGCCGGCAAGCCCTCGCGAGCCCGCCGGGCTTGCTCGTCGATCAGTTGCAGCGTGCGGCGCTGCAAGTCGGTCGGGGCGACGACCAACTTCCGCCACTGGTGCCCCTGTGAGTAGCCAGTGAGCAGATTGAATAGGGCCGAGGCATCCGCGGCGATGTCTTCGTTGCAGGTGAACAGGCCCAGGTCGGTGTAGAGCAAGGCGGTGGTCGGGTTGTAGTTGCCCGTCCCCAGATGCACATAGCGGCGGAGTGAATTGCCCTCTTGCCGGACGACGAGCGAAACCTTGCTGTGCGTCTTCAGGTCCAAAAAGCCGAACACGACGTGGACGCCGGCTCGCTCCAGTTGCCGAGCCCAACTGACGTTATTCGCCTCGTCGAACCGGGCCTTGAGCTCGACCAGGGCCGTGACGTGCTTGCCGTTTTCGGCCGCTTGAATCAACGCCCGGGTGACCGGCGAATCGCCGCTCGTGCGATAGAGCGTCTGCTTGATGGCCAGCACGCGGGGGTCGTTCGCCGCCCGGCTGATGAAATCGACGACGGGATCGAACGCTTCGTACGGATGATGCAGCAAAACATCCCGACGGGCGATCGTCGCGAACAGATCGTCGCTCCGCCGGCGAATGCCGCGAGGCAGTTGCGGCGAGAACGGGGCGTCGCGCAGCGTGTCGTGATTCGGCAGCCGAGCCAGTTCCATCAAGAACGTCAGATCGAGCGGCCCGTTCACGCGATAGACTTCGCTATAGCCGTCGGGGACGCCGTCGCGGATGCCTTCTTCGTCGATGATCATTCGCGATAAGTGCTCGTTGCCGCTGGAGGCCAACTCCAGTCGCACCGCCTCGCCGCGCTGCCGAGCCTTGAGCCGGTCTTCGATCAGCCGGAGCATGTCGTCCGACTCTTGCTCTAATAGCTCGATGTCGCTGTCGCGCGTGATTCGGAACGTCGTCCAGCAGTCAATATCGAATCCGCCGAACAGTTCGGGCAGTTTGGAAGACACCGCCTCCTCCAGCAAGATAAAATGCTGCTCCTCCCCTTGGCCGATCGGCACGAGCCGCGGCAGCACATTGGGCACTTGCACGACGGCGAACAGTTGCTTGGGGCCCAAGCCGCGGCGCCGCTCGAGCATGGCCGCGAGGTACAGGCCGCGATTGTGATACCGGGGGCTCGGATGGGCCGGGTCGACGGCCATCGGCGTGAGAATCGGGAACGCCCGCTCGCGGAAAAATTTGTCGAGCGATTCAAGCTGGGCCGGGTTGAGCTCGTCGAATTTCAGCAGCCGAATCCCGGCGGCGGCCAGTTGCGGAACGGCGGCGTTGAAGCAGCAGTATTGGCGTGCGACCAGTTCTTGAGTCCGCTTGGCGACCCGCTGTAGCTGGGAAACCGGCCGCATGCCGTCAGGTGCGAAATCCTGCGGGGCGCCGTCGCCAAATGCCTGCTCGCGAAGGCCGGCCACGCGGACCATGAAAAACTCGTCGAGGTTCGAGCTGAAGATCGCCAGGAACTTCATCCGCTCTAGCAGCGGATTCGTTTGATCCTCGGCCTCTTCGAGCACGCGGGCGTTGAACTCCAGCCAGCTCAACTCGCGATTGATGAAGTGCTCGGCTTGAAACGCGGGTTCGGTCACGGGGAGGCTGGGGGTCAGGGGCGTGTAGGTCAAACTCGGGGGCGGAACCAGCAAGGCGCCGAACTTAATGCGCGGGCGCCGTCCGATCCGGCCGGAACTGTGCGGGCCTAGATAATTGTAAATCATACGAGCCTGCCCAATGTGCGAAAACCCCGCAGGCCGGATAAATAGACCGGCTCATCGGAAACAAATAAATCCGGCTCAAGAGTCATCGTCTTTCGTTCGGCGGCCGGATCAATGGGAGCGGCATGAAACGGCTAAGTTAACGACCTGCAGCGCCCCCGGGGGGCTGGACTGCAGGAAAGCCTTGGTAGGTCTGCTTGAGAATTTCAGACCACTCTCCGGGGCTTCGGCGAGGCGCCTCCAGCCCCGGGCACCCGACGGCCGGACACCCGACACCAGGGCACCCGGATACCCGGACACCCGACGCGCGACGCCAGACGTGCCCGCTAAAATTTCTACCGTCGGGCGTGCCGGAAGAAGAACTCCCACATCAGATTGTTGGCCGAGATGTTTTGCGTCGAGCGCCCGAAAATGAATGTGTTCGACGGCCGGCCGGGCCACGTGTGTCCGCCCCCGTCGATGAGATACAGCACAACTTCGGCGTCATCCCGGCCGGGGCCGTATGTCCGCCGTTCGATGCGCATGCCGTCGTCGATCGCAGTCGGCAATTGCTGGATGACCGGCGTGCTTGGACAGGCATTCGCGCCGACCCAGGCCTGAATCGAGTGCTCCACGGAGTAGTGGTTCGTCTTGGTGACGCTGCGCTTGCCGACGCCGCCCGCGAGCGGCGTGAACTCGTCCAGCGTGCCATGAAAGTGAATAACCGAAGCGGGCAAGCTCGGCGAGCAGGTCGCGGCCGCCATCGGACCAGCGACCGGCGCGATCGCGGCGAAGCGCTCAGCGTGTTCGCTCGCCAATCGATAGGCCAGCATTGCGCCGTTGGATAGACCGGTGGCAAACACTCGCGCCGGATCGACGTGCATCGTCGCCGCAAGCTCGTCGAGCAGGGCCATAACAAACGCCACGTCGTCTACCTGCTGGGCATGAGCATATCCACAGCAGGTTCCGGCGTTCCAAGTGAAAAGCTGGTCGCGATCGCCCGTGCCGTTGGGGTAGACGACAACAAAGCCGGCCGCGTCGGCCTTTTCGCTGAGTCCGCTCGATCGCGCGAGCGCTCGGCCGCTGGACGCCCCGCCATGAAATGCCAACACCACCGGCGTGGGCGCCGCGAGATCGACCGTTGGCGGCACATGAACCCAATAACTCCGCTCGTGCCCGTCGATCGAGATTGCGCGTAGTTGATCGACAGTGTTTAGCGGATCGGACATTGCTCGCTTGCGGCTCGGCGATTTATGCCGGCTCTCAGGGTTCGCCAAGCAAGGTCAACGGTTGATTTTGATGCACGCGGTAGACCGAGAAATCGCGTCGGTCGAGCGTGAAGACCGAATGAATGCTGTCGCGCTCCGCCAAATACAACAGTGAGACATCAGCCAGTTGCGGGTTTAGGTCCGAGTACTTCTGCAGGCACGAGGCCATCCAACTAGGCGCGTTTGAATCCAATTCCGGGCAAATGACCACTCCGCTTTGCAGAAGTCGCATTAGACGCAGTTGCCCTTCATTAGTCCGGCGCAACAGCCATGCAAGCTTCGGCGATCACGAGCCAAGTGGTCAGTAGCGGGCGGTCCAATTCCTCAGCTATTCGAGCACACACACGGTGCGCCGCATCTCGTTCGTTGAGCAACGCCACTAACGGACCCGCGTCGATCAAAGCGTAATTACTGTTCACGCTGACCGAAACCTTCCATGTAGGCCGGGTTTGTGCTTAGGTCCGTGGGTCCGTCTTTGACCGAGCCTAAAAGACCGAGCCGAACCATCGCGGAGTATACGGATTCATTGCTTTCATTTTTCGTGTATGAGGTCTGCTCGAAAGATGACAGAGCCTCCTCGAAGACGGTGTCCCACGGCTTGCCACATTGCTTGGCTAGGCGGGCGAGATGCTGTTGCTGTTCAGGGGATAGGGAAATTCTATCCGGTGAAATGCTCATTGATTAATTCCTTCCGACCCGGCGACTAACGGGTTCAAATCGAAAGCGATTGCCTATTATCAATCTATTTCGGCGGCGGCGGTTTGTCGACGGAACCCGGCTTGTGATCGACTAGCGTGCCGGTCTCTTTCTTGCGGGCCTCGATCTCCATGCCGATGAGTTTTTCGAGATTCGGCTTCATTTGGGGTTCCAGACGCAAGAAGAATTCAAAGTCTTGCCGCGCGAGGATATCCTTGAACATGCGAAGTCGCACCAAGCCACGGCTGCCATAAGCCACGGCGAAGCGAGGATTTTTTCCGATGCAGCTCGTGAAGTCCGCCTCGGCCTGGGCCAACTCGCCTTGGCTCTGATTGAGCACGCCCCGATCGAAATAGGCCTTCGCGTTTTCGGGCGCGAGACGAATGGCTCTGTCGTAATCGTCGCGAGCGCCCTCGTCGTCCTTTAGCAGATGACGAACCAAGGCCCGCTCGTCGAATGCCTCGGGCATGTGCGGATTCATCTTGATCGCCAAGTCAAAATCTTCGAGGGCGCCTTTGAGATTCTTCATCGCCATGCGAGCGACGCCTCGATTGAAAACGATGCCGGGCAGCGCGGAGTTCAGCTTGAGGGCTTTCGAGTAGTCGTCAATCGCCTCGTCGAGCTCCCCGACCCGCATGTGCAGGGTCCCGCGGTTGGAATAGGCCTGAGCAAGCTGGGGATCGAGGTCGATGGCTTTGTCGTAATCGGCCCGGGCCGCCTTCGGCTCGCCGAGGGCCATTTGGATTTGGCCGCGCTCGTTGTAGGCGTTGGCCAGCCGGGGATTGATCTGAATGGCCCTGTCCAAGTCGGTCTTGGCGCCCTTGAAATCCTTGGTCGATTTGTGGGCCGAACCGCGATTGGAATAGGCCAGCGCGAACTGCGGATCGAGCTCGATGGCCTTGTCGTAATCTTCCATCGCGCTCTTGAAATCGCCATTGGCCGCGCGGGCGAACCCGCGATTGTTGTACGAGATGGCCAGATTCGGCTCGAGTTGAATCGCCTGGTTGTAATCCACGATCGCATCGGAAAGTTCGCCCTGCTCCTGCTTGGCGAGCCCCCGGTTGTTGTAGCCCATGGCGAATTTGGGATCGAGCTCGATGGCCTTGCTATAATCGGCGATCGCGCCTTTGAGGTCCCGCTTTTCGCGGCGCACGGCGCCACGGTCGGTGTAGGCGCGCGGGTCTTTGGGATCGATCTCCAGGGCCTTGTTGTAATCGGCCAGGGCCGCGTCGAGATCGTTGCGGCTGTGCCGCGTTTGGCCGCGGGTGAGATAGGCCAGCAAATTCTTCGGATCGTATTCGATCGCCTTGGTGAAGTCGGCCTCCGCGGCCGTCGAATTGCCTTGATCGAGCCGAATCGCGCCGCGGGCACAGTAAGCCTCGGTGTTTTTTGGATCGAGCTCGATCACCCGGTTGTAATCGTCCAGAGCATCCGCCGGACGGTTCAGGGCTCTCAGAGCGTCGGCCCGTTTGAGATAGGCATCGGCCGACTTGGAATTAATCTGAATCGCCGTGTTCAGATAGGGAATCGCCTGATCCGGATGCTTGCGATTGATGAGCGACTTGGCTTTTTCATAATTTTCAGAGTATTGAGCCAGCGGGTCGGGCTTGCCGCAGCCAACGACCGTGAGGCTAATCAACACGAGAATAAGCCCGCAACAATGACGCATGGAGAAGCATTTCCTGAGCTTGGCGATGAGATGATTTCCGAGGAGCCGGTGGGATCGAACATCCCTCCTTTGAACCTCATCAATCCTAGCATCCAATGCCGCATTGCCCAACTGCGAGGGTCCAGAGAGAATGCCGAGGCGACGGGATATTCCGATCGGGCACTCGCTATTTGGGAAGGACGTCGCGCTGCCAGGCGGTCACTGGGGCGGACGCTCGAAATCACCCTGCCATGCGCCGGAAAGCCTTGCGACCCATCGCGCATAGTCTTCGTCGGCTTGAGAAGTCACGCCAATTAGTTCGATGGTCACGGTCGTCTCTTGAGGGGCGGCATGCAAGCCGCCCGGAACCTCAACGTGGAATATCCCGTCAGGTCCAGCTCGCAATCTCACGACGATCCGGTTCATTACTGTTGACTATAAGACCCTAACAAAACCGCTTGGGAGAAGGGAACAGTCCTAAGCGATTTTGTGAGAGCTTCTACGAATGGGCTGCGTCGGACGGAATAAGGGTCCTATCAATCGCTCCGGCAATGCTTACCGCGATTGGCTCTCCAGCCGATATGCCCAACATCAAATGACGACCCACGGCGGCGGCAAATCGACTCAAAATCGACACGGCCGGGTTCAACTCCCGGTGTTCTTCCAAATCTTCAATTTGTTGGGCTTCAAGGCCGGCGCGTTTGGCCACTTCCGCCCGGGAGAAACCTCGACGTTCTCTTTCGCCGCGCAACAATTGCACGAGCGACCGCAATTCATGGATGTCCGACCAACAGCCTGGCCCCGGCGACTCGACCTGGTAGCGTTTAACAAGATCGGCTTTCTCGGCTTGGATTTGCTCGCGGACCTTCCGATATGTCGCGGCTTCTTCCGGCGTCAACGTCCGTCCTCGCGATGTATGCTTGCTCACAATTCACCTTCTACTTCAAACGCCGTAACGGGATAAATCGTGTCCTCATCAATTTCGACATACACGATCGCCTATCGGCCATCAGCCGTGTATCCGAACAGCATCGGATGGCCCGATGACCGACTAGTTTCGAACCGATCCGGGGCTGATACCACGTCGGCGAGCTCGGCTTTCGAAAAACCGTGTTGCGCAATGTGCTGAACGTTTCCGTTCGGATCGTCGTCCAGGTCCCATAAAATATTGGGTATCAACTTAGTTTTCCCAAATTCTATCGTATATCAACGAGCGGGCGGTTGCGACGCGTCAAAATTATGAAACCGTGATCAAAGTCTGCTTGCGGCTCCGACACTTGGCCCCATTGCCTTTTTGAAATTAAGACGACAACGGTGGCTGTGTTTACGAATTGTCGCCTTCGGTTGAGGTCTTGCGATGCCCGTCGCCCGCGGCGCCCGACCATCGCCAATTGCGGATTTCCGGCATGTCGTCGCCGTGGCAGGCGATGTATTGCTTGTGGTCGATCAGTTTGTCGCGGAGCCATTGTTTGACGTAGGCGGCTCGGGCGCCTAGCTGCGGCAGCCGGTCGATGACGTCGCCGGCCAGATGGAATCGATCCAGATCGTTTCGCACGGTCATGTCGAAGGGGGTCGTGGTCGTGCCCTCTTCCTTGTAGCCGCGGACGTGCATGTTGGCGTGGTTGGTCCGCCGATAGGCCAACCGATGGATAAGCCAGGGATAACCGTGGAACGCAAAAACCACCGGCTTGTCTTTGGTGAACAGCACGTCGAAATCCTTGTCGCTCAGTCCGTGCGGGTGCTCGGTGGTGGGCTGGAGCTTCATGAGATCGACGACGTTGATGACGCGGATTTTCAATTCGGGGATTTGCTCGCGAAGGATATTTACCGCTGCCAATGTTTCCAGCGTCGGCACATCGCCGCAACAGGCCATGACGACATCCGGCTCGGCGCCCCGATCGCTACTGGCCCATTCCCAGATTCCGATGCCCGCCGTGCAATGTCGGACCGCCTCGTCCATCGCGAGCCACTGCGGCCCGGGCTGCTTGCCGGCGACAATCACATTCACATAATCGCGACTTCGCAGGCAGTGATCGGTGACGCTGAGCAGCGTGTTGGCGTCCGGCGGCAGGTACACGCGGATGATCTCGGCCTTCTTGTTGACGACGTGATCGATAAAACCCGGGTCCTGATGGCTGAACCCGTTGTGGTCCTGTCGCCAGACGTGCGACGTCAGCAGATAGTTGAGCGACGCGATCGATCGCCGCCAGGGAAGCTCGCGCGTGACCTTCAGCCATTTGGCGTGCTGGTTGAACATCGAATCGATGATATGGATGAAGGCTTCGTAGCACGAGAAAAACCCATGCCGGCCGGTGAGCAGATAACCCTCCAGCCAACCCTGGCATTGATGCTCGCTGAGCACCTCCATCACGCGGCCATCGGGACCCACATGGTCGTCGATGTCGAGCGTCTCGGCGACGAGCCGCCGCTTGGTGACTTCGAATACCGCATTCCAGCGGTTCGACGCCGTCTCGTCGGGGCTGAAGACCAAAAAGTTCTTGCTGGCCGAATTGAGCTTCATCACATCGCGGATGAATTCGCCTTGCACGCGGGTGGCTTCGGCGTCGATGGCGCCCGGCTCGGAGAAGGCGACCGCGTAGTCGCAGAAGTTCGGCAGCCGCAGATCACGCAGCAGCAGGCCGCCATTGGCATGCGGATTGGCGCTCATCCGTCGCTCGCCCCGCGGCGAAAGTTCGGCCAATCCGGCGCGCAGCCCGCCATTGTCATCGAATAATTCGTCGGGCCGATAGCTGGCCATCCAGTCGGCCAGCTGTTTAAGGTGCTCCGGTTTAGTCACTTCCGCGATCGGCACTTGATGCGAGCGGAAGGTGCCTTCGGTCGGTTTGCCATCGACCGCGCGAGGGCCGGTCCAACCCTTGGGCGTGCGAAGAATAATCATCGGCCAGCGCGGCCGCTCGGTTGCGCCATGCTGCCGGGCGTCGGTCTGGATGCGGCGAATATCGGCGAGCGCTTCGTCCAGCACGGCCGCCATCCGCTGGTGCATCGGCGGCGAATCCAGATGCAGCGACTCGGGATCGTCTCCTTGCACGAAATAAGGCGTGTATCCGTAACCGCGAAACAAGTCGGCGAGCTCTTGTTCCGAAATCCGCGCAAGAAAACTGGGGCCCGCAATCTTGTATCCATTGAGATGCAGGATCGGCAGCACGGCGCCATCGGTGACCGGATTGAGAAATTTGTTCGAGTGCCAACTCGTGGCCAGGGCGCCGGTTTCCGCCTCGCCGTCGCCCACGATCGCCGCCACGATCAGATCGGGATTGTCGAATGCGGCGCCGTAGGCATGAGACAACGCATAGCCGAGCTCGCCCCCTTCGTGAATCGAGCCGGGGCACTCGGGCGACACATGGCTGGGAATTCCGCCGGGAAACGAAAACTGCTTGAACAGCCGTTTAATCCCCTGCGTGTCCTGCGAAATGTTCGGATAAACTTCGCTATAAGTCCCTTCGAGATAGGCATTCGCCACGGCCGCCGGACCGCCGTGCCCGGGGCCGATGATGTACATCACGTTCAGATCGTGGGCTTTGATGATCCGGTTAAGATGCACATAGAGAAAGTTCAGCCCAGGCGTCGTGCCCCAGTGGCCGAGCAGCCGCGGCTTGACGTCCTTCAGCTCGAGCGGCCGCTTGAGGAGCGGATTGTCGAGCAGATAGATCTGGCCGACGGAGAGATAGTTCGCCGCCCGCCAATAGGCGTCCATTTGATCGAGCAGCTCGGCGGAGAGCGGCGTTTCGAGCGTGGGGTCGGTCGAGTTGGCGACTGCGTGCATTGCGTTTGATTTCTCTTTTGGCGATGTGCGGAAAAACGCGCGTCGCGAGCGACGCGGCTAAGGGAACAATCGGGCGACATCGCGGGCGATCATCAGTTCTTCGTCGGTCTTGATAACTCGGACATGCACGGCGCTCCCATCGAGCGAAATCCGCCCGGCGCCATTGGCGTTTGCGGCAGCGTCGAATTTTACGCCGAGCCACTCCAGCGGTTGGCAAATCTCTTGCCGAACTTCCGCCGCATTCTCGCCAATCCCACCACTGAACACCAGCGTATCCAGTCCTCCCAACGCTGCCGCGAAAGCCCCGATCCACTTGCGGGCGCTGTAGCAAAACAGATCGACGGCTTCGGCGGCGCGCGTGTCGGTCGCGCGACTGGCCAGAAGATCGCGCATGTCGGCGCTCGTTTCCGAAACGCCGAGCAACCCCGCTTCGCTATTCATCATGTGAAAAAATTCATCGGCGGTCGTGCCTTCCGTGCGATTGAGAAAAAACGCCAAACTCGGATCGAGGTCGCCGGACCGCGTGCTCATGGGCATTCCCGCGGTGGGCGTGAAGGCCATCGTCGTATCGATGCCGCGACCACGATGAACGGCGGCCATGCTCGCGCCGTTGCCCAGATGCGCGAGTATCACCCGACCGGTCGCGGCCTCGGGGTCGGCGACACGGGCCAACTCCTCCAGCAAATACGCATACGAGATGCCATGAAAACCGTATCGTCGCACGCCGAGCGATTGCAGCCGCCTAGGGACGGGCAGCGTCCGCGCGACGATCGGCAGATTCGCGTGAAAAGCCGTATCGAAACAGGCCACTTGCGCCGCGGCCGGCCACGATTTGCCAACAACTTCAATCAGATTGATTTGCGCGGGCAGATGCTCGGGATCGAAGTCGCTGATCTTTCGCAGGCCGGCGATCAACGGCGGCGTCACAGCTTGCGATTCGATGAAATCGGGGCCGCCATGGACGATCCGGTGACCGACGGCCACGTTGGCTGGGTCGACGAGCGATTCCAAGCGGCGCATAAACTCGGCGATCGCATGCTCCGAATCGAGGTTGGGCAGCGTCTCGCGATCGGTCTGCCCGGCGGCCGATTTCCAAGTCCACTCGGCGCCGGCGGACCCGATGCGATCGATCTTGCCACGGCCCTCACGATTAAGATCATCCCCGGCGAACACGGCGAATTTGATGCTCGATGAGCCGGCATTCAGCGCCACGATTTGCCGGATAATGCTCATATAGCGTTTGGAGTCTAAACCCGGCGTTTGAAGTTTTAACGATCACACAGCCGGGGCTTCGGCGAAGCGCCTCCAGCCCCCGGGCACCCGGCACACATGCACCCGACGTTTCGGGAACCCGACACACAAGCTCGCTCGACGCACGGGCGCCCGACGGTCTGATTGGCGACTCTTCATTGCTCCTCATAATGCACGGTCAGGCCGCCGTCGACGAAATAGGTCGAGCCGGTGACATAGTCCGCGTCTTTTGAGGCAAGAAAGGTCGCCACGGCGGCGACGTCGCTCCCCTGGCCTAGTCGGCGGAGCGGAATTTGCTTCATAAGAGCGGCCAGCAATTGCTTGTTCGCGAGAAGATTCTTGTTGATCGGAGTCTCGATCGCGCCGGGCGCGATATTGTTGATCGTGATGCCCAGTTCGCCGAGCTCGACCGCCAGATTGCGAGCCAACATTCGCACGCCCCCTTTTGAGGCGCAATACGGGGCAAAGCCGGGAAACGCCAAATCTTCATGCACGGAACTGATGTTGATGATCTTGCCCTTGCGCTTCGTGTCTCGCAGATGCCGCACGACGGCTTGCGTCGCGAAAAACAGGCCCTTCAGATTCACGTCGACGACAGCGTCGTAGTCTTCCTCGGTGACATCCCAGCACATGGCTTTCTTTTCGATGCCGGCGTTGTTCACCAGGATGTCGAGCTTGCCAAATTCCGAAACAACTTGATCGACCATTTTTCGCACGGCTGCGACGTCGGCCATATCGGCTTTGATGACGATTGCCCTGCGGCCGAGTTGTTGAATTTCGGCCAATGCTTCCTTGGCGCCGGCTTCATCGCGACTGTAGTTGATGGCGATGTCGGCGCCTTCCGCGGCGAACTGCGTGGCGATTGAGCGGCCGATGCTGCGGCTGCTACCGGTCACCAGCGCGACCATATTCTCTAAACGCATGGGAGGGGAACTCCGGAAGGGACTAGGGGCTGGGGACTAGGGGAGCATGAGTTAGATTGTATTTGTTTGCTAATGGGCCGTGGAAGGCTCGACGTGGCCGCCGAATTTTTCGCGCATGGCCGACAGGGCTTTTTCGGCGAACGTGTGGTCGCGGCGCGAGCGGAATCGCGTGAACAGCGCGGCCGTCAGGACCTCGGCCGTGACGGCTTCATCGAGCGCGGCTTGGATCGTCCAGCGGCCTTCGCCCGAGTCTTGCACGAAACCCGTGTAGTTCGACAGCGAGGGGTTTTCCTCAAGGGCCATCGCCAGCAGATCCAACAGCCAAGAGCCGATCACGCTGCCCCGGCGCCAGACCTCGGCGATCTCCGGCAGCGCCAGTTCGAATCGCTGATCGGCTGGCAACTCCGGCGACGTGGCGCCCCCCATGATGTCAAAACCCTCCGCGTAGGCTTGCATGATGCCGTATTCGATGCCGTTGTGAATCATTTTGACGAAGTGGCCGCTGCCCGAGGGGCCGCAGTGCAAATAGCCTTCGTCGGCAGTCGTCGTTTTGTTCTCGCGGCCAGCGGTGGGCGGCACGTCGCCGCAGCCCGGGGCGAGCGCTTTGAAAATCGGATCGAGCCGACCGACGGCTTCCTTCGGTCCGCCGATCATTAGGCAATAGCCGCGCTCGATACCCCAGACGCCGCCGCTCGTGCCGACGTCGAGATAGTTGATTCCTTGCGGCTTCAGTTGCCCTGCCCGACGAACATCGTCCTTGAAATACGAATTGCCGCCGTCGAGGATCGCGTCGCCGGATTCCATCAGCTGCGCGAGTTTGTCGACGGTCTCTTCCGTCGGACCGCCAGACGGAAGCATGACCCAGGCGGCACGCGGCTTGGTCAGCTTCTTAACCAAATCTTCTAGCGAGTCGGCGGCGATCGCACCCGCCGCCGCGACTTGCTTAACCGTTTCGGGATTCCGATCGTAAACGACGCACTTATGCCCGGCGGCCATCAAGCGGCGAACCATGTTGGCGCCCATCCGTCCCAAGCCGATCATGCCGAGTTCCATAACGCGCTCCAGATAATGATAGTAAGGATCGTTTAAGTTTTCGAAGGCGGATCGAACAACCGCGCGACGCCGTGCAGCGACGCCTCGTCGATTTGCTCGACGCGGCGCTGCTTGTAATCGGGGATGACTCGCATCGCAATTTCCGCTCCGCCACCGGTCAACACGATACGGCTGAAACGGTCTCCTTGCCCCAGCGCGAGCACTGCTTCCCGATGGTGGATTCGCATCGCCTGCAAAACGGCCGCCAGCAAATCGAGCCGTGTGTGGCCGAGCGTCAGTTCTCGGAAAGCGGCCCGGCGTGCGTCGATCTGGAGTCGGTCGCCGCCCAGATACGGCGGGTCCAAGATCACCTCGGTCGGATGGTCGATCGCCTGTTGCACCGACTCGGCGTAGAACTGCTCGCGCGATTGGTCGCGAAAGCACAATTCGTGCATCCAATCGAGCGCCACGCCACCCACCGGGTTATGGGCCAATTGCAAATATCCGTCCCCCACGCCCAGCAGTCGCGTGAGATGATCGGGCGCCGGCGTCGGATGTTTGGTTCGCACGGCGAGGACTTGCGTTGTGCCGACGACGTGCAATAGCTCGCCAAATTGGAGCCGCGCGGCCAATAGGGCGGAGCTCGTATCCGGGGCGCCGAGCTTCACGCTTAGCCCTGCCCGAGCGCCGATCTTCGCGGCGATATCCGGTCGCAAGCCGCCCAGCGTCTCGTCCCCCGACACCACTTTCGGCAGCCACCGGCGGTCGACTCCAAAATGCTCGAGCCACCGTGGCGACCAATCGTGCGTGCTGAGCGTGTTGTAGAGGCCGGTGAAACTGGCGTTGCCGTAGTCGAGCGCTGCCTCGCCCGTAAACGTCAGTCCCAGCCAGCCATCGACATGCAGATAGCGGCGAATTTTTGGCTTCAGCGCCGGATCGCGTCGAACCTGGTCGGCATAGGCGACGACAGAAATTCCTCCAGGCAGAGGTCGGTTGCCGATGGACGCCAAAAATTCCTTGCCGCACTCGGCCTCGATCCGCCGCGCCTCATCGCGGCAACGATGATCGAGATGCGTGAGGATCGGCGTAAGCGGAGCATCGTTTTCGCCGAGCAGCAGCAGCGCCGGCGACATGCACGAGAAGCCGATCCCCTCGACCGCGCCGCCGGTCGCGATCGCCTGCCGGGCCACCGAGAGCACGGCGTCGAGCAACCGCTGCGTCGGGAGAGTCGCAGCGTCGGCGTCCTGGCGATCGAGTGCATACCCGACTCGCGCAATGGGACCGATAGCCGCGCCGGAGTCGATCTCCAGCACGGCCGCCTTCACCGACGATGTGCCCACGTCGATCCCTAGTACTCGCATCGGGCCTCACTCCTGGTTGCAAGCGCGGGATGGCCGGGGCTGGAACCGCTATGCCGAAGCCCCGGTTGGCGCAGAGGCCGAGTGTCTAATGACGAATGCCTCATCAATGACGAAGCTCGAATGATGAAGGCCTAAATTTGAGTTTGGGGGCGATTATATGTCGTCTCATTTTCGCGACATCAGAGCGCTGCTCGGAGCGCACGTAGAAAACTTAGTCATTCGTCATTTAAGCATTCATCATTGATTAGACATTGGGTGTTTCGTCATTTCCACCTTCCCGGGGCTTCCCTTCGGCGCGAGCCCCGGTCGGTCACCCGTCGGCGCACGACGAACTACGGTTGCCGCCAAGTCGCGGCGCAGCCTTCCAGGAGTCGATCGGCTTCGGCCGGTCCCCAACTGCCGGCCGCATAGGTCGCCAGGTTCTGCGGGCCTTGGCGCTTCCAAGCCTCGAGAATCGGCGTCGCGAACTCCCAGGCCGCGAGCAATTCCTCCGATTGCATGAACAAGGTCGAATCGCCGCGCAGCGCATCCAGCAGCAGCCGCTCATAGGCTTCCGGCAAACGAAAATGGAACGTCCGGTCGTAGCAAAACTCCATCCGCACCGATTGTAGATCGAGTGTCATCCCCGGACGCTTCGTCGAGAACGTCATCTGGATGCCCTCGTCGGGCTGAATGCGGAAGCTGAGCACGTTCGGTCTGGCGGCGGTCAGGTCGCATTGATCGCCGTCGCATTCGACCGTGCGAAACAAGCTCAGGGGCGGCTGCTTGAATTGAATGGCGATCTCCGTGCCGTGCCGGGCCATCCGCTTGCCGGTGCGGACGAGAAACGGCACGCCCGCCCATCGCCAGGTGTCGATCCCCATTCGCAGCGCGACATAGGCTTCGGTGCTGGAGCCGGGAGCGACTCCTTGTTCTTCGCGATAGCCGAGCACTGGCTTGCCCTCGATTTGCCCGGCCGTGTACTGGGCGCGGACGACACTTTTCTCGACGTCTTTCCCGCGCAGGGGCGACAAGCTGCGGAGGACCTTCAGCTTGGCGTCGCTGATGTCGCAGGCCTTCATCGTGGCGGGCGGTTCCATCGCGACCAGACTGAGCACCTGGAGCAAATGATTCTGGACGACATCGCGCAGCGCGCCGGCGTGATCGTAAAAGCCGCCGCGGCCGTTTTCCATCCCAACGATTTCGCCCCCGGTGATCTGCACGTGGTCGACGTATTGGCGATTGAGCAGCGGCTCGAAAATCGCGTTTCCAAAGCGGAACGCCAGGATGTTCTGGACCGTTTCCTTGCCCAGGTAGTGATCGATCCGATAGACTTGGTCCTCGCGCATGAACTGATGGACGTGGTAATCGAGCGCCTTGGCGCTAGCCAGATCGTGGCCGTAGGGTTTTTCGATGACCACCCGCGTCCAGTGTACGGCATCGTGCGGGGCGACCAAATCCGCTTCCGACAGCCCTTCAACGATCGCCTCGAAATATTCCGGATCGGTGGCTAAGTAGAACAGCCGGTTGCCGGGCATCCCGAGCGAAGCCGTCAACGCTTCGAGATGATCGCGAAGCAATCGTAGCTGCACCACGTTGGTAAAATCGGCCCGATGATAATAAATGCGGGCCAGAAATTTCGTCGTCTCCTCGGGATCGGTCGTCGACTCGGGGCGAAATTTCGCTAGCGCCAGCCGCATTTGCTCGCGAAATTGCTCGTCGGACATCTCGCGCCGACCGACGCCGATGATCGCGAAGTCGCTCGTCAAGAAGCCGTTTTTGTGCAAGCTATAGAGCGCCGGTAACAGCTTGCGAGCGGCGAGATCGCCCGTCGCTCCGAAGATGACGATGCTGGCGGCCTCGAGCTTCGGCTTGCGATTGTAGGCCTGACCGTCGCGGGGGGCCGTATCGGCTTGAACGCGAATCGCGGATTGGGCCGTGGCCATGATTCAAATCCTTTTTTCGACCGCGAATAGTTTGATCGTTCGTCGCGGACTTATCCGCCTGGCTGTTTGGCATCTTCTTGAAACCCGCGTCAAACTTCAAGGGGCAATTGACGTAGCCGCGACCCGTTCGACCTTGGATGATTGGCGACCAGAAACCTCCACCGACGAGCGACACGATAATTCCCTGGTGACTCGCGCGCGATTGTGGCAACATGTCTATCGACAGGTGGACTCGGATCGATTCGATGTTAAGATTTGCGCGATGACTCAACTATCGGCGATTTATTCATGGCGATGCCCCTTCTTACCTCGCCAACTCCGGAGCAACTGCTCGCTTGGAAAACGGCCGCGGCCATCACGGCCGTGGGGTGGATCGAGTCGGGCATGGTCGTCGGGCTGGGCAGCGGATCGACGGCCGTGCTGGCGGTCAGACGAATCGGCGAGCTCCTCGCCGCCGGTGAGCTGCGCGACATCCTGGGCGTGCCGACGTCCACGGCCACCGAGCAAGAAGCACTACGGTTGGGAATCCCGCTGGCGCCGTTTGACGATCCGCCCTCCGTCGACGTGACGATCGACGGCGCCGATGAAATGGACCCGGAACTGAACTTGATCAAAGGGGGCGGCGGGGCGCTATTGCGCGAAAAACTCGTCTCGCAAATTAGCCGCCGCGAAATCATCATCGTCGACGAGACCAAGCTTTCGCCGCGACTGGGCACGCACTGGCCGACGCCCGTCGAGGTGACGCAATTCGCCTGGGGCGCGCAGCGGAGATTTCTGGAAGCGCTCGGCGCTAAAGTAAAGCTGCGGCAAACGGCCGCCGGAGAGACCTATCTCACTGATCAAGGCAATCTGATCCTCGACTGCGCGTTCGGGCCAATCGATGATCCCCGAGCCCTGGCCGATCGATTGGCCAACCGAGCGGGGATCGTCGAGCATGGACTGTTTCTGGGACTAGCCACCGACGCGATCATCGTCGGCAGCCGCGGCCAACAGCATTTGACGGCCCCATCGAAACCGGACTAGTCGTCGGTGGGTGGTCGCGGTGGTTCGCATGCGACACTGCTGGACAACTCAGCCTTCGGCGCCCGACAATCCAACGCTAGCAAAAAGTAAAACTCTCCCGGGATATCGGAACCTTTCATGCTTGAACTTGCTCCTTCCATCTTGTCGGCCGACTTCTGCCGGCTGGGCCAGCAGGTGCGCGAAGCGCTCGAGTGGGGCGCGAAGCGAATCCACGTCGATGTGATGGACGGCCACTTCGTGCCGAACATCACGATCGGCCCAGCGATTACCGCCGCGATCAAACCGCTGGCCGTCGAGCATGGCGCAATCCTCGAAGTCCACTTAATGATCGAGCAGCCCGAGCGGTATCTGGCCGATTTCGCCAAAGCCGGGGGCGATTTGATTCTGGTGCATGTCGAGACCTGCCCGCACTTGCATCGCACCGTGCAGACGATTCATGAATTGGGGAAGAAAGCGGGGGTCGTGCTCAATCCGGCCACGCCCCTGGTGACGCTGGAGGAAATATTGCCGGACATCGAGCAGGTGCTGCTCATGACGGTGAACCCGGGCTTCGGGGGCCAATCGTTCATTGCGAGCAGTTTGGAAAAAATTCGCCGCTTAAGCGCGACGCTGGCCGAGCGCGGCTTGACGGAGCGGGTCCAGATCGAGGTCGATGGCGGCATTAACGCCGAGACGATCCGCGGGGTGCGCGAAGCCGGTGCGACCGTCTCGGTGGCGGGTTCAGCCGTGTTCAACACCGCGGCGAGTGTCGCGAAGAATTTGGATGCGCTTCGCGCGGCGGGCGCGGCGTAGGGTGGGCAATGCCCACCATCGCATGACCGTCCCAATATTGGTGGGCAATGCCCCCGCAGCCCAGACTACGAAGATGCCATTCACCATCGAAACCATCGAATTGCAAAAGCGGCACGGGTCGCTGGAGGTACTCCGCGGCGTGTCGGTCGCGGTTGCCGAGGGAGAGGTGGCCGTTATCGTCGGGCCCTCGGGGGGCGGCAAGAGCACGTTTTTGCGGTGCCTCAACGGTCTGGACGTATTTCAAGGTGGCGAGGTGCGGGTCGGCGAGCATCGGCTCGGTCCCGGCGAGCAGAACTCGCAAACGGCGACGACTCTCAGAAGCATTCGGCGCGAAGTCGGAATGGTGTTTCAGCAGTTCAACCTATTTCCGCACATGTCCGTGCTCGAAAACGTGATCGAGGCGCCGATTCGCGTTTTGAAATTGCCGCGAGAAGAAGCGGTCGGACGCGCGAAAAAATTGCTCGATCGTGTCGGCTTGGCGGACAAGCTTAATCAGCGGCCCGACCGGCTCTCGGGCGGCCAGCAGCAGCGCGTGGCGATCGCCCGAGCGCTGGCGATGCAACCGCGAGCCATGCTGTTCGACGAACCGACCAGCTCACTCGATCCGCGGATGACGGGCGAAGTGTTGGCCGTGCTGGCCGATCTGGCGGCCGATGGCCAGACGATGATCGTGGTGACGCATGCGATGAATTTCGCCCGCCGCGCCGCGCACCGCGTGCATGTGTTTCAAGAGGGCAAGGTACTGGAATCGGGTCCGCCGGCCCAAATCTTCGAGGCGCCCGTGCATCCGGCGACGGCGGATTTTGTGCGAGAATGCGCGACATAGCCGCGGCATCGTGCTGCGGAGTGCAGATCTGCCATTCGCGGAAGCGCGACTCCCCTTTGATGAGGCACTTCGATCGGCGCAAACAAAACCCCCGGCGTATTACCGGAGGTGGAACAGTCGGTCGTTTCAAACGCAGCAGGATGCCGCGGCTATGTAGAGCTAGCCGGCGGTGATCTTGTTGATCTTTACTTTGGTCATCAATTGCCGATGGCCCGTGCGGCGCTTGGAATTTTTGCGGCGGCGATACCACTGGATCACCAGCTTGGGACCCTGCACGAGGCCAACGACCTCGGCTGTCACCGTCGCCCCGGCGACATGCGGCTTGCCAAAGTGGAGCTTGCTGCCGTCGTTCATGGCCACGACCTGCTCGAACTTAACTTCCGAGCCCGGCGTCATGCTGCGGTAGTCCACTTCCAGCGTTTGGCCTTCTTCGACTCGATACTGACGTCCACCGTCGGAAATAATTGCGTACATGGCGAATGACTGACTTTGCGCTAAAATAATGGGATATCGCCGCAGTGGCGAGATCGTGGCGAACGATCGATTTGGATCGACCGCGAATCCAATAGTTTACTAATCGACCTTCCGATCGTCGAGGCCTCTCCCCGGAGAAAACTTCGATAAACCGCAGTTGATTGCCGCGACCGACGCCCGAGCCGAGCCTTGTATTCCCCGGCAATCCCGATAGACTTGAAGGGCCTAACCGATTTTGGCGCAAAATCACGTTGGTAGACCAATCGAGAGCAACGGCCACGCCGGGTAGCTCACGTACGACTAGGCCGACATGGCGGATTACCCTAGGGTGTTCCACCGCGTCGGTTTTTTTTGGAAACCGCCGAGCGGGATTGAGGGAATCTGATGTTTCGCGAATCGATTCAAGCGGAACTGCGCCGTCTCCAGCTTCATCCGGTCAATCTCGACGCGGTTTGCGAGGCCGACGGCGTCGTGTCGCTTCGAGGCAGCCTGCTGGGCGGGTGGCAAGTGCCCAAGACCGTCGATGGCGCCTGGTTTCTTAAGGTGCTGGCCGGACTGCCCGACCTGGCTGGTCCCGAGGCCACGATGAATGCGTATTTCGAAGCATTCACCGCCGAGGGAGTGGGTAACGTCTAAGAATTGCCAACAATATTTCGGGTGGCTCGGCTTGAGGCGCCCTCGCCGAAGCCCCGGAGGGTGGAAGCACGAATGACAAAGGTTTGAAATTGGCTTGTAGCCGCAGTTTCATGGCGTCTCATTTTCGCGACATTAATAGCACTGCTCGCAGCGCCACGTTGAAACCTTAGTCATTTGTCATTTAAGCATTCGTCATTGATCAGACATTGGGTAATTCGTCATTCGTCAACTCATAGTTTGAGCGGTCGCCGATTGTCGGCGATCCGATTCCAGGACGCGGTAGGCGGTTTAAGGCAAGTGAGGCATGTTGATCCATGTGGGCCATGAAATAGTTTTTGACTTTCCCGCGCCGACGCCGGTCGTCGTGATGCTCTATCTGCATCCGTCGCGCGACGCGACCGTCACGAAACCCGAATGTTTGGAAGTGGAGCCGGCGGTCCCCGTTTGGCAATTCATCGATTCATACGGCAATCGTTGCGGCCGGGTGCTTGCTCCGGCTGGCCGGGTGGTATTTCGTAACGACGCGATCGTGAGCGATTGTGGCTTGCCCGATCTGCAAGTCCCAGGCGCGACTCAGGCGCCGGTGCAGGACTTGCCGCCCGAAACGCTCATGTATTTGCTCGCCAGTCGCTACTGCGAGGTCGACAGCGAGCTGAAGGAAATCGCCTGGGGGCTCTTCGGTTCCACCGCTCCTGGATGGCCGCGAGTCGAAGCGATCACGGAATTCGTGCATCGGCACATTCGTTTCGACTACAACCACGCCCGGGCCACTCGCACGGCCCTGGACATCTATCGCGAGCGGGTGGGCGTCTGTCGCGACTACATGCATCTGGCGATCACACTCTGCCGCTGCATGAACATTCCGGCCCGGTATTGCACCGGCTACCTGGGAGATATCGGCGTGCCGGTCGCGCCGTACCCGATGGATTTCAGCGCATGGTTCGAGGCGTATCTGGGTGGTCAGTGGTACGCCTTCGACGCTCGCAACCGGATTCCGCGGATTGGCCGGGTCTTGATGGCCCGAGGGCGCGACGCGGCCGACGTGGCGATCACCACGACATTCGGCTTCCATCAGTTATATTCGTTCCGCGTGTGGACCGAAGAAACGCCTGAAAATTCGCCCGGACTGCAACTGCAAACCGCAACAGGAGCGTGACGTCCGTGACATATTGTTTGGGAATCATGACGAAGGAGGGGCTGATCCTGGCCTCGGACTCGCGGACGAATGCCGGTTCGGACGACGTGAGCGTTTATCCCAAGATGCACAGTTTCGTTCAGCCGGGGGAGCGCGTCTTCATTCTGCTGTCGAGTGGAAGCCTGTCCCTATCGCAGTCTGTCGTCACGCTACTGCGCAGAGATTTCGAAAAGGGGGTCGGTCTCGCCGCGGCCGCCAATATGTATGACGCGGCGCGGGCGGTCGGCGAGCAGGTTCGCGCGGTGTCCGAAATCGATCGACGCGCACTCGAGCGAGATGGATATCGCTATAACATCCATTTCATCTTGGGAGGGCAAATCCGCGGCGAGCGGCATGGCTTGTACCTCGTCTATCCGCAGGGCAATCCACAGGCGGCGGAGGAAGAATCGCCCTATCTGCAAATCGGCGAATGCAAATACGGTCGGCCGATCCTCGACCGCGGCATCCGCTATTCCCAAACGTCGCTCGTCGAAGCCGCCAAGTACGCGCTGATTTCCATCGATTCGACGATGCGCTCGAACGTGACCGTCGGCCCGCCGATCGATTTGGCTCTGTACAACACGAACGATTTCGAGATCACGCGCCGCCGCCGGTTTGTCGCGGACGACCCGGAGTTGCGAACCGTTCGGGCGCGTTGGGAGCAAGCCTTGCGAGGGGCGATGAAAGAAATGCCGGCCGTTCAATTCGACGTCCCCCCGGCCGAAGGTCAGGAGAAAAAGGCCGCGAATTCGTGACGCCGACGCTAGCCTCACCGTCTCTTTTGAACGCCGCAACCGCCCCAAACATGTAATAGTTTGGTAATCGCGACTCAATCGGTCGCATTCGATCTTGCCCGCCTCAAGGCAAAATATACGATTGGGGTTAGTCGGGCGGTGGCATTGATGTTCAGCTAGCTTGGCCTTTCTTTTTTGACGAAGTGTTGAGGCGATTTGGGCTCTGACATTCGCCAGACGTTTTACAAGTCAGGTCCCCGTGGAACAATCGAAGATGACATGGCAGCAGCAGTCGACGGCAATTCGGCGCGACGAAGAATTAAGCACGGCGCCGGCGATTCCTGTCCTCAAGTTCGGCGCGAGTGACAGCTTCTATACGGAACTCCGCCGGCGCGTCGATCAATATTTTCTAGCGACGGGCAAGAGTCGTCGAGACAGCCCGCGGATGTACATGAAAACCGCGATCATTCTCGCGTGGTTCGTCGCGAGCTACGCGCTGCTCGTGTTCGGCATGGGACCCTGGTGGATGGCCATCCCCGTTACGGTGCTCTTGGGAATCTCGATGGCCGCGATCGGATTCAACATTCAGCACGATGGCGGACATCATGCCTACTCCGCGCGCGCTTGGATCAATCGGATGATGGCGATGAGTCTCGATATGCTGGGCGGAAGTTCTTATCTCTGGGCCCGCAAACACAACGGCATTCATCACGCCTACGCCAATATCACGGGGCACGACGACGACATCAACCTGGGAGTCTTCGCCCGGTTGTCGCCCCACCAAAAACGACTGCCTCTGCATTGCCTCCAGCAATACTACATGTGGGCGCTGTACGGATTCCTGCCGCTGAAGTGGCAGCTTTACGACGACTTCCGAGATTTCGTCGTGGCTCGCAGCGGCGGTCAACATTACGATCGGCCCAAAGGCTGGGATCTGGCGGTATTCTTCGGCGGAAAAGGAGTATTCTTTACGCTGGCGCTGTTGATTCCGTTGCTGATGCACTCGCTTTGGGTCGTCCTGCTGTATTACGTGGCGGCTTCGATCGTGCAAGGCGTGATGTTGGGCGTTGTATTCCAAATGGCCCATTGCGTCGAGGAAGCCGACTTTCCGCTGCCGAGTCCGGACACGGGGC
Source organism: Pirellulales bacterium (assembly GCA_038210495.1). Taxonomy (GTDB): domain Bacteria; phylum Planctomycetota; class Planctomycetia; order Pirellulales; family DATAWG01; genus JBBQWR01. The sequence goes on from JBBQWR010000045.1 coordinate 37,563, forward strand.
GGATGGAGATAAGTTGGGCCGCTCATCAAGTCGAGACGACCGTAAATTTCGCCCGCCAGAGTCGCTGGCTTTCATGGTTGGTCGGTGGCTTGAATTTTCAAATCGAGCATCACCTGTTTCCGCAGATCTGCCATGTTCACTATCCGCAGTTGGCCCCGCTCGTGGAGCAGACCTGTCAAGAATTCGGCTTGCGATACAGGGCGCAAGAAACTTTGCGGGCCAGCATCGTGTCGCACTTTCGCTGGTTGCGGCGGATGGGTTCGCCCGAGCGAACCGCGGCCCCATCCACTCCGGACATCGCGACCGCCTGAACGGCAAACAACCCCATTTCTGGCTCCCCTCTCCCCGGATTACCGGGGAGAGGGGAGCCAGGAAATTCTGTTCTTCCCTCCTCGGGCTCCCTGGCGGTTTTGTGAGGGCTTCTAAAAAAATCACCGTAGTGGATAATGTACGGCTGGCCGCAGTTCGGCTATAAGAATGGGCATTCGGTCTCGCAGTGGGCTGTTGGCAAACCACCGGATCGAGCTCGGCCGTTGGGCCCTACCTCCGTCGCTTTTGAATTACGAGGTTTGTGTCATGGGTAAAGACGTTGAATCGGAATTGGCCGCCAATATCAAGACGGCGAAGACCAAGCGGATGTACTTTGCGTTCGTGCCCAAGGGAGGCAGCGACGGGGCGCTCGTGCTGGCCAAGACCAAGATCTCGCCAGTCATGATCGGCGAGGCGAAGACTCGCTCGGGAGGAACGCAGGTGGTCAAGGGCGCCTGTTTTGGCGAAGACGGCAAGCTCGTGTTCGAGATGGGCAAAGAGGCGCCGGCCACGATGGAAGCCGCCCTGAAAAAAGTGATTCAGCGCGACGCTGGGATTGCGATGCATTGCATTTGCCGCGTCGGCACGTCGCCCGATCTGCTCGAAGACGGAGAGGCCGGCCACGCCCCTCCTCCGCCCCCCGGTAGCATTCAGAAGCCCGTGACCCAAGGTTCGCCACCCCCACCGCCGCCAATGTCCGGCGCAGAAAGCGGTAGTGGTTCGCCCGGTTCAACTCCTCCCGTTCCGCCGCCGCCCGGAGGAACTAAGCAACCTCCGGCGCATGGCCCGGCCGAGCAATATACGGCCCGCAAGCACGAAATCGAGCCGCTGCTGATCAAGGCGCTGAAAGAAAAACACGGCGACGAAACGAAACTGAAGGCGGCCTTTCAATTTGCCCTCGATCGGGCCGAGGCGAAAGACTTCGTCAAGGCGATTCAAGGCTTGGAGACTGTCGCCAAGCTCATCGAGGCAGAGGGCGCCGCTCCGCACGGAAGTGGGACTCATGCCACGGGCGTCCCTCCAACGCCGCCATCGCCCGGTGGAACGCCGGTCACGCCGCCAAACGGCACGACCCCGCCGACAGGCACGAAGACTCGCCCCGTTCTGCGGCGCGACGTCCCGACCACTTGGGCGGCCGACGAGATCGTCACGGACCAATTGTTCGACGCATTGATGGACGTCCACTCCGGTTTGTTCGATGGCGCGCCGCCGACCGCGCTGCCGGGCGTCAGCTTTGCGATCGTCGACAAATTGGCCATCGGCACGGCCTATGTCAAAGCCCAAGTGTGGGACGAAAAAGAGGATGGCGCCTTCAATCCGGCGAAGAACAAAGATCATGCCCAGATGGCTCTGGACATGGCGCCGGCCATGGTGACAATCATCCCGTCGAAGGACCCGGCGCGCACGGTGTATGTCAACCAGGAATACTTCGAGGAGCGTAACGGCGGCAAGCCAAATTACGACGAAGTCAACGCCGTCATGCTCCACGAGGCGCACCACGCCTCGTCCAAGGGATTCGTCAACTATCCCTTCTTCGAGGATCACGATCTCGCGTGGGGTTTCGACGAATGCGCGACCGAGTACTTCACGAAGAAGGTTTGGGACTCGAAGTATCCCGACCGCAAGGACGATTACTTCAAGTACACGAACTACTTCAAGGATCCGACGGGCAAGACGGGTTGGTATGGAGTCGCGGGAGCCCAATTGGCTAGCGCGCTAGGCGAGCAGACGCTCGCCGCGGCCTATTTCTCCGGCGGTGAAGACGCTCTGAATCTCCTCAAGGCCAAGAAGGACGAGATTCAGCGGATCGTCAAAACCGTGAAATAGTCGGATCGAGTCGGACGGAAAGTGAGCACGCGCGGAATGCGACGGTTTGGCGGCAGGCCCGACTTGGGCTGGGGGGGCGCCGGGGTGATCGCAAATCGAGGAGCATTGCGCCTGTCAGGCACAGAGTGCCTGACCTACGCGGCGGACGGGGCTACGCGGCGAGTCGGGAACTTGAGACCTCATCATGAATATAATGGCCATCGATATCGGCGGGACGAATGTTAAGTTGCTCGTCAACGGGCAAGACTCGCCGCGGAAATTTCCGTCCGGTCCGGCGATGACGCCCGAGGCCATGGTGACCGGCGTCAAGCAACTGGCCGGCGACTGGAAATACGACGCGGTCTCGATCGGGTATCCAGGGCCCGTGGTTCATAATCGGCCGATCGCCGAGCCGCACAACCTCGCGCCGGGCTGGGTGGGGTTTGACTATGCGGCAGCCTTTGGCTGTCCGCTGAAGCTCGTGAACGACGCGGCCATGCAAGCCTTGGGGAGCTACAACGGGGGCAAACTGCTGTTCTTGGGCTTGGGCACCGGACTGGGCTCGACCCTGATCGTCGACGGAATCATCGAGCCGATGGAGCTCGGCCATCTTCCGTATAAGAAAGCAACTTACGAGGACTACGTCGGCCTCCGCGGCTTGGACCATTTCGGCAAGAAGCAGTGGCGGCTGTATGTCGCCGATGTCGTCGCGAGGCTGATCGCCGCGCTAGAGCCCGACGACGTCGTCCTGGGCGGCGGAAACGTGAAGAAGCTTAAAGAGTTGCCCGCCGGCTGTCGGCCGGGCGCCAATGCCAATGCGTTCCTAGGTGGATTTCGATTGTGGGATGACGTGAAGCCGTGCCAGTCCGCCGCGCTCGACGCGGCCCATACGTGATGACTCGGCGGACGCAGGCTCCCCCTTCGCTTTCAAAGCCTTCCTTAAAAAGGCGCCCTATCATCGCGGCGCCAGAGATATCTCATGACCGACCGGATTCATTCCGACGCGCTGGTCTTCTTCGGCGCGACCGGCGATCTCGCTTACAAAAAAACCTTTCCGTCACTCCAAGCGCTCATTCAGCAAGGGCGACTGACGACGCCGGTGATCGGGGTGGCGAAAGCCGGCTGGAATCTCGATCAACTGAAGGCCCGCGCTCGCGACAGTCTCGAAAAGCATGGCGGGCTCGATGCCGCGGCATTCGATAAGCTTTGTGGCCTGCTGCGCTACGTGGATGGCGACTACAAGGATCTCGCCACGTTTCAGGCGATTCGCAAAGAGCTGGGCTCGGCCGAGCATCCGGCCCATTATCTGGCGATTCCGCCCGTGCTGTTCGAGTTGGTCGTCGAGCAACTGGGCAAGTCCGGCTGTGCTCAAGGCGCCCGGGTGATTGTCGAAAAGCCATTTGGCCGCGATTTGGCCTCGGCTCAGGAGCTGAATCGGACTCTCCTGAAAACATTCGACGAGGGATCGATTTTTCGCATCGATCATTACCTTGGGAAAAGGCCGGTCCAAAATCTCGTCTTCTTTCGGTTCGTCAATTCGTTCATGGAGCCGTTCTGGAATCGAAATTATGTCGAGAGCGTGCAACTCACGATGGCCGAGGACTTTGGCGTCGAAGGCCGGGGCGCCTTCTACGACGAGACGGGCACGATCCGCGACGTCGTCCAAAACCACCTGTTCCAGGTGATGACCAATCTCGCGATGGAGCCGCCAGTCAGAACGGATAGTGAAAGCATTCGGGACGAAAAGGTGAAGGTGCTTAAAGCGATTCCACCCCTGGACGCGAAAAACGTCGTGCGCGGGCAGTTTCGAGGCTACCGGAAGGAAAGCGGCGTCGCGGCCGATTCGCAAATCGAGACGTTTGCCGCCGTGCGATTGGAAATCAACTCGTGGCGCTGGAAAGGCGTGCCGTTTTATATTCGCGCGGGCAAATGCTTGCCCGTCACATGCACCGAGGCGGTCGTCCGACTGCGGTTGCCGCCGACGCAGTACGCCCAATTCGCCACCGGCCCGAATTATCTGCGGTTGCGGTTCGGACCCGAGGTAAGCATCGCTCTGGGCGCGACGGTGATGGCGCCGGGCAACGGACTGGACGGTCAGCCGGTCGAGCTATTGGCGAGCCACCATCCCTGCGCCGAGGAAATGGACGCATATCAACGTGTACTGGGTGACGCGATGGCCGGCGATCCCAGCGTGTTCGCGCGGGAGGACTATGTCGAGGAAGCGTGGCGAATCGTCGACCCGGTGCTCAATGCGGGCGCGCCGGTCCGCGAATATGAGCCGAATACCTGGGGACCCAGCGAAGTTGACGCCAGTGTGTCGCCACCCGGTGGATGGATCAATCCGACAACGGCAAGCTGAGGGGTTCTGGTTATCGCGGGCCGGATGCTGCGCCTGTGTGTCGGGTCGCGGCCGCGTTGCGAATCAACTTCCCTCTGAGTAAGTCGCGCGGTTCAATGCTAGGGATTAAGCCAGTAAGGACCGTGAATTAAATCACCTCCCAAATTTCTGTCGATCCGAATGATGGCAATTTCGGTCTTCGGTCGGGTTATTGACGACTTGGCCGCCAGCGTGGGACGGAATCCCCCCTCCTGTTCGATTCGAGCGCCCCTCTTGCTTAGCCGCGCTAATGACGAATGTCTAATCAATGACGAACGACGAAGCACGAATGACGAAGGACTGCAATCGGGATTAGCGGTAAGTTGGGTCTATTCATTTTCTCGCAATCAATACGCCGTTCGAAGAGCCAACTGCAAAACTTAGTCATTCGTCATTTGAACATTAGTCATTGATTAGACATTGGGTGTTTCGTCATTTGTCATTTCACCTTTCCCGGGCTTCCCTTCGGCGCGAGCCCCGGCGACTTGGCGTGTTGTTAGGACCTCTCAATGAGAACCAGCGGCCGAGGGCGCTGGGACAGGCCCAGATCAGGCAAGCGCCTATTTTGCCGCAGGCTGAGCCTTGAACTCGAGCAGGCCCCAAAGCTGCGGAGTCAGTTCCGCCTCGCTGGGGATGTCCGATGTGATTCCGGTGGCTTTGTTTCTCCAATAGACGCGCTGTAGGGTTCGAAAGTCGGCGCCGCGAAGAATCCCAATGTCACCGCGAAGCGTTTGGCCCGGGTTTGGCTTGAGTCCAAGCGCGGCAAGCGGAATTGAGAATTCGAAGACGCCCGTCCGAGTTTGCGACTTTTCGTCTGTTTCGACGGTCGACGCCAGCGTGACCTGATCGCTCACGTCGGCCACTCGATCGAATTGAATCGTCCGCAGCGGCGAGCTGAAAGCGACCGGTTCACTCTGGGCGCCCGGCGCCACCGGTTGATACAGTATGGCAACCGTCTTTCCCTTGACGCGACTAACGATCAGTCGCTGATCCCCTTTCACGGCCTGTTGGCGGTGAGGATCGGCAGCCGCATCGGCGCCGATCATCAAGTCGAGCCCACCACCGGTTTTGAAAAGATTGTGCATGAGCTCGCCCGAATTATCGATGAAATCCGGATCGTCGACTCGAAAAGCCGCATACAGGCGCTCGTCCGCCACCGCGAGCGCCGCGGTAATATTATGTGGTTTCGAATGACTGTCGAAGAACGCGGCGACTCCGCTTTTGTCGATATCGACCCAGGCGGCGCCCTCCCATTCGTCGGATTTGCCGTCCACGACGGGAGCGATTGAGCGCATCGCCACGGTCAGCTTGTCGGGGCCTTGGGCTTGTTGCCGCCGGGCCTCGCTTTGAGTCTGATAGGCCGTGGCCTGTTGGAGATCGTCGCGAGAGATTCGTAGCGTGGCGCCGGGCAGCCGGCGAATGCTGTCGAGCCCGTCGATCCGAACCAAACTCGTCCGACCGCCATCGACAAGATAGACGCGACCATCGGTCGTTTGGGTGATGGAGGGCCAAAAGTTCTCATCGTGCATCGTCAGGTCATTGAGCAACATCTCGCGCCGGCCAATCGGCATGGACCAAGGCCGGCCCTGACGCGAATCGTGAAAGAGGGTGGCCACAAACAGACCGTCGGCCGTAAAGAGGTAGACGGCGCCCATATTTCCGTTGATCGCCCACAGCGATCCAGCGTCGCCGAGCTTGGGCGAGATCGCATCGCCAAGCAGTCGGGTGGTTCCAATCAACTCGCCGGGATGATCGGGTGGCGGCGATTCGTGCGACGCATGCAGACCGGGCCAAGCATCGGGATACGACCACATGGCCTGACCGCGCAGCGCCCCACCGACGGACTGCGGAGCGAATGGACCCGGCGCCACGGTGAGGATCGTCCAACCGTTGGGGCCCACTAAGGCTTGATCGCCGCCACTGCTGGTCGGCGCCTGGGCCCTCGCGACGAGCGTCTCGCCGCGCTCCAAATCGTAAACGGGCGCGCCCCCGGCGAAGCGAATGGGCGCAAATCGCATTGCCCGATCATCGACCCGGGCTGCCACGAGCGACAGATCCGACATGACCGTGACGCCGCCGACCGCTGCTTTGATGAAATGGATCTCGTCCGGCTGAATCGATCCATCTCCATTGATGTCCGACCAGACAAAAAGCGTTTGGTTTCTCCCCGCGTCCCCCTTCAAATCGACGCCCGCTGGCCAGCTTGGTTTGAAGAGGTCGCTCTTGAGCAGTTTCCAATCGTTGGCTCGTCCCAACGCCGCGACAGGCTTTGCCAGCCCGTCTCGCGACTGCCAGATCGAGGCGACGCTCGCCCCATTGGTCGGATTGCTGTTGTAGCAATTGGTGAAATATTTCCGGCCATCCAGGTAGATCGGCGATTCCGGCGGGCCGCCGGAAAAGCCGTCGGGGAAATCGACATCCTTCGGCCCAGGACGGTGGAACACGTTGACCAGGCTGGACGCGCCGTTGGTCCAATCGAGGCTGAACTGCATGCCGTGATAATAGAACTGTGTTTTGTCAACCGGATCGAGTTTGCCGCCACCACCATATTCGCTCGGCCCGTAAAAGGCGTTCACTCGCTTTCCGTCCAAGGTCCAGACGCTGACTCGCTTCGGCTGATAATCGGTTTCCGCCACCCAGAGATGCTCGCGAGAATCGATGGCCAAGCCCGTGGGGTTGTTCATGTGATTGGGATCGTACGGCCCGGCTTTGGGCGCCCCCGGCGCGCCGATCGCGCGGAGCGGTTTGCCCGCCGCGGTGAAGACCTTGATTTGGTGGCTCTGGCCGCGATCGCTGATATAGATATTCGCTTGTCGATCGAGCGTAAGCTGCTGAGGGTCTTCGAGGCCCTCGGCGATCAGGACGGTTGGGGCCGGCAGCTTTATATGCAAGTTAAGAACGGGCAGCCGATAGCGCTGTAATGTTTTGCCGGCGAGCACCAAGAGTTGGCCTTCGGCGGTGAAAGCCAATCCCCGGGGATCATCGCACGGCGCGGTCCCCAAAATTTTCCCCGTCTTGGCGTCGATGAATAGCAACTCCTTTTGCCTCGGCAGGCTGCACGCCACGATGGCGTCGTAAGCGGCCAAGCCGCTCGCGGCTGAAGCCTCCTTGCCGCCGGCCAGCTCGTATTTGACCACCGGCCAATCGCCATGGGCGGTCAGAGCCGTGACGCGTAGCTCGCCTTCGAACGCCGAGGCCGCATAGCCGTGAACGTCGGACACGGCTTTGGCGCCTGAGTCGCGCGCGAGCAGCGCCGCGCCGGTCCAATTTCCGCCCACCCAACCTTCGCCCCCGAGCTTATGCCCGTCGAGATCGACCCACGCCAAACCATCGGTTCCTTCGCTAATCGAACTACCCAAGAACACGAGTGGCTGGCCATCCGGCGCTTTGTCGGCCGGCACGAAGAGCACGCTGCACGGTGGCGTGTGGTTAGCTAGCCAAGCGCCGCGATGATCGGCGGTCGGCCAGACCGGATCGCCGGCGCTATAGACCGAGAACTCGAATCGCAGATCGATCGCGTTGCGCGTTAAGCCATGGATTTGATATTCGCCCGGGTCGACCAGCTGCGCGGGAATTCGATAGATGCCGTGCCGGGCGGCGTCATTGTCTCGCAACAAATCGTTCATCCCATCCCACCAGGCGACATGGTCTCCCGCGGGATACAAGGTTTCGGAAACCAAGTTACGAACGCGCCGTCCGTTGGCGTCGTCGATGACGAGGGTCACATATTGCGGCTCGTCGAGGTGAAACCGCACGGGAATCGGTGGATGGAGTGTGTCGGCGGCGACGGCGGGCGGCGTCGCGACCGTCTTCAAATCGGCGGCCCCGAGCGGCGACAGTGCTAACCATTCACCCAACCAGATCCGGGCGCCGCCAAAGCTTTTTCCCTTGAGATGCCCGTGCGATTTGGACTCGTCGATCGCGCGCGTGATCCGCAATCGCAGCGCCTGGGTCGTGACGACGTGTCCGAAATCCAGCCAATTGACCCCGAGGGGCATGGGATATTGGTTCTGAATGTCCTCGGATCGCGCGATCGTTCGCCAGTCAGACTCCTTAGCTTCGCGCGGATGCCTGACGGATGGTCCGATATACGCTTGCACTTCGGCGGCGCCAAAGCCGGGCCAGAGGAGGTTCACGCCCAGCAGTCGCTCGGGACGGGGCCAGGTCATCAGCGCCCATTCGGGCTGCGACGCGGAAACAACCCTCGCGGCGCCCTGGGCGCCATTGTCCCAGGTGGCCCAGGTATTGTTGTTGGTTTCGTCGTTCAATCGAGCGGCGGCGTAATTGTGGGCGCCGGTCGTCACAGTCGCCAGCGGCGCGACATTAATCATCCGCTGGCCGAGCGCGAGCGCGCCGCCGAGCCAGCCGTGATAGGTGTTTTCGGTCGGCGTCGCCACATGGGTGAAACGCAGAGCGCGAGTGCTCGTTTTCGGCGGTAAGATCCACACGGCGAATTCTTCGCGGCCGACTTCATCCTCGGAAATCCGTCCCGCTTTAAGTCGCTGCGCCGGCGCCCATTGTTTTTCGTCGGCCATATTGCCCGGGTAGGGCGCCGCGGGCCGAAGCACGCTCAGGCGGCCTCCGCCGCGAACCAAAACGGCGCCCAGCGTCACCGGCGACTTGAAGCCGATTCGCAGGTGGCGAGCGCCTGGTTGCTTCGTATCGCCGAAGTCCACGCCGTCCCATTCAGGATGCGTGGTCTGTGTCCACAGGCAATGTTGCGGTCCATCTTTTTGCGTCAGGGCCGTTTCTTTGCCACCGGCCCACGCGGCAAACGTCGTTGAATCGAGAATCTCAGCGGTCAATGGCGTCTCGAAAACGCCCGTCGCCGCGCCCGCCGGCGCGGCGACGGCAACGGCGAAATTTACGGCGCAGGTCAAAAGCCCGCCGAGTTGTAACAAGAATAATCGCGGGGGCATTCGGTTCATCGTTAACCTCGAGTCAATCAACGTCTCCCTCGAAAACAGATGCAGCCATCTTACATTACGTCGGCGCCAAAATCGCCGGGATTAGTCCGCTGGCCGCGATCGCATGACGGCGGCTGGCGCCATGGCATCGCGGATAGTTGGGGAAAGAACGGCCACTCAGAGTCGCCCGTGCCCAGTTCCTTCGGCGATTTCACCCAGGAGCGTCGAGCCCGGGCGCGATCGTGCGCGAGCGACTACGAGCCGCGGTGGCGTATTGCCATGTCGTGGCTTAGAGGCCGCGATGGCAAGCGGAGATCGCCGCGGGCGACCGCCATCAGGGTGCGCGTTGTGAGGACGCGCTCATCCCCGACGACGCCAGTCGGTTCGTGGCACGGCCAACCGCCGGCAGGTAATCCAAGCCGCGATTCTAAAATCGCCGGAGACTGTCCCCATTTTGCGTAGTCCGCAGAGCAAAACTTGGGACCGTCCGCTTCTCCGAAGCGCGGCAGGTGTTATGAAAAGTCGGGGCGAGAAGATTCGAACTTCCGGCCTCTACGTCCCGAACGTAGCGCTCTAGCCAGGCTGAGCTACGCCCCGAATTGCCCGTTTAATCGGACAACTTCGCCATTTTAGCCGTTTAGGGCATTCGGTCAACGGCAGG
>JBBQWR010000046.1:0-46676 GCA_038210495.1 Pirellulales bacterium
AACTCGCGTACACGCAGCGGCGCAATGCCGCAGCGCGCCGCAGCCACACCCGAACGACCCGCAAGAAACTCGCCGCGCTGGGCATCCGCCTGACCGGTCTGCCTCGTTGCGGATGGGGCAAAAGTTAGCGCTGTAGTACTAAATCAGTGAATTTCTTACCGCGCCAGAACCAGCGATAACGATTCTAGAAAGCTGCCGTTGTTGCGGTCCCCTTGAATAGTTCGCCCGGACACGCCGATGACCGGCGCGCCGGAGCCACCGATGCGCATTTCGGCGCTCGTTCCCTTGCTCCCATACCATTCGCTGGCATACGAGTTGCGCGAGTTGAGCGACGTGCCCTGGATCTGCATGAAAGTGACCGATAGCCCGTCGATTCGATTCGAGGCCTTCAGCGTGAGCCCACTGATGGCGAAGCCTTCCCGGGCTTTGATCGTCAACAGTTGGCCGCGGGTCTGCCCGTGGGCGACGCCCTTCACTTCGCCCATCGACGTCGCGAAGATGGGCCGGACCATGCCGATGAATTTATCGCCCCCTCCCAGACTCGCCTCGCCGACTTCCAAACCGATCAACAAGCCGCCAGAGGGGACGCCGTCGATGTTGAATGGGGTCCCGCGAATTCCGCCGACCGCCGGCGCGATCGTGTATTTTTTCAACCGCTGCGCGGTTTGAATCCGCGTGAACATGCGGACGTTGACCTCCTGCATCAGCTTATCGACCCGCAACTTGAGCAGGCCGGTGAGTCGCGGCTGTGCTTTGCCATACCAGAACAGCGCCCGACTTTCGGAATGCTCACGGAGCGTGGCTTCTTGGCCGGCCGCATAGACCCACCAGGCGTCGGCCACTTTGACCAATTCCTCGGTGGCGTCGGTCGCGTTCAACTCCAACACGGCGACCGCCTTCAGCTTCGGCTCGTCTCCGAGCGCCAGAAAGGGCACGCCCGCGTCCCAATCGGATTTGACCATCGCCCGGAAAAAACCGACGGCAAAGTTGGCCGCCGGGTCGAGCGGCTTTTCGTCGAGCGCCTTCAGCGACGTCGAGACGTTGGCGTAGGCGGCCTGCATTTCCTCGACTTCTTTGCTCCGACTGGCGAATTGCTTGATGAACTCGGGGTCGTGACTCTTTTTGGCGGCCGCCGAGCCGAGCGCGCCGGCTTTCGTGGCGACTTCGAAATCGTCGGTAGCGATCGCGTCGTCCATCGCCAACGAGGCGACTTCCACCAGGGCTTTGTTTTGCGCCGGAGTCAACGGCTGCTTCGACAGGGCCGCGATCGATTCGAGCTTCGCCTGGGCGATGTCCATCGCGAACGAGCGCCCCATTTCGTCGATGGCTTGCATGGCCACGCCCGGGTCGGCGACGCCCGTCGCATAGTCGCGAGCCATGCGCAGCAGCGCGTACCGGCCGGCGGGATCGCCCTGCGTTTCGATTCCCTGTTGGAGGAGCTTGCGAGCCAAATCCAATTTTTGAGCGCCGTTCTTGGCGGCGTCGATGTCCTGCTTGAACAGCTGCTTGATCGTTTGGACCGCAGCCTCCTGAGCCGCCTCGCTCGGGACCGCCGGCATCGCGGCCACCGGCGTGTCATCCTCCGCGCCGCGGACGGCAGATGCAGCGCTGATGAAAATCGCGAGAATAAAGCTAAGTATGTAGGCTAAATTACCCATACGCACGTGGTTTGATAGCTTAACCGCGGTAGCGGCGTCATGTGAGTAGCCGTGGGTGCAGCGCTTCGCGGAACCCACGGTATCAAGCGAAAATAAATCCGGAGCCGCGTAGCGGCGAAACAATTCTTGAGGCCCATCGATGCACAGTTTCGCCGCAACGATCTAGTCACGCCATTTAACGTGGCTCTTCATTTGCGGTTGTTTATCCGGGGGTTTCGCTCGCTGTCCTGGCGGACAGCTTCGCTTCACCCCCGGCTATTCACATGACGCCGCTATCGCGGCTAAGCACCTAAATCGGGACCGGTTGGAGTTTTAATCCATTCGCAATTCAACCGCCCGATCGTCCCTTTCACTCCGTCGTCACCTCGGGCGTTTTCTTCGCTTTCAAGCCCGTTCCGCCCGCTTGCAGATCGATTACTTGCAACGTGGCTTTACGAATCAATTCGTTGTTCGCCGATTTGCGAGCGGTCACGAGACTGGTCACGGCCAGTTGCATCGCGATGTCGTTGCGGCGGGCGGCGAGCGCTTCGTCGATCAGGTCGTTGGCCGTCATCGATACGGCTTCCCAACCGGGCGACCCGGTGACATGCGGTCGCAGATCGGACAGCATCTTCGCTCGCATCGCCAGCGCGTCGATCGCGAACCGCTCGTTCAGCGCGTCGACGACGCTGCTCGCCGTGGCGACATCGCCGCCATCGATCGCCGAATTCAAGGCCTTGTCCAGTGCCACATATACCAATGCCGCGTCATCCCAGCGACCGACGAGCTTGAGCACAGCGGCGGGCGTCGCGTCGACCGCTTTTTCTTGAAACTGTCTCTGGCCCTCGGCGAGTGCGGCAGCGTTGGGAACGGCCACCTTGTGGGTCTTTACGGCGTCGCTCGACTTCACCGGTGGCTTGGCCTCGACGGGGATCGGTCTGGAGCTCTTGTCAGGAGCCGGCGTCACGGGCAGCGTCGTTGCGACGATCGGTTTTTCCGTCTCCACGGGCGTTTTGACGATCGCATTTTCACCGGGCTTATGCTTTTGCGGATCGACCGTTGCCGAATCGATCGGCGGCGCGACGGACAACTCGGGATTCGGCGCCGGGAATGTCACTCCGCCGTCACTCGCCGGAGCTTGGACAATCGCCGGGTTATTCGTCGGCCCGGTATCCGGATTGTTGTGACGATTGAGCAAGTTCATCGCGAGCCAGACGATCGACCCAAAGGCAACCGTCGATCCGACGATCAGAGCGATCGCCAGTCCGGCCTTCGATCGTTCTTCCGGAACCGCGTCGACCAGCGGTGGAGGAGCGATGGCTTGTCGGCTCGGCGGCGGCGCCAGGGCCAGCGCCGCTCCATTGCCGGCCGATCTCGCGCCTGATAGGCCGACCGGCGGCAGCGAGGGCGCCAGCGGCGGCGAGAGGGGCGCCAGCGGCCGATAGAACGATCCGCCGGCCTGAGCCGGCGCCGAACCGACCGCGGCAGGCGATTCGGGCGCCCTGACCGCCGGCGCGCTAGCGGCGACTTTCGCCGGCCCGGTAATCGGCGGCGGCATGAACACGGGCGGCAGCGGCGTCCCCCGCAATTTGGACCGCAGTTGCTCGTCGTACTCCGCTCGCTTCTGGGGCTTCATCAAGCACAATTTGGCCGTCGCGATTTCGTTCAAAAGCTGCTGCGAAAGATCGGCCTGCGGACCGTTCTTATACGTTTTCACATGCGACATCTGGCGGTCGGCGGCGGCTTGAATCACGTCCGGATCGCTCTCGAACAGTCCCAGTCCCAACAGCCGATAATGGTTCGGCGGCTGTTCCTGGGGCGGAATCGAAAGCCACTTGTGATAAAAATCGAATTCGGCTGACATAAGTGACGCCTACTTTGCCGACACGCCAATCCGCGAGTGCATGTTCGTGGGCCGGCAAACCGCCGACGAGCCCCACGCGCGTGTCCCACCATCCATCGTTGATTGTAAGGTCGCCGGGCGCGCCGGATCAACGGGGGAACGACAAGCAGGTGGGCGCAAACAAACGAGCCCCTCGGCAACATCCTCCGTCTGCGCCAATAGCGCGGCATCCAACGCGTCGATCAGCCCTCGTCAGCCGAAGCAATCAACAGCTCCCCCGCGTCGACCTCTGCCTCGGCGGCCGCGGCGAGGCTGAGACTTCTCGCGGACGTGGGCGTTTGATCGGAAATGCGGATTCTGCCAGCGAGCCAGAGGCTCGCGATGCTGGCCGCCGCGGCGATCCAGCCGACGGCGCCGAAATGCTCGACTTTGCCGGTATCGGAGATCGCGATCGTCGCGCCGCCGATATAGGCCGCCACGCCGCAGGAGATGTGCTGCACCGAGGAGTTGGCGCTCAGAAATCCGCCGCGACGGCTGGGCTCGATGCTGCTGGTGATCATCGCCATCGCGGCGATCATTCGGCCCACGTTGCTGACCATCAGCGCCCCGAACACGACCACCGCCAGCGCCACCGACACCGGCGGCAGATGCGTGATCGCTAGCAGCAGCAGGGCGGAGCAAGGACAGATGAGGCGAAAAATCGTCAGCTTCCCGAACCGATCGGCGAGCCGGCCGACCACCGGCGCCGCGATCAGTGTCAGTCCTCCGCCGGCGATGTAAATGATCGGCAGTTGCTGCTCGGTCATGCCGACGTTGGCGACAAAATAAGTGCTCACATACGGAAATACGGAAAATCCCCCGACCATCAAGCAGACGATCAAGGCAAACGCATTCAGATGGTTGGCATGCGAAAACGTCTCGATCAGAGCCCGCAGCGGATGGGCGTGCGAGGAGTGAACGTGGGAATCCAAGGCCGGCAGCGCCAGTGGAGTCAGCGCTAGGGCCGGAAATCCTCCGATCACCAGCGCGACGAATGGTATGTGCCAACCGTAATTGGTGCCCAGAAACAGGCCCAGCGGCACGCCGGCCACCGACGCCAGCGCGAATCCGATCATGAGCGAGCCCGTGGCCTGCCCGCGACGCTGCTCGGGAAACACATCGCCGATGATCGTCATCGACATCCCGCCCAATATCCCGCCAAAGGCGCCGGTTGCGATCCGCGCCAGCACGAGCAGAACGTACGTCGGGGCGAGCGCGCACAGCAGCGTCCCCAGCAGAAATCCGGCGTAGAGAATCATGAACGCGCTGCGCCGGGCGAACCGATCGACGATCGACGAAGCGACCAAGCCCGCGGCGCCGGCGGCGAACGTATAAGACGACACGATCAAGCCAAATTCATTCGGCCCGATCTTCAGCGTCCGCATGAGTTGCGGCCCCAGCGGCATGACGATCATGAAATCGACGATCGTCGTAAACTGGACGGCGGCCAGAATAATCAGCACGAGCCGTTCGCGCCGCCGCGTTTCGGGTGTAGCGTCATTGGCGATCTCTCCGGTCATGCGGATTTCCTGCGGTACTCGAAGGGACGGCGGCGGCCAACGCCCTATTTTAGTCCCCGCCGCGATCAGGCAAGGACAAACGCCTCACCCGCCGGGTTCACGGGGGCGCGATGCAACGTTGAGTATCAAATAATCCGAGTTTCGGCGAGGCACGCAGCACGCCCGAGTTATTCGTGGTTGCTTATCGCACTTTGCATGACTCGGTCGACTAGGTTGACAAAAGGGGGGGTGAATTCGGCTCGTTGCGCGGCGGCGAGTAGCGGGCCGGGAGCCGCGAAGCGGCGACACATAGCCGCGGCATCCTGGTGCGCAGTACACGGATGGCCGGTGAGTTGTCGTGCCCAACGGACGACGATAGAGGGAGAATTGAGGCCCCCCGGGGCGACACCCCTGATCCGCGGTATCGGCCCGGCACTACGAAGCAGGATGCCGCGGCTATGGGGCCGAGCCTTCGGCTTGGCCTGCCGTTTCACGCGGGAATGCTCACTTCCTCGTAGGCGCCGCTCGCGGCCGCGCGTGCCTCCGCGCGATTCATTTCCAGGGCCTCCGCCAAGGCATCGCGGAGATTTTCGAGCAACTCGCTCCTCGTTTTGCCCTGCGAGTTCACCCCCGGAACCTCGTCGACTCAGCCGATCCACCATTCGTCGTGTTGCTGGACGACAGTCGTGTAAGTCGCCTGGAATTGTCGCCTAATTGCCATCAACCTAGTATGTGCTGCTCGAGCTCGATCGGCCCGAGGCACGTGCCATCGCCGATGGCGCCGCGTTGCGGCTGGCCGGCTGATGGTTGGCTGCGTAGTCGCCGTATTGATTGGCTTCCGGGCTGTCTTCGTGGACGACCGGATAGCAGTCGTCGTACGGATGCGAGCACATCGAACAGCCTCCGGCGCCGGCCCATGCCAATAGCGCCACCGCAAGCAAGTTGCGCATGATAGCAGTCTCCCCGGACGCGAGCCGGTTGCAAAAATGGATAGCCGCGCGAGTTCGGGCAAGACGAAGTTCGCCCGACGGATTGAAAAATTCCACGCAGCCGTGAAGTAGTTTCGGCCTCGCACGAGCGAAATCTGAAGAAATCTTACCGGTTGTGCCGGTTATCGGTTGGCGCTGGTGAAGTGGCAGGTTAGACAGGATTGACAAGATTTTCAGGATTGTAGATCAGGCACTCTGTGCCTGACGAGCGAGGCGCCTAATTGCATGTCGAAACTCAATCGCAAAACGGTTCGGCGATTTTGTTTGTGGCTGTTCGTTGCAGCCCTGTCGTTCAATCGGGCCGAGGCAGTCCAGTTCGAGGTCTCGCTCGATTCGCGTGTCGCCGAAAAACCGACTGCTGGTCGCCTCTATGTTTTGCTGACTCAAGGAAATCGCGAGCCCCGTTTCGGTCCCGACTGGTTCCACCCCGAGCCCTTTTTCCGGCTCGACGTTACCGATTTCGCGGCAGCCGCAATCCAGAAAATCGACGATTCGGCGAGCGGCTTTCCGGAAAAACTCTCGCGGCTGCGGCCGGGTCACTTTCGGGCTCAAGCGGTGCTTGCCCGTAGTTTCGATTCGCCTCATCTGACCGCCGCCGGAAACTTGTTCAGCCGCGTCGTCGAGTTCGATGTCGCCTCCGATCCGGCGCAAATCGTGCCGCTTACGCTCGATCAACTCGCCACCGAGCCCAATTTTCCGGACATCGCCTGGATCAAAGAGGTCGCCGTCAAAAGCGAATTACTGAGCCAGTTTCAGCATCGTGAGGTCGTCGAGCGGGCAGCGGTCGTGCTGCCGGCTGGCTACGCGGAACATCCCGAGCGGCGATACCCCGTCCTATACGAAGTTCCCGGCTTCGGCGGCAGTCATCGCGATGCCATCGGTCGCTATCCGCAGCCGCCGCAGGCCGGGCCCGGCGAACTCGAAATGATCCGTGTCATACTCAGCGGTCAGACCGAGTGGGGACATCACGTGTACGCCGACAGCGCGACCAACGGGCCGCGCGGCGCCGCTTTGATCAAAGAACTGATTCCGGCGATCGATCGCGCGTATCGCACCGTCGCCGATCCGGGCGGTCGGTTTCTCGCCGGCCACAGTTCCGGGGGCTGGTCGAGTTTGTGGCTGCAAGTGACCTATCCCGATTTCTTCGGCGGAGTCTGGAGCACATCGCCCGATCCGGTCGACTTCCGCGAATTTCAGCAGATCGATCTGTACGCCGATCCGCCCACCAACGTCTATCGCGACGCGAGCGGCAATCGTCGCCCGGTTGCCCGCCATGGACAAACGCCCGCGCTGTGGTTCGACTCGTTCACGCGTATGGACGACGTGCTCTCGCGCGGCGGTCAACTGCGATCGTTCGAGGCTGCGTTCAGCCCGCTGGGCGCGGGCGGCCAGCCCCGCCGGCTATGGGATCGAGCGACTGGCACCGTCGATTCGGAAGTCGCCAAAGCCTGGCAAGCCTACGACATCCGCCTGACGCTCGAGCGCAATTGGGCATCGCTTGGCCCGCGCCTCGGAGGCAAGCTGCACGTCACGGTCGGCGGCCTAGACACCTTCTATCTCGACGGCGCCGTGGTTCGACTGGCCGAAACGCTCAAGCGCCTCGGCAGCGACGCCCAAATCACCGTAGCCCCGGGTAAGGATCACGCCACCGTCCTCACGCCCGAATATTTCCGCCAATCGCGGGCAGAAATAACAGCCGCCTTCCAGCGCCATCAATAGCCGGCGCCGGGACCATAATGAATGCGCCGAATACCCGGGGCTGGAGGCGTTCTCGCTCTTTCGGGTGGCCGGGGTCGGAGGCGCCTCGCCGAAGCCCCGGAGAGTGGTCTCGCTTTTGAAAACCAGCTACTGAATCGTCCGGATTCGCCGGCCGGTCCGCTCGGCGAACTTGCGACATGTAAAATCACATTCGTGTCGAGCACAATGCGCAGCAAACGTGCGATTGTCGGTCGGCGGCGATCGCTTCGTCGATCGCGGCGCCGGCTTCTTCCAGAGTTATGCCATGTGCTGCTACGACTGCGAGTTGGTTCTTTACGCCAAATCGCGATCCTCGAACAGCGTCAGGGCCAGGAGCATGGCCACGGTGCTGTAGAGCAGGCAGTAGCCGAAGGCCATGGCCAGATAGGGCAGCGGGATGGGTAGCCCGGCGGAGATTGCGGCTTCGGTCTCGAAATGGTCCAACACCGGCAAGACGGCGGCAATCAATTGGCCCATGAATCGCACGATGCCGTAGGAGTCCGCCACGCGCGACATCACCAGCAGCGGCACCAGATGGCCGAGGACGAAGACCGTCGCGCAAACGATCAGATTCGCCAAGAGCGGCAGCCGCGTCGAGAGAGCCACGGCGACAGCCGTCAGCATGACCGCCTCGAAGAAATTCAGCAGCAGTCCGGGCACCGTGGTGATCATCGGCTCAAAGCAAGCCTGCCAGAGCGGCTCGAGCTCGGCGCCCTCGCGCGCGTCGTACACGACCTTGTACGATACGGTGAGCATGAACAAGGCGCCCATGTACAGGAACAACAGCGCGACGGGCAACAGGATGCCGACGAACTTGCCGATCAAGAATTGCCGTCGGCCGATCGGTTTGGAAAGCACGGTCATCGCCGTGCGGCCTTCGATCTCGTTGGAGATCGATTCGCTGGCCGACCACACGGCCACGATGATCGCCATCGTGCGGATCATCGGGAACACGGAGATCTTCAGCATTTTGACGTCTTCGCCGAACGTGTTCTGCGGAATGAACACGTACAGGATGATCCCGAAAATACCCAGGGCCATGACCACTTGAAACAGCGGCGCGGCGGTAATCTCGCGCGAAGTCGCCAGCGCGATCGCCATGATCTTCGGCGCCAGCCACTTGAGGCCCAAGAAGGCAAGCACCAAACCGACCAGGGCCAGCGCCGTCCGCGGCGCGGCGGCCACTTGCGGATACTCGGGATTCGTGGCCCCGGTCAGTCGCAGATGGGCTTCGTCCTTGCTCAGGTTGCGAACGTTCATCTCGGACGAGGCGCCGTAAAATAGATTGTTGTCGGTCTTCGTCCACTGCCAGGGCTCGCCTCCCGCGACATCGACCCGCCGCTCGCGGGCTTCCTTGATGATGCCATACTCCGAGAACCGCACGACCAAGTCGCGGTCGCTGTCGATCGTGAACGACTCCAGTTCCGCAGGACGAAAGCTGAGCGTGAGATGATGCTCTTGGCCGTCAGGAGGAATCGATTCGGCGACGTCCAAGTTATGGCTCGCGACCAGCCTCGTCATCGAGCGAGTCAGATCGCGAACCGGCACGACGAGCGACGAGACCGCGGCGCCGACGGCCATGATCGCGGCCAGGACGAGCACCGGCGTCAAAAAGCCCTCGCGCAGGCTGTCGTTGAAAAACGTCGTCAGTGGCCGCGAGGTCAGCCGCGCGAGACCGTAAACGATCGCCAAGATCAGCAGGCCCGCGCCGGCGCCGGCGCCGATTAGCCACGGCGGAGTCAGCCAGGTGGAGAGCGTGGCGAGCAGCAGGGGTAAAGAGCCGAGGAGCATGGGCGGAGGGGAAGAAGCCGGGAGACGGGATTGACGAAGAATGGCTAAGGTCTAATGACTAATCGATTCCTAATGACGAAGCACGAACGACTAAAAGTGCGAGGTTACGAGGATCGATCTGGATCAAGCTCGGATGTGGAAGTGTGGGAATTCGCCGGTCGCTGGTGAGATGGTCGAATTGACGTCTTTGACGTGCGAGCTCATTTTTTCGCGAAGCTGGTCGATGAACCGGTCGATTTCGCTCGCTTGGCCTTCGGCGACGAGGAGCACTCGCCCGTCGGGCAGGTTTTCGACGTATCCGGTGACTTCGAACTGCTCGGCGATGCGCGCGGCCGTGTATCGGAAACCGACGCCTTGTACGCGGCCTCGGAAGTGAATCGTGCGCCGCTCGCGCCCTGGGTCGCCCACCGGCATCCGCGCCTCGCCCGCTCGGAATCGATCGAGTTGCTAAATTGCGTTTCGCCGGTCCAGTATAGCGCGGCGCCGGGCTCCGTTCTAGGAGTTGGTTTGGCACGAAGTCGCGAGGCGATCGCCTGCCGCTACTACGAACCGCCCCAGCCGGCGGTTCGCCGACCTTGAATTAGTCGCCATTGATAGAGTTATTTCGGCGCGACCAGCGTGTCGAGCGGGCCGATCGCGATCGCGGTCGAGCGACTCAGCGGATAGCGGGCGAGCACGGCGGCGACCTGCTCCAGCGTGACTGCTTCGATTGTGTCCAGATCGTCTTTCACGCTCCGATACTTCTGGCGGTGGGTCCAGTTCGTCCCCACGCTGAATAGGCGTCCCCGTGGGCGTTCGCTACCTAGCACGAGGCGGCTGTTGATCTTGCTCTTGGCTTGCGATAGCTCGGCGGCGGTGAAACCAGACTGTTCGGCTTGGCGATAGATCTTTAGCACGCGCTGCATGTTGTCGGCCGTGTACTCGGGATCGCAGCTTAAATATGTCAAAAACGTGCCGGCGCCCATGTACTCGTAATGGTGCAGACTGGCGTGTTCGGCGATTCCCGGGTCGACCAATTCCCAATACAGCCGACTGCCCGAGTCGTCCCCGAGCATCGTCGTCAGGAGCTTGGCGGGATAGCGATCGTCGTCGGTCGCGGAGGGCCCGGTCGCCATTTCGAGAAGATATTCCTGAGTGGCGGACGACTTGGTCACGACCTCGAAGCTGGGTGTGGACGGCGCGGGCGAAATTTCCCGCGGCGCGTCCATCGTCTGCCAATCGCCGCAAACTTTTTCGGCGGCGGCGACGAGCGAATCGAAATCGATTCGTCCCGCGCCGGCCAGGATGATATTGCCGGGCGAATAGCGGCGTGCGAAATACTGCCGCATCGCATCGACCGGTAGCGCGCCGACGCTTTCGGCCGTGCCCAGCACGCTCCGGCCGAGCGGATGCCGGCCGAAGTGTGCGGCTCGGCACTTGTCGTCGGCCCCGAACGGCGGCTGGTCTTCGTACATCTTGATCTCTTCGATGATCACCTGTTTTTCGGTGTTGAAATCTTCTTCGCGAAGCGCCGGGCGGAGGATGTCTCCCAGCAGCCCGACGATCTGCGATTGGAATTCCGGCAGGACAGCCGCGTAGTAGACGGTGCTCTCTTCGCTCGTGAAGGCGTTGTAATGGGCGCCCATCTCGTCGAACTCGCGATTGACGTCTTCGGCACTGCGAGTGGCTGTGCCCTTGAACGCCATGTGCTCCAGAAAATGGCTCACGCCGGCGATCTCGTCCGATTCGTCCCGGGCGCCCGTCTGCACGAAGAACCCTAGAGCGGTCGAATGCGCCTCGGCGTTGGCTTCGGCAACGACTTCCAGCCCGTTAGCCAGTGTGGCTCGCATGAATTCCACGAGGTTTACTCCGTATTCGAAATGGGCGCCTGACAATCCACTTCCGTGGAGGAGGGCAGGGAAATGGAGAGTCGGTGTTGGCGGCGTTCCCTCACCCCAGCCCTCTCCCACAGGGAGAGGGAGCATTGCGTTACAAATTCACTTCTAGTTTTTGCGATCCGAGCGTCAGCACGGTGAAGTCGCGCGGCGGATGGGCCGTCAAATAAGCGTTGATCGATTCGCAGCTCAGGGCGTCGACCAGTTGGCCGATCTCGTCGAGCGTTCGCACTTTGCCCAAGTGATACCAATCCCGGGCGACCGCCGAGCTGCGAGCCGAGCTCGATTCCTGCTGCATGACGAGTGAGCTTTTCACTCTCGCTTTGAGCCGCTGTAGCTCGTGCGGCTCGACGCCCGATGCCAGTCGCTTCAGCTCGCTAAGCGTGACGTCCAATGTCTCTTGTGCCCGCTGGGCCGTCGTGCCCGCGTAGCACATGACGCTGGCCCGATCGCGGAGCGTGTGGTACGAGGCATACACGGTGTAGCACAAGCCCCGCTTCTCGCGAACTTCGCTGAACAGCCGGGAGCTCATCCCGCCGCTCAATACGCCGATCGCGCCCGAGGCCTGAAAGTAATCGGGATGACGATAGGGCACGCTGTCGAACGCGATGCCGATGTGCGTCTGGTTGCCCTCGTGATCGATGTGGCCGACTTGCTCGCCCCGCTGGCCGGTGATCGGCTCTCCCGTGACATGCGGCTTCCAGTCGCCGAGCAGCCCGCCCACCAGATCGACAAGTCGATCCCAATCCACCCGGCCGGCCACGCCCAGGATGGCCCCATTGGGTCGGTAGGTGTCCGTGTAGTTTTGGCGAATTTCGTCGATCGCGATCGATTCGAGCGCGGTCATTTCGCCTTCGCTCGGTCGTCCCCACGGATCCGGATAATGTCGGCGGCGCAGGTTCAACATCACCTTGTGGGCCGGCTCGTCTTCGACCGCCCGGAGCTCTTGAATCGCCACCAGCCGTCCGGCTTCGAGTTGATCTTCCGGCAATCGGGCGCGCCGCAGCAGATCGGCGTAGATCGTCAGGGCAGCCGGCAGGTTTTTGGCGAGCGTCGCGCCGCTGAAGCTCGAATGCACGGTCGAGACCGATTCGCCCCTGTTGACGCCCAAATTTTCCAGAGCTTCCAGGAACGCCCGGCTGTCGCGATCACCGGCGCCGCGCAGGGCCATTTCGCAGGTCAGAACGCTCAGGCCGAGGCGGTCGGTCGGGTCTAGCGCCGTGCCTGCCGGAATCAGCAGCGTGAACGCGGCCGACTCCATCGACTCGGTGGTGTCGGCGACAAGAACCAGGCCGTTGGCGAATGTATGGTTTCGGATCGTCTGCGTCACGTTGAGCCAGCCAGGGATCGCGGTTCGAGAAAAGGCCGCCGCAATGCGAATCTATCGATTCGACCACGCGGAAATGCAGCGAGCGGCAAGCTGGCAGCCTAACCCCTGGCCTACGAATAGGCAACCTCGACGACTTTGTAAATCGTCCTGGCTTTGTTGAATCCCAAGTGTCGATAGAGGCGGATCGCGCCTTCGTTCTGCGAGGTGACCTCCAGGAAGACGTGCTTCAGGGCCGCCTCGCTAAAGCCTTGCATAGCCTTGAGCATTAAGGCCCGTCCCAATCCCCGGCTGCGGTGCTCGGGCGCCACTCCCAAATTCTGGACGGCGCCCATCCCATTGCGGTCGACGATCCCTTGAATCGTGCCACAATATTCCACTTCCACCAACGCGGCGGGCAGCCGCGGCTTATCCTTCGGAAATCCGCTCTTATACCCACTGCGGACGCAAAAACCGTCTAAATTACCAAAGTCGGCCGAGGCCGGATCATCGCTTGTGTCAACGTTGCTGGCGTCAACGTCAGCCAATATGGGATCGAAAGTGACCAACCAAGTCGCGCCGGCCAAAAAGCCGGGCTTCTGCCGAATCTCGCCCATCAGTCGAGAACAGCCGATTCGTTCACCCAAGCAGGGAAAAACGTTCGCGTCGATCTCGTCGCGAAAGCTACGAAATTTCGTCTCGGCGTGGGCTTCAACTAACGACTCGTCCCAAGGTACAAATCTATAGCCAGCCGGAAGTTGCGGCGCGGCGATGGATCGGCCCTTCAGGTCGATCTCCATCCGAAACCGCTTGAAATACGTTAGACCCATCGCTCGTAGCCTTGTGTGGGCTCCGACTCTCTCGTTCGCCAAACGCCCAGCGGCGTTACAACCTCATCCGCGCAGCGCTCAACCGGGTCTGAGCAAAAGGGGCCGAAGAAGCCTCAAGTAATCTATCCGTTAGTAACGGGGGGGTCAACTTTTTTTCTCCGCCGAAACCATTCAGTCGCTGCTTTTCTTGGCGGCAAAGGAACGGTTGTGTCGTCTACATAGCCGCGGCATTCTGCCGCGCCGCCCCGTCATTGGGACAGTTTTCTTGACGGCGCAGCAGGATGCCGCGGCTATGTGCTCGGCCGCGACGCCGATCCTTTGCCGGCCTCCTTCTGAACTTTGCCGCCCGAACGTATACTTGACGAATGGACGAACAGGGCCGATTGAGCACCGGAATTCCGACGCTGGACAAGCACCTGGGAGGCGGGCTGCTCCCGGGGACTTTGACGGTTTTGGCGGGCGCCACCGGCATCGGCAAGACCCAACTGGGGCTCCATTTTCTCGACGCCGGGCTGCGGCAGGAGTCGCGCCGCGGAGTGATTTTCGATATGTCGTCCCGCGGCGATTCGCAAAACCACGCCGCCTATGCGGCCGAGCGGTTCAACTGGCAGGTCCATCCAATGGCCACCGACCATCCGCCCCTGGCCGAGAGCACGTGGACCGTCGATGGTGAACTCGGCGACTATCTGAATCTATTTCAGCAGTCGGGTCAGCGGGTCACGCAGCGCGACCTGGGCTTCGACAAGTGGCTCGACTGGAAGGCCGATCTCGCCCGGCAATTGGCGACCGTCATCTTTTTCTTCTACGGCCATTTTATCCGCGGCGTGCGGCGGGCGGTCGTCGACGGCATGGAACCGGTCGAGCGGCCAAGCGAATCGATTCAGTTCGAGCTATTCGAATACATCTATCAGCAGATCTTGCGGAAAGATTCCGACTGGGTCGCGCGCGATTTATTTCGCGAGCACTTTCGCGCCCATCAAGCCGAGGTCGAGCGGCATTCCTACGACCACCGGCGGATCGGCTGCCAACTGTTGTACACGACGCGCGAAAACATGCTCGAAGACCTGATCGGCCGCCCGCTTGATGAAGGGGACGTGCTGTCGAACGCCAACACGGTGATCTTCCTGGGGCGCGTGCGAGAAGGAAATCGACTCGGCCGGGCCCTCTACATCGCCAAGCATCGCGGCAGCGCGTGTTCCGAGGAATTGATTCCCTACTGCATTACCGACAAGGGCATTGAAGTGTCCTGACGTATTTTTTCAACTTTGAGACCATTCTAATTTTCGACCGCCGGACAGCGAGCTTACGCTCCCCGCTCGCTTTTCATTCCCGTCTCCCGACTTTCCCCTCCCCATGCCCGACACGATCTACCGCGTCCTGCCGCAGCAAAAAGACCAAACGGTCGCGGCCTGCCTGCGCCAGTGGCTGCCGGAGTCGTCGTGGGGCCAGATCCATCGATTGCTCAAGAGCCGGCAGGTGATGATTAACGGCAACTTGTGCGTCGACGCCGGTCGACGGCTGAAATTGCAGGACGTCATCAAAGTGCTGCCCCATCCGGCCGAGGCGCCGCCGAAGGCCGACGATCTCGTAATTCGCCACCTGGACGAGCATGTCGTGGTGGTCGAAAAGCCATTTGGCGTGACATCCAACCGGCACAAGGACGAGCAGGAGTGGCCGGCTCGGCGCAAGCAAATCCAACCGACGCTCGACGAAATGCTCCGCCGGGTCGTCGCCCGCATGGACCCGCGCCTGAAAAAGCGCAAAGGCGTTCCGCCCCCCGTCCGCTCCGTGCATCGACTGGATCGCGACACGAGTGGGCTGATGGTTTACGCCCGCACCGTGCGAGCCGAGCGGCATTTGGGCGAGCAATTTCGCAGCCACACGACCCAGCGCCACTATATCGCGATCGTCCACGGCTCGGTTCAGGCGCAAACGATCACCTCGCGGCTCGTGCGCGATCGCGGCGACGGCCGGCGCGGCAGCACCGAAGTCCCGAACGTCGGCAAGATCGCAACGACGCATATTCGCCCGATCGATCAATTGCCCGGCTATACGATGATCGAGTGCCGCTTGGAAACGGGCCGGACGCACCAAATTCGGATCCACCTTTCGGAGCTGGGCCATCCGGTCTGCGGCGACAAGGTTTATTTCCAATCGCGATTCGGCAAACCCATCGCCGATTCCAGTCGCGCCCCGCGCCTTGCGCTCCACGCGGCGGAGCTAGGCTTCGTGCATCCGATGACCGAGGATCTTCGCCATTTCACGATGCCCCTGCCCCCCGACTTGAAGCAATTCTGGGATCGCTTGCGGGGATAGGCCGGTCTGCAATTTTTTTGGGCGGTTCCGTTCCCGTCCACTAGGACGCCCCCATGTCTGCTCCCGCCGCAGACGTTAATAAAGAGCCACGCACGCAGATCACCCCAATTGACCCTTTTCCGGTCAACTGATACGTTTAAGGGCTTCCCTCGTGCCCGATTGTGATGGCAATTTCAGAGGCCCGAGGTTGGTTTCCGCATTCGTCCCATTTTCACTCTGTTTTTATTTTAGCCCAACGCCGGATAGGGATCGCGCCGCGTAATTTCGCGGCGGCCCGCGAGGCCGGTGTGCCCTTTTTTCACCCCAGGAGATCCTTGTGGCTAACGTTTCCGCTAAAGAATTAGTCGAAGCTGGCGTTCATTTCGGTCATCGCGCCAGCCGCTGGAATCCGCGGATGCGGCCGTATATCTTCGGCCGCCGCAATCTGATCCATATCATCGATGTCCGCGAAACGATCCGCGGACTGCTCCGCGCCAAAAAATATCTCAAGCAAGTCGCGGCCAGCGGAAGCCTGGTGCTGTTTGTCGGCACCAAACGGCAGGCCACCGACACGATCGAGCGCGAGTCGCTCCGCTGCGGCATGCCGTTCGTCAGCGACCGCTGGCTGGGTGGCACGCTCACCAATTTCCGCACCATTCGCAGCCGGCTCACGCGACTGGAAGAACTCGAACGGCTGATGGCGGGAGAAGAGTTCCAGACCTACTCGAAGAAGATGCAGTCGGCCCTGAAGCGCGAGTTCCGCAAGATGTTCCGCAATCTGAACGGCATCCGCACGATGAATCGCGTGCCCGAGTGCATGGTGATCATCGATCCCAAGAAGGAAAAGAACTCGGTCAGCGAAGCCCGCAAGCTGGGCGTCTCGACTGTCGCTCTGATCGACACCGACTGCGATCCGGACTTGATCGACCTGCCGGTGCCGGGCAACGACGACAGCATCCGCTCGATCGAGCTGATCGTTCAGCAACTGGCCGACGCGGTGCTGGAAGGCAAGCTGGAAGCCCAGACGAAGGGCGTCGACAAGAGTGAAGGCGGCAGTGGCGCCAAGCGTCAGCCAACTCCGCCAGTCCCGGCGCCAGCCCAACCGACCCCGGCGACCAATGGGGATAGCCAGGCCGAAAACCATCCGGTCGCCGCAGGATAGTCCGCCGGATCGGCTTGGCGCGCGACTGGAATGACTTTGCATGTGCTACTGCTGGCTCATCCGGCAGTGCGGCTCGTGAGCACACATGAAAAAAGCACTGCTGGACAAGCCAGCAGTGACGCCCAACCCATCGACGGGCGGCGTCCTTCCGTAGTCCCTCGCCCCCAGCCCTTAGCCCTTTCAAATCTAACTCAAAACACAAATAGACCCCCTATTTTTCAGGGAGACACAAACGATGGCAGAAATTACCGCGGCGGCCGTGAAATCGCTTCGCGAGCGGACCGGACTTCCGCTTATGGATTGCAAAAAGGCCTTGCAGGAAAGCGGCGGGGATGAAGAGACGGCCGTGCGCCAGCTTCGCGAGCAAGGCAAGAAGACCCAGGAAACGCGGATCGGCCGCGAGACGTCCGCCGGCCGAATCGCCGTCTTTGCCGACGTGGCCAAAGGGGTCGGCGCTATGATCGAGCTACTCTGCGAAAGCGCCCCGGTCGCGGGCAGCCCGGATTTCCGGCAGTTGGCCAATGATCTGGCCAAGCAGTTGGCCATCGGCCCCGGCGCAACCACGGCCGACGAACTGCTCGCGCAGCCGTCGCCGTCGAAGCCTGGCGAAACGCTCGGCGCCGTGAAGGATGACATGTTCAACCGGATTCGCGAGGTGTTCAAGCTCGGCCGGATCGTGCGGATCGATGGCCCGTGCGGCGGCTATGCTCATCACGACGGCTCGATCGGCACGCTGGTCGAAGTCACGGGCGGCGACACCGAGACGGCGAAAGAAGTCGCAATGCACATCACCGCTCAAAAACCGGCCGTCGTGTCGAAGGAAGATTTGGACCCGGCTGACATCGCCAAAGAGCGCGAAATCCTCTCCGTCGCCGCCCGGGCCGAAGGCAAACCAGAAAACATCATCGCCAAGATGGTCGAGGGCCGGCTGCGCGTTTTCTTTAGCGAAAAAGTGCTGCTCGAACAGCCGTTCATCAAGGACGACAAGCAGACGGTCGGCGCGCTCGCCAAGAAGGCCGGGATGCAGGTCAAGCAGTTCATTCGCTGGGAACTCGGGAAGTAGTGGTGGGGAATGACGAATGTCTAATCAATGACGAATGACGAAGGTCTGGGCGTCGAGTCGATTGGTTATTCGTCGGGGCGGGCTTGCCTGAATTCGACATTCGTCATCCGTGCTTAGTCATTGATTAGACATTCGTCATTAGTTATTCGTCATTGGGAACAACCATGGCTGACGGCGAACCTAACGGCTCCACTCCGCGGTACCGCCGCGTGGTGTTGAAACTCTCCGGCGAGAGCTTTTGCCATGCCGGCGAGCGGGGCATCAGCATGATCGAGGTCGTGCACGTCGCCAAGCAGACGGTGCAAGCCGCCAAGCACGGCGTGCAGATCGCGATCGTCATGGGGGGCGGCAACATCCTCCGCGGCGCCCAGTTTCGGGCCGGCAACTCCAGTATCCAAGAAGCGACCGCCCACTACATGGGCATGCTCGCCACCGTGATCAACGGCCTGGCGCTGCAAGACGCGCTCGAATCGCTCGGCTGCGAAACGCGGCTGCTCACGGCGATCCGGATGGACGGCGTGGCCGAGCCGTATATCCGCCGCCGCGCTCGGCGCCATTTGGACAAGGGCCGTATCGTGCTGTTGGCCGCCGGCACGGGCAGCCCATTCGTTACGACCGACACGGCCGCCGCCCAGCGGGCGCTCGAGCTGGAAGCCGACATTTTGCTGAAGGCCACTCGCGTCGACGGCGTGTTCTCCGACGACCCCGAAAAAAATCCGCACGCGATCCTCTACCGCGAGTTGTCGTACAACGCCGTCCGCGAGCAAAATCTGCGGGTCATGGATCCCACGGCCATCGCCCAGTGCATGGAACACGACATGCCGATCCTGGTGTTCAACTTCAAAAAAGAAGGCAACATCCAGCGAGCGGTCAACGGCGAGCGCGTCGGCACAGTGATCTCCAGCAAAGAGATCGTCGCGAAAAATTAAGCACGGCGAGTCTACCGCGCGCCACCCTGCCATAGATCTTATATTTGCAATAGGTGTCCGCAGATTTCTCAGATGAACGCAGATTTAAAAAGGGCGGGGGCAAGATGACATTCGAAATGTCAAACTCGCTCAATCAGCAAAATTCTGCGAAATCTGCGAAATCTGTGGATCAACCCCGTGATCCGCGAACGTATGCGATTATCGGCGCGGCAATGGAGGTCCACCGCGAGCTTGGCTGCGGATTCTTGGAGGCTGTTTACCAAGAAGCGATGGCTATTGAGCTCGCTTGTCGTCAAGTTCCATTTGTTCGTGAAGCGCCCCTGCCTGTGCGCTACAAAGGTCGGCTGCTGGCCACCGCGTACCGCGCCGATTTTGTTTGCTTCGACTCGGTGATCGTCGAACTCAAGGCGCTGCAGAAGCTATCAACCGTCGAGGACGCGCAAGGGCTGAACTATCTCAAGGCCACGGGACACGAAATCGCCCTGTTGATCAACTTCGGCGCGCCATCGCTCGAATACAAGCGCCTCGTGCGATCCTCGCGCTGGACAACGTCAGCCCCGGATTTATCTGCACAATCTGTGAATACCGCGAATTGACCCATGCCCGATTGCAAGCAGCCCGATCGCTTGGCCCCATTTCGGCCATAGAGAAAACTGCGTCCCCTTCTCTCCACCGAGCAGAATCTTCGCGTCCTGGACCCCACGGCGCCCGTCCATGGAGCACGACATGCCCTTTGATGTTCAACTTAAAAAAAGAAGGCAACATCCAGCGAGCGGTCAACGGCGAGCGCGTCGGCACGGTGATCTCCAGCAAAGAGACCGTGGCGAAGAATTGAGCGATACATAGCCGCGGCATCCTGCTGCGCCGTGCTGTCTTCTTACCGTCTTCTTACTCCGTAGCAGGATGCCGCGGCTATGTAGACGAGGGCGCCGGGCGTCTCGACATTCGTCATTCGCCATTCTTATAATCATGATGACGACGGACCTCGCCCCAATCGCCTCACACCAATTGCCCACCCCATGCCTGCCGACGAAATTTTATTGGACGCCGAAGAACGGATGGAGAAAGCGGTCGATGTGTTCAAGCATTCGATGACCGGCATTCGGACGGGTCGGGCGAATCCCGGGTTGGTGGATTCGCTGCGCGTCGAGGTCTACGGCGCGCCCTCGCCGATCAAGGCCGTCGCCCAAGTCGGCGCCCCCGAGCCGACGCAAATCGTCATTCGCCCGTTCGACCCCGCGACGATCAAGGATATTGAGAAGGCGATCCGCTCGAGCGATCTGGGGCTCAATCCGCAAAACGACGGCCGGGTGATTCGCATCAATATCCCGCCGCTGTCGACCGACGTCCGCCGCAAGCTGGTCGGGCGAATCAAGGACCTCAGCGAAGAGGCGAAGGTCGCCATCCGCAACGTCCGCCGCGACGGCAACAAAGCCGCCGAGCAAGAGCAGAAGGACAAGCTGCTGACCGAAGACGATCGCGACTCGATCAAGGACGAGATTCAAGAGCTGACCAAGAAGTTCGAGGCCAAGGTCGGCGATATCGCGCGAGCCAAAGAGACCGAAGTGATGGACGATTGAGAAATCAGAGGGCAGGCGGAAGGACCCAAAGGACACGACTGGCCGGGGCGCAACGCCAGTTCAGGTTTGTTGCAACCTGCCGCGTTTGGCTCGGCGCCGGTCCCAAATGTCCAACAAAGCCAAGCCGACGCAGCCCAACAAACAGACGCCGGCCGGCAATTCGCCCATCTCCAAATACACGCTGCGGCGCGGGTCTCGCTGCACATCGGCGACGATCACGCCGGTTTTCCGCCGCGGGCCTTGCTTGACGATCCGGCCGCTGCCGTCGATCCAGGCCGAGAAGCCCGTATTGGCAGCGATCAACATCGGCTTGCGGCATTCGACGGCCCGCAGCACGCCGCACATCAGGTGCAGATCGAGCTCGCTGGAACCCCAGAACCAGCCGTCGTTCGTGAGGTTCACTAGCACGTCCGGCTCTTCGCCTCGGTCGCGAAGCTCCACGACCTGCCGGCGGATCAGATGCGGGATCGTGGTCTCATAGCAGATATCCGGCGCGAATCGAAAGCCATGCACGTCTTGCGCGACGGGCTTTTCGCCCGAGGTGAGGCCGGCCGGCAGCGGCGTCAGTTTATACAGCCAGGGAAACGACTCGGCCAGCGGCACGTACTCCCCGAACATCACCGGATGCATCTTGTCGTACGAGCTAAGCTGCTGGCCGTCGGCCGTGACGAACAGGGCCGAGTTGTAATGCCGCACGCGCCCGTCCGCCAGATAGTGCGAGCGATCGATACCCAGCAGCGTCGGCGAGCCGAGTTGCCACGCGACCAGTGCAATCCCGCGATTGGTGTTATCAATAATCTCCTGTTTCGTGCGAGCCCCTTCTGGAACCACGAAATCCGGATCGAACGAATAGAGTGTCTCGCGGAACATCGTCTCCGGCCACGCGAACAAATCGATGGGCCGGCCGCTTTTTTCGGCCATTGCCCGGGCCTCGAACGACAGTTGCATGTACTGCGTGTATATCGCCTCCCAGCTATCGGGCGCCATCTTGAGCGTCGCGTCGATCGACCCCTGGATCAGCGCGACGCGAGTGGTGGGCGCATCGGCGGTCGGTTCCGCGGCCAATCGCATGTGACCGTACCCGAGCGTACTTCCCATCATCGCAACCAGTGGCGCGAGCGGCCACACCGACCATCGTAGGCCGTCGCATGGCGCCATGCGAACGAGGCACGCGGCCGACATCGCTAGCAATCCGCCCAGGCCATAGACGCTCATCGCATCGGCGATTTGAATGACCTGGAGCCAGTGGTATTGCGAGTATCCAAGGTTGCCCATCGTGAATCCGCTGAACAAATGGCCCTTGGCGAACTCGAGCCCGGTCCAAACCACGGGCGCCGCTAGGACGATCGAAATTCTCAACCGATGCACGGCGACTCGCGTGAGTCCAACGAACAGCGGAATATAGAGGGCCAAATAAGCTGAAAGCGCGATCCAACCGAAGCTCGTCGTCCAATGCGGCAGTCGCAGCCAATGCAAATCGGCCATCCAGAACACGAACCCTGCGGCCCAAAGCATCGTATAAGGGTGGGCGCCCATCAATTGCTTTTGCCGTGCCAAAAACAACCACGGCGCGAGGGCGATCCATCCGAGCGGCCAAAGGTCGAGCGGCGGCAACGCAGCCCACATCAGCAAACTGCCCGTCAGAGCGACAAAACGCATCGAACGATACCAGGGCGCCGGCGGTTCGCCGAGCGCGCGGGCAGCCCGAGCGGCAGTTATCGAAGACGCCGGAAGTGCGGTTGGAACGGTGCTAGCGGGGGCAGAGGACATACGGCGTCAAGAGTATGCTGCGATGGCCGTTTTGCCCAGATGAGTTGCGGCGCCCGCCCCGGCGGACTCTGGCCCGCAAGGTAGCCTACAGGTACGATACCCAGAGATATTCGCCCAATCGTTTTCGGGTCGCCCCCCGCATTTATTCAACGAACAAATTGTCCCCCGAGGCTTGTAACATGCGTCAACATTATACGGCATTCGGCGTCCAACAGATTTTGCGACGCGCGTTTTCCGCCGTGCTCGCTCTCGCGCTGACAGTCGTCTCCGTCTCGCTCAGCCGCGCGGCCGACCAAACGGAAAAAGTAGCCAGCGAGACCAGTTCCTCCGCTCTCGCCGCCGCCGAAGCGCTCTACGACGGTGTCCGCCAAGAAACGCTCCCCAACGGGCTCCGCGTCTACCTGAAGCCGGTCCCCTCGTCGCCCGTCGTCACGACGATGATCGCCTATCGGGTGGGCTCGGCCGACGAAGATCTCGACAACACCGGCCTGTCGCACTACCTCGAGCATTTGATGTTCAAGGGCACCGACAAACTCATGCCGGGCGATATCGACCATCGCACGCTGATCAACGGCGGCGCCAACAACGCCTATACGTCGAACGACTACACGATCTTCCACTTCGATCTGGCCGCCGACCGCTGGGAGATGGGCCTGGAGATCGAAGCCGATCGAATGCGGAACTTGAAGATCGACACGAAGCACGAGTTCGAGCAGGAGAAGGGCGCCGTCATCGCCGAACTGAGTCGAGACGAGGACCAGCCTTGGGATTTGGAGCAGAAGGCCATCTTGCCGCTGCTATTCGGTCCCGAGGCGCCTTATGGGCATCCGGTGATCGGCCAGAAGAAACAGGTCGCCGAAGCCACGGCCGCGATCATCAAGTCGCACTACGACAAGTGGTATCACCCGAACAACGCCGTGCTCGTGATCTGCGGCGGCTTCGATCCGGACCAGGCGCTCAAGAAAATCACGGAGCTGTTTGGTTCGATCCCTTCGGAGAAATTGCCGCCGCGGAAGAAAAACGTAGCGATCGAGCGGACCAAACCCATGCATCACGAGTTCGTCTCAAAGTTCGAAGTCCCGCGAATGCTGCTCGGCTTTAGCACCGTCACCAGTTCCGACGACGATCTGCCGGCGCTCGAGGTGGCTCAAAGCGTTTTGAGCAGCGGCAAGCGGAGCCGGTTCTATCAAAAGTTGATCGAGGGAGAGCAGATCGCCGGACAAGCCGATGCGTTTCATTCCTGGGGACGTTATCCCGGCTGGTTCGGCGTGCAAGTCGAGGTCTTGCCGGGCAAGGATCGGGCTCGCGCCGAAAGACTGGTGCTTGACGAAATCAAGCGACTCGCCGACGAGCCGATCCCGCAGGCTGAACTAGATCGAGTGCGGCAAGGCATCATCGCGGGCGCCATCTTCGATCGCGAAAGCGTGCATCAATTGGCCGACAATATCTCCCAGGGCGTGACCGACAACGACTTGGCTTGGCTCAAATCGCTGCTGCCGCGAATGGCGGCGGTAACGCCGGCCGATATTCAGCGCGTGGCGAAAAAATATCTCGACCCCGAGCGGCGCGTCGTGGTTTGGTCGATACCCAAATCGGCCAAAGAGCGGGCGGCCGAAGAAGCCGCCGGCGATGCGAAATCGGCTCAGGCCGGGGCGCCGGACAATTCCAATGAACACGCAGCGGTTAAGCGTCCGGCGGATGATAAGAAGACGCCGGAAGCCAAGGTAGCGGAGAACGTAAAGGAAAGTGGCGCCGGGGACAGGGGGCTTACGCCCCCCGCTCGCCAAGAGTTTTCGCTGAAGCCGGCCAAGCGCGTTAAGCTGCCCAATGGCCTCGTGCTGGTGCTTTGGGAAAACCATCGGTTGCCGATCTTCGTCGCCGCGGCGTCGGTCAAGCAAGTGTCGCTGCGCGAACCGATCGAGAAGGCCGGCGTGGCCGCCCTCATGGGTTCGCTGCTCGACGAAGGCACGGCTCATCGCACGGGCGAAGAAATCTCCGAAGCGATCGAGAAAGTCGGCGGATCGCTGGCGCTGAACTCGTCAGGCGGCACGGTCAAGGTCCTCAGCGAAGACAAATCGCTCGGACTCAGACTGCTGATGGACTGTCTGATCAACGCGAACTTCCCGAACGATGCGTTCAAGCGCGAGCAAGAGCATCAACTGGCCAACATCGACGAGGCCCAGCGCCAGCCGCTCGAACGGGCCATGATCCGCTATCGGAAGGCGGTCTACGGGTCGCATCCGTTCGCCAAGCCGTCGCTCGGAACTCGGCCCATCGTCGAGAAGCTCAGCCCCGACGATTGCGCTGCGCTGCACAAGCAGTTATTCGTGCCCAACAACACGATCGTGGTGATCGCCGGTGACTTCAATTCGGATGAAATCGTCGCCCAACTGACCAAGCTCACCGAGCACTGGACGAAGAGCCCGCTGCCGGAGTTCAAATCGCCGACGATCGAAAAGCCCAAGACATTCACGACCGAGATCCTGAGCATGCCCGAGGCGGTGCAGTTGCAATTCCTGATGGGTCATGTCGGAATCCGCCGCGACAATCCCGACTATTACAAGCTGCTGGTGATGGACTACGTGCTCGGCACGGGGCCCGGCTTCACGGATCGCTTGTCGAGCAAGCTCCGCGATCGGGCCGGATTGGCGTACACGGTGACGGCCAACATCTGTTCCTCCGCCGCCGAGGAGCCCGGCATATTCACCTGCTATGTCGGCACCGAGGCCAAGAATTTTCCCCGAGTCAAACAGATGTTCCTCGAAGAGCTCAACCGCATCCGCAGCGAGTCGCCGACCGCCGCCGAGGTCGAGGACGTGAAGAAGTATTTGATCGGTCAACTGCCGTTCGAGTTCACAACCGACGAGCAAATCGCCGGCCGGTTGCTCTCGGTCGAGCGCCATCATCTGGGCTTCGACTATTTGGCCGATTTCCGCCGCGAGATTTCGGCCGTGACGCCGGACGACGTGCAACAAGTCGCGAAAAAATATCTCGATCCCGATCGCATGGTCCTCGTCGTCGCGGGCGCCGTCGACGAAAAGGGAGAGCCGATTCCCGAGAAGTAGGTCAGGCGCCCCGTGCCTGACATGCGGCTGCAAAGAGGTTTTTCGATAAAAACCTTTTCGCGGACGTTTAAACGACGAAGACGGCGCGGCAGAATGCCGCCGCTATGGCGATCGAGCGAGCCACTAAACTCAGTTTCCTCATACATGTCCACGACCATCACACCTTCGTCCACCAAACCGCCGCCCAGCAAGCTGCCGTCGCCCGCCGATCGCCCGGGCGCCGCTGTCGTGATCTTCGACGGCCACTGCAAGATGTGTACGGCTCAGGTGAAAAAGCTGCCGTGGTGGGACTGCCAATCGAAGCTCTCGTTCTTATCCTTACACGATCCCGAGGTCGCCCAGCGATACCCCGACCTGACGCACGATCGATTGATGCAAGAGATGTACATCGTCGATGCCACGGGCAACCGGTATCGCGGCGCCGGGGCGATTCGCTTTCTGTCGCGGCGGCTGCGACGGCTGTGGTGGCTCGCGCCCGTGCTGCATATCCCCTTCAGCTTGCCGCTCTGGCAGTGGCTCTATCGGCAGGTCGCCGATCGCCGCTACCGGTTCGGCCGGCTCGACGACTGCGACAGCGGGGCCTGCCAACTGCACAGCCCGGCCGCCCGCGCCGCCCGCAGCCGGGAGTCAACTTAGAACCGCTATACAGCGAGCGGCAGTCTATGAGGTGTTTTCTGATTCGCGAGAGAAGTTGGTAAAAGACTAACGCGGTGGTGCAGGCCCTGGCCGTGGACCTGGGAATCGTACTTTTGTACCTGCCGTCGTACCCACCGAACCTGGACCTGATCGAGCGTTTGGGGAAGTTCATCAATCGCCGCTCGCTCTACGGCCGCTACCATGCCAAGTTCGCCGACTTCCAAGCCGCCATTCAGGACACGATCGATCAACTGGCTACAAGTCACGCACCCAAGCTGACATCGCTCATGACGCTCAACTTTCAAGAGTTCAAAAACGTCTCGCTCATTGCCGCGTAGGGTATAAAATACTATCGGCGGCAGCCGGGCCTAAATGTGCGGTCCCGGCGGACAGAAATGCGGCGACCCCCGATAGAAATCCGAGCGATGCCAGCAATTTTCGATAAATTCGGAATTCAGTTTCAATATCCCGAAGGCTGGACCCTTAACGTCGAAGACGAAACCGAGGCCCAGGACATCACTGTATATAACAATGACGGCGCGTTTTGGTCGCTGACGATCAACGACGACGCTGATCCGGCCGAGCTAGCACGGGTTGCCGTCCAAACGCTCGACGATCAATACGACGAACTGGACAGCGATCCGGTGAGCGACTCGATCGCGGGCCAGGAGATGGAGGGCTATGATGTCAATTTTTATTGTCTGGACTTGACGAACACGGCCCAGATTCGCGCGTTTCGTCACGGGCGCCGTGCAATGCTCGTGTTGTGGCAGGCCGAGGACCGCGACGTTGGCAAGATAGCGCCCATCTTCAGGGCGATCATGACAAGCTTGGTGAGGAGTTTGTAGCCGCGCTCGTTCGCGACGCGCGTTTACTCGCGCGTTTCAAGCAACGCGACTCATAGGTCAAGATGGATCAGAACGTATACGCCTTGCCATCGATCGCCACAATCACCGGCTCGTCGAACGTCATGTACTTTGCCACTTCGCTGCTCTTCTTGGCGGCCAGATCAAAGTAATCTTTGCTATACCGCTCGATCTTGATCGGCTGTTTTTCCTGGGCTTCGGTAACCGCCGAATCGACCCATTTATCGCCGCGGCGGTAAAACGTTTTGCTGCCGATGACGCGGACATTGGTCACGGCCTTGGCAGCCTCGCTCGGTTCCAAATTCACCGATTTACCATTCGCGGCGACCTGTCCGCCAAAACGACTGCTGGCGCTACCAAGCGTGAGCTTGGCCCTCACCGAAGACGACGGAAGCGAACCCGGTCCGGCAAGGCCACCCGACCCGGCGTCCGACTTCTCGAAGCCGAATCGGGCGACAGGCGCCGCTGCGGGCTTGTTTCCAGCCGCCTCGTCTTTCGCCTCGGCATCGGCAGCATAAATTCTGTCGGACGCCAGCGCCTGATTGGCTTTTCTCAGGCCGCCTTTGAACGCTCGCTGCTCGACGCCGATTTCGCCATCGGTCTCGGCAAGCGACTCAAGCCGGCGGCCCGCCTCGCGATAGTTGTACGTCACATCGTGCGTGCTGGAATTCTCATCGGCCATGAACGACGTATACGGCGTCAGGATACCGTGCTTGGTCGCCAGCGTCACAAGCTCCTTGACGAGCTCTTCATTCTTTCCCTTCAGGTCGAGCTGATCAAGGATTTCGCCGACGCGGCGCACGGCCCAGAGCTTCTCGATGAACGACTTGCCTTGGTCGTCGCTCTTGTCCACGAGCTTGGCCGGGAAGTCGAACTTCATGTCTTTCTTATCTTTGTCGCCGACGTGTCCCGAGATGACGACCTTGGCGTCGCCCGGCTTTTTGTAACGGCCGACGATCACCAGTTGCTCGCCCGCGAACAGATCGCGAGATTCCTTGGGATACACGCGACTAACGGCCGAGCCATCTTCGGACTTGAGTCCCTCGACATCCCATTTGATCGTCAGATCGCTCAATACGGGGGCGCTGATGCGCTTGTAGAGCGCGCTTACTCGCGATTCGATATTTTCGTTCGGGCGAACGTACTCGCTCTGGCCGTAGTTCTCCCCCGCCAGCTTATCGAGCAGCCGGCTGTTGAGATCATAGCCGACGCCGAACGTGAAAATGCGGGCTCGCAGCTTGTTGTACTCTTTCGAGTTGGCGATGATTTTGGACTCGTTTTGCTCGCCGACCGTGGGCAGACCGTCGGTGAGGAACAAGACGATATTCGGTCGGCTGTTGTCCTTGAGCGGCTTCATCGCGGCGGCCAGCGCGCCGTCGATGTTCGTGCTGCCGCCGGCATAGATGCCTTCGATGAAGCCGAGCGCGGCCTTTCGCGTTTCGTCGTTGTACTTTTGCAACTCGGGCTTCCAGCTTTCGACTTCGCTGTCGAACGCGATCACGTTGAACAGATCGCCCTCGTGCAGATTGTTGAGCACGAATTTGGCGGCGCCCTTGGCCTGCTCCATCTTTTCGCCGCTCATGCTGCCCGAGCGATCGACGACGAACACGACCGTTTTCTTCGGCCGGTCCGATTCATCGGACTTGATCTCGGGACTGGCGAGCAGCAGGAAAAACCCATCCTCGTCGTCGTGTTTGTAGCTCAGCACCGTCGCGCCGACTTGGCCCTTGCCGACATCGTACAACAGCCGAAAATCGCTGGTCGGCACGGTGTTGCTCGCCGAGTAACTGATCATCGCGTGCTTGTCGTCAGGCCGTTTGATCTCGATCGAATGACTCGGGCTGTTGACATTCTTGATATCGACTTGGCTATCGATCGCGATATTGAATTTGACCGACTCGACCGGGTGCGACGTGTATTTGGCCGTGCTCAGCGGGAAGAGAAAATCGGTGGCCCCGTCGCTCTTGCGGCACAATTGCGAATAGCGGAGCGTCACTTTCCGCTCGGCGCCGGCGGGAACTGGAAACACGCTCGTCTTGAACAGGCCATTGCCCATCCATTCCAAAAGGGCCGGGTCGCGATTCTTGCGAACGATCTCTTCGTACATGTGCCGGGCTTCGGTGGCCGGCAGCAGTTTGGCCGCGTGCTCCTTGCCGTCAATGAGCAGAGTGAGTTGATCGACGGCGCCGTCGTAGGGGAGCGGAAAGACGAAGCAGACTTCCATCGGCCGACTGCCCGTATTGACGAACGATTGGGAGACTTGCACCTTGGCGATCTGCTCGCTGATCTTGGCGTTTACCTCGAGCTCCTTGATTTTGTAGGTACTCTCGGGAATCGGCATCGGGATCGGATGCGGATGGTACGGCGGATAGATAATGATCGGCCGCGGGAGGATGACCTGCTCCGAGGGATTGATGTTGATCAGCACGCCTTGGCCCAGCGCGGCGCGGGGGGCGAAGATCGACAGCAGAAGCAAGAGGGCGGAGACAACGATTACACCGCGGGCGGGAATGCGGGACATGAGATAAGCCTCCCTGAAATTGGACGGGCGCTGCGAGGTCGCCGATTTTTGCCGTCCGCGCAAGGCGCGGAATGCGGTTGAGACGCACCTAGCATTTTAGACGAATGCCGGTCGCAAAAGTTCCGCGAAATTCTGGACGACCCGTTCGATTCGCACTCGCGAACGGGCAGGTAGCCCGCGCCGGCGTCAGTCGGGAGTTTGGCGACTGCCATTGAGCGACCCGTTAAGATAAGTCGGCGGCCCAAAAAAACAGGCAGCCATAGAGGCTGCCCAACCGGCTTAACGAGGCCGGGGAGTCGTGGGAACACTTATCGACACTAATCTACGTTAATGAGAGCATTAGCGTGGATTAGTGTTAATTAGCGTGCACCCAAAATTGTG
Organism: Pirellulales bacterium; assembly: GCA_038210495.1. GTDB lineage: Bacteria > Planctomycetota > Planctomycetia > Pirellulales > DATAWG01 > JBBQWR01. The sequence goes on from JBBQWR010000046.1 coordinate 29,814, forward strand.
AACGGCAATCGTCGCTTAAGGCAAAACCTTATCGGAACAAATTGCGAATCGGTTCGCCCGGCACATAAACTCTCGGGCGGACGTAAACGGGCGCTGCGGGAGCGTAGTACGCGGTGGTGACCGGCGCCGGAGCGTAATAGGCGGTCGTCGCCGCAGGGGCAAAGTAGGTCCGGCGAGGCACGACATAGGCGGCTGGCGGAGCGTAGTAGGCCGTGGTCGGCGCGTAGTAGGCAGTTGTCGGAGGAGCATAGTACGCGGTCGTCGGGGCGTAATACGCCGTGGTCGGCGCATAATACGCGGTCGTGGGAGCGTAGTAGGTCGTCACGGGGGCCGGGGCGTAATACGTGGTGACCGGCGCCGGAGCGTAATTCGCCTGCACAACCTCCGGAGCATAGTAAGAGGTCTGCACGGCCGGATACTCGGTGACCACCGGCGCGGCCGCAGCGGTCGCTCCGCAGCACTGAGCCACCGCAGGCGCGGCGCTCAACGCCGACAGCCCCAAAACTCCCGCCACCAAAACACTCCACAAACGAACACTTAAGAACCGTTTCATCGAAGCACCTTTGCGTGTATTAAGGTCAAAACTTTTGCCAGCAAAATGGCTGAGTCAATTATGACACTGTCCATAACGCCGGGCAAGCAAGTGAAAACGGCGTGCCGCTGTTTATTCGCTGCAATCGCTACAGGTTCTCTCGATTGGGAGGATTGGGGGCCTCGAAGCGTGAAAAATTTACAAGATTTTGTAGAGATTGCACTGCGATCGGTCACCGGGAGCCATCGACCCAGAGATTCCCGCGCCGCTTTCGCGAGCACGGAAATTCGTCTCTCTCGACTAGGCCATCAGCGTCGATTCTCGTTCCCAGGCCCGATGTTGGGCGATGGCCGCGATGAACTCGGCGGCCACCTTGTTCACGGCGCTATCTCGCCCCACGATGACGCCATCGTGGGAGGTGATGTCTTTCGATTGCGGTTCGACGTCGTCGAGCCCGGCGCCAGCAAGCGTTTGCTGGAGGAAATTCACTCCAGCGCCGGTAGCGGCGATGGCCTTGCAGTGCTTGAACGCCTCTTCGACGAATTCGACCGCTTTCAAATTCGCGCTTAAGCTCGATACGCTCGCGTCGCCGCCGGGAATATAGAGGGCGTCGAATAGGACCGAAGCTACCGTGAGCAGCGAGAAATCCACGGCGACGGCTTTGCCCCCCGCCCCGGCGACCATCCCGCCGTGGGAAGCAATCACCTTGAGGTCGGCGCCAGCGGCGGCCAGCGCCTTTTTCATTCCGGCCAGCGAAGCCTCGTCGAAGCCCTCGGCCACGAGCGCGGCGACTTTGCGCGATTTGACGGTGTCTTTCACGGTGCCCGCCATGCTCAAAGCGGGCGAGATAAATGGCTTGCCCGTGAATTTGGCCGGTTGAAACTCTCTCGAGGCGCCGTCGGCCGGCACGCTGAGATTCAGCGGGCCGTCGATCTTGGCCGGAACCTTGATCCCCAAACCGGTCGCCACTGCCTGAGCCAGCTCGCCCGAGACCTGCGACAGCATAAAGACCATTCGTTCGCGAATGGCCGGCGTATTGAGTTTGCCCAGTTCGAATCGCAGGGCGTTGACGATGTGTCCCTGCTCGACTGGCGACTGGCTGTAATAGAACATAGCCGCTTGGCTAAAGTGATCGAAAAAGCTCTTGCTGCGGCCGCGGACCTTGGAAGCGTCGATCCGCTCGGCGTAGCTGACGAATCCGCCGTCGGCGGCCGGGGCCTGCGCGGGATCGTTTCCAGCGAGCGAGTTGGGTTCGTACGCCACCCGCCCGCGGTTGATCATCATTCGCATGTGGCCGTCGCGCTGATTGTTGTGCAGCGGCGCCACCGGCCGGTTGATCGGGATTTCGTGAAAGTTGGGACCGCCCAAACGGATTAGCTGCGTGTCCGTGTAGGAGAACAGCCGGCCTTGCAACAGCGGATCGTTGGTGAAATCGATCCCCGGCACGATATGGCCAGGATGGAAGGCGACCTGCTCGGTTTCGGCGAAGAAATTGTCCGGGTTGCGGTTCAGCGTCAGCTTGCCGATCCGGCGAACGGGGACCAGTTCTTCGGGGATGAGCTTGGTCGGATCGAGCAAGTCGAAATCGAACTTGTGCTCGTCTTTCTCGGGCACGATCTGGACGCCGAATTCCCACTCGGGGAAAGCCCCGCTCTCGATCGCTTCCCACAGATCGCGGCGATGGAAATCCGGATCGGCGCCGGAGATTCGCAAGGCCTCGTCCCACACGACCGAATGCATACCCAATAGCGGCTTCCAGTGGAACTTGACGAAGCTGGATTTTCCCTTCGCGTTGACGAGGCGGAATGTGTGGATGCCGAAGCCTTCCATCATCCGCAAGCTGCGCGGGATGGCTCGGTCCGACATGACCCACATGACCATGTGCATCGACTCGGGCATCAGCGAGATGAAGTCCCAGAACGTGTCGTGCGCCGACGCCGCCTGCGGGATTTCGTTGTGCGGCTCGGGTTTCACCGCGTGAATTAGGTCCGGAAATTTCACGGCGTCTTGGATGAAGAACACCGGCATATTGTTCCCGACGAGATCGAAGTTCCCTTCGTTGGTATAGAACTTGACCGCGAAACCGCGCACGTCGCGAGCCAGATCCGACGAGCCCCGCGAACCGGCGACCGTGGAAAATCGAACGAAGACGGGCGTCTTCACCGCCGGGTCTTGCAGAAATTGCGCCCGGGTGAACGGCGCCATCGATTCGTAGACCTCGAACACCCCGTGCGCACCTGAGCCGCGGGCATGCACGATCCGCTCGGGGATTCGCTCGTGGTCGAAGTGCGTGATCTTTTCGCGGAGGATGAAATCTTCGAGCAGCGACGGACCGCGCTCGCCAGCTTTGAGCGAATTCTGATCGTCGTTGATCCGCAAGCCGTGGTTGGTCGTCAGGAACTCATCGGTCCCGACTTCCGTGTCGAGTTCCAGGTCGGCCGATTTGGCGTCGACATCTTTTTTGGATCGGCCACGAGCATTGGGACGGGGATCGAGGTTTTCAGCCATGCATCAAGCTCTCTACTGATTGGTTAAAAATAACAGGGCCGCTTCTAGCGGAGCCGCCCGGCAAGCCGTTCGTAGACTCATCACGGGCAGAATTAAGAGTCGGTTGGCCGGGCGAATCCTCGTCGGCCGACAAGAGTCGCCGCATTAATGGACCGTCGCTAAACCGCTCAAGTAATAATGAGTAATGGAGGTAGGGCCGGTTGACAAGGGGTAGCCACCGGTTTGCTGGACCACCGCAGCCATGTCAACGGCGTGGGCTGCTTGACGATGACCCAAAATCCGGGTAACCTAGCATTGCTAATCCGAATGCTAGGGATTTTCTGTATTTGAATTTTTTATCCAGCCGATAAGTTGAGGTCGGCTGGTTCATGCGCGGCGCGGTCGGTCGATCTCCATGCATCTCAAATCGCTCAAAATCTTTTGCGACGTGGTGTATCGGCGGAGCTTTTCGCGCGCCGCCGAAGAAAACGACATCTCGCAATCCGGCGCCAGTCAGGTCGTGCATCAACTCGAACGTCGCCTGGGAGTCAAACTGGTCGATCGGTCCAAACGGCCCTTTACGTTGACGCCCGAGGGCGAAGTCTATTACGACGGTTGTCGCAAGCTCCTGGAGAAGTACGACGCGCTGGAAGAAGAAGTCCGCACGCTGCATGAGGAAGTCGCCGGGCGGGTTCGCGTGGCCTCGATCTATTCGGTCGGGCTGAGCCATATGAACCGCTACTTGCAACTGTTTCTGGGCCAATATCCCAAGGCCAACGTCCGGCTGGAGTACCTGCATCCGCATCGCGTTTACGAGGCCGTGGAGAACGATCAGGCCGACTTAGGGCTCGTGAGCTATCCGAAATCGTCGCGTACCGTCAAAGCGATCTTGTGGCGCGAAGAGCCGATGGTGCTCGTCTGCGCCCCGACACATCCGCTCGCCAAGCGGACGCAAATCGATCTTAAGGAACTTAACGGCCTGTCGATCGTCGGCTTCGACCTCGATCTGACGATTCGCCGCGAAATCGATCGAGCCTTGCATCTGCACGACGTCGAGGTACGCGTAACGATGGAGTTCGACAACATCGAGACGATCAAACGGGCGATCGAGATCGACGCCGGCGTCAGTCTGTTGCCGCAGCCGACGGTCCTCCGCGAGGTCGAGGCCGGCACATTGGCCGCCGTGCCGCTGGCCACCGACGAACTCATTCGGCCCTTGGGGATACTTCATCGTCGCGGCAAAGACCTGGGGGTCACCGTGCGGCGATTCATCGATTTGCTGCGCAGCGAAGGTCAGCACCTCACGGCGACTTCGGCGGAAGCCGAGTCCGGCGACGACGATGGCGTGGTTGGCGCCGACGAGCCTGGCAAAACTGGCGCGACCGCCAGCGCCGCATCGGCGGCTCCTCATTCACATCCAGTCCGCAAAGCCAAGGCAGGCGCTCACGGCAATGGCTCCAGTCGCGGGCGGCGAGCTCTCGCGGCCGCATCCGGGGCCGCCGAATAACCGGCGCCGGATTGGTTATCGGCCCCGACATAATCGGCGCCCCAAGCAGTCCTTAGTAAACTCCCATCCAACTTCAGTTTCCCTCAGCAAGCGGCCCGAGTATGTCGTCAAAGCGACCCACCAACCGATCGATCCCCCACGAAGGCCTGTACGACCCGGCCAACGAGCACGATGCGTGCGGCGTTGGGTTCATCGTGCATTTCAAGGGGGAGAAGAGCCACGACATCGTGCAAAGCGGGCTGGAGATTTTGGTCAATCTCAGCCATCGCGGCGCCTGTGGCTGCGACCCGCTGACCGGAGACGGTTGCGGTATTCTGACGCAGATGCCCGACGAGCTGCTCCGCGCGGTCGCGCCGCAATCCGGGTTCGAGTTGCCGGCGCGGGGCGAATACGGAGCGGGACCTGTCTTCTTGCCACCCGACAACAACCAACGCGACTTTTGCCAACAGCGGATGGCCGAGATTGTGGCCGAAGAAGGACAAACACTGCTCGGTTGGCGCGATGTGCCGGTGAACAACAACGTGCTTGGATGGCTGGCGCGCAAAGTCGAGCCGACGATCTATCAGGTGTTCATCGCCCGCGGCGCCAATACGCCGGCGGATATGTTTCAGTGGAAGCTGTATGTGATTCGCAAGCGGATCGAGAACGTCGTCCGCGCGAGCGACCTGAGCGAGAAGAAGTATTTTTACATTCCGAGCCTGTCGACCGATGTAATCGTCTACAAGGGGCTGATGCAGCCGGAGCAGGCCGAGGGTTTCTATCGCGATCTATCCGACGAGCGATACGTGTCGGCGCTGGCGCTGGTGCATCAGCGATATAGCACGAACACGTTTCCGACTTGGGAATTGGCTCATCCGTTCCGCTACTTGGCCCACAACGGCGAGATCAACACGCTGCGCGGCAACGCCAATTGGATGCACGCCCGCGAGGGCATCTTGGCCAGCGAGAAGTACGGCGCCGATCTGAATAAGATTTTCCCGATCTGCACGCCCAAGGCGAGCGACTCGGCCATTTTCGACAATGTGCTGGAACTGCTCGTGCTCACCGGCCGCACTTTGCCGCAAGCCATGTCGATGCTCATTCCCGAGCCCTGGGCGGGGCACGAGAGCATGCCCGACGATCTGAAGGCCTACTACGAATATCAAGCTTGCTTGATCGAGCCGTGGGATGGCCCCGCGTCGATGGCGTTTACCGACGGTAAGGTGATGGGCGCATGTCTGGATCGGAACGGTTTGCGCCCGAGCCGCTATTGGGTGACCAAAGGCGGATTCGTCGTGATGGCCTCGGAGTCCGGCGTGCTCGATATGCCCCCCGACCGCGTCGAGTACAAAGGCCGCCTGCGGCCGGGCCGGATGTTCCTAGTCGACACCGTGGCAGGTCGGATTGTGGCCGACGAAGAGATCAAGCTGTCGCTTGCCTCCCGGCATCCCTACCGCCAATGGATCGACAAAAATCAGGTTAAGCTCAGCGATCTGCCCGACGTACCGGGCGTGAACGGCCATTTGGACGAGCCGCTGGTCAAGCTGCAGCGCACGTTCGGCTACACGCTTGAAGACCTCAAAATTATCATCGGCCCGATGGCCACCGACGGCTATGAGCCGCTGGGGTCGATGGGAAACGACACGCCACTAGCCGTGCTCTCGGAACGGCCGCAGTTGCTCTACAACTATTTCAAGCAGCTCTTCGCGCAGGTCACGAACCCACCGCTCGATGCGATCCGCGAGGAGATCATTACGTCGATGATCACGACGATCGGCTCCGAGGGCAATCTGCTAGAAGAGACGCCCGAGCAATGCAATCTGCTGCGACTCGAAGGGCCCGTGTTGACGAACGTCGAACTGGCCAAAATCAAGCAGCTCGACGGTGGCCGGATTCATAGCCGCACGTTGTCGATTTTGTTCCCGCGCGCCCAAGGCGCCGAGGGAATGCGACGGCGGCTGATCGAGCTGCGTGAAGAAGCGTCCCGCGCGATCCGCGAAGGGGTGACGATCCTGATCCTCTCCGACCGGGGCGTGAACCGCGAGCTGGTTCCGATTCCGGCGCTATTGGCGACGAGCAACGTGCATCACCATCTCATTCGCGAAGAGACGCGAACTCGCTGCGGCTTGGTCGTCGAAACGGCCGAGGCCCGCGAGGTGCATCACTTCGCCTTGCTCACCGGCTACGGCGCCGGCGCGGTCAATCCTTATTTGGCCCTGGCGACGATCGATCAGATGCACGCCGACGGCTATTTGCCCGATTCGCTGTCGCACAAGCAACTGCAAAAGAATTTCGTCAAGGCGGCCACCAAGGGGCTGCTCAAAGTCATCTCGAAGATGGGTATCTCGACGCAGCAAAGCTATCGCGGCGCCCAAATCTTCGAGGCGATCGGTTTGGCCAACTCGCTGATCGACGAGTATTTCACTTGGACGGCCAGCCGGATCGAGGGCATCGGCCTAGAGGGGATCGCCGAGGAGTCGCTCCGCCGTCACGAACACGCCTATCCGCGTTATCAGGCGCCGCAGACGCTCGATCTCGATGTCGGCGGACAGTATCAGTGGCGCCGCAAAGGGGAGGCCCACATGCTCAGCCCCGACGTGGTCGCCAAGCTCCAGCATTCGACGCAAATCAACAGCCGCGCCGAGTTCAAGGAATATTGCCGACTGATCGACGAGCAAGGCACGCGGCTATTGACGCTCCGCGGTCTGCTCGAATTCAAGGATGATCGCAAGGCAATTCCCATCGAACAGGTCGAGCCGGCCGCTGCGATCGTCAAACGATTCGCCACTGGGGCCATGTCCTACGGCTCCATTTCCAAGGAAGCTCACGAGACGCTGGCGATCGCGATGAACCGGATCGGCGGCAAGAGCAACACGGGCGAAGGGGGCGAGGACTCCGCGCGATACGTCCGCGACGCCAATGGCGATCTTCGAGCTAGCGCCGTCAAGCAAGTGGCCAGCGGCCGGTTCGGCGTTACGAGCGAATATCTCGTCAATGCTCAAGAACTCCAAATCAAAATGGCGCAAGGCGCCAAGCCGGGCGAAGGAGGTCAGTTGCCCGGTCACAAAGTCGACCAGGAAATCGCCCGGATTCGCCATAGCACGGCCGGCGTGGGACTTATTTCGCCGCCGCCGCATCATGATATTTACTCGATCGAAGATCTCGCTCAGCTCATCCACGATCTCAAAAACGCCAACTCCAAGGCTCGCGTGAGCGTCAAGCTCGTGGCCGAGGTCGGCGTCGGCACAGTCGCGGCGGGAGTGTCCAAGGGCAAGTCCGACGTGGTGCTGATCAGCGGCCACGACGGCGGCACGGGCGCCAGTCCGCAGACGTCGATCAAGCATGCCGGCCTGCCGTGGGAACTCGGCCTGGCTGAGACGCACCAAGTGCTCGTCAAGAACGATTTGCGGAGCCGGATCGTCGTTCAAACCGACGGGATGATTCGCACGGCCAAGGACGTCGTGATTGCCACGATGCTCGGCGCCGAGGAATGGGGCATCGCCACTGCGGCGCTGGTGACGATCGGCTGCATCATGATGCGCAAGTGCCATTTGAATACTTGCCCGGTCGGGATCGCCACGCAGGATGTCGAGCTGCGCAAGAAGTTCGAAGGCAAGCCGGAGCACGTCGTCAATTTCTTCTTCCTGCTGGCCGAAGAGATGCGCGAGATCATGGCCGCCCTCGGCTTCCGCACGATCAACGAAATGGTCGGCCGAGTGGATTGCCTCGATACTCGCAAGGCGATCGACCATTGGAAGGCCAAGGGACTCGACTTTTCGAAGGTGCTGTACAAGCCCACGGTCGATCCCTCGGTTAAGACGTTTTGCAGCGAGTCGCAGGATCACGGGCTCGCGCAGTCCTTGGACGTCACCAAGCTGCTGGGTCTTTGTCGCCCGGCGCTCGAGAACCAGACGCCCGTGATCGCCGATCTGCCGATTCGCAACATCAACCGCACCGTCGGCACGATCTTGTCGAGCGAAGTCACGCGACGGTTCGGCGGCGGCGGGTTCGACAAGGACGACACGATTCAACTCAATTTCAAGGGCAGCGCGGGCCAAAGCCTGATGGCGTTCGGCGTGCACGGCGTAACTGTCCGCGTCGAAGGAGACGTGAACGATTACTGCGGCAAAGGACTCTCCGGCGGACGGATCATCGTCTATCCACCGCGCAATGCGACGTTCAAGGCCGAGGACAACATCATCGCCGGCAACGTCGTGCTGTACGGCGCCACTGGGGGCGAAGTGTTTTTGCGGGGCCTGGCCGGCGAGCGATTCTGCGTCCGCAACAGTGGCGCCCATGCCGTTGTCGAGGGTATCGGCGACCACGGCTGCGAATACATGACCGGCGGCCGGGCGATCATTATCGGCGAGACGGGCCGTAACTTCGCGGCCGGCATGAGCGGCGGCATCGCCTATGTGCTCGACGAGCAAAGACGATTCCCCAAAATGGTCAACGGCGAGATGGTCGAACTCGAATCGCCCGCCGACGCGGATCTCGCGTACATCCACGCGATGGTCCGTCGTCATACGGCCTACACGGGCAGCACTCGCGGCCAGCATGTGCTCGACCAGTGGGACCGGCTCGCTCCGCAGTTCGTGAAAGTCATGCCGGTCGACTACAAGCGGGCGCTCGCTGACCAGATAAAAGCCGCCGAAGCAGCAACCGGCAACGGCGCCGCCAACCACTCGTCCAAAGCGCTGCACGAAGCCGCGCGCGCATAATCCCATTTAACCACCGCCCCCTTAGCCGCGTTCGCTCGCGACGCGCTCCGGGGGGCAACGAAACTCGCGTCGAAAGCGACGCGGCTAAAAAAACATTTCTCAGTTAAGAAGAGATATTCGATGGGCGACTTGCGCGGCTTCATGAAATACCCCCGGCAGTCCTACGGCAAAGAGCCGGTGGCCGAGCGGCTTAAGCATTACAACGAGTTTCTCAAGGTCCTACCGGCCGAGGAACTCAAGCGGCAAGGCGCGCGCTGCATGGACTGCGGGGTTCCGTTCTGCCACACAGGCTGCCCGGTCGGAAATATCATTCCCGACTGGAACGATTTGGTATACCGCGACAACTGGCGCGAGGCGTTCGATCGGCTGCATTCGACGAATAATTTTCCCGAGTTCACCGGTCGCGTTTGCCCCGCGCCGTGCGAATCGGCCTGCGTGCTGGGAATCAACGAAGACCCGGTGGCCATCAAACAGATCGAGATGGCCATCGCCGACCGGGGGATTCAAGAGGGTTGGCTGACCCCCGAGCCGCCGGCCGAGCGAACCGGCAAGCGGGTGGCCGTGGTTGGCTCTGGGCCGGCCGGCTTGGCCGCCGCGCAGCAGCTCAATCGCGCCGGCCATCAAGTCACCGTCTTCGAACGGGCCGATCGACCGGGCGGATTGCTCATGTACGGTATTCCCGATTTCAAGCTGGAAAAATCGCACGTCTGGCGGCGGATTCGCCAAATGGAAGCCGAGGGGATCGAGTTCCGTTGCGGCGTGAACGTCGGCGTGACGATGCCGACGGCCGAACTGCGGGAAAAGTACGACGCGATTCTGCTTTCCGGCGGCGCGACGCATGGCCGCGATTTGCCGATCCCCGGGCGGAATCTCAAGGGAGTTTATTTCGCGATGGAATTCTTGCCGTTGCAAAACGCCAAGAACCAGGGTGACGCCGTGGTCGATCAAATTCTCGCGACCGGCAAGCACGTGATCGTGATCGGCGGCGGCGACACGGGCAGCGATTGCACCGGCACGTCGAACCGGCAAGGCTGCGAGACGCTCACGCAGTTCGAGCTCTTGCCGGAGCCGCCCGACGTCGGCAGTTATCCAAGAGCCCACGATCGACCGGCGAACACGCCTTGGCCGTATTGGCCCGTGATTCTTCGCACCAGCACGTCGCACGAAGAGGGCTGCGTGCGGGAGTGGAGCATCTTGACCAAAGAGTTCCGCGGCAACGCGCAGGGCGAAGTCGAGAGCCTGGTCACGGTTCACGTCGAGTGGATCGCCGACGCCAATGGCCGGCAAACGATGAAAGAGATACCCGACACGGAGCAGATTTGGCCCTGCGGGTTGGCTCTCTTGGCGATGGGATTTTTGGGCCCGGAGAAGAAGGGGCCGATCGCGGATTTGAATTTAGAGCTCGACCCGCGAGGCAACGTGAAGGCCAACGTCGATTTCATGACCAGCGTGCCGGGCGTGTTCGCGGCCGGTGATCTGCGCCGAGGCCAGTCGCTCGTCGTCTGGGCAATTCACGAAGGACGCGAGGCGGCCCGCGGTATCGACAAATATCTGATGGGCGCCAGTTATCTGCCCAGCGTCAACGCCGGCGATTTCGCTTATCGATAACATAGCCGCGGCATCCTGCTGCGCCGTAGTTTGATTTAGAAGCCCTCACAAAACCGCTAGGAGAGGGGGACACTAATCCGTGCTAATTGCCGCTAATTATTCATTAGTGACGATTAGCGCGGATTAGTGTTCCCCACTCTTTTAAGTAGGCAACGGGACGGCGCGGCAGGATGCCGCGGCGATGTAGGCTGCGCCGTGATCAAATCGGCAATCTTCCGCCCGGTCGAATTGAGTGGGTACTCGCCCAAATCGGCCGGACGAACCCATTTGATTTCCGCGTGGCTGTTCGTTCGCGCCGCTTTCGCGCGAGCCTGGGCGGTAAAGCATTCCAGTGTGATCCGAAACCGCGTTACGCCATGCCGCAGCGTAGTGAGCGGCGCGAGTCCACCGATCGATACGCCCGTTTGCGCGAGCACTTTCATTTCGAGTTCGTCGTCGCCGGGCGATGCATCCGTCGCGTCGCATGTCACTCGCGGAAAATCCCACAGGCCGGCCCAACGCTCTCCGTCGCGGCGCCGCACGAGCAGCACTTGCCCCCGGCGCCATGCGACTACTGCCGCCTCGCGAGTTTCCTCGAACACCGTTTTGCGTTTGGGCGCTGGGATTTCGTTCTGCAGCCCATCGCGCCGCGTCGGGCAGAGTTCGGCCAATGGACAGATCAAGCAGAGCGGGTCGCGCGGCCGGCAGACCTGGCTCCCCAGTTCCATGAGCGCCTGATTGAATTGGCCGGCCCCGCGCCGGGGCGGCAACAGCTTTTCCGCCGCCAACCAAAGCAACCGCTGGGCATCGCTGCGAGCCGTATCTCCGCGCAGCGCGAGCAGTCGCGCGAGTAGCCGCACGGTGTTCGCCTCGAGAATCGGCTCTGACCTGTCGAAGGCGATCGACAAAATCGCTCCGGCCGTGTATCGACCCACGCCAGGGAGCCGCCGCACGGCCTCTCGATCGTTGGGGATCCGGCCGTCATGCTCGGCGACCATCACCTGCGCGGCCCGGTGCAATTGCCTGGCTCGGCGGTAGTAGCCGAGCCCTTCCCAAAGCCGCAGCACCGCTTGCTCGTCGGCCGCCGCCAGCGCCGCGATCGTGGGCAGAGCCTCCATGAACCGCGTAAAATATCCTCGCACCGTGGCGACGGTCGTCTGCTGAAGCATGATCTCGCTGACCCAGACGCGATACGGGTCGCGATCGGCGCGCCACGGCAAATCGCGGGCCTGTCGCCGATACCAGGCCCCCAGCCGCCGCCGCAAATCGGCCTTCCACCGTCCGCCCGGCCAAGGATCGACGATCACTCCGTCTGTCATGCGATAAAAATAGAAAAGAGGCAGTTGACAGGATTAAAAGGATTACCAGGATGGGAAGGAGGATGGACAGCGTCGCCTAGAGCCGCCACATTTATGTGGCGCATTGTTCGGACAGTATTTCGTCGGCGCGGCGCCGCGACCCATCATCTCGTTCGCGTGCCCCTCAATCTTGTAGATCCTGTTAATCCTGTCTATTCCTCCTGAGATTTAAATCCTTGGCCCAGCGCAAACCCTATCGCAAGCGATCTGGCCCGCCGGCGTCGAAGCCCGGCGCGGCTACGCCAAAACCGGGCCGATCCGAGCAAGAAATCCGGCTTCGGCAGGTGGCCGATCGAGGCTGGGAATTGATCCATCCGCGCTGCGCGATGCAAAGGGCGGAGGACATGGCCGAGGTGCAGGCAATGCTCGTGGCGGGCGAACTGGAAATCGCGCGGGACGAAATTCGCTGGCTGCTTGACGGTTGCTCGGATTTCATCGAAGCCCACAAACTGCTTGGAGAACTCGCCTACGCCGAACACGACCTGCCGCTTGCCCGAGGGCATTTTGGCTATGCGTTTCGGATCGCCGAAAAAGCCATTAGAGCGGCGGAGGAACCGCGCCCCGTGCCCTACAGTCTCTCGGGCAATCAAGCGTTCCACGAAGCGGGCAAAGCGCTCGTGCTCTGCCTCGTGCAACTGGAAAAGCGCGACCTCGCGGCCGAAGTCGCCGATAAGCTCGCGTCCTACGACCCGGCGGATCCGCTGGCGGTACGCAAACTCCTCGACCCCGATCCGCGCGATTGAGTAAGTCGCGACCACTCCCCGGGGCTTCGGCGAAGCGCCTCCAGCCCCGGCCACCCCGCCGTCTGGTTTGCTTTACTCCCGACTCCCGACTCCCGACTCCCGACTGCCGACTGCCGACTACTATCCCCCCGGCGTCACCAATTCCGTCGTGCCCGGCTTGATGAATGGCGCCTTGCCGGTGAACTCGATCTTGGCCGTGGCGAGCTGTTTGGTGGCGACCTGCTGAAAGAGTTGCTCGGTCATGGCGGTTCGTAGTGGATCGCGGACGTCGGTCCATTTTTTCGTGCCCGGCTTGACGCTCAGCGCGCGGATCAAGTGGATGCCGAACACGGTGGCGACCGGCGGGCTGATGTCGTCCTTGCCTAGCGCGAAGGCGGCCCGATTGAAGGGCTCGACCATCGGGCCATGCCGGCCGATGTAGCCGAGGTCGCCTCCTTTTTCGCGGCTCGGACCAGCCGAGTATTTGGCGGCCGCGGCCTCGAACGTGATTTTCTTGTCGAGGATTTGCTGGCGGATGTCGATCGCCTGCTTGACCAGCGACGCCAGGGCCGCGTCGTCCCCCGCCACCGTGGGTCGCAGCAGGATGTGGCCGACGTGCAACTCCGAGCCGTCGAATTCCAAATGATGGGCGTTGAAAAACGCCTCCAGCGATTCGTCGGTGATCTGCTGTTTCACATATCGCTGCCAGCTTAGCTCCCAAGCCAACTCAGCCCGCAGGGATGCGTCGGTCTGGCCGGTGCGGGCGAGCAGTTGGTCGAGCGTCTGCTTGGATCGATCCAATTCGGCCTTGAGGCGCGCGATCTCGACCTCGACTTCTTGCGGCGAGGCCTCGACCTTCGACTTAACCAAGAAATCCTGAACCAAGCGGCGATCGACGAGTTGATTGAGCACTGCGGCCCTGAAAAGTGGATTGGTCCGGTCTGCGGCAGCTATCGCGCCCGACTTGGCCAGCATGCGATCAACATCGGCGTCGAAAATCGGTTTGCCGTTTACGCGAACGAGCTCAAGGCCCGACGTCTTATCGGCAGGTGTCTTTGCCACATCCGTCGCTTTAGGCGGCGTTTCGGCGAGGGCCGTCGTCGACCGCCCGCCAAACAACGCAGCGAGCATCAGACATAACGTTCGGCTCTCGCGATTGCAAAATTCGATCATCTAAGCACCTTTGAACGTCATCTTGCGCTCGAAGCGCGTTGCAAGCGAAAGCGGCCAGAAACCAACGACGGTCTTTGCCGGCTCAGGGTAGCGGCAAATTCTTCAGCTCGTATTCCAGCGGAATACTGTCCAGCAGCGCCGGCGTCTTGTACACAAACTTCATGCCCGTCGGACCCTGGGGCAAATCGAACAGATACGCGACGCCCAGTTCGTCCTCGGTCTGCCGGGTCGTTTCCAGCCCCGAGTGCTCGATTCGCTTGCCGGCGGAGTCCAAAATGTAGGCCTCGTTATTGAAGACCCAGCCGCGAAACGATTCGAGCGCCTTGTCGGCCTTGTCGAAATGCACTCGGATCCTCGCTTCCCAAGCGTCGTTGTTGTTGCGGACTTCGTCGAGCGTGACCGTGACGCCCGCCTTATGCTGCTCGACTTTCTTGGCCTTGTCGAGGTCGGAGAATTCGAACGTCTCGAGCTTACCTGGCAGCAGCGCCCGGAGCTTGCCGCTCAAAGACGCAATGGATTGACTCGCGCGGGGCGGATTGGCCAGCGGAATTTGAAACTCGGTCGCGGCGCCGGCCGCGTCGATGGCCCTTTCGAGTTCGCCCTCGGCCCCGGGAATGCCGATGACTTGGCCGCGATTGTCGGTCGCCTTGAGATCGGCCAGCGGCTGCGAGAGCGAGATCGGCCTAATCCGCGGTTCCCAAACGATCTCCAGCGCCAGCCGTAGCGTGCTGTTGTCGCCGCCGCCAGCCAGATCGCGCGTGGCCGAGAGCCGGGTTGCTTCCAACCGTAGCGGACCCGCGTACGCGGCGTGGCCCACTCGCTTGCCGTGCTTGTCCCCGCGAGCCACGATCCCCAGAGCATCGCTCGCCGCGAAGGCATACACGCCAAGCTCTGCTTCGTCGAGCGTCTTATCGAGCGCGGGCCAAAACGGCGTCTTGTCGAAGTTAACCGTGATCTTCGGATCGGTCACTTCCTGGCCCATTCGTTTGCGCAGATCGCTGAATTGATTGCCGGTCTGCTTGGTGATTTCGGCGAGCACTTCGGAGACGGGCTTGTCGGTGACTTTGAGCGTCACAACCGAAGCCTCGGCCGCATGCTCGGCAAGCTGCCGCTCGAGCCGCTTCCGGATCCGGGCGATCGTGTCACGCTTCTGTGCGTCACTCGCCGGGCCACTCTCGGCGAGCGTAGGCAGCACCTCCAAAATCTTCGGCCCCAGCGCCATGAGCTTTTCTTCCGCCTCGGTCCGTTTGCTAAGTTCAGCCGCCCCAAGCTGCCGCGTGAGTCGCTGCACGTCGGTCTTCAAATCACCCGCATCGGTCACCGCGACCTGCGAGACCAGCAACAACGCAATCAGCGCCAGTTCCATGATGAATGGTCCCGAGGAGGAAAAGATGGTTGCAATCGAATTGATGAGCCGACGCCTTCGATTCTAAATGCCGCCAAGGGTGTAGGCGAGCGATATCGCTTTCGGGTGGTGTTACATTTTCAGGGTGTGTAGGACAAACGTCTTGATTTCTCTTGCTTGACTCCCGATAGCGAGGGGGACTAGAATAATTTCATCAGCAACCGCATGCAGGGTCTCTGCGTGCGATCGTCTCGCGCCCCTTTAGACATTTCCAGGGCCGAAAACATTTTTTGGAGAACGTTGAAATGGCAAAATGTTTGCCCATCTTAATCGGGCTCGCCGTCGTTACCGCAACCATCCGATGGACGGCTTCAGTCGACGCCGCCGCGGTAACCTTTGGCACAAGCATCCCCATAACGGGCTTGGACACCGATGTCCTGAATGCAGGAACCACCGTCAACGCCACGAATATTGACGGTAACACTGTCGTAGTTAACGGGGTGACTTTTACCGGCGCTTCTGGAGCAACGGTCACCCAGGGAAATATGACGAGTTCAATTACTGGCGGGTGGACCGACCCAGGCGCTCCCTACGGTAGCTTGAATGCGCCGTTTGCCGCGATGAGTGCCAACATGCAGAATTTGCTTGCTAGCGGCGACTACCAGGACTCCGCGAATACCGCGACGATCGCCTACACCGGCCTGATTTTCGGCCATCAGTACGTTTTTCAGTACTTCGTAAACGATTCACGAGGGTTCGGTGGCACCAATAATCGTGTCCTCAATCTCACCGCTCCTGACGCGGGGTCAAATTCGGTAAACTTGACACCCTTCGACGTGTCTGGCACTGACGGCGGGTTGGGCGTGTATACCGTCGGCGCCTTTACCGCGGACGTTTCAGGAACGCAGAGCATCACAGTCGGCCCTGGCACTGGCAACGAGCAACAAAACGCCTTCTAATTGCGAGACGTTACTTCGGTTCCAGAGCCGGCCTCGCTGGCCCTGCTTAGCCTTGACAAGAAAAGGGGACGCGACTCGTTTCATGGCGTTGCCTTGGTCGGCGGCGATTTCTTCGGGCGCCCTCTAGCGCGAAGCGTTGCTTCCAGACCCAAACGTTTGGCGATCGATCGCTGCCAATCGGGATCGCCAAGCGGGCTGTTTCTGCGAACCGCCCGCCGCACCGCCTCCAAGTCCGCTTCCGTTTGCGGCTCGTTGACATGCTCGACCCAGGCCCGCGGCCGTGGCAACGGCCAACGCGCCAGCAATTGCCGGTCATCGGCTGAGCCGAACTCGCGGCGCCACAGGCTCGACTAGCGCCAAGCCTGGGCCTGCGCCACCAATCCCGCCCGCAACGCGTTCCGCTCGACGTAGCGGACAATCGTATAAAAATGGTCGTCATCCGCCACCGGAAACGCCTTGAAACGGCCTTGGTACAAATGGCCCGTGCCTGACG
>JBBQWR010000047.1:0-46414 GCA_038210495.1 Pirellulales bacterium
TGTCGAGCGCGATTGGAGTCGCGTCCTATTTCGCTCGCTCCGTGCGCAATCAAATTGAACGGTCATCGTCGCATATGACTATTGGCGCCTCTTCGACTTCCGGCACGGCGATATTCGGCAATCGGGAACCTCCCTTAGTCGCAAACAATATCGGTGAACTAGTACATTTCGACCCCGTCGCGGCCGCGTTCGCGGATACGGATGTTCTGGAGTGGACGGTCGCGACTCCAACTTCTCGGCTTTCGACGACCGGCGATGATATCTCACTTTTACCCGACGATCTACTCGATGCGATCGGCCGACAATGGCGAAATGAACCCTGGGCCGGATAAATGCGCCCGTTGGGGAGTCAATGAAGAGAGTCAATGTAGAGTCGAGAAGTGACGCGGTGGATTAGGTGGCGGCTATCCGCTTCCGGAAATCGCCGCGACGC
This sequence comes from Pirellulales bacterium, assembly GCA_038210495.1. Classification (GTDB taxonomy): domain Bacteria; phylum Planctomycetota; class Planctomycetia; order Pirellulales; family DATAWG01; genus JBBQWR01. The sequence goes on from JBBQWR010000047.1 coordinate 434, forward strand.
GCGCATCGCAACCGTGAAACATGAAAACGGCCATAAGGCGCGGCGTTTACGCGCTGTGCGACACCAGCGGCGGGAAGGCCACGAGCCAAGCGTCCAGAAAAATCTGATCCATCCGCCAATCCCCGCGCGTTATATTATAAGTGAACACACGTTCTATTATATGTGAATAAAAAACCCGATTTCCGAAACCGCCCAACATTCCGGCGACCTGAGTTTCGTTGGAAGCAGGATCACTCCTTGACTGTCGCCCCCCTGCCGCGGGGCGCACCTTGCGGTTTGTCGATTCGGATCATTGCCAAGGCGGGCCTGACGCCGTGGCCAAAGTTGTTCCAGAACCTTCGCATCACTCGGGAGACGGAACTGGCCGAGACGAACCCGCTTCACGTCGCCTTTCAATTTATTTAGCCTTGTTTAACCAAAAGCTTGCAGTCGTTGTAGCCAGTCGATACCATTTGGCTCGCTTTTGGGGGGCATGATACTGGCCCAATTGGGCCTAAAACGCACGAAAAATTTTTGAATGAGCAAGGAGAACTGCATGGCCAGAGAATTAGACGAAGGCGATCGATTGTTGGGCGAAGCCGCCAATGTCAATCAGCAGCATGACCGGGGCGACGGTGCGAATTCGCCGGCAGGGGCAAGCAAAAGGGGTCAGGCAAGCAAAAGGGGTCAGAACTATTTATTAAATAGTTCTAACCCTAGTTCTGACTCCTTGTCTCTAATCCGCCTAAGCGGCCGACTTAGCAATCGGCGAAGGAAAAGTTCACTTTCCAATGCAAAATCGCGCGAAGACGCGGTCCAGCACGTCATCGGTGTAGATGACGCCGACAACTTTTCCTAGCTCTGTCAGGGCGCTGCGAATATCGGCGGCGACGAGTTCCTCGTTACCACGTCCGGTCGCGGCGATTCGGCGAGCGCGAGCCAAACAGTCGGCGCTAAGACGCAAGCTGTCGCGACATCGCGCGGCGGTCTCGGCAACGGTGCCTTCCGGATTCGTCTCTCGGTCGGAAGAAAGCGCGGCGGCAATCGCCGACCGCAATTGGTCTAAACCACGGCCCGTGCGGCTGGAGGTTTCGACGCTCGGCGTAAGGTCGGACAATCGAGCATTGTCCGAGATTGTCGCATCGTCGCATTTCGTCGTTACGATCAATTTGATACCCGGTCGTGTGATTTCATCACGCTCCCAGGCATTGAGCGGACGAGTCGAGTCGACGCAGATGAGCCGCAAATCCGCATTTGTTTCTTGAGCGCTCATCATCTGCTGGGCGGCGTCGGAGAGCGACCCCTCCTTCGCGTTCAGCTCGACACCGGCCGTGTCGATGAGTTGGCACCCGACGCCCCCAAAATCGAGCAAGGCCGAGAGATAGTCGCGCGTCGTGCCGGGTTGCGGAGAGACGATCGCGGCCGACTGGCCGACTAACGCGTTGAAGAGACTGCTCTTGCCGACGTTCGGCCACCCGACGAGCGCGATCCTCGGCTCGCCGTCAGTCCGCGATCGACTTTGCATTTGGGCGACCACGGCGGCGATTGAACCGATGGCCTCGCCAAGCCGGCGATCGAGATCGGCGGAGGATACGAATTGAAGGTCCTCCTCGGCGAAATCGAGTCCGGCTTCGAGATCGGCAAGCAAGTCGAGGAGATGGTCGCGAAGCACGCCGAGCGGTCGAGTGAGCCCGCCGGCCAATTGGGCCAGCGCGACGTCCAATTTACGTCGATCGCCGGCGTCGATCACTCCGAGCACCGCCTCGGCTTGCAAGAGATCGATCCGGCCGGCGAGAAACGCTCGGAGCGTGAATTCGCCCGGCTCGGCGGGGCGAGCGCCGGCCGAGCAAACCGCTCGAAGCGCGGCTTCGACAAGCGGCGGCGATCCGATCGTGTGCAACTCGGCGACAGGCTGCCGCGTGTAACTGCGGTTTCCGGGCCAAAGGAACAGGTCACAGGGTAGTCGCCGGGGCCGTGGATCGCCCGCGAGCGAGAGCAAGAGTTCGCCGGGGATGCACTGGGCAGACTTGAGCTCGGAAATCGCGGCGCTGCTGGTGGGCAGGAAACAGGCCTGGAGGCAACCGATCGCCGCGGGTCCGCTGATTCGGACGATTCCGCGAGTTGCGCCGCCGGCGGCGGAGGAAACCGCCGCGATGGTGTCGTCGAGAGAATGCATGGGCAGGCGCTCACGCGGAGAGTTGGAAGCCCCTCACCAGGTCGTCTCCCAGAGGAGAGGGGGCAGGAAAACACGGGCGGTTAGTTTCGCTTGCCGCGTTGTTTTCTGCGCAGCGCGGCGGCGCTGCCGTTCGATCCGTTTGTCGCCGGCTGCGATCGCGGCGATGTTGAGCTGGCGTCCGTGGCGCCGGCGATTGCGGGACCGGACGGCTTGATGGTCCGGTTGAGAATCGTTCGCTCGGTCATGCCCCAAATACTGGACGCGATGAAATATAGGCACAATCCCGCGGCGACCTTGAAGAACATCACGCCCATGAACAACGTCATGTATTTCATGATCTTCTGCTGCATGGCCGTGTTGTCGTCGGTGGCGGGCGGCATGAACATCGCCTGCTGCGCGGTGAAGAGCGCCACGGTGATCAACGGGAAGATATTCAGATAGGGCCCCAGCCAGCCGGTCGTTTCCGAGGAGACGTAGGTCGCCAGCCCGGCCGGCATCGAGTCGGCCCATTTCCAGAACATATCGGGGGCCGCGAGATTCGAGCACCACCGCACCGCGTCGCCGAACAGCGAGGAGCCCCGCAACTCGACGTTCACCATCAGCGAACGATACAAGCCCATGAAAATGGGCAATTGCACGAAGGCCAGCAGGCAGCCCCCGAGCGGATTGTGATTGTGCTTTCGCCAGAGTTCTTGCGTGGCCCTGGTGCGTTCCTCGGGCTTTGTCTTGTACTTTTCATTGATCTTTTTCATCTCCGGCTGGAGTTCTTGCATCTTCTTCGCCGCCAGCGATTGCTTGCGCGAGAGCGGGAACATGCACAGCCGCACGACGACGGTCAGCATGATGATCGCCAGGCCGTAGTTGTGAACCAGCGAATAAAACAGGGCGAGGATTCCGACCATCGGCTGAGCGACCCAGCGGAACCATCCGTAATAGACCAGCGGCCGCAGGGTATCATCGGGATTTTCGGGAGTTGGCGCGCCATACTGCCCCAGAAGCTCGGGCTGTTTGGGGCCGGCGAAAATCTGATATTCGTGCACGAGCGATTCGCCCGGCTCGATGGTCTTGGCGAAACTGGTGAGCCGGATCGTGCAATCGGTTTTCTTGCGCAGCGGAATTTCTTTGACCAACCCCAGCGCGAGCGGACGGATTTCGGCGATCCAAGCTTTCCGCGGCGGGTCGCGCAGCGGCAACATCATCGCGGCGAAATATTGGGCATCGACTCCGGCGTAAACCAGCGGCGATTCGTCGAGCTCCTTCTTGGTCAGGCCATCGTCTTTCTTGTCTTTCTTGGCGTCTGGTTTGGCGTCGGACTCGTCGAATCGCTTCGTCGCGAGCGGCATCGAGTTGACGAAGGCCGCGTCGTTTCCCTGAAGTTTGTAAGCGATGTCTCGCAGGGCCACTCCGCCCCAGTCTGGCGAAATTCGATTGGCGTACCACCAACCCTCGTTCGGCAATCCAGTCGGACCGTCGAGTTGATAGGCCACGCTCCGGGCCGTCTTGCCGCGATTGCGGATTTCGAGGCGGAGCGTCAGGTGATAGGCCGGCTTGTCTTCTTTCGGATCGGCCGCCATTTTGGCGAGTCGATATCGCTTGACGATTTCCAGATCCCAGCGAGGCAGGGCTCGCGTGAATTCGACCGTGTCGGCGTCGATTCGCTTGGCCTCCCAAGCGTGGCGTCGCAAATGAAGGCCGGTAATCTCGCCTTCGATTTTGTCGGCGGCGGCGTCGATTTCGTTGTCGTCGACATGCTTAAGAGTAAGTAGGAACGACAGCGGGTCGTGGTCGCCGGGGCGGACGGCGTCGAGTGGTTCGGTGTCGAGTTCCGGACGAATTACGGCGAGCGGTCGGCGCTGCACGACGGCCGAGATTTTCTTCGTGCTCTCTCCGCGAAACACGACGAGCTCGATCGACTGCTTTGGCTCCGTGCCCTGCAAGGCATTGATCACTTGGTCCGGATCGCCGGGCGCCTTGGCCGAGGCCGTGATTTTTTCGCCGTTGATTTGAGCGATAACATCGCCGGCTTCCAGGCCAGCAGCGGCGGCGGCCGTCCCGGGACCGACAACGTTGATCTTGCAACCGGCCTTGTCGGAGGTCAGTTGCAGGTTACCGAGGTAGCCCGAGCGATCGTCGATGTCCAAGTACCGAGGGCTGCTGAGCTCGATCCGCTCGACGGCGGCGCCGCGACTAGTGAGCGTGACCAGCATTTCGTAGGGGCTGGTTTTATTGTCCGGCTCGGCGGCGGACCCGAGCGTGAACCACTGCTCGGGCAGAGTGTGTGAATCTTCGATCGGTTTGTCAGCCCCCACGTCGGGGCCTTTTCCGTCGGGGGCCTTCGCGTCAGGGCCCTTCGCGGCGGGATCCTTCTTTTCGGCGTCGGGCTTGGCGGAGTCGTTCTCGGCGCCGATTTTCCTTTCGCCGTCTTTCTTATCGCCGCCGGCCGCGGCCGCCTTGGCGGCATGATCCTTGCCATCCTTGCCGGGAACTGCGTTTTCTTGCGCGGCTGGCTGAATCGCGGCAAGCTTGGCGGCCCGGCGCTGCTGTTCGATCAGAAGGCTAGCGTAGAAAATGATGAAGGCCAGCGGAACAAACAAAAGCAGTCGCTTTTCCACGTGCTATTAATCCTTGTATGTGATGGCCGTCTTCAATCGGACGCTGCATCGCTCGGTTGCGGACTCTGGCAGATATCCTTGCCAAGCAATCGACGAGGCATTTTCCAGCGAAGACGGAAAGACGCCAAGGACGAGGAAGTTTAGACAGGATCGAGAAGATTACCAGGATTGTTTTCACATAGCGGCCTCGCCGCTGCTCGTCACTCCCGACTCCCGTCTCCCGACTTTTGCCTGCTTCCTTTGCGCCATTGCGGTAAAACAAAAAACGCCGCCGGCGTCATACGCGGACGGCTTGCAGTTTGACGGCGGCACTCCTCCCCGCCTATCGGCCTTCCAACAACCGATCGCCGAGGAAGTTGTCGAGTTCCGGAATGTTGTAGATCTTTTGCCGGGTTACTTCCGCCGGATACTCGATGCGGCGAAAATTCACCACCCCGTCCTCCAGCAGCACGTAACAAGCCTTACGGTTTCCGTCCCGCGGTTGTCCGACAGAGCCGACGTTGATCATCACCTTCTCGTCGCCGAGCTTATATTTTTCGCCGATGTCTTCCGGACTCAAAAAATTGAGCCCTTGGGTGAACACGCCCGGGACATGCGTGTGACCTTGGAAGCAATATTTTTCGACGAGCGAAAACAGCTTCTCCATTTTTCGCTGATTGTAAATATCCTCGGGAAACACATATTCGTTGAGTGGATTTCGCGGCGACCCATGCACGAACAAAAAGCCGTTCTCGCGGCGATTTCGCGGCAACTCCCCGAGAAACTCCCACCGACGAACCTTTTCCGCCGCCGTCCCCTGAGCGCTTTCCAATTGCTCGCGCGTCCAAAAAATGGCTCGCTCGGCGCCGGAATTAAAACCCTCGGGATCGAATAGGGCGCCCTGATCGTGGTTGCCCAACAGCACCATATTGCATTTCATCACCAAGTCGATGCATTCGACCGGGTTGGGGCCATAGCCGATAATGTCTCCCAGGCAGTAGATCTCGTCGATGCTCTGCGCTTGGATGTCGGCCAACACCGCCTGGAACGCTTCCAGGTTGCCATGAATGTCACTGATTAAGGCCCGCTTCACGCTAAGTATTCGCTCTGAATCGAGAGATCTTGAAATGGTTTTCGGTCCATCCCGGCGGGTGGTCGGCCCTTGGTCGAACGGCCCTAATCATCCACAATGCCAGCAACGCATTTCGGCGAACGTAAATCGCCCGAAATGGCAAGCAAACACCCTCCCCAGGCATAACTCACTAAGCTCGCAGTCTACGGCCGGATCGGCGCAGGGTCAAGGCATTTCACTACTTGCGAATCGCCATAATTGCCGCCGAGCTGGGGGTCCGACGACGATGAGAGTGTGGTGGAAATGAAAATTTTGGCGATCGAAACGAGCGATACGGCGGGGAGCCTCGCGCTGTTGCACCAAGGAGTCATCGAGCGAGAGATCGTGCTCGACCCTCGCTCGCGGAGCGCCCAGACGCTGGCGCCCGCGCTCGATTCGCTTCTGAAACAGACCGGTTGGCGGCCAGCGGATATCGAGCTTGTGGCCGTGGCCGTCGGGCCCGGTTCCTTCACGGGGCTGAGAGTCGGGGTCGCGACTGCCAAGACATTCGCTTATGTCGTTGGCGCCGAAGTCGTGGCGGTTAATACCCTTGAAGCCATCGCCAATCAGGCGCCGATTAACTCGGGGCGCATTTGGGCGGTGATTGATGCCCAGCGGCAACAGGTGTTCGCCGCTAGCTTCGTTCGCGACGGCGACAACTTGATATCCGACGAAGCGACACGCATCGTCGATAACGAGCATTTGTTGGCCAATTTGATTGTCGGCGATCGAGTCACGGGGCCTGGATTGCGGCGATTGATTCAATCGCTTCCAGATCGTGTCACCGCCGAGGCCGAGGAGATTTGGCGTCCCCGGGCCGCGACCGTGGGCCAACTAGGATGGCGCCAATATCAAGCCGGACAGCGAGACGATATTTGGCGGCTTGCGCCGCAATATTTCCGACGCAGCGCCGCCGAGGAAAAATGGGATCGCGAGCAAAAATATTCTACATAGCCGCGGCATCCTGCTGCGGAGTTTAGTTCGGCGCCCGACGAAACTCCGTCGGACAATACTCCCCGGCAGGATACCGCGGCTATGTAAGCTACTTGCCAGCCTCCTCACGCCGGATGATCTCCACGGTCGCAAACAGCGCCTCGTCCTCAAATCGCACCGAAGCAACCAATTCGTTCAGCGTCGAAAGGAATTGCGCGAACGACGATTTTTCATCCAATCCATAATTTTGTTTCGAATCAGCCCGATTGCCATGAATGCCGCATCGCACGGTGTCGCTGGCGGTATCGAATTCGAAGCGCCCGTGCTCGGGGCAAAAATATCGCACGCCGTATTTGGCTTCGGCCAGCTTCGGCGCCTCGTCGATCGGCGCGTCGTAAAGCGTTATCAGATTGGAGATCGAGATCGCGCTCCGATGACAGGCCAAGCGAGATTTCTCGGCCCAATAGAGTTCAAGCTGGCTCTTAAATCGCTTTAGAGCTCGCTCGTTAAATCGGATCAGCAGTTGCGCCGCGGGTCCGATCTCGACGGCCGGATTCGCCTCGGCGTCGATGACTTGCTCCAGGATGTACGGCTTTGTGGCCGCGACGAGTTGGTTGCCGACCAGGGCCATGTGCAGCCGCAGCTTTGCCGCATAAACTTGGACGCTGAACACGTACTGGGCGTGCTTTTTGTAGTCCGGCAAGCGGTAGGCGTCAAAGCTAGTGGGAAAGCCGAGCGTCTGCGTATTGTGCCGAACGACTCGCTGGGCCATCGTTTCCAAAAGTCGCTGGGCTTTGTCGCGGTCTTCGACTTGGATCGTCAGATAGGTCGGCATCGTAGCGGCCGCGAGCAGTCCGGCGACCATCGCCTGCTGATCGACTCCCACATGCTGCACGAGCGGCAGATCGACGGCCCGTAACTTGGCCGGGTCGATCTCGAGCACGGTCTCGGCATCGCAGAAATGCAGGGAAGTCTGATCGCCGAGCCATTTGAGATCGGCCAGCGTCGGATCGGCGTCGAGCGCCTCGGTCACGCCAGGCAACAGTTTGATCATGCTTTTTAGCGACTCCCGGCCCGGCGCCGCGGCGATCGAGACAATCGCCGAGGACGCGAGATGCGCCGTGTCGATCGGCGCCGCCTTGCCGGCCAGGTTCGACCGCAGCGATTGATACAGACTGCCGTTGGCTAAGGGCAGCACGCACAATTCCACCTTCACTTGCGGCGATACGGTGATTCGCGCGGCGATCGGATCGAATAGGGATTGCCAAAACTGCTCGTACCGCTGCCGGTATCGCTCGTATTGGGCCTGCTCGTCGGACGAAACCGTGTAAACCGGCAGCTCGCAATTGGGCGTCAGGTACTTCAATCGATTGTGGAGCGAGCAAGCACACGTATCTCGATCGGCGTCGATCGTATACGCGCCGCCGTGAGGGCAAACGATTTTGGCCGGATCGATAAACCGGCCCTCGCTCAGATCGTTGAGCGTGCGTGGCCCTTTGCCGTATTCCATCCGATACATGAGCGAGGCGTTATTGATCATCACGAGATTATTGAAGCATTCGAGCCGGCGTTTCTCGGCGATCTTTTCGGGCGCCGAAAGTAGCCCTTTGATGAATGCCTCGGAGGCGTAGACGTAGCCCGACTTGTCGTCATCGCTCGGAGGCAGCAGTGACGTGACGTACTGGTAATCGGCCGCGTCGTAGAGCCGGGGCGCGGCGCCGGTAGCCGCGTCGATCGCGGCCCGAATCGCGCGGTGCGAATTCGAGTAGATCACATAATCGCCGTGCATGACCACGAATGAGCTGACGACCCGATCGGTCGTGTACCGAGCGGCGACTTTATGCCCCCGATAGTTGAATTGTTGCTGAGCCAAGTCGGGGTGGTTTTTTCGCGCGGCCGCAAGCCAACCGTCGGCCGCGACTTGAAACAGCTTCGGCTCTTTGACGCGAAAGATGAGCGTCACGTCGGTTCCCTCGAGCACAAACGGATCGCTTCCGGTGATTGCCAGCTCCGAAATCGCTTTGTCGGCGAACAGCTTCATCATCGGGTCGCGCTGCAGGCACAACTGCGTTTCCAGTTTTTGCTCGACCCTGTTGTCCTGCGCCGAAATCGTGAACAGCCGGCTCAGGCTTTCGCCCCATTGGCTCGAGAGATCCAGCAGCTTGGTAGCCGCGTCGAGCGAGCGAAAATGAATGAAATATTGATTCTCGGGCACCAGCTGCGCAATCTCATGCCGTTTGGATTCGCCTTTGTGCTTGACCCGCCGGGCTTCGAGCAAGTCTTTGTAGGGCAGCGACGCGATCGTGGGGCCCGGCAATCGATTGATCGGGATATTCAGATCGCCGCGCCGCGCGCCGCCGCTCAGCGTTTGCAGTTGCAGCGACTCATGCACTGCGAGGGCGCCACTTGCGACGTCGTACAGAGTCTCTTCAACCTGCCCCGCCGGAAGGACGGAATTAGGAATCGCCGCCGGCCGCACGCCGTATCGCTGCTGCGATTGGAGCAGAACATATTGATAGAACGTCTGGTCGGGATACAGCGTCAGCAGATCGCGATAGTAGACGTTTTGCTGCTCGGCCCAATGTTGGTAAATCGATTTTGCGCCGGTCGCCGTTTTGGGAATTGGAATCTCGATCACGCCATCGCGCGATTCGACGCGCCGCGTGCCGTCCAGGTTCTCGGTGACGGTTTCGTGAGAGAGCGTTACTTTCGCATTGTCGCCACCGCGCATCCGGCCGAAGAATTCGGCGTGCTTCTGATGAAACCGAGTCTCCTTGGGATAAATGAGAAACGCGCCGCGATCGACCGGCTTAAGCCTTAGATAATTGCTCTTCTCAAATTCCTCGGCCAAGAAGGGCTGCTCAAGCTCAAGCGAAAAGGCCACGTTTTGACCGCTCTCATCGCGATACACTTCGATCTTATGGTTGAACGGCAGCGCATCCTCGGCGCCCATCGCAATGCCCGTCGTCAAAATCGCCGCAAATACGACCGTTGCAATTATTCGCCAGCGCATGACGCACTCCTTGTGAAAAAAAGGCGAGCGAGGGGCGTAAGCCCCCTGTCCCACGGGCGATGCCATGCTTCGCCAGGCATCGCCGCGGTTCATCACTAACTACCCGCGAACCGGCCGGCCAGTTTCAGAGCCCCGCCGGTGGCGCAAATTGCAAAGCCGCACGGTGGCTGTCGACAAGCGAAACCTGGCCGTCTATCGCGCCGAGGCGCCGATAACAGTGGCGACTCGGCTGACATCGGCGCCCAGGTCTTGGCCGCCAGGACCTTGCTGGTAGCCCGGCGTGCCCGGCAGCAACTTCCACTGTCGAGGATTCAAAAGCGACGATTCAAGCTCCACCGAATCGGCGTCGCTCTTCCAAAAACGTTTCCATTCTCCGAGATTGACAGCGTCCCTTGCATCGGGCCTTTTAAAAGGCCACTCCTGTTCGCCCATCGCATAAATATTTCCTTCGCCGGACCAGGTCGCCAAGGAGCATTTCGGACTGTAAATGCTGACCAGGCGACACGTATTTTCCAGCCAAGTATGGTTCACTCGCATTTTAAGCGTCGTGTCCATCGCTTCGTTAAGCGGGCTGATGGTGAACAATGGACCCGGGTTGGAATAGGTTCCCGGCGCATAGAGCACCGATCGATCGACGTCGACGGTCGGCGCATCTTCGCCCCGCCCATCGCAGATAAAACGTGCGGCGCCCAAAACGGAATTCCGGATTTCGAGCGAATTCCTCGGATCAAGCTGCATATACACCGCGCCGGTCAACAAGCAATTTTCGATAACACACGAGCCGGACGCGGCCGCCTGAATGAAGCAAGAAGAGTCTCCCACGGAACCGATTTGGCCCCACGAGACGCCCAGGGGCTGGCTAAAAGAGCAATTTGCCAGTCGGGCAACTCGACAATGTTTACCAGAGTTCCCGTAAGAATCGAGGTTTAGTGGGACGCCACGAAAGTGAAGTCCTTCGATCGTGATAGTGAGATCGGGTACGATCCAATTCGCGCCCTTAAGAACGATCGGCAGGTAGCCAGGCGCGGCTCGAACGGTCAACGCCTTGATCTTTTTGGGATTGGTAAAGACAAACCCGCTCGTTTCGTCATCGGTTCGGATTTCGACCGTGTCGTCGCTGTCGGCGGCGTCAAATGCTTGTTGCAATTGGTCAAATCCTTTGACGGGGATGCCGCCGTGAAGCAGCACATAGACGCCTCCTTCATAGGGTTTCGGACGCAGAGACTCGGAAGGAACGGGTTTGCCGCGAGCCGCCAAGGCGCGGAGATAGGCTGCGCCGGGACCGACAAGGGACCAGTTTGGCCCCGGCTGGCGGCCGCCCGTTTGTTTTAGTCGGGGCGGGAGCGTGGTCAGCCGCTTAGTCGCTCGGACGAGGTCCTCAACTTCCTGACACCAAAAGGGCTCGCGCCAGGTGGGGTAAAACGCGGGAGCTTCTTTCGCGCTGGTTTCGGAACGGCCCGGAAAAAGTTCCCAACCCGCGAGGCCGTAGGTCTTCTGCTTTCCTTCCTTGTCGTGCCATTTAGCGAAACCCTCTTTGATTCCGACATAGAGATTGTCGCTCCCCTCCCAATGAATCTTATCCTTCCAGGTGTCGTAAGCGGCTTGATGGATTGAATTGCCGTTGGCCTCGTTGAGTTGAAAGATGTTGCCGGTGGCGATCACCTGGATATTCGTCGCCGTTTTTTCGAGATTCTGAAATAGCGTGGCCGAGGTAGAGATTGTGTTGCGATTCAGCGTAACCTTCAGCTCCCCGGCGGGAATTGCCGGAATCACCGCTCTTCCGCCGACTCGAACGATCGAATTGAGGATTTCAAGCTCCACCCTGCGGCCGGTCAAGGCGAGCCAGCAATCGGGACCATCCCATCCCGAGGACTGCGAAATAAGAGAATCAACAATTCGCAGGCGCTCGCCGCCGTAGGTGAAAATATGGCCATCACCGGACGTGAGGAACCGGCAATTGATGAATTCCCATTTCGGCCCCGAACCGGCTATGAAATCTCTAGAGTACATGGACGGCAGGAGGAAGTCGCAGCCTTCGACAAGGCAATCCGTGTCGGTCAATCGCACAAAGGCCTCGGCGCCATTCAATCGCCCTCGGAACTGAGGACGATATCCGGCGCCCGCGCGCAAATGAAACTTCTTTCGATCGATCGTCAGGCCGCTCACGATAAATGGCCCGTTGCCGCGAACCTCGATCGTGTCCCCGCTTTTGAACTGCTCGATGGCTCGCAGCAACGTGCCAAAATGAGTCGTTTTGTTCGAACGACCATCTTCGGAGATCACCACGAACGGTTTGTCTATATCTTGCAAGGTGGGAACGGGGACGGGCGGTGTTGCAGTAATCGCTTCCGTTGAGGTCGGCACGGCAGGCGTTGCCGCGTTGTGCGGCGTAGCGCCGGCGCCTTCGACCAACTCGATCTTGTCCCCTTCGTGCAGTTCGACACGGCTGATCTCTTGGCCATCCCTGTTTCGGATCGTCAAGATGATGCCGAGTAAAATGGCCGCGGCGGCGCCCAGCCCGCCGAGTAGCACGGCCGGCCGACGATACCAGGGCGGCCCGTTGGTTTGCTTATTTGAGGTCGATCGGACCGCCGGCGCACCCGCAGGCAACGCACTGCTCAACGACAAGCTGGATCGTCGCCCGTCGCTGGAAGGCTTAGCGAGAATTCCGACTTTCGCCAACAGATCGGCCACATTGGCGCCCGCCGCGAACGGCGAGAGAGCTTCGGCGACTTCCAGGGGAGTAGCCGGCCGCTTCGCCGGGTCTTTTTCCAACAATCGATCCATCAGTTGAGAAAGTGGCGCCGAGATATCCTTGCGTCGCCGCGAGAGGGCCATATGCGGCGAGGATGCGACGGCGATCATTTTGCTCATCACGGTATCGTTCTTCCCACCGGCGAACGGAGCTTCGCCGGAGAGCAACTTATACAGCGTCGTTCCCAACGCGAAGATGTCCGCTCGGATGTCGACTTGATGACTGCTGTAAAGCTGCTCGGGCGCCATATAGTCGACGGTGCCCATGATTTGACCGCTCGAAGTCAGTTCGCCTGCGTCTGGGCTATCCACGAGCAAGGCCAAGCCCAAGTCGAGCACCTTCACTTCGCCGCTGGTCGTCAGCATCAAATTGCTCGGCTTAACGTCGCGATGAACCATATCGTACTGGTGGGCATATTGCAGCCCGAGCGCCGCTTGCCGGACGAGTTCGCAGGCCACGTCGATCGGAAGTGGTCCAAGCTGCTTGACGAGCGCGCCCAAATCGATTCCCTCGACGTATTCCATCACGAGAAAGTGCGTGCCATTGAGCTCGCCCGCGTCAAGCGCCCGGACGATATGGGAATGGTCGAGCTTGCCGACGGCTTTCATCTCTCGTTCGAATCGGGCGATGGTTTGCGGATTGGCCGTCTTGTCGCGGGGCAGCAGCTTAATGGCGACGATTTTGTCGAGTTTGGTGTGCAGGGCCTTGTACACGGCCCCCATTCCTCCTTCGCCCAATTTCTCCCTAAGCTGGTACACTCCCAGCCGCGTGGGCGCCGCATCGACTTCGACGGGCGCCGCGCCGCCAACGGCGTTGGCCTGGTTGGTCTCAAGCACTCGATGGAGCGCCTCGCGCAGATGAGTGTTTTCGGATTCGCGAGCGGTCGGCGGCGGACTGGCGATTTGCGAGACCACCGTGTCGGATACGCCGTCCATCGCAGCCACGGTACACTCGCAGTCGGGACACTCGTCGAGATGGACGACCACTTCGTCGATGGCCTCGCCGGGTAACTTGCCCAGCAAGAAATCACGGATTTGATCGGGAGTAAGGTGGTTGTCTCGCGACATGGGAGTTCCTCAATGACAGGCGACGTATTGTGGAGTGGCGTCTACCATGAATAACGCAGCCGCGCGACACGCAACGACGAAATTTTTCCCCAAACCTGGCTGCCCCCAAGATCGAGGAATGAACAATTAGCCGGTCGGAGCCTTAAAGGACCTCACAAAACCGCTGCGGGAGGGGAACGCTAATCGACGCTAATTGCCACTAATCATTCATTAGCGACGATTAGTGGAGATCAGAGTTCTCCACGCTTAAAACCGCTAACAATCCGCCGGGTGGCCGAGGCTGGAGGCGTCCTCGCCGAAGCCCCGGAGTGCGGATTGAACTTCGACGCTCGAAGAATTCAGGGTGTTTCCCCCAAAAGATCTCTCAGCCGCCGCAGGATCCTCGATCGGCACTGGCGAACGTGATTGGGCGACATTTCCAATCGACCGGCCACCTCATCCGTCGACAGCCCTTCGACGACGACCAGCCAAAACGCTTCCCAAGTGTTCGGCTCGACGCCGGCTTTAACCTGAGCGAGGCCTCGATGAAGCAACCGCACGACTTCGCGCGATTCGTCGGGGTCCGAATCGTCGGGCTTGTTTTCGGGTATCGTCGCGAGCCGCAGTTGCTCGTGCGCTGCATCGACGGTTTGATCGGCCTCTCGGAGACGCCGCTGCGCGTCGCGCGTTTTATTGCGGACGATGGTCCACAACCAGCCGCGCAGGGAGGAATTGTCTCGGTTGGACGTGAACCCCTGGATGGCTCGCGATACCGAGAGCATGGTCTCCTGCGTCACGTCCGCCGCGTCGTGCTCGGACATTCCCAATCGTCGTGCCCAAGCGAACACGAGCGGTCCGTATAATTCGACGAACTGCCGCCACGACTCGGGGTCGTGCTGCTGAACGCGCCGCAAGAGGCTCAGATCCGTGACCGATGACATCGGCTGCATGGCGCCCGTTGACCTAATGAATTAAATCAGCCGTTTGAAATGGAACCTGGCACGGCCGTTGCAACACTCCCGCGACGCCTAAGGGATGAAAATGAGTATCGACTCACGATCGTTCGGAAGCAAGGCGGTAGCCCTAACGAGAACGGATTCCGGTTCTCATCCCGCCACCAAGCGTCACCCTATGCGCGGCCGAGATAAGCTAGGCGCGGCAGTTATCGGCCTCATCGTTCTCCGGTAATCGCCGGCGACTGCTCGCCCGGCGGAAGAGCGATTTCAGCACTTACCGAAGCCGCTTTTCTCGGAATCTGATGGGGCGGAAGCACGACGCCGAAGCTGACAATGTAGTGGATCGCCTGGTCGAACGTCATGTTGAGATCGATGACCTGCGATTTGGGAATCAGGCGGATATAGCCGCTCATGGGGATCGGATTGACGCTCACGAGCACGGTGACCAGCGGCTCGCCGGCAATTTCGCGAATTTGCTTCAGCCCTTCACCCGCCACGAAACCGATCTGCCATTGGCCGCGATGCGGATGCTCGAAGGCGACCACCCGCTTGAACTTGGCGCCCTCTTCGAGTTCTCCCTCGTTGAACATGTAGTCGGTGACTTGCTTGGTGGCGCCGTATACGCTGCGGACTACCGGCAACTGCGTAATCCCGTGCTCGAAGCTCGTCCACAGCACGCGACCCACGCCGGCGGCGAATAGGCTGCCGAGCAAATACATCAGCGCGACAAACAGCACGATGAAGACCGGCACGACGACGATCGGCCGCAGGTAGACCAGCTCGACGTAACGGCGATAGAATCCGATTCCCGTGGTCGGCAGGGCCGCCATGCCGATCCCCTTGAGCACCGTGTTGTAGACCGGCAGAGGGATGTATTGCCCGCCGTCCAATTGCCGATAGGAAACGCCGTTCCAGATCAGCACATCGCCATCACCGGTGCGATTGGCGCCAGGCAATTCATCGTGGATGTCCGCGACCGCCAGGGCCACCACGTTTCGAGTCTCGGCCGTGACGGGTTCGAGGACATAGGCCCTGACGGTCTGCCAAACCCAAACCAGGATGACGATCGTCAGCAGCGGCGGCAGCAAAACGCCCAGCCCACTCAAGAGCGCCTGACGAATCGGGGCGCCGCGGCGTGGCGATTTGAGGGCAGACTGACTCACGGCCAACCTCTGTTATGTTCCGCTGAATCCGATGCTGGGGGGACGCCTCGGTAGGCATTCTACAGGATCGCGGCGGCGCCGAAAGCGACGGGCGGCGCAAAGCGTCGGCTGGGCTGGGTCTATCGCCCCAAGATATTTCGGCCTAAAATCGCCGTGCCGCCGGCGCCTAGCAGGCGTCAAAGCGTTGCACATCGACGCCGTTCCCCTTGAATCGCTTGCCGTGAATGCCACTGAATTTCGTGCCATCGTTAGCGGTCAGCGGCGCGGATTCCTAGCGGCGGCGTGGCGCGCGGGGCTCTGGATGGTCGAGGGACCGTATCGCGTGGCCGTTCGACTGCGGAACTGGCAATTCGATTCCGGCCGCCGAGCCATCGAGCGAGTGAGCGTGCCGGTCGTGAGCATCGGCAATCTCACGCTCGGCGGGACCGGCAAGACGCCGATGGTCGAGTGGCTCGCCCATTGGTTTCGCAGGAACCAAGCTCGGGTGACGATCATTAGTCGCGGCTATGGGGCCGAAGCGGGAGCGAGCAACGACGAGGCGCTCGAGTTGGAGCAGAAACTGCCCGACGTTCCACACGTGCAGAACCCCGATCGCGTGGCCGCCGCGCGAATGGCGATCGAGGAGTTTGAGTGCCAAGTGATCTTGTTGGACGATGCGTTTCAACATAGGCGGATCCATCGCGACTTGGATATCGTGCTTCTGGATTCGCTGGAGCCGTTCGGATTCGATCACGTGTTTCCTCGCGGCATGCTCCGCGAGCCCGTGGCGAGCCTTGGCCGGGCCGATGTGGTCGCGCTGTCGCGCCGCGATGTCCTTCAGGACCACGAGCGGCTGCGCATCGAGGCGATCGTCGCGCAGCTCAATCCCAAGTGTGTTTGGGTGGAGTGCGAGCATCGGCCGCGCGAACTGTTGTCGGCCTCGGGCGCGACCAAGCCCCTGGCGAGCCTCGCGGGACGGCCGATCGCGGCTTTTTGCGGTGTCGGAAACCCGGCCGGTTTCAGGCATACGCTCGATCGATGCGGCTGTCACACGGTTGATTTTCGCGAATTTCCCGACCACTTTGCCTACGGCCGCGACGACGTCCAGTCGCTGTCCGAGTGGGCCGCCGAACTGCCGGTCGACGCCGTGCTCTGCACGCACAAAGACCTGGTCAAGCTCGGCGTCGATCGACTCGGCGGCAAGCCGCTCTGGGCCGTCGCCATCGGGCTGGAAATCGTCGTCGGGCAAGATGCCTTCGAGCGGCGACTGTGGAAAGTCCTCGAAAAAATCGAATCGCAGGGGTAACTGGGCACTTCGCTTGGCAGACGGGCGGAAATCGCTGCACAATTAAACATGCAAATTCCATTTTCCGCGTTCTATGAAAACGGGGTTTTCAAGCCCTTGCATCCAGTGGACCTTCAGGAACACGAGGTCGTTTCTCTGGCGATCGTTAGCGTAGACGACCCAAATCAGACCGAACCCATCGACTTGCTCGGGCTCCAATGCGAGGCGTTCGACGCGATGCTATCGGAGACGTCTTCTCTTCCGCTGGAGGGACCGCAAGATGAGTTTTCCAACCGAGACCACGATCTGATTTTGTACGGCTGCCGCAAATGATCTTTGTCGATACCGGCCGCCTTCTTTGCCGCTAACGTGCCGCGGATCACATATCCGCCCATACTTTCCTGGCAAAAAATCAAGACCGCTTGGTAACGACCGATTTTGTCGTCGCGGAACTTTTGACGTTATTTCGAGCTCGCGGCCAAACTGATTCTCGAACTCGGACTAACGACGGCGCCTTGCGTTAATGGGGGCTGCACGGCGCGGCAGGATGCTGCGGATATGTAAGTGATCCCCGTCTCGCGTTGGCACTCCTCCAATCGCTGTTGCCGCGAACGGCTTGCAGCCGCTAATCTGGGAATAGTGGCTTTTTGTCGAAAAGGAGCGTCGATGGCGAGTGAAACGACCACGGTCAGCACGGATGCGGCAGCGAAACCGACGCGCGCGCAGCGGAGCGTTTGGCGACCCCAGCAAGAGCGGTCCGGTTGGTGGCGATCGCGAGGTCTGCGTCGAACGGGAATGACGATCCTGTTTTTGGCGATGCTCGCCGGGCTGTTTTGGCTCGTTTTTCCGCCTCTCTATCATCCGTTCACGCAGTTGGTCTTTCTGACGGGCGGCGATTATCGACCGCTCAAGGCGCCCCCGGCCACGTTTGCGATGGAGGACTATGGCGCGCTTGAGCCACTGCGATCGGTACTCTACAATCCGCCTCCCGATCCAGGCACGACCGCCGAGGATGTCGATCGGCCGCCCCTGCTGTTTAGCCAGATGTCGTCGGCATCCGAGATGCGCAGCCTGTCCACGTCGCTCTCCGATGTTACGCCCGAGCAAGATGGCGTGCTGATCGTCTATGTTGACGGACACGGTGTATCGGACAACGGCACGGCCTATGTGCTCTGCCGGGATTTCGATCCCGCGAATCCGTCCGCCGGTCGGTTGCGGGCCGCCGAATTGCTCCGCCAGGTTAGTGACACGCCGGCAAAGGTGAAGCTATTGATTCTCGATTCGGGGCGCATCGAATCCGATCCGCGGGTCGGGATGGTCGTCAACGAATTTCCGCGACTTCTTGAGGAAGAAGTTGCCCAGACCGGCGACCCCAACCTGTGGGTTTTGAATTCCAATGCCGTCTTGCAGCGGTCGCATGTCTCGTGGGCGCTGGAGCGATCGGTGTTCGGCTATTTTATCGCGCAGGGTTTGCAAGGAGCGGCCGATCTGAATGGCGACAGAACCGTCGATGTCAATGAGCTCTATCGTTTCGTGCGAGCGAATGTCGCGGCCTGGGTGCAGGAATCGACGGCGGGCCGCGAGGCACAAACGCCTGTGCTGCTCTGGGGCGGCGGTGAAACGCTGCCCTCCGGCGGCTATCCAGTGCTGCTGCCGACGGTGAACTCCGGCGGCTCGGGCGGCATTAAATTGCCGTCGACCAAGGGCGCGTTCCCGCAAGTGCCCGATGCAACTCCGTTGACGCCCTACGCCAACTCGGCTCAAGCCAATTTTGTCCCAGTGGTCGCGTCGAGTCAGAAAAAGGTGCCCGGACTTAAACAGGCTCGGAAAACCGCGAAGGTCTCGAAAAAGCTTTCCAGAAAGGCGCAAGAAGCTGACGCTCGCAATAAATCCGAGGCAGCGGCCGCTAAAGCCGACCAACCGACCGACACTAAATCGCCCGATGTAAAATCGGCAGACCCAAAAGCCGCCGATACGAAATCCAGCGACGCGAGAGCGGATGGCGACAAAGCCGCGGAGAAGCCCGGCGAAGGAAAGGCGACCAGCGGCAACGCGCCGACCGACAAACCATCTGGCGAAAAATCGGCCGACGACAAAGCAGGCGAAAAGAAAGATGGCGACAAATCGCCGACGCCCGGTCCGCCGGGCGCTTCTGCCGAAAAACCACCCGGCGCCACGAAATCCAAACCGGCGCCACCCCCATCGGCCGGCGATCTCTTGGTCGAAGGCTGGCAGCTTCGCGACGAGTTCGAAACGTCGACCGGCAATCGAGCCCGGCCGATCGATTACGCCCCGGCCGCATGGCGCGAATATCAAGAATGGCTCCTCGCCCAAGAGCAGCTCTATCGCGCCGGCGAGATCGCCGATCAAGCCAAGCTGGGCCGGTTGCTACAAAAGTCGCTCGGCCGCCTGGCCAACTTGCCCAACCCCGGCCCGCTCGAAGCCGATCGACCGCCGGACCTCGCCGCTCGGATCGGCAGTGTCCGCCCGCGTTTGCCGTCCAAGGTCGACGCGCCGGGTTCGCTCGCGATGGCGCAGCTCTTCGCCGATCAAAACGGCTCGCCGCTACCAGATGAGATCGCGGCCATTACGACCACCCTCGATCGATTCACTCACGATGGGACGCCTGCCGAGTTGACTGCTTGGCTGGCGAAATTAAATCCGGCATTCGATCGATTTTCTGAAATCCGCTTCGCCCGTCAGCTTTCGAAACTCGTCGGCGTCGATGGGGCGGTCGTTCAATTGGCGATCGGCACGCGCCGCTCGAGCGAAGTGGTAGCGACGATCGATCCGGCTGTCCTGCCTTGGATTCGCGAGCGAGTCGAAGCCGCGGACCAGTTGCGGCTGGCCGGTGAAAAGATTCTGATCGATGCCGTCGACGACGACCGGCAAGCCCAAGCGACGAATCAGTTTCGCCGTGCGAACGACCAGTATCACCAAGCCGCCGACGATGCGTCCGTGGTCGCCGGCGCGATCCAGTTCCGCAACGATCTGTTGAATCGAGCGCCTTACTATGTCTCGTGGCGGGCCGCCGCGCCCGAATCGCCCGACGCGCCCAAGCAAACCGATATTCTCGATTTTCTGCGGCTCGTGGGGCAACTCGACGCCGCTCTCTATGGTCACGATTTTTCAAGTCAGCCGGCAGAAACCACTCAGATTGATCAGCTCATCAAGTTGACCGGTCAAATCGCGACCGTAGTCGACTCCCTTGACGCCGGGCTCTCCGACAACACGATCGACGCCTTGGCCGGCAAAACGCCCGGGCCCGGGAGCAGTCTGCGAATCGACGCCCTGCTGTCGACTCCGCTACTGGGCTCCGACGCGCGATCGCGGCTGCTAGGCGCCGCCGGCGACGCCGACAGCCGATTGGCAGCCCGGTTCAAGCCCGCCACGATCGGTTCCATCGACGAAACGCCGCCCACTGGCGACGCGGCCCGTTGGCAAGCGGTCATCGACCGAACTGAGCTCGAGTTGGCGCTCGTCCGCTTGATCGTCGGTCCAACCCCGTCCGGTCAATCGGGGCTGGGAATGTCGTTGGCCGTCCTGTCGCCACTCGGTGGCGGCGCTACGCCGCAGGCGAACGATCTCCATTCGCTCCAGTCGCAATCGCAATCCATCAACGCCCGCTATCAGGCCGCGCGAGCGCTCGGCGCCGCGCTGGCCGAGTTTTATCACGAGTTGCCCAGCCAGATTGAGACGACTGTCGAAAAGTCCGCCGATCTTTCCGATCCCGCCACTCGCTCGAAGCGCCTGAGCGCGTTGCAAAACGCCGATCGGATGCTGCGGCTGGTCGATATTCGCGATGCGGGCCGCGCGACCAAGCTCTCGCCTACCGCGCAGCTTTCGGCAGCGGCGATGTACGATCTTCTCGTGTGGCAAGAAAGACGAATGAGTTCCGCCATTGTCGACGCTAAGCCGATCGATGTCGAATACCTCACCGTGGCGGAAACTTCTTATCGGGATCAAGCGACGCGCATTCCGCTCCAGCCGACGTCCGCCGCTGGCTCCGATATCGCGCTGTCGATCGCCGGACCGACGTCGCTCAATCTTTCTACAGAGCCGGAGCAACTTGTCGAACTCGTCGCTCGCTCGAACTCCGGAGACGCCATTGATGTCTGGATCGTGCTTCGATATGCGACCGATCTGATCGAGGTGCAAAGCGCCGCCAGTGGCCACGTCTATCTGGAGCATCAGATCCGCTCCGACGCAGCGGCGGCCGGTCATCCGCTGCCCGTGGGCGAAATTCTACATCCGGATCGTTTGGGCCTGGCGCCGACATTCAAGCTCAGGCCGAACAGCAGCGAATCGATCCATTGCAAAGTGCGGATGAAGACCGGCTCGAAGCTGCCCACGCCGCTGATCGCGAAAGTCATTTCGGCCCAATCCGCCGTGCGCCATGAAACGGAGATTCTTCTTCCGGCGCCGCAGATGATCGAGCTGGTCGTCGATGGCGGAGTTGCCACATCGCTGAATGCCACGGACAAGCTGACGCTATATCCGTTTCCGAATCGTAAAACCGACTTTCGGTTGAGTCTCGTGAACAACGGCCAAACCGACCGCACGGTCGATGTCGAGCTGTTCGGGCTGCTCGGCGCGCCCACGTTCGCGCCGCCGACCGCGCCGCTGGAGGCGGTTGACGCCGACCGTGTGATGGCTCGCGTCGGCCCCGTCAAGTCGTTGGCTCTGATGAGCAAAGTCTCGCTGCCCGCCGGTAGCAAGCCGGTCGCCATTCCATTCCCCGGACCCGGCGGCGATAAAAAAGTGCCGCCGCCGGAGGAAGGCAAGGGCCCACCCCGCCCGCTGTTCGAGCACGGTCTGCTGATCGTGACGACCGATCGCGAGTCTCACGCAAAAAATTTCCGGCGGATCGATATTGCGCCGCAGCGGCCCCGCAAATACGTGCGGCCGCGCGTCGGTTACGATCTCGATCGCGAGACCGTTCAGATCAACGTCACCCCCATCGACGCCAAGCTGCTGCCCCCCGGACCCGTAAAAATCCACGCTGACATCACGCCGCCGCTTTCGCCGACCGCGCAAACCCAGCTCGACGCGGAACTCGCCGCTCCGGATTACACGGCCAATCTGTTCGCCGAAGTTGCCGCCGACGCAGCCAAAACGCTCACGCTGCGGCTCAAGGTCGATGGCTATCCTCGGGCGTTCGTCTATCGCATTCCTTGTGGCATCCAGTCCAGCGACCTGCCCGAGCAGACCGACCTGCGCGAGGTCCGCATCACGCATCCGCCCGCGGAGAAGGCCTATAAGGCGCCGATCGAATACATCCCCGTGGAGGCCGAGGTCGACGCGCCGCTGTCGGCATTTCAGAATCCCGACGATATTTTGGAAATCGGAATCGACGTTGATCGCGACCGCGATTTGCGGAACGAGCCCAGCGTTCGGCTGACGACCGACCGCGAGGTGAAAATCCTACTCGATCCATGGACCACGCCAGGCACGCTCACACTCGATTCGCTCGTCGGCGATTTTCATCTCACCGTGCCGGCGCCCTCGCTACGCAACGCCCGGGTCTCGGTCCTCGGGCGAATTTTCTCCGGCGGCAAGACGGGCTGGAGCCAGCCGGTCGATATTCTGCTGGACGGCGCCCCGCCGAACATCGAACGGGTCGAGTTCAAGCCGGCGATTCCCGTCCTGGGACCCGACGTTGAAGTTTCCGTTTGGGCCACCGACAACGACCTCAGCGGCGTCGATCGCGTCGAGGCCGCCTTCGACCCGGTCGGTCACGGAAAATTCGACGACGTGGTCGAAGCCATCGAGCTATTCAAAGACGACGCGGGCCGCTGGTCCGCCAAGCTGCCGACCAAAAATCTCAGCATCGGCGACCTCTCGCTGATCGTTCGGGCGACCGACAAAGTCGGCAACAAGAGCGACTACACGAAAGTCAAAGTGCATCTCATCTCGAAGGTCGAAGCCGATACGGCCGCCGAGGCGCCCAACGGCAAGCTGCAAGGTATCGTGACGTTTGGCGACAAACCCTGGCCGCAGGTCGAGCTTATGCTCAC
This sequence comes from Pirellulales bacterium, assembly GCA_038210495.1. Lineage (GTDB taxonomy): Bacteria > Planctomycetota > Planctomycetia > Pirellulales > DATAWG01 > JBBQWR01. Next base: position 23,438 of record JBBQWR010000047.1, read on the forward strand.
CTCCGAAAAAGGCCCAAAAATCCCCGCCGTTACCAGCGACGCCCAAGGTGGCTTCACGTTCAGCGGCGTCCCGCCCGGGAAATACAAACTCTCGGCCAAGGGCACGGTCCACAATAAAGTCCGCAAAGTCGAGCAAGACGCCACCGTCGAAAGCGGCGTGGCGAATCCCAAGCCGACGAAGGTGAATTTGAAGTAGTACCCGTACTCAATGCGGAGTCGCGATGGGTGGACGGGGCTGGAGGCCCTTCGCCGAAGCCCCGGGCTGTGGTCCTAAACTTGGGCCTAAGCCGATTCGTCGCGATAGCCCGTCGGGCTGTCGATGTACTGGAAGAGCAGCTTCGGGGCCCGACGACGAGTGATCGCGGCGGCGACTTCGGCTCGGAGCAGTTTGGACGCCTCGGCCAATCGGCAGAGTACCTCGGCGTATTTGCGGCCTTCGGCGAACGCCGGCGCGACGATCACCATCAACTGCGTCGCGTCCGGCGCGGGCACGACCGACAGCACCTGCAACTCGCGCAGCACGTCGTCATCGCATTCGCCGGCGAGCACCTGGTTGAGCGTGTCCGCGACTTGGCTGCAAAGCTGCAGCGTCTTTCGATCAATTTTTCGTTGCATGACCCATTCCACTTTCATGAAACTCAAACCGCCGTAATATCGCGAGATCCACGGCCATTTTTGAGGCTGGGCCCGACGCGGAACCGCCCAATTCATGATACGGACAATCTTCGGCTGGGCAAGGTTCGGTCGCTGGCTCCACGGAATCTTTGGCGATCGGCGCCGGCGGATTGGGCGAAAGAAAATTCCGAAACCTGTTCGTTGGGCGATCCTCGACCGACCCGATGGCTGGTGAAGGTGGCGGAGCGAAGGGCCGAGTAGTTGCCCGCTCCGGTAATCGACTGACCGCCGCCGCGAGATTCGCTACAATGAGCCAAGCCAACCACCTTTCCCCGCTCTGCCGTCGCGTTTCATGGCCAAATCCTCGTCCGCGGCGATCGCTGGCCTCGCTTATTTGCAGCGACCGGAAAAATACCCTCCGAAGCCGATTTGCGCGCTGTTTGGCGACGAGCCGTTTTTGAAATCGGCCATTATCGCCCAACTCAAGGCGGCCGTGCTGACCGACGATGACGGAGATTTGTCGTTCCGAGCGTTCGTCGGCGACGACGCGGATCCGCGCGATGTTTTTGACGAACTGTCGACCGTCGCCCTGTTTGGCGCCGGTCGACGATTGGCGCTGGTGACTGAGGCCGATGACTTCGTCAGCGAGCATCGGCATTCGCTCGAAGACTATGCGGATCGACCGAGTCAGACCGGCGTGCTTGTACTGGAGGTCAAGACTTGGCCGAGCAATACGAAACTCTACAAGAAGGTGGCCGAGTCGGGACTGAACATCGATTGCTCCGCGCCCAAGGAAAGCACGCTGCTCGATTGGATCAGCGATCGCGCCCAGCAGCAGTACAACGTGACGTTCGCTCCCGGCGCGGCCGATCGGCTGATGCAAATCGTCGGGCCGCAGATGGGGCGGCTCGACCAGGAGACCGCCAAGCTGGCCAACCTGGTGGCGAGCGAGTCGCTTGTTGCCCCCGAATCCGCGGGCGATCAGAGCCGGGTGGCGACCGGGCCCACTTCGGTGACGGCGCCCGCCCCGGCGACTCGCCGGGGGCTAAAGGCATCGGCGCCGACTGGCATTACGATCCAACTCGTCGAGGATGTCGTTGGCGGTTGGCGGGCAAAGAAAGCCTGGGACATGATCGACGCGGCGGTCGAGGGCAATGCGGCCGAGGCCCTGGTCCAGCTCGACCGCTTGCTGCTCTCCGGCGAGAATCCGATCGCGCTAATGGGCCAAATGGCCTCGTCGCTGCGCAAGTTCGCCGCCGCAGCGCGAATCGTCAATCAATCGCAATCCGCCGGCCGCCGCATCAACATCCGCCAGGCGCTCGAGCAGGCCGGCTTCAAAAACTGGTCCGGCATGATGGACAAGGCGGAATCTCAAATCCGCCAACTCGGCGCCCGACGCGCGGGACAGCTCTACCGTTGGCTCCTGGAAGCCGACTTGGCCCTCAAAGGATCAAGCTCCTCCGGCGATCGCGCCCGCTTGGTCCTCGAACAACTCATCGTCCGAATGTCCAAGCAACTCGCGTAGGTCAGGCATCCTGCCTGACATGCGATTTTGCTTGTAGTGTAGATCAAGTGCCGCACGACGTTCGCGCCACGTCAGGCAGGATGCCTGACCTACAAATACTCCCGACTCCCGAATTCTTTCCCGTCACCGCGTCGTCGATTGCGGGTTCTCCGCTCGCCAAGCGAGGTCGATGTAACGGTCGGTATTCTGGCGGTCGATGAACTTAGCGAGCGTCTCGGCGCTGGTGAAGAGATAGATTCGGCCATTGGAGAACATGCCGAATTCGCGGCGGCCCGGTTCGAGTCGGCCCTTGTCGAAGGCGAGCACGACATCATTGCCCGAGAGTACGGGCGCATATCGATCCGGCGACGCCAGAAATTTCTTTTGCTCTTCGGGTCCGGTGAACAAATAGGTCACGCCGCGATGCACGGCGCCCCACCGCATGTCGCCGCGGAGCCAAGCCCGGGGGTCGTTCTTGGCGACCATCGAGCGCTCGATGAGAGTCACCGGGCAATAGCCGTCCAGACCGAAGCTTGGCGCCGATGATGGAGTGGTCGCCGCCGGCGCGACATGGCTGCTGGGGCGGGTCGGATTTTCGGGAACGCTCGAAAAGATCGATGGGCGACTGTCGCTGGCAATCGTGGGCGAACTCAGGCCGGAAGCAACGTTGCTCGGCATGGGTCCGATGGCGCCGACCGGACTGACCACGGTGGCCGAGGAGTCGATCGCGCCGGACGGATTGGCGTTCGTGCCGACCGGCGAAGACGCAGCCGGCGTCTGTCCGGACGCGGGTGGCGCCCCCATAAACGGTGCAGCGCCAACATGGGACGCAGCTGCCGCGATCGAGGGCGGTCGCGGATTGATTTGCGGCGAAATTCCCTGGCATATCCCGACTTGCGATTGATTTGCCGGCGGCGACCCGACGACCACGCCGGTATTGCGAAATGGATTGCCACTATCCGTAGGCGCGGCCAGCGGCACGGTCGGCGCCGCGGCGAGTTGCATTTCGGCGCCAGCTTTCGGTCCCGAATTGGCGACCGAGTTGGATACTTGAATGAGCTGTGTCGAATACAGCAGGGGATCCTGAGGGCATTGCAGCCGCTGCAGCACTTTGCCGCTGGGCGTGACGATCACATCGGTCGGCAGCCGCTCCACGCCGAACTGCCGGCATGTCGCCGGGAAGTCCTGGGCGTTGACTTTCACCGGCACATAGCGCGATTCCATCGACTGGGCGACACCCGGTTTCAAAAACACGGTCGATTCCAATCGCATGCACGGCCCACACCAGGGCGCCCAAAAATGGATGAGCACCAGCCGGTTCGTCGCGGCCGCCTGACGTTTGGCCTCGTCGAGGTTGGCCCCCCAATGCGGGCCCTCTTCGGCCTTCGCGACCGCCGACGGGATCGCTAGCAACAGTGTCAAGAATCCAAGCCGCAATGACCGCATGCGAATACCCTTTGCCCAATTCATGGCGCAGAGCTAGAGAAATGATGTTACGTCCTTTTCCTTATCGGATGGGCAAGCCGTTCTAATCCGGCGAAACTTAGCGGTTGTCGCGATTCGCACGATCGCCCCACCGAGTCTGGTTGCGTCGATTGCCCAAATTGCCAGCGCGGCGCCGAGAGGCAGGCGACACAGGGAAAAGATAGCGGCGGGAAGCGCCGCGTGTTAAAAGATAGGCCAAGCGCCTATCCCACCAACTCATGCCGCGCCGGATCGATAAAGCATGTCCGATACCTCTCCAAAGCCGTCCAACTCATCGCCATCAAAATCCTCTTCAAGCGAATGCTGCGGCGGGGGCCCTTGTGAGCCGATGGCAGGGCGGCTATCGACTACTCGCCACTCTCCGCCCGCCACATTCTCACCCTTCGACCGCCGAGCGTTTCTGAACGTGCTCGCCGGCGCCGCGGGCGCGATGGCGCTCAATCTACCCGCGATGGCTGGACCGTTCGAGTCGGCAGAGTTCGAAAAGCTGATTCCCGCCGATAAGAAGCTGCTGCCCGAGTGGGTCAAGTCGCTTTATGCTCGCGGCGATCGCATCGTATATCGCGGCGCGGAACTCGACAAAATCGGGATGCCGGTCGGTGGGATTTGCGCGGGCCAAGTCTATCTCGGCGGCGATGGCCGGCTCTGGCGCTGGGATATTTTCAATCAGCACCTGGGCACGGGCGACGGAGGCTACGCTCATCCGCCGCAAGCCGCCTCGCCTCTGGCGCAAGGCTTCGCCATCCAGTTCAAGGCCGGCGAGAAGCTGGTGACCAAAACATTGGATAAATCTGGCTTTCCCGACACGACGTTCCGCGGCGAATATCCTATCGGGTATGTCGAATACCGCGACGCCGAATCGCCGGTGGCTGTCTTGCTCGAAGCATTTTCGCCGTTCATCCCGCTCAACGCGGAAGATTCGGCCCTGCCGGCGATCGTCTTGCAGTTCACCGTGAAGAACACGAGCCAACAGCGCGTCGAATGCCGGCTGGGTGGGTATTTGCAAAACGCCGTGGGGTTAGCGAGCAACGCGATGGACGGCATGCGGATGAACTATCCGCATCAAAACGCCGCCGCCACGATCGTCGAATTCAGCTCCGCGATGCCCGAAAAATTGCCGGAAGGCAAGGAGCCTACGGTCTTCGCTGACTTCGAGGGAGAATCGTTCGGCAAGTGGAAGGTCGAGGGCGAAGCGTTCGGCAAAGGTCCTCGGCCCGGACCGACGACGCCCGAACAGCACCTGTCGGGCTTCCAAGGCAAGTCGCTGGCCAATTCGTGGACAGGCTCGGACGCGCCGCGTGGTAAGCTGACGTCGCCCGAGTTCAAAATCGAGCGCCCTTATATCAACTTCCTCATCGGGGGCGGCGATCACCGAGCAGAGACGTGTATCAATCTGCTAGTCGACGACAAGGTCGTTCGGACACAAACCGGCAAGAATACCGACGCGATGCAATGGGCCGGCTGGAACGTGAAGGAGTTCGCCGGCAAAACGGCCCATTTCGAAATTGTCGACAACTACAGCGGCGGCTGGGGGCACATCGAAATCGATCAAATCGAATTCGACGACCGACCGCATCCGTCGACGGTGGCCATGAATCAACTGCCCGATTATGGCACGATGGCGCTGGCGCTGTTGCAGCCGGCCAAGGATGATGCGTCAATCGCGGAAATCGATCCTTCGCAATTGCCGGCGCAGCTGTTTCCCGCGACGCCGCCCGACGCCAAGCAGCCGGGCGCGAAGCCGTTCGATCAAAAACTGGCAGGCGGCATGTCCCGCTCGATGACGCTCGAACCGGGCGCCGAGGCAAAGGCCACGTTCCTCATCACTTGGCACTTCCCGAATTTGACGATGCCGCGCCTCCCAGGCGGCCGGCATTACGCCAAGCGATTTCATTCCGCCGTCGACGTCGTTCGTTATCTGGCGGAGCATTTCGATTTGCTCGCCCAGCAAACGCGGCTCTGGCACGACACGTGGCTCGATAGCACGTTGCCGTATTGGTTCCTCGATCGCACGCTGATCAATGTTTCCACGCTGGCCACATCGACCTGTTATTGGTTCGCCGATGGCCGGTTCTATGCTTGGGAAGGGGTCGGCTGCTGCGATGGCACCTGTACGCATGTCTGGCACTATGCCCAGGCCGTGTCGCGGTTGTTCCCGTCGCTGGAGCGCGACACGCGCGAACGGGTCGATTTCGGACTCGCATTTCACCCTAACGACGGCGGGATGGGCTTTCGCGCCGAGTTCGACAACAGCGTCGCCGTGGATGGCCAAGCTGGAACGATACTACGCGCTTACCGCGAGCATCAGATGTCGGCCAACTCGGATTTTCTCCAGCGGATCTGGCCGCGAGTCAAACAGGCGATCGAGTATCTCATCCGCCAAGATGCGGACCGCGATGGGATTCTCGACGGCGCCCAGATGAACACGCTCGACGCTCCGTGGTTCGGCAAGATCTCGTGGCTCAGTTCGATGTATGTCGCGGCCCTGCTGGCCGGTGAGGCGATGGCCCGCGAGATGGGAGACCACGCCTTCGCCGCGACCGCCCGAAAGATCGCCGACGCGGGGCAGAAGAACATCGACGCTCAGCTTTTCAACGGCGAGTATTACATCCAAACGCCCGACAAGGATCACGCCAAATCCGTCGGCTCTTATAATGGCTGCGAAATCGATCAGGCGCTCGGGCAGAGTTGGTTGTTTCAGGTCGGCCTTGGCCGCGCCCTGCCCAAGGAGCATACGCTCGCGGCGCTCAAATCGCTCTGGCGTTATAATTTCACGCCGGATGTCGGGCCGTGGCGCAACGCCAACAAGCCGGGCCGCTGGTACGCGATGGCCGGCGAAGGCGGCTTGATCATGTGTACCTGGCCCCAGGGGAGCGGATCCCGCGTCCAGCAAAATTTCGATTACTACTTCAACGAGTGCATGACCGGCTTCGAGTATCAAGTCGCCGGGCACATGATTTGGGAAGGAATGGTCGAAGAGGGCCTCGCGATCACCCGCGCCATTCACGACCGCTACCACGCCGCGCGTCGCAATCCTTGGAACGAAGTCGAGTGCGGCGACCACTACGCCCGGGCGATGGCCAGCTACGGCGTATTCCTCGCGGCGTGTGGCTACGAATACCACGGCCCGCGCGGGCATCTGGCATTCGCCCCGCGGCTGACGCCGGAGAAATTCCGCGCACCCTTCACGACAGCCGAGGGCTGGGGCACATTCGAGCAACATCAAAAAGACGGCGGTCAACAGGCGACGATCAGCGTCAAATGGGGCGAGTTGCGTGTAAGAACCTTGACGCTAACACTCGCCCCGGGCGCGAAGGCTGCTCGCGTCACCGCAACGGTCGCCGGCAAGAACCTACCGCTAAAAGTCGCCATCGCGCTAGACAAAGCCACAATCACGTTCGACGCCGATCTCAGAATAACGGCGGATCAATCGCTGCAAGTCGCGATCGCCTGATCGACGCTCAGCCTGCCGCCATCGCGGGCCGATTGATAGAATAGTCGCCCAGAGGCAGGTCTTTTGAGAGCCCTCGTAGCTCAGTGGATAGAGCGATGGTTTCCTAAACCATAGGTCGCAGGTTCGATCCCTGCCGGGGGTATTTCTCATAACACTGGGCCGAATGTTACTTTGGCGTGTCCCTGACCGACAAGAAGCGCGGGCGATTATTTGCCGCAGCGCCACGCTCCGGGGCTTCGGTGAGGACGCCTCCAGCCCCGGGCGCCCATAATTTTGTTAGGACCTCAACGACCGGGACTCAATTCAATGCGACTGGAGTTTGCAGGATGTAGTCCGACACGGCCCCGTCGTCGCCGATGAGTCGAACTCGCATGACGTACGAACCCTTTTGCTTTGGGACGGTGATTCGAATCGGCAATTGCGTTTCCGCGCCGACTGCCACGTCGCTTGCCAAATTCAAACTGGCGACTGGCTTCGTTGGCGGGGCCGCGCCGGCAAGATCGAAATAGACCGCCACGCCGACGCGGCTGGCGCCGGCGGTCTTCCAAATATCCGCGCCGTTGTTGACAAGCGACAGAAAAAATGCGAGCGAGGCCCCAGCTTTGACAGTCGCTGGCGGACCGCCCGTCGCCGCGGCCAAATAGACCGTCGGCGGCGCGGAAATGGCTGCTGCGCCGACTATCCTCAGCGCAGCCGCCGTCGTCGCTGAAGCCACGGTTACGTTGGTCCGCAGCATCGTCGCGAACCATGCCACCTGCTCCTTGACCATTCGCTCGCGTAGGACATAACTCCCTGGAGCCGACGGGGCTGAGATGGTGACGTTCAACGTAATGCTAGCGCCGGAGGCCAGATCGGCCGGCAAGTTCACTCGCATCGGCTCGGTGGTCCACGATCCGGCGACATCGCTTGCGCCTCCGAAGTACACTCCCATGTGGACCGCGTCCGAGCCGACCGCGTTCCAAGTCACATTGGACGTATTGGTCACGGTGACAGGGTATGTCTGAGTCTGACCGGGCGTCCAGTTCAGCGGCGGGTTGGCGACATAAGAGGCCGAAAGCGCGGCGACCGTCACACTGGTTTTCTGCATCGAATCAAACCATGTGACGCCCTCTTTGACCATGCGCGCCCGCAGGATATACGTCCCACCGGTTGTCGGCGCCGCGAGCGACAGGGTCATCGTGACCGATTGGCCAGGGGCGACGTCGCTTGGCAGCGTGAAACGCTTTGGCTCGACGCTCCAGCCCGCTGGCCCCGCGGCATCGCTCGCGCCACCAAAATAAACGCCCAGATGCACTAGATTGGCGCCGGTGGCATTCCAGGTTTGCGAGCCCTGGTTGGTAAGCGTAATGCTATACGACTGCGTCTGGCCGGCGTACCAAATCGTCGGCGGCGAACTCGCATACATGGCGGCCAATGTTGGCTGCGTGCCCGTCACCGTCACGGTGGTTTTCAGCATTTGGCTGAACCACGCGACGTTCGGCTTATTCAACCGCGTCCGCAACGTATAGCTGCCCGCGGCGCTGGGCGCAGAGGCCGTGACCACGATCGTTTGCGACTGGCCCGGCGCCACGTCGGCCGAGAGCGGCGTTACGATCGGCGCGGCGACCCAGGCGCCGGGCGTATCGCTCGCGCCGCCGAAATAGGTCGTCAGTTGCACGGGATTGGCGCCGCCGGCCGCCCATGGGCTTGAGCCGGTGTTCGTCACCGTCACCTGATAACTATTGGTCGAACCGATCGCCCAAGCCGTGGGTGGAGTCCCGGCATAAGTCGCGGCCAGATTTTCGACCAAGACGGGCGTGGCCAATAATTGGCCGAACCACGCGACGTTTTCTTGCACCAGACGTTGCCGCAGAACGTACGTCCCGGGCGCTGTCGGCGCCGGCACAGTGACGTTAATCGTCGCCGATGCGCCTGGCGCCACATCGCCGGGCAACAAGAATCGGGTGGGCTCGCTTTGCCAATCCGAAATCGCGTCGCTATTGCCGTTGAAGTACACGCCGAGATGCACCGCATTCACCGCGCTGGCGGACCAAGTCTGCGTGCCGGTATTAGTCACGGTCACCGAATATGTTATTGAGCCTCCGGCAACGAGGTCGGAGGGCGCCGTGCTGCTGTAATTCGCGGCGAGAACAAGCGTCGCCGAAACTTCGTTCGACTTGGCGCTTTCGTTGGCCATCGGCGCGACATTGGCGTTGAGGGCCGTCACCACATAGTAATACTTCGACACTCCGTTGACGCCCCGGTCCGCGAACGAAGGGCTAATGACGCCGCCGGCCAGCAGCGATTCGCCGCCGGTGGCAGTTCCTCGGTAAATGTTGTAGGCGACGGCGCCCGGCACGGCCGCCCAAGATAACGCGATCGAGTTGCCGCGGGCGGTTGCAGTCACGCTTGGAGACAGAGTTAGCGAGATCGTGTTCGTGCCGGTGAAATCGTTGTTGCCGGAGGTATTGAAGGCCACGATGTGATATTCGTAGGCCGTGCCCGGCGTGACCGCCAGGTCGCTCCAAGTATAAGGGCTCGGCGGCGTGGCGTTCTTGGCTGGCAGCGTAGCGACGTTCGTGAAGGCGCCGGAGCCGACGCGCCGCTGCACGATATATCCGGTCGCCGCATGTCCGGCATTATCCGTCCAGCTCAAATCGATTTCGCTGGCCGCGACGCCGGTCACCGTGGCGCCGGTTGGCGTCGGGGGCGCGATGGGAATGGAGACGCTGACGACATTGGAATTGGCCGAATCGCCGGCATTGTTCGTTGCTCGCAGGCGATAGTAATACGTTCCCCCAGGCGCCAGTCCTACGGTGCTATCGGTGTAGCTATTGGGGGCGGCCGGCAGGACGAGCGTGAGCAGGCTTTGCGTGAAATTTGCGTCGTTGGCTCGGTCCAGCTTGAAGCCGGCTTGATTCGTGGAATTGTTGGCCCAAGTGAGCGACACCGCGGTGGCGGTTGTCGGCGTAGCGCCGAGCGCGGACGGCGCCGACGGCGCGGCCGCCGTGGTCGGCGTATAGGTCCAAGTCAGGATATCTTGCTGCGTTGTCTGAGCGCCGGTGCTACCGGTGAAGCCCACATAGGCGCTAGTTCCGCCGACAAACGTCGGAATATTTACGGTATACGACTGCGTGGCGACCGCGCCCGTGTTGGTGTCCTTAATGTTGACAGCCAGCGTGGCTCCGTCGTAGGTGGCGCTGAACAGGAAGATATCTCCACTGTGCAGGTCGATTCCCGTGGAGCTCAAGTCGATCGAATTGAAGTTATCGGGGGAGTGGCCGCCGGTGTACAGGCCGGTCGAATCGGGCCCTTCTCCAACATTGTTGTACAGATCGAACTTGATCGCCACGCTCTTGCCCATCCCCGAATAACCGATGCCTCCGCCTCCTCCGCCGATCGCCGTCGGCGAGTTGCCTTGGATAACGAATGTAAATCCGTCGGAAGTGGTCGAGCCGGCGGTCAAGTTGAACGTGAATTGCGTGCTGAACCGAGAGACGTCGACTCGGCTGCTGGAGAATGCGCTGCCGGTCTGGGATTGTAGGCTGCTGGTTAGTTCGAGTTTAGAGCCCCCCAGCAGCGCCGAGCCATTGAGCGTCAGTTTGCCGGGCGCGGCGCCGACGAATCCCAAACTGAAATCGAGGGCCGGAATCTGATTTGAGGTCGCGGCGCTCGCCGTATTGGAATACGGCGAATTGCCAATTCCGTTAAAGCCTCGAATCCGGAAGTAATAAGTCGTTTGCGGCGACAGGCCGCCGATCGATATCGTTGTGCTCCCGCCGGGCGCCGTTGTCGCCGACGTAAAATTAACATTGTCGAGCGATTGTTCGATGCTATAGCCGCTCGCCGTGTTCGGCCGGACCGACGGATCGGTCCAAAACAGGCTAATGGACGAATTCGATAGCGGCGAGGCCGACAACACAGGGGCCGTGGGCACGCTATTGGCCGGCGGCTGAGTACCGTAGACCACCAAACTGGTGAGCGTGCCGACGTAGACCTGGCCCTCGGCGACCGTGGGCGTGCCGAACTTTGTGACCGCGCCGACTGCGTCTGCGCCCCCCACCTTCATGCCGCTGTTCCACAATTCCGTGGACAAGCTGCCCGCGTCGTAGGCGTGAATCTGACTGGCGTTGCGGTCCATGATCCAGACGATCCCGTTGGTCGTGCCGGCGGCCGAGATAACCGGCGAGCCCGGCAAGGTTCCGAACGTCGCCGTGGTCTGCGACGCCGCGGCGATCGCGCCATTGGGCGCGATCGTGAACGCTTTGGCGATGCTTTGATAACCACTTACCGCGTAAATCTTCCCGTTGTAATAAGCCGACGTGTTCAGCGTGCCGGCAATTAGCACCGGCGGTGAGTTGTGTCCGCTGCCGTCGGGCACGGCATTAATAACGTGGTCGTTGTTGGGATCGTACTTGCCTAGATTGTCGCGGTCGACGAGATAAATCTTTCCTTGCTTACCGGCCGCTGCCAACAGATGCGGGTGTCCGGCGATCCCGGCTGAGTCGGGCAGCAACACCGGCCCGCCAGATCCGAAATCGCCATCGGTGTTGTCCAGCGCCAGCGTATTGAACGGGATGAAGTAATCGGCCAAGCTCAATCCCCAACCATTGATGTTCTGATGGGTCGGCGATGTGGTCGCGTCAGGGATGATCTTCAACAGGGCGTTGTAATAGTTGCCATCGATGGGGAAGCCGTTGGCGTCGAGCGCGGAAACTCCCTTGCCTCCGGGCCCGTTTCCGGTTTCGAGGTAAAACGCGCTTCCGTTCGGCTCGAAGGCCAATGTGCCGCCCCCTTCCCAAATGCCGCCTTCGTTTCCATTGGGGCTGTCGTTGAACACGCCTTTCAACTGAAATCCGCTCGTCGCCAAATGCGAAACGTCCCAGGCGACGATCCAGCCGTGATATGGCGTCGCATCGTTGTGCGACGCCCATTCCACATACAATGTGTTATTGACGAAGCTGAGGGCACACCGTTGAAATTCGCGCAGCGCGTTGAACTGGACGACCGTTTTGCCCGTGCCGTTATACGGATCGACGACCGTATCCGTGCCATCGCTCTTACCGTACACGAAGATCTGCGTGTTATTCGTTTTCGTGTCGATCGAGTCGGCGATCAAAAAGGGCGTGGTGGCGTCGGCGCCGTTGGCGATATTTAAAGCGTGCAATCGTTGCACGTAATGCGTCACTCCCCCGACGGTCTCTTGAGTCTTGGTAACGACGTACAGCAGATTTGTGCTGGGATCGATCACCGGAGTTCCGGTAATGCCGACTTCGGGAGCGACGTCGAACGCATTGGCGAACGTCGTGACCGACGTGGCGCCGGGCAGCGCGTCGTTGGGATCGGAGGCGCTGAGAAAGCCGCGCTGCCAGAGAATGCGGACCGAGGCGGTGAGGCTGGTGTCGACGGCGTAGACGGAGTCGTGCTCCGTCGTCACGAAAACCACGTCGTGGAGACCCGCCGCGCCGGCGGTCGTGTTCGGACCATCAACGATCGTCACACCCGTCTTGACGAGCGGAGCACCATAGATCTGGCCATCGGTGTTAAAGGCAAACAGCTTTCCGAAAGCGCCCCCTGGCAGCACGCTGGCGGGTGAAAGCTGAGTTTCGAGCAGGTTGGCGCCGGCGCCGGAGTTGTCGTTCCGGTAGGTCAGAACGTCGACCGCCAACAATTGTCGCGATTCGAGTCGTTCGAACGCGGTTGTGCGTCCACGCGCGAGGCGATGTTTAGGGCCATTTTGGATTCGACTGGACCGGGCGTGCGGATACCGACGGTAGATTTCCGACATTTCTTTGCAGGACCGTTCTTGATGTGTGAAGGGATGGCGTAGCGCCGTGAATAAGCATGGCGGAGGGGATAACCATGCTCGATTCGCGCAAGATTCTTGCCAGCCTATTTTGCGTAACCGTCAAAGTCTCGCACAATTTATATCGTCTTGGGCCGCTATGCAAGTTGTGCGCCGCGGTCGTCGTTGCCCAACGACGAAAGAGAATGAGTCGGCGTCGGTCGAAGCCCAAAAATTCGGTGCTCAAAACCACTGGGGACTGTCCCCAGAGAGACGACCGAAATCTGGCCAAGCCGCTTGATGGAGCCACGAGTCGATCACACGTCAGTCTTTGGGAAAAACGACAACGGACGAGTCCAGTTGGCGTCGCTTTCGAATCTCGATTGGGGCAATCTTCTTCCGTGAATTATCACGATCCGTCGCTTGGCCGCCCAGGCTTTTCGTCTACTGGTCGTTCCCTAGGGTTATTGCGACTCATTGAAGGTCGGGGTCCTCCCAGTTTGGTTTATGCTAACCCAGCCAGCCCGACATTCCAGATCCGCGTGAGGCAGGACACTTCGGCGATGTTCGCGGCGATCGACAGGGCCGCGCGGTTGAACTGATCGACTAGGAACCGTAGCCGCAAGGGAAGTTATTGGACGTGCGGCCGATGTCGTCGGCGAAATCAACGGATTTTTGGTAGACGAGCAACTTTGCGAAGGCGAAGGCCACGGGCGCTTCCGACAGAAAAATAGAGAGGAGAAAGTAGACCGCAAGAGAGCCAGAGAAAGTTGGGTCGGGCGAAGGGTGCTGTCCTTCTCCTCTCGACTTTCTCTGCTCTCCTGCTCCATTCGCCTTCGGCGAATCGGGGCGAGAGGATTCGAACCTCCGACCCCCTGCTCCCAAAGCAGGTGCGCTAGCCAGACTGCGCTACGCCCCGATGGTTCGCGGGACTGGCCGCAAACGCGTTCTTATCGTATCAGGCGAAGCCGAGAGGGACAACGACGATTAAGAATCGCCGGCGAGTGGCCGGCCGGGAGCCGCGAAGCGGCGACACACAGTCCCGGGATCCTGCTGCGCAGTACACGGATGGCGAGCGAGTAGTTACTTCCCATTGGACGACGATTGTGGGAGGTTTGAGGTCGCCCAGAGCGATATCTCGGACCCGCGATAGCGGCTCGGTACTACGCAGCAGGATGCCGCGGCTTTGGGGCCGAGCCTTCGGCTTGGCCGCTAAACCGGCTTTTGGTTCAAGCCGCATAAAAAGAGCAAACCGCGACTTGCACCCCAAGCCCAACAGTTTGACAGCCAACTAGGATTGACGTCATAAATGGGCTTATGTCCACCATCCGATACACGGGCGACGAACTTTGGCGACGAATCGAGCGGGCCGTGGAGAAAATTAGAGATCGGATGCGGCGCGCGGCCCAGGCGCTCGGGCGAGCCGAGATTCCCTATGCGGTCGTCGGTGGAAATGCCGTACAGCTTTGGGTTGCCCAGGTCGATGAGGCGGCGGTCCGCAACACGCGCGACGTCGATATACTGTTGCGCCGGGACGACTTGCCAGCCGCGATCGAAGCGCTGGCGCCGCTCGGCTTTGTGTTCCAAATTGTCAACGGCGTGGCGATGTTTTTGGACGGCCCCGCCGCGGGACTTCGCGACGCGGTGCATCTGCTGTTTGCGAATGAAAATGTCCGCGGCGACTATCCCTACCCGTCCCCCGATGTTACCGACCGGACGATGATCGACGAGACGTCGACCGTATCGCTCGAGGCGCTCGTGCGGATGAAGCTCGTGTCGTACCGCCGCAAGGATCAAGTGCATTTGCTCGACATGCTTGAAGTCGGTCTGATTGACTCCTCATGGGTCGACCGAGTGCCCGACGATCTGCGCAGCCGTCTACAAGAACTCATCGATTCGCCCGATGGCTAGCGACTCAGCGTATAGACGCCCTCGCACATCCGCCTCGGAGAAGGATTGACGATGACGATGCATAAAGATTTATATTCAGCCGCGTTGATTCTAAGCGCCGGCATTTTAATTCAACTTCTGTCTGAGCCACGAGATTCGCGAGCGGCGGATCCTCGGGCGTCAACGACGACCTCCCCACGACCGATCGACGTGAACGCCGGTCAACACCTGCGTTTTGGTCAAGGGACTCCGCTGGCTGAGATGAACACATTGCTGGAGCGCAAGGACGGATGGATCGGCGGCGACGGAGCCTATTCGGTCTCGCTGTCCACCAACCGCACGCTGTGGCTGTTCAGCGACACTTGGGTCGGCGCCGTGAAAGACGGCAAGCGAACGGGGGCCACGATCGTCAACAATTCCGTCGGACTCATGGATGGCCAGGGCTCGAAGGCGACCATGCAATTCGTCGTTCGAGAGGACAAGAATCGCAAACCGATCGCTCTGATAGTTCCGGCCAGCGGAAAGGGTTGGTTTTGGCCACTCGGGAGCGTGTTGGCCCACGATCGCTTGTACGTGACGCTTGCTCAAATCGAGAAGAACGGCGAACCGGGGGCATTTGGTTTTCGCGCGGTCGGCCGGACGCTCGGCGTCGTATCCAATCCCCACGATTCGCCGGCGGCGTGGCGACTCGAGCAGAAGCCCATGCCATGTGCGATCTTTGAGGAGAATCGCGAGTTATCGTTTGGGGCCGCGATGTTGCTCGTCGGCGATGTTGTCTACATCTACGGCACGGACGAGAGTCGTCATCCCACCGGTCCCGAGCGAAGTCTCTTGGTCGCTCGCGCGCCGGCGGACAAGATCGCTGATTTCGATTCATGGCGATTCTATGGCGACGAGCAATGGACGGCCGATTACCGCCAGGCGAGTCATTTGGTCGGCGACATGGCCAGCGAATGCTCCGTGAGCTATTTGGCTGGCCGGAAACAATACGTGTTGGTCTATACGGAGCGCGGATTGTCGCCGAAAATACTCGCCCGCACGGCGGCCAATCCCTGGGGACCTTGGTCGAAGGCGTCGACAATCTACGAATGCCCCGAGGCGGCGTGGGACAAACAGGTCTTTTGCTATGCCGCCAAGGCTCATGCATCGCTCTCGACGGACGACGAGTTGGTGGTGAGCTACGTCGCGAGTTCGTTTGATTTCTGGCAAGTCGCGAAAGATGCGCGACTGTATTGGCCGCGGTTCGTGCGCGTGAAAATCGAGACGATGTGAGATCGCGCGGGATCGCGACCAAGAGCCGCGCACGCGGGGAACTCGCGGTCGCCCGTTTTTAACTTTTGATCGCCCGCGCTTACTTCGTGCGCGGGTCTACTCTTTCGCAAGACGCCTATGCCGGGTCCTTCGGCGGCGTTTCGGCGATTTCGATAAAGCTATCGAGCGTCTTGCGAAACTCGACTTCCTGCTGCTTGAACTCGTCGGCCGAGCAGGTGATCTTGATTTCGTAATTGCATTTAGGGCCTCGGAACCGGCGCTCCAAGATGGTGATGTCTTGGTCGTCGCGCCTGGTCTGAACAAGCGTTTCCAGTGCCGGTTCGGCCCCTTGTTTGATGAGTTTCGCCGTGACGACCGCCTGTGGATCGCCCGTGGTGATTTCTCGCGGCAAGCTGTCGCGGAGTTTCGCCAAATCCAGCGCCTGGGCCGGGCCTGCCCTGACCACCAGGTTGTCGTTGACTTTTTGATGCGGTTTCCCCACGGCGTAGAATAGCACCTTGTCGTTCGATCCGAACGCCGGCCGCCAGGTCACGGGCAGTTTAAGCGCGAAGTGAAAATCCCGCTGCATCCACAGGTCGCCCGACATACGGCGGATGCTGGTTTCCGGTGGGACGAGAATCGCCCCGGCCAGCATCTCCTCGAAATCAGCCCGATAGGCGTCGAAGTGGGCCTGATCGGTTCGCAACGTGAAGGCATATAGCATCTCACCGCCGATCATCCGAACAGTGAACTCGTGGCGAGATTCCATGTCGTCGACGGGATATTCCCAAAGCGTATCCAGCCGCTCGCCGAATCGTTGGACCTTCGCGTCGCCGAATCGCTTGCCGTCGAGGGGGTTAATGCGGTTGAGCGTCAATTTGCGCTGGGGATGGATTTCCTGGCGTTCGACTTCCGCCTCGGCGGCCATGCGTTTGCGAATCCCGGCAAGCGTCTCCGGGGCCATCGTCAATTCGCAGGTGACCGAACCCTCGGACGATTTTTTCTCTTGAGGCACTCGAAGCACGAAAGCCCGTGCATCTTGGCTCCAGACAATCAGATTCCAGGCGACCGGCGCCTTGACCGTGATCCCAAATCGCTTCACGTCGACCGTCCGCAGCCCATCGACCGGCTGCTGCGAGTGGGCCGGAGCGACCATTACGAAAACGCCGCCAAAGCAGAGGATTCCCCAAATCAGTTTGTGCACTGCGATCATCTTGACTCGAAACGTCAGCCAATTCTCGAAACAGGAGACCTCAAATCGTCGCAAAATACGTTCGGACACCGGCGGACGATTTATTCCTTGATGGACGCCAGCGCGATACGCTGAGCATCTCGCCACGCCAAAATGCCCGCAAACCGCCGCCCAAGACTATCCATGATAGGCAACCCGCGAATCGGAGTCGAAGTGGCCACCGATTTTCAATTTTGACCTTT
The DNA here is from genome assembly GCA_038210495.1 of Pirellulales bacterium. Lineage (GTDB taxonomy): Bacteria > Planctomycetota > Planctomycetia > Pirellulales > DATAWG01 > JBBQWR01. The sequence goes on from JBBQWR010000047.1 coordinate 40,835, forward strand.
TGATCCGAAACCCGACGTTGCTGCCAAGAGTTTTGCCGGAACAGCCTGATCTTGCCCGTCAACGACGCGGCGTTCGATCGCGCGGCCGATCTATGGGCCGTGGCTAGGCGCGGTGGTCAGCCCTGCAACGACGCCGATCTGATCGTCGCCGCGACAGCGATCGAGTTTCAGCGCATCCTGGTCACCGGCAATATCAGGCACTTCGCCTGGATTTCTGGATTACGATTGGAAGATTGGCGCGGCGCATAACAGCTTCGATCTACATGAGGCATGCCGTATTGGGACTCCGGCAGGAGTCCCAGACGTTAGCCGGTGGTTGAGGCCGTTCAGGCCGACACCACCGGATCGCGGTTACAATAAGGAATTCTTCGACCCCGGAAGGGATCGCAGGTAGCCGGCTTTGTTACGATCATTCTCCAAGATGCGTCTGCGACCCCGCCGGGGTCGAATTAATTCGTAATGCTCGTTAGCGGTGGTGGCGGCCGAGGCGGCCTGACCACCGGCTACCGTCTGCGACCCCTTCCGGGGTCGTTCCATTCGCAGATTTCTGCTGTAAATTGATTCACTATGACCGAATTACTCCAAACCGTCCCACCGAACGCCGATTTGCGGCCAGCGCCGGATAAGCCCATTGCCCCGGACCGTCTGACCTCGATCGACGCCTATCGCGGGCTCGTCATGCTGCTGATGATGGCCGAGGTCTTGCATTTGCACGACGTCGCCAAGGCGCTACCGATCAATACGTTTTGGGGCCAGTTTTGGCATTTCCTGAGCTGGCATCAAACGCACGTCGAGTGGGTCGGCTGCACGCTGCACGATCTGATTCAGCCGTCGTTTTCGCTGTTGGTCGGCGTCGCGCTGCCGTTTTCGATCGCCAGCCGTTTGGCCCGCGGCCAGTCCAAACTGCAAATGTCGGCGCATGCGTTTTGGCGAGCGGTGATTCTCGTCGCGCTGGGCGTGTTCTTGCGGAGCACCAGCCGACCTCAAACGTATTTCACGTTCGAAGACACGCTATCGCAGATCGGGCTGGGATATGGATTTTTGTTTCTGCTCGGCTTTCGGCCCGTGCGCGACCAGTGGATTGCGCTGGGGGTCGTGCTGGCCGCCTATTGGACCGCATTTGTGTGGTATCCGTTGCCGGATTCGCCGCTGGATTACGAAAAGATCGGCGTCTCCGCCCAGTGGTTCCGCGAGCATGGATTGAATGGGCTGGCGGCTCACTGGAACAAGAACACGAATCTCGCTTGGGCATTCGACACCTCGTTCTTGAATCTGTTTCCGCGAGAGAAGCCGTTCGAAAACAACGGCGGCGGATATGCGACGCTCAGTTTCATTCCGACGCTGGCCACGATGATCTTGGGCCTGATCGCCGGAGAAACGTTGCGGAGCATGAAACCGGCGGCGGCCAAATTCCGATGGCTACTGGTGGTCGGCCTGGCGATGCTGGCCGGCGGCTGGTTGCTCGACTGGTTCGGCGTTTGCCCGATCGTGAAGCGGATTTGGACACCGAGTTGGGTGCTCTTTAGCGGCGGCTGGTGCTATTTGCTACTAGCCGGATTTTTCGGCGTGATGGAGATCGTCGGCTGGCGAGCCTGGGCGTTTCCGCTGCGCGTGATCGGGATGAACTCAATCGCGGCTTATTGCATGGTCCATCTGTTTGAGAGCTTTATTTTTCGCGCTCTGCCGACGCATCTTGGCCACAAGATTTTCGAGTCGCTCGGCGATGCTTACGAGCCGCTGCTCCACGGCGCTGCGGTACTATTGACGCTATGGCTAATTTTACTGTGGATGTACCGCAGAAAGATCTTCTTGCGGATTTGAGATTGATTGCGATGGGCCGGAGGTCGCTAGATCAGGATGGCGCGGCAGAATGCCGCGGCTATGTAATTATCCATGTTGCCGCGATCCGACCTACCGTCCCGACGGCTCCCATGGCCAATAGCTTCGGTGCGAGCCGCCGAAGTGATATTCGAGTCCCGTCGTGAACGAGACCATGTGGACGGTTGAGAGTTGGCCCTGGCCGAAGGCGATGTTGTCGAAAATCTCGGCTCGCAGCGTGAGCCAATCGTGGATGCGGTATTTGACGCCGCCGCCGATCGGGACCTCGATCAGTCCGCGACGATGCCAGGCGCCGGCGTCGTCGATGAAGTTGAATTCCGCCAAGCCAAAGCCGACATTCAAAAACGGCCGACACCGCGAGTCGCCCCAGGGGTAATACAGGAGGTTCGAATCCCAGAATAGCACTTTGTCCGCGCTTTCGACGGGGGGCGTGGCCTCGGTCGTGTCTTGAATCGACGAATACGCCACCCGGGTTTCGAGGCCCCAATAGGGATCGTAGTCCCAGCCTAAACGCGTGCCGCCGATGACGCCCGTGCTTTGATCGATGTGTCCGGCGATGAGCTCCGAGGCTCGAACCGCTCCGATCAGTGCGTCGACGTGAAACGGCCGACTGCCGCAGCTCGCGGCCACCAGCGGTTGGGCGATTTGCTGTTGCAGATAACCGTGGGGCCAGCCGCCTTGGGTGTCGCAATTAGGCGAACTCGGATACGGCGGTTGGCCCAGCAGGCCCTCCTCCGGCGTTCCGATTTCATGGGACGGCGCGAATGCGCGGGGCGATGTCATTTCGGCGCCACCAGCGATCGGCTCGGCGGCTTCGCGCGATCCTCCGCCAGCGACGGTCGTGTTGACGGGGAGCAATTCGTCTTGGCGTCGAGCGGACGGCGTTGAATCTCGCGTCACGTCCGGCGCCAAATGAGGTTGAGCCCCCTCGTCATCGTTGAGTGGCTGCGGCTGATTCATCGAGCGAAACGAGAGCGGCTTGCCCGTCGCGGTCTGACGGTTGTCCGTCAATCGGTCGTTAGCCGACACATTGCCCGTCGCGGAGCCAAGCAGCATCACCATCAGCCCAGCGGCGCCAAGGCGCACTGGACGACGCCGACCAGCCAGCATGCCGAGGCCTGAAAGCGACATCAAAAAATCCGCGGAAAAGCGATATGGCAGAAACGCCGGGAAATGAGCCGCGGGATTATCTCGATCGCCGCCGATCCTGTCAACGTCGGCGAAATGCAAATCCTCAGCCAAGACATTCAAAGGGACGAGGGGTGGTGGGACGAGGTCCAAGGGTTTTCGGCGACGTCGCCGCCAGCTGGTCACTTTCGCTAGTCCCTAGTCCCACCACCCCTAGCCCCTTGCCCCTCCGCAATCTACCGAAACTGCCGATTGTACTGGCATTGCGGGTGGCGGAAGAATTGCTTATCACGCCGATCAGGCAAGGACGCCTGAATTCGGCGCCCCCGACATGACGATTCAATCGATAGAGCTTTCTTATTCGATAGCTGGTCCGGGGAGATTCACGTATGAGCATCGTGGCCCACTGTCATTCGGTTTCGATGATCGGAGAGGTGCCGCTCATGGGCACGGCGCCGGCGAGTTTCGTGTTGCCGGCCACCGAGAAGGCGCCTGCGAATGCGACTGCGAAAGCCACCGAGAAAGCCGTCGTCCTCCTGATCGAGCACAATCCTGAAGATACGGCGACCGTTGCCAAGTTGCTCGCCTCGGCCGGCTATATTAGCCACTGCTGCCGCGACGCGCAGGCCGCGCTCGACAGTTCTCGCGAGAATCCGCCCAATCTGATCATTGCCGACGCCAACTTGGCCGGCGCGAGCGGCTTGCGACTGTGCGAGCTCATCAAGCAGCAGCCGCGGATGGCCGATGTGCCGCTGATGTTTCTCTCGGCCAATCAAGTGCCCGACATCATCCGCCGCTCGCACCAAGGCGGCTGTGCCTACCACGTGCGAAAGCCGTTCGATCCCCAGGTGCTTCTGGAGTTGATCGACAAGGCCCTCTGGGCGCCGAGAACCACGACGGGCGCCGTCGCAAGCTAATCGCCGTCCGGGTGACGGGGGCTGGAGGCGCCTCGCCGAAGCCCCGGTTGGTAGACGCCTGTTATCTGGCAATCGAATTACGATTGAGCGGCATCGCCCATTCACGCAACCATTACTTGAGTAGCGCCACGAACCCAGCTTGCTCGAAGTGGTGGTCGGCCGTAAGTGCATCGGTAATGCCTCGCTCTTGCATCACGACAAACGAAATACAGTCGGTGAGCGACCGATCTTTGTCCGGGCGGTCCGTCAAGAGAGCGACCCGCGCTGCCAAAGATCAGCCGATGCGGGCACGATCGTGACCTCTGGATCCTTCTGCAAAGTTTGCAGGAGCCCCAAGAACGCCGCTCGCTGCGGCGGCTCGCAAAAGAAGGTCGCCACTTCTAAAAGAACGTATTCGGAGATGACGACACGACCGAGGAATCGTCGCCCAACGGCTTCGGCCCGAGCGGGTTTGACATCGCGAGGGTTCAGCGCTGCGACGTAAAACGAGGTGTCGGCGAAAACGATCCTCATTCTTTCGGCAATCCGTGTGTCAGGTAATGGTCTATTCGAGTGGACGCGTCGGGCGGCAATCCGTCCGCCTTGCCCACGACGTCGTTGAGCCGATCCCATAAACTGGGCCGACTGTCCAATTTGGAACCACGCACCGCAATCTCGACCGCAGTTCCCTCCGGCAACGTGACCGGCTCATCAAAAACGACGACCCCGTTCTGTACGTGACTCATCAATGACATTTTTGGTCCTCCGCGATATACCTTGAGCACAAGGGAATTCTATCAGCAATATGGACCCATACTCAACAGATGGCTTGCTCACAATCGTTCGCCGGGCAATTGGATGGCTTGCGTCACCCAAGCGGCGAGTTGAGCGTTGTCGAACCCATCGTCCTCAGGGGTGTGGAGTAGCGAATGTTCTTGCTCTGGACTCGCCGGGGGGCGGGACGCAGCGAATCGCCGCGGAAGAAAGCCACCTTGATGTACTTCGTGAAGCATGGAGGCCCTCATTTTTGCTCTTCTTCAGCGGCGTCGTAATAGACCTGAAGATTGGGCAGATAACTTTAAAGCTCTTTGACGACGGCAGCCGTTACCCGAGTTCCGGCAAGGCCAAGGCGTCCCAATTTCGTCATTCCCCGGATGTGAACAATCGCTCGGTCTGTAATCGCCGTTTCCGCGAGAACCAGCCACTGGACATCCGAAAGAACGGCCAGCTTTTCCGCATCGGCGTCGGTGAATTTTTCAGGCGACGTTCTGCGTATCCAGGCAAATCCCTCATAAAGCTGTACTTCGACGACATAGCCGCAATAGTATTCACCAAGAACCCGACGAAGCCACTTGGGTCCCGGCGGATCCGCGGCGGAATCGTAGTGGCTGTGAGTGTCGAAAAGATGCCGAAAATCGTAATCGACGTAACCGCCACATCGCAATTTCAGGCCTTCGTCATTCGTACTTCGTCATTCGTCATTGATTAGTTGTACTGTCCGGTTTTATCGTCGTTGCTGCAACCGCAATGGTGACGTGCGAGTTCATTTCGCCGCAATCGACGGTCCGCGTGGTTGACAGGGCGAACGCATCACAGCCTATACAAATTATCACCATGTACACTGGTTTGGGCAAGGCTGACAGCGAAGGATGGATTTCGGGGCGACAATTGTTGTCGCCTGACGGAACGAATCCTTTGGTTCATGGAGGTTGGTCAT
>JBBQWR010000048.1:0-40097 GCA_038210495.1 Pirellulales bacterium
TCCACGCCCTCAGATGTCCCACGCGGAAATCGTAACCCGAATGAACCCATCGCGATAAATCGAATTCCCACTCGGCCGACCAGCCGAAAAACTTTGTACACTTGTGGGTAATTACAAGGGCTGGAGGCGTCCTCGCCGAAGCCCCTGAGTGTGGTCGTCAAGTTTCTAGGAAGCCCTGACAAAACCGTCTTGAAGCTCCGGGGGAGTGGTCGACGGCCCTTTCAATCCAAAAATGCATCCATGAAGTACCGCAGATTGGGCTCCACCGGCCTGAGCGTATCCGTGATCGGCCTGGGCACATGGCAGTTCGGCGGCGAATGGGGCGCCGAATTCTCCGTCCAGCAGGTCGCCGCGATTTTGGCTAAAGCCCGCGAGATGGGAATCAACCTGCTGGATACGGCCGAGTGCTATGGAGACCATCTGTCCGAATCGCTGATCGGGCAAGCTTTGGCGACGCTCGGCCAGCGCGACCAGTGGTTGATCGCCACCAAATTCGGACATCGGTTTCATTCGTTCATGAATCGAACCGACGAGCGCGACGTCGAGCATGTGCGCCAGCAACTCGACGATTCTCTCAGGGCACTGCGAACGGATCACATCGATCTGTATCAATTCCATTCCGTGCGAGACGAGGAATTTTTCAACACCGATTTGTGGCATTTTCTCGCCACCGCCAAGCAGGCCGGAAAAATTCGTCACGTCGGCAACTCGATCGCCGCCGCGCTCGATCCGACGGCTCAGGCCAAGGCCTCGCGCGAGGCGGGCGTCGAGGCCCTGCAATTGGTTTATAACCGACTCGAGCGCGGGCCGGAAAACACTGCGTTTCCGATCGCCGCCCAGCAGAATCTCGGCGTGCTCGCGCGAGTGCCCCTGGCGAGCGGTTATCTCTCGGGCAAGTACAAGCCGGGGACCACTTTCACGGGCCAAAACTTTCGAGCCACCCAAGACCCAGCTAAAGTCCAACGAATACTCGCCGAGGTGCAGCAGATTCGCAACAATGACGTACCGCCGGGAACCGACATGGCCGCCTGGTCGCTGGCTTGGTGTCTCAAGGATTCGCGAGTCACGGCCGTCATCCCGGGCTGCAAGAGCGCTGAGCAAGTCGAGGCAAATGCCTTGGCGGCCGACCTGTTGACCGACTAAGGACTGAGAATCGACGTCCACGTCGATGATACAATGCCATTCAATCTGAACAAAACAGAACATCACATCGCTTGACCACATCCGGAGGCATGATCGATGACAGTCGGGCGTCAATTCAGCAGCACGAATTGCCAAGCATTGTCGCTAGCGGTTGGCGTCTTCGCGTGCCTAGCTTGTGTGGCTAGCCTGCCCGCTGAGTTAGCCGAACCCGCCGCTCCTTCGGAGGCAGCGAGCCATGAGGCTGTCCACTCACTCGAGTCCGCGCTGACCAAGGAAGACGCGACCATCGGATCGTTGGCCGATCGGCGATTCGCCCGAGTCGCGCTAACCAAGACCGACGCCGCGAAGGCCCGGGACATGCTTTGGCGGCATCACGTCGCTCAAATCAAAAAAGATCGCCAAGCCGAAATCGATCAAGGGCTGCTCAAGCTCGACAACCACGAGATGCCCGTGTTCATGACCACTTTCGGCAAGCAGCCCAAAGCTGGCTGGAGCCTGTGGATTTCGATGCACGGCGGCGGCGGCGCCCCGAAGCTAGTCAACGACCAGCAGTGGGAAAACCAAAAGCATCTCTATAAGCTCGACGAGGGACTCTACGTTGCTCCGCGAGCCCCGACCGACAACTGGAACCTCTGGCACGAAGGTCACATCGACAATCTGTTCGATCGGCTGATCGAAGACCTGATCGTGCTCAAGGATGTCGATCCGGATCGCGTGTACATCATGGGTTATTCGGCGGGTGGAGATGGCGTCTATCAATTGGCGCCGCGAATGGCCGATCGCTGGGCGGCCGCGGCGATGATGGCCGGTCATCCGAACGACGCCTCGTGGCTGGGCCTGCGCAACATCGGCTTCGCGATCCAGGCGGGCGGCCGCGATTCGGCTTATAACCGGAACAAGATTGCCCAGGAGTGGATCGACCGGCTGGATCAACTGCATCGCGACGATCCGAAGGGCTATGTGCATTTCGGCAAAATCTTCGAGAACAAAGGACATTGGATGGACGGCGAGGATGCCAAGGTGCTCCCCTGGATGGCGGCGATCCGTCGCGATCCGACGCCCGAACGTGTCGTTTGGAAGCAAAGCAGCACAACCCACGATCGCTTCTATTGGCTGGCGATTCCGAAGCAAGATCGGCCCGTGGCGGGAGCCGAGATCGTCGTCGAGCGAAGCGGTCAGACCATCACGATCAAATCGGCCGAACAAGTCGGGGCGGTGGCGATTCGACTCGACGAAAGAATGGTCGATCTCGATAAACCGGTGCGGGTGGTTTACCAAGGCAAGCCGCTATTCGACGGCCGCGCGCCGCGCACGATCGGCGCCCTGGCGCGGAGCCTGGACAAACGCGGCGATCCGAAGCTGATGTTCGACGCCGAGGTCGAAGTGAGCTTGTCCGCTAAAAAGTGAGGTCCGCGGCGATCGACCGGGTTTGCCTTACGACTCATCCGGCGGAGAAATCGCCGGGGCGTCGCTCGCTGGAAACGATTCTTCGGACGCTTCTTGAACCAAGTCGAGCGGTTCGGCGCTGCCGAGTAGATCGGCGGCCGGCGTGGATTCGCCATTCACGGACATCGGGGTAGCATTGGCCGCCGTTTCATTCGGCGCCTCGGGCGAAGTCGTTTCCGAACCACCCGGCGCCACGGGTAGCGAAGTCTTTTGCTCCATGCTCGGAACGGTCGCAGGCGCGGCGGGTTTTTTAGCGGCCGGTCGTTTTTTGGCTGCCGGCTTGGCGAATGGCTTTTTGGCGACCGGCTTCTTTACCGCCGCCGCCTTGGACTTGGCGGCCGATTTGGCGAGGGACTTGCCGAGGATCTTTTTCTTGGCGACCGGTTTTTTTGCGGTCTTCTTGGGAGCTCTCTTGGCGGCTTTCTTCGAAGCGGCCTTGGCCGATTTGACGCTCTTCGCGGTGGCCGATTTCACGGACTTTTTGGCGGGCGCCTTGGCGGCCTTCTTCTTAGCGCCTTTCTTGACAGTCGCTTTTTTCACGGCCTTTTTCGCGGCCTTCTTGGGAGTAGCTTTTTTCGCGGCTTTCTTCTTGGCCATTTCGAGTGTCCTCGGGTGCGTAGCGACAGGGGCGGTCGTTCGAGCGGATTGCTAACAAGTATAATTATGAAATTTGCCGCACGCAAATTTTGCGGCTCGAAGATGAACTTTTTTACGTCGAGATCCCCCCGCTAAACCGACATTCGGTTACCGCAGAAGCGGTTCCGCCTTCTCGGGCACAGGCAGCATCACCTCGTCGACGTAGCACCAAGCCCAGCGTTCCCCAGGCTCGTACGAGGCCATGATCGGGTGCGCCCAGGCGTGAAAATGCCCAGTGGCATGTTTTCCCGGCGAACTATCGCAGCAGCCCACATGGCCGCAGCTCAGGCACAGACGCAGATGAACCCATTGCATCCCCAGACGCAGACATTCTTCGCAACCCGAAGTTCGGGCCGGAACCGGACTGATCTGGGCGAGGTGCTCGCATTCCATGACAGATGTCCTTATCGCGCGCGATGCATCGAAATAGCAGCTCACCGCTAAGCGGGATTCTTAAAGTCCTTCGACGTAGTCCTTCGCTTCCTTCAAACCCACGCCAGTTTGCTCCCGATATTTTTTGATCGCGGCAATCTTCTGGCCGGCGCGGATCAGATCAGCCACCTCGCGGTTAACTCCATCATTGGGATCGACCCCCAATTGCTCGAGAATCAAGTCGAGACGCCGTTCGATACGCTTCAAGCGAAATGAATTCGCGCCGCCGCTGTTCGCCACATTGGAAACAATAAGCAGCGCCAGCACGGCGACGAGCAGCCAGGTATTGTGGTCCATGATTAACCGAACGGCGCGTTCGGATTGCGGTTGAATTTTTGGTAGGGCAAGCGAACTTTGCGGACCAGGAATTGATCGGCGCGCATCGCGGCCGGGGCGGCGAAGCCTTGTTGGCCCGCGACCGTGGCGACGTCGTCTTGATCCACGCCGTCGCCGCTCACGCCGAAACCGCCCACCAAAATCGTCCCGCCGCCTTTGTAGAGGGGACTGCTACCGGGAAACCACACCACGCCGTTTTGATTCGCCGTGTTGAAGGGGTCGTGGAAATTCGCTCCCACGACGAACGACGTGTACATGTAGTCCGGCGTATTGGCTTGCCGATAACTTGACGCAGGCAGCGGGGCGCCGATGTCCTCGGCCGTTTGCATGTTGATGCCCGGCGCGAGCAAATTCGAATACGGACCGGGCGCGGCCCCATTGATGCCGCCGGGGAACCGCGGCTCGGCGAGCGCGCGGAACGTGCGGTTGGTGAAGGCCGTCCCTAGCGGCACGCCGGCGATCGCGTCGGACGGCTGCAAATCGGCCGAGGCGAAATAGGCCGTGTTGCGGGCCTTGGCCACGGCGACGTCGATCGAGAAGATGGTCGCGTCGGGCATCCGGTAAAGCCCGAGAATGTTCCCCTCGCGATCGGCGACCGCGAAGACATAAGCGGCCGTCGCGCTAGCTGACAACGACGGGATTTGCAGACGGATCGCCGCACGGGTCGTCGCCGCTTGGGCTAATCCCTGCGCTACGATCGTCGTCACGTCAGCCGCTGTCAATCCGCCGGGATCGGAGGAAGAGTGTGGCAATATGAGCCAACCATCCGGCGGCTTCACTCCGCTGTGATACTTTGTTGGCGCGTCGAGCGCCAGGGGATTATTGGGATTGGACACATCCGCGCTCTTACCCTCCAGCGCATTGCCCCGGCCAACTCGATTGGCCGTGTTTTTCAGCGATAACATCCCTTGCACGGGACCCATCGGGCCGTAGACATCGAGCGTCACCCCCACCAAGTTGAGATTCCCAAGTGGCAGGCCGTAACCGGGAACCGGCGCCGCATTGGGACCGAGACTTCCGACAGGGAACAGCAGCGACTTGAGCTGAGGTGCCGCCACCGTGGTTCCGCCCGCCGCGGCAAAGGCCATCCACTCGGCCTCAAGCGTCAGATCGGAATTCAAGCGGCTATTCTCCGCTTTCACTTCGTTGGCCGGATTGCCCACCGGCTGAAATCGCTGCTCGTAAGTTGCATAGCCATTGGGGCCTGGGAAGAACACGCCAATTCCGCCGACCAGAAACGGCAATTTCGTGGCGGGGTCGGTTTTGTAGAGTGGAATTCCGCCCGGCAGCGTGGCGATCCCGCGCGATTGAGCCGTGGCGTCCAAACCCGTGACCACTCCATACGACGGCGATGAGGGGACGGCTGCGGCGGCAACCGCCAAATTCGGCGCCGCCACGTTATAGGCCGTGTCGTCCGCGGTCCCCAGCAGGTTGTCCGCGCCCGCTCCAAGCACCGGCGTGCGGCCGTTTTGCTCGATCCCGAACAGGTCGACCTGTGGCGCATTGGTCACGCCCGGCGGAAAATGGTTGCCGATCCCAATCGGAGCGACGTAGCCCGGTCCGCTGTAGGGCGAATTCTTGTCGGCTAGATCAGGACTGGATTCGACCTCTCGCTGCGTGATCGTCGATTGACTAATGAACTCGACCGTGCGCGACGTCAGCGGCCCGGCGGAGGCCACGCCCCGATCGCCGCCGCTGGCGAAGAACGCGCCTGTCCGGGCGAGCGAAACCGCGCCATCGATTGCAAAAACCATCGTCGTCTGATCGAAAATCGGCACCTGGGCCTCGACGCGCACGCCCAAAATATTTCCCGAGCGGTCGACGACCGCGATTATCGCCTGTTGGGTATTGGCCGCCGCCGCCGCGCGATTCAGCAGCCCCTCGACGTCGCTCGCCGTAATGGTCGGCTCTGGCGGCACGATGGCCGGCGCCACCACGGCCGCCGCCTTCGTCGAAACCATTTTCGGCGCGACGATCATGGTCGCTCCGCTCAGCATGGCCCGCGATTCGAGCCGCTCCACGCCCAGCCGTCGGGCACGACGCGATTTCCTTGAAAAGCTAGCTGGTAATCGCGGCATAAACGTTTCCTCAGCAAAGTGACTAACGCGATCGCAAGAAGATGCAATCGAGCGAAGCGATTATAGTTCGATCGTTCGGCCAACGCGAGTTTTGCCGCCACTGGATCACTGGATTTGCCTCGTAGGGCCGGCTACGGTCGCGCGGCGCCTTGCAACGGTCGCGGCAGATTTTCGAGCGTCCGGGGATTGGCGGCTCGGGCGGGTGGCGCCGGGTGGAGATAGACATCGTCCCAGGGGTTGTCGCTCGCCTGCCAAAGGCTGCCACCGCGAAGGTACAGCTTGCGCTGCTCGTCGATATCCAGCGGGCGGGCGCCGATGCGGCCGAAGACGGAGAGTTGATTGCCCGATTCGTCGACTGCCCGGTCGCGGTCGACTCCCTTGGAGATCGCCAGGGCGCGGCCCCCTTTGGATGCTGGGTACCAGGCGATGAGGCATGGAGTCGGCCTGGGGCTGAAGCCGGCATTGCCGGGCGTTTCGGGCGAGGTTAGCTGCACGACGCGTAGACCGTTGCAACCGTCGGCCAGATAGGCGAATTCACTGGTATAGGTGATTCCCAGCTTCACGTCGCACAGGTCGCTGATGCAGTTATTCGGATTGAATACTTGGTCGATTTTTGGCTGCTCGGGGGTGGTGATGTCGAGAATCACGAGGCCCTGGGCGCCGCCAGCGACGTAGGCGTAGGTGCGAGCTAGGTAAATGTTCCGGGCGTCCGGCAGTGGAACGGCGGCCGATCGGATCAGCCTCGGCGCCGCGAGGTTCGTCGTATCGAGGACCTTGATTCCTTCGGCGTCGCAGACGAACCCATAGCGGAATTGAATCTGAACCGTTCGTGGGGCGGTCAGTTCATCGGGACCGAGCGTGGCGACGACCTTGGGATTCTTGGGATCGTCGAGCGACACGACGACCAGGCCCGCGTCGCAGCAGATGTAGGCATACACGCCGGCGATCGTGATCGACCGAGCGCCGCACAAGATGCCGCCGGGGTTGAATGTCAGGTCGCGCTTCAAAAAATTGTTCGTCGGGTTTCCATCGAGCAGCGTCCCGGCGCCGACGACGATCAGCCCTTCGTATTTATCCGTCACATAGAGATTGCCATACAGGGCGTGAACGTCCTGCTCGCGGTTCTCGGGCATTCGCTTGCGAGTCGGATCGGGAGCGGTCGTGGCGGGCGAAGCCACGGCCGTCGCGTATTTGCTTGGAACGAAGAACCGCTGGCCGATCGGCGAGACCGGCGCCGTAGTGATCCGCTCAGAAAACGCTTTGTCGTCGAGAAATGCGATGTCGAACACGCGCAAGCCACCGCTGCCGCAGGCCGCGTAGAGATATTCTCCGCGATGCTGGAGGCCGAGGATTTCCGGCTTTTGCAATGGACTGAGCAGCGCGTCGCCGATATCGCGGGCCGGATGCTCGTGAGCATTTTTCAGCTTGCCATCGCGCGCGGCGTGTTCGTTGAAATACTCAGGAAATGCAATGTGCTGCAGCGTGCTGCCGATGACGGCCTGCGGCTCTTCGCGCTCGGTCACTTCCACGGCCGCCAGTCCGGCGCTCCCCTCGGCGACCCAACAGTAGCGGCCGATGAAATTGACGTAGTTGGTCCCCTGCATCAATAGCTGAGCCATGATCGCGTTGTTGTCGTTGTTCTTCGAGACGTGGCAATCGGTACACATCTTGGTTTCGGTTACGCCCGGGCGATAGTGATCGACATACGCCGGGTCGTCGATATGCGGGCCGCCGCGGACCGTATGCGGCACATTCGTGCTGAAGGCGATCCCGCTCAGCCCGTCGCCCGATATCGTTTGCTGCTGGAAGTAGATCGACTCGCGATTGTTATTGTACGAGCCGACGTGAACGGCACAGCTCGAGCGGGCAGGGCCGATCTTGTTCTTGGTCACGTCGCCGTCGTGGGCCAGCATGAAAACATCGTCGCGGAGCGTTTGAAAATTGTAGGCCGTGTAATTCCGGCTGACGTCTCCCTCGTTGTGCAGATTCGGTTTCTTTTGGGCGGCTTTCTGCGGCAGATGGCAGCCGAAACAACTCGGGTTCCACGAGGAGTGGCAGGCGACGCAGTTCATCCGGCTGTTTTGATGAGCGCATTGCCGCTCGTCCGGCCGACCGCCCCAGACCAATTTTTCCTGGCCCTCGACGGATTCCCAGCGCATCGTCTTGGCCATGTGCGACTTGGCATTGTAATGATCGCTGGCCGGATCGAGCGTGTCGGCCGTTTGCACGACCTCCCACCGCAGGTTCTCCTCAACCATCGAATTCTGATACAGGCGACCGCTGATCTGCTCGAATCGGCGGCGGCCCGACGGCGTGCGCAATTGCGTCAAATCGCGTCCGCCGGCGGGGCCGGACGTGTAGGCCGCCGGACCGGACGTGAGCAGCGTCGCTCGCTGGTTTGAGCTGCCGTGACAATCGATGCATTGAATCTCGATCCCGGCACGGACCTCTCGTTGCAATCGCGTGTTGCCGTGCATGTCCTGCTCGAAGTGGCAATCAACGCAGTGCATCCCCTTTTCCATGTGAATGTCGAGCAGATGCACGGGCAGGTTGTCTCGCTTGGTCGCAAGCTCGCGTTCTTGAGCCTTGATTAGATGCGGCGGTTTCTCATCCGAGCCATCCCCGGACGCAGCCGAAGTTTGGCGATACGCCTCTTTCAGCAACTCCGGCATCGCGACCGCGGCCCGCAGCTTTTCGTTCGTGACATTGTCGACGATCTCTCCCCGGTGATCGAGCAGATTGCCGGCGCGATCCTTTTTGAACACGGCCCGAAATACCCAGCCGTGGCTATGAAAATCGGCGAACTGCGTGTGCTGCGTGCGGGTGTTCAGATCGGTGAGGTTTTCGAGAAATTTCGGGTCCGACCACAAGCCCTGCTTCGAGGCCTCGTCGGGATTCGACATCTCAACATGGGCCAATTCTTCGGCCGACGGATGTCGCTGCTTGGCCGGATACATGAGCTGCCCGTCGGTCTCTTCGTCCCACCATTGATAGCCGACATACGAGTTGAGCACGTTCGTCCCCGGATGCACATGGCACACCAGGCACTGGCTCGTGGGCACGCCGTTGCCACGAGCGAACGAGTGGCGGATCGGATGGCCCGACTCGTTTTTGGGAATCGTGGGGTCATCGCTAAACGATGTGCCCTTGTTGCCAAATTTTGCGTACGGTCCGGAGTGAACGGGCGAACGATCGTTGGCGTAGACGACGTGACAGGCCGAGCACCCGCTGGAGCGATAATCGCCCGGGTGGTCGTTCGAGCCGAGAAAATTCAGCGTCGGATCGAAGAGCCGCGTTTTTTGCAAGCCGATGAACACGGGGTCCGTGCGGTTCTCGGTCCCCAGGCCCCGGTCGCTCAGCCGGGTCCGTGGGCGGCCCGATTCTTCCTCGCGCTCCGGAATGCCGACCTCGGGCCGGAATCGGCCTCCGCGCTCGAATATCCGCAGCACGTTCCCGGGCTGCGTGATCTCGAACCTCGGCAATGGATCGAGATAGGGCACTACGCCGTGGTCGACGATCTCGGCGGCGGTCGGCGGCGGCACGGTCTGCATCCGCTGGGGCGTGCCGCACATGCTGTAGCTTTCGCCGTAGTGCGGATACTTGGTGGGGATCGAACCATTGTTGTACAGCGCGGAGCCCCACAGCATGCAGCCGTGGGTCATCATGCTCTTGCGCACCGCTCGCACCTCGCGGGCGTGACAGGCGCCGCAACTGATATGCGCGACCCGCAGATCGCCGGGATTCATAAAACGAAGGAACTCCGGCGATTCGTGATTGAGCAGCGTGTAGGATCCAACCGGTTTGGCGCTGGCAGGCCAAGCATCGGGAAAACGCGGCCGCACATGAGCTTGCTCTTTCGTGTCGCAAGCCGCGTTGCCGCCGTGGCAATCGACGCAGCCGAGCCGGACGGTCGCCTTGGCATGCATGTCCTGTACGTGCTGATGGCACTGGATGCAGCCCGCGCTCTTGGCGGCGGCAGTGGCGGCCGTTTGCTGGGCGAGATCGACGCCGATGAGTTCAGCCGGGATCGGAAACGGATCTTCGGGGTTGGCCGTGGGCGGCGCCGCCGGTTGATTGAAAATAGGCGGACGCGAACTCGGCAAGGGCGTCGATATCGGTGGCGCCGCCGAGGGCGAGACGTTAAAGATAAGGGGCCGCTTGTGTTCCGGCTCGGCGGCTCGGCTGGAGACTAGCGCGGTGGCCACGCCCCACATCAAGATCGAAGCGGCGACCGGTTTCTTAAGCGCCCAGAGCGGCAAGGGCAACGCGCGTCGCGAGCGAACGCGGCCATGATGGTTCTTACTTTGCATCTGGCGATCGCGCCACTTGTTAGTACGTCAACCTCACGTCGACAAAACTGGCGAACAGATTCCCAAGCCGACCCACGATCGGGTCGAAAATATCCTGTAGGCCTCGACCCGTAATCAAACCCGAGACGCCAGCCGTGACGATGCAATTGTTATTGAGCCAGGGACGATACTCCATTCCCAAGCTCAAGTCAGTACCAATAAACTTGTGAATCCCGCTTTGAAAAGCGATCTCCTCGAGCGGCGCGGTCTCGTCGAACCACAAGAAATTGCAGTTGCTAATCAGTCGCATCTTCGGCGTCACGTCGAAGTCCATTCCGACGTTCGAGAGGAACAAGCCGGGGTTCACGAAATTGGCCTGCCCCTCGGCTTTGCTAGCACGCAGGTCGGGCGCCAGGCTATTCGGCTGTTTCAGATTCACGCCGAACAGCTTAATCGGCTGCCGAACCCAATAGCTGAATTGGCCACCAGCGAAATTGGGATTGTCGAGGATCGTGTCGAACCCGCGCCCCCGATTGTCGAACGGATTGCTGTCGCCGCTGGCGTAAAACACCGACGCGCGAAACCGAATCCAATCTCGGTCGTAGGATAGTTCGACGGCCGCCATCTTGGCGTCGATCACGATCGGCTGGCCGGCCAGCGGATTGAGGCTGTCGTGCCCAAAGGCGTAGTAAAAGGCATGGTCGATGTTGATCCGGCCAATGTGCCCGTCCCCCGTCCAACCGAGATAGCCCACATCCAACGAATGCGGTTGGAACACTCCATCCGGATCGGGCCGGACTTGAAAACCATTTTCGTCCAGGTGTGTGCTGGCGTCGTCGTGGTCGTAGTGAATATTGAACTGGGTCGTGTAGCCCGGCCAAATGAAGTCTTGCCGGTAATAGTTCGCGATCAGCACCTGCTGGCCGCGGTTGTTGAACGTATTGAGATCGCTGTTGGTGTCTTTCTCGAGTTGGTTCAAATAAATCAGATTGAACTGATCCTGATTCGCGGCCCGCGTGCCGAATAACCGGACGCCACGATTGACGTCGTCGAAAATGAAACCGCGGAAATCGCTCGTGAACGGCTGGGCGCCGGCCCGCACCGAAAGAAAATCGAAGTTAGGGCTTAGATCGGCCAGCTTCGCTTCGGCGAACCATTCCTGGAGAGCAAAAAAAGTCCGGCCACGCGTGTGTCCCTTCGTGACGTCGGGGCTAACGATCCCCAACTCTTCCGGGTTGAAATAATTGATGTCGAAGACCGGCATGATCTTCGTCCGCCAGTCGGGCTGCTTGAATCCCGCGTCGCCGTGAATCAGATCGAACGATAGCGAGAGATCTTGGCGAAACAGGAATTGATTAGGGTTGCCAAAAAAGCCGGTTTCACCCGGATTCGCCGCGCTCTCGCCGCTGGGAGTCGGAATCTGCCGAGTTTGAAATTCCGTAAAGCTGGTCGCCGTGATATTGAGGAACGTATGCTGCCCGACCAGCGGATAATCCCCCTTCAGCACGTTCTGGTTGTACGAGTCCTGGCGACTGCCAACCGAGTAGGGATAGTCGTCATCGAGCGGATGTCCCTTGCCATAGCGATCCCAAGGAGTGAAGCCGATCCGCCAGCGATCTTCGATCGGCACGAAGTCAGCCGTCTGTTGCCCCTCGCGCGGCAAAATGCCCGACGGCCCGGCGAACCCGGGCGTCGGCGGCATGGGATACTGAAACAGGGCCAACGGTAGCGGTTCGTCCGCCCACGGTTGCGGAAGATCGAGCGGCGGCCGGAGCACCGGCGGGTTCGGCGCGAGCGGCGGAAATTCTTCAGCGAGTGGCTCGTCGTTGGCGATTCGCAAGATTTGCGCGTCAAAAAATCGAAACGATTTTGGGACGGCGGCTAGTTCGGGGGTCTCGAATGGGACCAACCGAACACACTGAACGTTAATCGCCGGCATCGCAAATTGTGAAAATGTTTTCGCGCAATCCTCGGTCAGAGGTTGTGAATCGATCGAGAACATCCGGGCGCCCGGGAGTTTTTCGCCGACTAGGCACGAGCCGGCGGCATCAGTCATGGACAGGGCATGGCGGGGCGTTTCGCATCGAGATTGCCCCGCCAGCCATGCGGAATGCGACAGAACAAGCAGGGGAATCCGAGTTTCGCCGACTTGGGCCCAACTCGTCTCAGCGCCAATCTGCCAGCATGCTAGCAGTAAGATAAACCCCGCGATTTTTTTCCCCGCTTGGCGCGCGGCAGGGCATAAACGCCAAAAACCGCCTGTCGCCCATTTCCAGGACCGAACCCAGGTTTTCGGCGCAAACTGTTTCCCCACAGGTTGTTGGGCGGGTATCCGAATCGCTGTTGCTCCTAACGCGGGCGGCCACCTGAAGGGGGATTATGCTCGTTATATCGGTTGTGCCATGAGTATCAGTGAAACCGGTCCTAACAGAATTTCCGGCCGAAAAGGTAAGAGGCGCCGCCAAGGCGCTCGGGACTTCTAGCCAAGGGCGATTCAATGCGATTTCCATGGCGATTGGACTCAGTGGTTCTGGCGATAGCCGTTCTTGCGACGGCTCCCACGGCATCCACGAGTGCCGAGCAACCTGAGACAGGCATCCCTGCCGTCAAGCGGCCTGCCCCAACGATCTATCAAATTGGCGGCCACTGCGACTGCATCGCCGCGTATGCCCGGCCGTCGAATACGTGCGACTATGACGGATATCGCGTCGGGGGCGGAGTCGTCCACGGTAGCACCCCATTTCCGAGCGACGGGACTTGGGGCTGGGATTACTTTGGCGCCGTGCTCTCGCGACGGATCGATCTGGGATGGTCGCACGGAGATCGCTATCAGGCCGGTCAAGGAGCCTACCGCGCCGACGGCCCGCGGCCGCATTGAGTTCACGCCAAACTCTTCGGGCAGCCGGCGGGGGTGAGCATATCACGGTTTGGCCGAAATTTTGCAATTGTCTGCCGAATCCGTTCGCTCGCGACGAACTCCACGAATCCGCGTCTGGAAATTTTTCACCGCGTTGGCTCGCCGATTGCAAATGAGAGTATCTCAACGCCCAGCGAACCGCAGGCTTTTTTTCCACTAAAGGGAAAGACGGATTATATGAGCAGGCTGACCATTCAATTCATCGTTTATCTTCGAGTTTGGTGGGCTAAACGGCGGCTTCGGCGTTGTTCGGTCAAAATTGTTCACGACGTCTATCCTGAACTTTTGATCAACGTGCGGCGAAAAACGGGCGCGTTCAAAAATCAATACGAGATGGAAGAATACGCACAGGTCCGGGCCGTCCAACTTTCCCACAAGCGGGTGGATCAATTGGTCAAAGCCAATCCCAATCTGACGGGAGAATTTGCGAATACCCTTCTGTTAAACTCGAGCCAACTCGCCGCAACTTTGGTACTCACCGCCACGTCGCAGGCCAAGCGTGCGGCTTGATTAGGTCGCCAATTCCGCCGAAGGAATCGGCTCGGGGGCATCGTAAGGCAGGCAGGTTTAATCTTCGATGCGGACGGAACGGAGGTGCGGCGCGACAATTGACGCGATCCCACTTCCGAGGCATGATATATGCGGCTGGCGACCAACCGGCCGCCGGGTATTTGCCCAGATTCAACAAAAGCTCCGGAAACAACTCCCACAGTTCCCCTCCCCCACCCGAGAGATTTAGTCATGGAAAATCCACAACACGTTCGTTCAGCTCACGGACATCACAAGGTGGCCGCCGCCGTTTTTGTCGGTTCGCTCATCGTAGGCTCGGCGATGATTCTTTCGGCCGAATTGATGAAGCCGGAGCGATACGAATTCCATGCCGGTCCGAGCGCGACCAATTATGTTATCTACGATCGGGATACGGGCCGGGCCGGTACCGTGGAATACAGCGCCAAAAATCCAAAGGCGTCGCTGGGCGAATGAGTTCTCGCGGCGCGTCGATCTCAACTACGAATAATCCGTTTAAATTTTAGGAGCCTAACATGGCACTGTTCGCACTTGCGTTGCTTCCGATGGCTGCGGCCGGGTATTCCTTGGTTTATCTTCTGGGCGGCGGCGGCTTGGTCGGCGCGATCGTTATTTTCATCGTCGCCAAGATGTTGGGTGACTAAACGGCCCTCATAACCTCTCATAATATCATCCCGGGTGGCTGGGGCTGGAGGCGTCTGCGCCGACGCGTGGAGCGTGGTTTCCACTTGGAACCCGTCACAAAACCGCCTGGGTCCTGTGAGGACCGCTCAATATCGCTTCGGCGTGCTTGCCTTCGTGCTTGAGTAGCCAACTCTTGCGGGGCAGTCCGCTCGCGAAGCCTGTGAGCGCGCCGTTGGCTCCGATGACGCGATGGCAGGGCACGACGATCGGAATGGGGTTCGCCCCATTGGCGGCGCCCACCGCGCGAGCCGATCCAGCGCGGCCAATTTTTGCGGCAAGTTGCCCGTAACTTGTCGTGGTTCCGGCCGGAATCGTTCGCAGCGAGTGCCAGACCTCGCGCTGAAACGGCGTGCCGCCAGTGGCAGTTGGAATTTCGCCGATCGCATCGATTTCGCCATTGAAATAGCCCGCGAGCGCTCGACTAAGCGAAATAGGCGCCGCCGCGTTGGCAAGCGTATAGGCGCCATAATGCTCGCGTAGCAGACGCGACATTCGCGATTCCAAGTCCGCGAATTCAAGAGCGCGAAGCCGCCCGTCGCTGTCCGTCACAAGCAGCAGCGGACCGAGCGGAGACATCCAACGTTCAAGTCGCAAGTGCATGACAACTCTCCATTAAAGGTCCTAACAAAACTCTGGGTGGCCGAAGCTGGAGGCGTCCTCGCCGAAGCCCCGGAGCTTGGTTTCAATTTCGAGTGCGGGCCGCCGGGGCTTCCCTTCGGTGCTGCCCCGGCCACCCAGAACCGTTATTAAGTTAGAGTCTCTTATCAATAGCGCTTGTGCGGCATCGGCGTCGGCCCTCCACAGATGCAACATGGCATACGCTCGCCACGGCCGCCAACGCTCCGCATGGCGCAGCAATTTTGAAACGTTGGGCCGTCGTCCGTTGAGATCGAACCTGCGCTGGATCCCCACATCGCCGGCGAGAAATGCGTCGCTCTCGCCGAGCGCCCGCATGGCGATGTATTGTGCCGTCCACTCGCCGATGCCCGGCAACTCGCACAGTCGCGCCACGGCCTCCGGAAGATCGCCCCGCGGATCGAACAATCGCGCGTCCGCGACCGCGGCGGCGGCGATGCCCGCGATCGCCATCGCCCGGGCGCCGGTCATTCCTAGGCCGGCCATGGCGTGGAGAATGAAACGCTCGGGTTGCGGGAAAGCATGTGTCAGTCCCGGAACTGCCGGGCTCTCGGCACAGGGGGAGCCGATCGCCGCAACGATTCGACCCGCGAGCCGCGTCGCAGCCTTGACGGTAATCTGTTGACCGAGAACTGCCCGGACCGCGATTTCGAACGGGTCCCAACCCCCCGGCACGCGGAGCCCTGGCCGCGCCGCAACCAGCGGCGCCAGAAAAGGATCGCACGACAGGGCCGTTGCGATAGCCGTCGGCTCGGCGCTGAGGTCGAACATTCGGCGAACCCGCGCGATGATCGTCGGCAGAGCATTCAGACGAGCGAATCGCACGACCACGCGGAGGGCCGAGTGCTCGGGCGCGTCGGCCACATGGATCGAACCCGTCACGCCCCGTAGTTCGCCTCCCAGTTCAATGACCCGGCTGTATGTCTTGTCGGTGACAACCTCGACGCCGGCGATCGCTCGCAACTGGAGAAACTGGATCATCGCGGCCCAATCGTAGGGCGGACGATACGGGAGCAAGAGCGAAATTTCCGGCGCCGCGGACGGAGGGAGTTTGCGCCGCCGCAGCTCGCTTGGCGGCCGGTCGTAAAGACGCTGAAACGCCTCGTTAAAACGCCGCACGCTGCCGAACCCGCTGGCGATCGCGATTTCGATCATCGCCAGGTCGGTCTGGTGGATGAGTTGTTTGGCGAGCAACACGCGCCTGGTTTGGGCAACGCTGATCGGCGTCGCGCCGACGTGCTGGCGGAACAGTCGCCGAAGCTGCCGCTCGCCGATCTCCAGTCGCTCGGCAAGCGACCCGACATCGCCGTCGTCGAGAGCGCCGCTCTCGATCATCTTGAGCGCCCGAGACACCGTCGCCGACGTGCCCCGCCAGGCATCGAGATCGGGCGAGCTTTCCGGTCGGCACCGCAGACAGGGCCGATAACCGGCCGCCTGCGCGGCGGCGGCCGTGGGGACGAAGAGGCAATTCTCAAGTTTGGGCGGCCGCGCCGGGCAAATCGGCCGGCAGTAAATGCCCGTCGTTTTGACGCAAGTGAAGAATCGCCCATCGTACCGAGCGTCGCGCGCCAAAACCGCTCGGTGACAAACTGAAGGCGTCAAATCCATGCGATCAATATAGACCCGGCCCGCAAAACTGTCTGGCGGTTTTCGGACGTCATTGAAAATCGCGCCGATCCCAGCCACGCGACGACGAGCCCCTAACGATACCACGCGTGGCCGGAGCTCGCGCCAAAGGGAAGCCCCGGTGACACGTTGCAGGCTAGCAGCGGCGCGGGATTGGCCTAAATCTCAACGTTGAAATTACTGTACATTTGTGCAATAATGTCGCTCAGCCGAATTGGATTGAGGCGGCCAGATGCTCGACAGGGGGCATGATAAGACGGGCGTTAACTGGTGGACTGGGCATCGTTCTTGTTGCCCGATCCAGCTAAGGTTCAGCCTTTGGCCAAGACCTGCGCCCGCGCAAAGCCTCGCCCGCCGCCCATTAAGCGGCGGGAGAATTCGCCTTTTCGGGAGTTCGATCGTCTCGCTTAACGGCCGCCTGGGGGCGTCAGGTGGTTCGCCGAGCGCGGAATCGAGACGAAGGAAACCGGGAGCGAAGCGACAAAGCGACCGTCGGCGGCGAAGCCGCCAGCGTTCCCTTGTCCCTAGCCCCCAGCCCCTAACCCTCCGTTCCCCGCTCCCCGAGACGATCCTAGAACAACGTCCCGGTGTCTGGCTGAAAGAGCTTCCGCGGCCGTCTTGTAACAAGTTGCCCACGGCAACTGGCCCTTCGATCGAGGGCGAGACCACCCGCGGGGAGCCGGAAAGAGATCAACCTTTGCCGCGAGCACGAGCTAACACGACTCCCCCTCGCGGCGCCCCTTAAATCAAGAACGCCGGCTCCCAAAGCCAGCCAGATCGCCAAGAGTTTTTCCGGAATCGAATCTTCGATTCCGCGATTCGCGGCCCCGCTGCGCTCATGCAGCGGGGTCGCGTTTTCTTCGTGGCAAGGGCTTCTAGCCCTGCGGCCGGGTAACACTGGCAAGATGCCTGTGCCACGTTGCCGACCCGACCCCCCCGTTTGCCTCTCGGCATCACAATAGATACCCGACCACTCTCTTAGCTCGACTCAGTGCTTCTCATCGCTCGCGCCGATCAGCAAATATTTTTCCAACGTCACGGGCGTGAAAGTCACCAGGTATTGATCCGCCTCGCTGATTTTTTTCAGGTCGGCTTCCAGCAGTCGCCAGTGGACCGCGTGCTCGCTCCGCATCACGCTGGGCTTGCCGGCGAATCGCTGCCGCGACTGGGTCGCGACTTGCAATCGCTCCGGCATGGAACCGGTCTTGAAGAGGGCATCGTTGACGGCCATGCGCGGGAATGGGGGCGTCGAGCCGGGGTTGGTGATCGCGTTGAGTCGCGCGTAGGAATTTGCGAATTCGAGATACTGTCGGCTGATTGCATCGCTGTCGGCTTTGATCGTGGCCACGCGGTAGGTCACGAACGGGCTGGTGAAAACGAGCTCGCCGCTGGCTTCTAGGGTTTGATCGAATCGCGGTTCGGCGGCGAACTTGAGGAACGGATCGGTCTGCTTGGCGGCCCATGTTTTCAACTCGTCGGCGAACGCGGTCAGGCGATCGGACTTGATTTCGGCTCGTATCTTGCGGGTCGGATCGAGCAAGATCACGCGGCCCCGCGGTTTGTCGAATACCGTGATCTCGCTGGGCTTGTTGATGAAATCGAAAACTTGGCCGCCCCGAAACACCGTGAGTGTCTCGCTCACCGGCTCGGTTTCCTTGCCCGAAAACACCTTGGTTTCAATGCGGAAATCATCGGCGCCGGCGCGGCGGGCGATTCCGGTCGACGCGGCTAGCAGCATCGAACAGCCGAGAAAAACTTTCGCTGCGTTCATAGAGCACCTGTGACAGTTGTAGCGTAGGCGGGATAGCGAGCCGCTTTCCGCTGCGCAGGGATGCATCAAGCGATCATCCGCGGGAGCGGAAGAATAGAGAACCTGGCCCGTTTCGTAAAGAGAACTTGGCGCAAAGAGAACTTGGGAAGATCGCCACTTGTCAGCGGCGCGCGGCGGCCCGTATATTCGCGGCAGTCGATGCGGGTGGCTGATCTGGGGCCGCGTCCGATCTCTGGAGTTCCCTGTGGCTGAATCATCGCCGGGCAGAATGTTGCGCGACGCCGTCGTCGACTCCACGCTGCAAATTCCGGGAGCGTTCAACGCGCTGGCGGCACGGCTCATCGAGCAAGCCGGATTTGAGGCGATCTACCTGTCGGGCGCCGCGTTTTCGGCCGGCACGCTCGCCTTGCCCGACGTGGGACTGTTCACGCTCACGGAGTTGGCTCAGCAGACCGGCTATATCGCCGGAAGCGTCAAGATCCCGCTCATTGTCGACGCCGACACGGGCTTTGGCGAGGCGATTCACGTCGAGCGGACCGTTCGCGAGCTCGAATCGGCCGGCGCCGCGGCGATTCAAATCGAGGATCAGCGGCTCCCAAAACGGTGCGGTCACCTGTCCGGCAAGTCGCTCGTCGAGCCGGCCGAGATGTGCGCGAAAATTCGAGCGGCGGCTGCGGCTCGGCGCGATCCGGATTTGGTGATTATCGCCCGCACCGACGCCCGGGGAGTGACAAGCATTGAGGACGCGATATACCGAGCTCAGGCGTATCTGGACGCCGGCGCCGATTGGATTTTCCCCGAGGCGCTGGTGGATCGCGGGGAGTTCGAGCGATTTGCGGACGAGATCGACGCGCCGCTGATTGCGAACATGACGGAGTTTGGCAGGAGTCCGCTGCTGACGCTCGACGAGTTGGCCCATTTCGGCTACGCGGCCGTGCTTTACCCCGTGACGCTGATGCGCGTGGCGATGAAGGCGCTCGAGGCCGCCGCGGCGATGTTGGCCGACGAGGGGACCCAATCTAGTTTGCTGGACCTGATGCAAACGCGGCAAGAGCTTTACGATTTGCTCGGCTACGAAGATTTCGAGAAGCGAGACCGCCACTACTTCGGCGGCGAGCAGAGTTGATGCACCGGCGAAGTCTTCTACGTCGGCCCTGTCCCGCCGGTAAAGGGCGGATAAACTACGGGTGATTTCAGTCCATTTTTCGTCGACCGTCCCCGAGGCTGCCCGTGACCGCTGAATCGCTTTATCGTCCTGGACTCGAAGGAATCGTTGCCGGTGAGACGGCTGTGAGCTCGATTGCCGACGGCTTGTCGTATCGAGGTTACCGGGTCGAAGAGCTTGCGAAGCATGCGCAGTTCGACGAAGTCGCCTATTTGCTGTTGCATGGCGATCTGCCAAAAGCGGGCGATTTAGCCGCTTTTCGGAAACGGCTCGCGCGTGAGTCGGTCGCGCCCGAGCCAGTCGTCGACATCTTGCGGCGGGTGCCTCTGCAGGCGCCGCTGATGGACGTGATGCGAACGGCCTGCAGCGCGCTGGCCCATTGGGACGCCGACGCTCAGGTTAACAGCCACGAGGCGAACGTGCGCAAGGCGGAACGTCTGCTCGCGCAGTTGCCGGTCGTCCTGGCGGCGCGGCATCGGCTGCGGCAGGGCAAAGAACCGGTCGCCGCCGATCGCAATCGGCCGCTGGCGGAAAACCTGTTGTGGATGCTCACTCGTCGCGAGCCGAGCGAAAGGGCGATTCAGGCGATGGAGGTTTCGCTGATCCTGTACGCCGAGCACGAGTTCAACGCCTCGACGTTCGCGGCTCGCGTCGTGGCGTCGACCCTGTCGGACTTGCATTCGGCCATCACCGCCGGTATTGGCGCGCTCAAGGGCCCGCTGCACGGCGGCGCGAACGAACGGGTCATGGAGGTGCTTCGCGAGGTGGGCCAAGCCGACAAGGCCGAGGCCTGGGTGCGCGACGCGCTCGCGAAGAAAAAGAGAATCATGGGCTTCGGCCATCGCGTTTACAAAGATGGCGATCCCCGGGCGACGCTACTCAAGCCGCTCTGCCAGGAATTGGCCGCCGAAGTAGGGCAAAGTGACTTGGAGGCGACGGCCGACATCATCGAGCGGATCGTTCGAGTCGAAAAAGGGTTGCCGCCGAACCTCGATTGGCCCAGCGCTCGGCTGTATCACTATTTGGGCCTCTCGGTCGATCTCTATACGCCGCTGTTTGTGGTCAGTCGCGTCACGGGATGGAGCGCCCACATCATCGAGCAACTCGACCACAATCGACTGATTCGGCCGCTGGCTCGTTATACCGGGCCGGCGCCGCGACCGTGGACTGCGGTGGAATCGCGATGATCGTTTGGACGTAAATGGGTCCTGAAGGCGTGTCCAAGAATTTTTTTATGGCATTTTGGAAAATAAGCGATTAGGGCGAACATGCCGAGAACTTGCCGAATCGGCCCGCAAACGGCCGTTTTTGAATTCAACAATCCGCACGGCCGCCGATCTGGTGCGCCATCGAACCGTGTCCGTGCCGCCAATTTGATTTGTTCGGCTTGATTCGCGCTGTCGGCGTTATTAAGATGATTGGCAGTGTCAGGCCATTCGTGCCGTGGCACAAACGCGGGCGGGATGCCTGCGGCAAGGGGCGCGGCAGCGATCGATCGATTCGCCCGGTTATGGATGCCGGCCACGTCGTTCGGGTCGGATCGCCGAGATCGTTTCACTTGTCGTGAGTTCACTGCTCCTCTGTGGTTCCTATTTAACCCCTGGGAATTGAATTCGAATTATTGCTGCGCGCGATGGCGCCGTGGCGAGAAGCAAGATGATTTTCCTCGGATGAGAAGAGGCAAAAGCGACGCCCAGGTGGACAGACCTGCGGCGCCGCGACTGATGGCGACGCTCAAGATTGGCGCGACCTCGGGCTTTTCATTCGTCTGCGCAAGCAGATCACTTTTAGGGAACTCGTTTATGAGTATTGCCGACTGGGATCCGACCACCTTCCAAGCAGCGTCGAAATCGTTCGACGACGGGTCTGGCGAATCGGTGGATGGTGTCGAGCATGGCGAGCAGAATGGCCACGACGCGGTTTCCGAACTGCTGAAAGACCTATCGCGCCCGGCCGGGCCGAAACGCGACTTGCATCGCCTTGCGATCGTGCGCAAACAGCAAGGAATTTCGCCGCGCAACATGGCTCGCCGGCTGAACGTGGATATCGCCACGGTGCTAGATCAAGAGCGGGAAACGACCGACCTGCCGCTGAGCACGTTGTACGCTTGGCAGAAGATCCTGGAAATTCCCGTGGCCGACTTGCTGGTGGACACCGACGCGCCGCTGTCGACGCCCGTCTTCGAGCGTGCCCGAATGGTCAAGGTGATGAAGACGGCCGCGGCGATCCTGGAAAAGGCGCCATCCAAAGCGATCGTGCGATTGATTACCATGCTGATCGAGCAGCTCTTGGAGATCATGCCCGAGCTGCGCGACGTGTCGGCTTGGCACACGGTTGGCCAGCGTCGCACGCTGGACGATTACGGTCGGGCCGTGGAGAGACAACTGCCCGACGATTTTCTTGGCCGTCACTAATAGCTTGTTTCGCCGGCAATCGTAATGAGCCGCGCACGGCAGTAAGCGGTGTCCGGCGATCATTATGTAAGCGGAATCGTTGCGAGACGTTTGAATGCTCCGCGCTTACTTCATGCGCGGCTCTATCCGCTCTACACCGCCAATTCGTTGGGCGATGAGCACTCGATCTCTTTGCCGTCGTGAACGCGAGTGCAGTCTTGACCGGCGTCGATGGCGCTCTGCATCGCGGCTTGGGCGCGGGCTAGTAGCCCGGTCCAATCGTCCGCGAGGTTCGCTTCGGCCAAACCCGTGCTGACCGTCATGCGAAGCTCGAAATCCTTGCTCTTGAGGGGGCAGCGAGCCACGGCGCCCCGGAGCCTTTCGGCCACGCCCACCGCCTGATCGAGCGGAGTGCCCGGCAGCAGAACGCCGAACACTTTGTCGCTATATCGAGCGACCAGGTCCATCTCCCGCATTCCCGCGGTCAGGAATTGCGAGACGGTCTTGACGACCAAATCGACGGCCGCCTGTCCATGCTCGTCCGAAACACGTTCAAAGCCGTCGACGTTCACAAGCATCAGCGAAAGCTTGGAATCGTAGCGCTGCGATTCGGCGACGCGGCGACGAAGCTCGTCGCAGAGCGAGGTGCGATTGGGGAGTCCGGTTTGACTATCGGCGCCAGCGGCTTCGACCGGACCTCGTTCGGCCGACGATGCCCCGGCGCCGGCGCCTGCTTTGGTCTCCGCCGATTTAAGAGCCGCCGCCGAAGGGGTTTTAGCGTCCGGTGGTTTTGTCGCTGGTCGCAATGAACCGGATGAGCCGATCGGGCGAATAGTCTTGCCGTCGTGGGTGTAGATTCGGTTACGGCCGGCTTTTTTTGCGGCGTACAGCGCCTCGTCGGCTCGCTTGATCAAGCTCGTTTCGTCTTCGCCGGTCGCCGCCTGAGCCAAGCCGCCGCTGATCGTGACCTTGAGCGTCTTGCCTTCGAAGTGAAATTGACTGGTTTCGAGGTGGGGGCACAATCGCAGCGCGCCCGCTTCGGCTTCTTGCAACGTGGAGGCTGGCAGAATGATGGCGAATTCCTCGCCGCCATATCGAGCGACGATATCCATATCGCGGATCGTTGCCCGAATCGCGCCCGCGACGCCGCGAAGCACTTCGTCGCCGGCGAGATGACCGTGCGTATCGTTGAATTTCTTGAAATGATCGACGTCCGACATTATCAGACAGACGGGCACTCCCTTGCGATTCCATTCGGCCAGTCGTTGGTGCAGCTCGGTATCGAAATAGCGACGATTGGGAATGTTGGTCAAAGCGTCGGTCAGAGCGTCGGCCGCATGGACTTCGATCTGGTGGGCCTGCTCTTGGAGCCTGGCCTCGGCCGATTTGAGTTGTTCGTTCAGCCGTTCGTTGGCCTCGATGATTTTGGCGACCGTATTGAGCACGTCCGCATCGATTGCGCCGGCGGCCGAATGCTGCGTCAATTCCAAGTTCATCGCTTGGACGCGAGAATTGTGCTCGCCCACGTCGGCGGCGACACTGGAGGCCAATTCGTGCAACGTGCTGAGCGCGGTCCGAGCCCGCTGGAGCTCGTCCTCGCCTTGGGTTCCGGTCGTGGCGAGCGGTGGGTTGCTTCCGCGCAACCACCAGCCGAGACTGATCCCGGCTGCCAACTCGACCAACGTCATGACTACGGCAAGCGTAATGAGAGAAGATTCCACGGGAAGTACCTGAGTCAAATAGAGTCGACGGATTGAACCGAATTGAATGGCGATTTATCGGCTCGGCCAGGCCCCCGAGCTGCGCTGGTTGCCCCGCTGCAGAGCGGCAACCAACCGCACATCAGAATTTAGGCTAGCGCAACTCAAAGTCAAATTTATGATGATTTTCTGGAGCGACAGGCAAACTTCGACTGGCAACCATCTTGCGCCTTGTCGTTTATCCGAGTTCAGGCCGACTTAAAAAACTGTTCGTCCCCATTTTGGGCCAACGCCCGTCGAGGAGCCTGTTGATGACCCTTCCTTGGCCGGTCCGGTTGTCGCGGTTGTAGGAATAAATCGAACTCGAGGCGCGGATTGACAATTGACATTTCAAGGTAAGCTTGCGGCATCGTAACGTAGGCTATCGTCGGGGTATCCCTGCATCGATGGGCGATAGAGACCGGCGAAATTGGCGCGAACCCCAAGGCCGGTCGACAGCCAATTCCGGCTGTCGCAGTTCGAGTGAGCCGAATGGCAGATTTTGTATCGTCCACCGAGGAAGATTCCGACGCATTTGCAATGACGTCGGATCGCCGTTTGCGCGAGCGGCGGCCTTATGAAGTGATGCAGCAGATGGCGCCGTGTCCCGACGGAAAGCTGCCTCCGTTGACCAGCTTCCGGCCAGTGCGCTGCCATGATCTGTCGTCATCGGGCGTGTCGTTCGATACGACCACGCCGCCGTTGGACGAATTCGTTGCCCTCGCGCTCGGCGGCGGCAAGGATGTCGTCTACCTTCGAGCCCGGGTGGCCAATTCGTTTCGCGTCAATGCGGGCGGCGGCGCCGTCTTCCGGATCGGCTGTGAATTCCTGAACCGGCTGAATCCGGCGGACAAGTAATTTTTTGTCCGTCGGTCGCAATCTCTTTGACTCAGCCCCCGCCGGCGGCTAATATCGCGGAACCAGAAAAGGGCTTTCGCCCCGCAGTCCTACTGCACCTCTGCCTGATTCCCTGTCGACGAAGGAAACGCTAATGACGATTTCTAAATTTGCTGCGCCCATGATCGCGCTTGCCGCCGCCTTGTTCTCGAGCGGCCATCTTCAGGCGAGCGTTCTGACCGCCACCGGCGTCGATTCCGATCTCGGCGGAACGATGAATTTGGCGACGGGAACCACCAGCTACAGTTCGGGCGTGTTTACGATCCCAATTACCGCCACGAATTCTTCTGGGACCCAAAGCTATCAAAGCGTGGGTTTGGCTCTTGAATTTATCTTCCCGACCTCTCCGGCCGGAACAGGTTTCAATTACATCAACACCGGTTCCAATTGGCTCAATCCGGCCGACGGTGCTCAGGAAGTTCATTATGCTTCCGTTTCGCCGTTCACGTTGATTTCCCAAAGCTTGTCCGCGTCACTGATTGACGTGCCGCTCACTCATTCGTTCGCCGGATTTAATGGTGGTCCGCTTACGACGAGCGATTCCGTCCCGTTGGTCCAACTCGGCGATTTTGCTCCCGGTCAGGTCAAGAACTTCACCTTGACGGCAAATTCAGTCTTTAACACGAGTTTTCCCTTTCACACCTCGGCCTTCTTCGTGGCCGTGCCCGAGCCGAGTTCATTACTGCTGGCAGGTTTTGGCGCGTTGGCAATGATTGCGGTTAAGCGGCGGAGAAATCAGAGCGAATGTTGACTTGATTCATGGAGACTCTCCCTTGAATTCAAGCATAACCCGGGTCCCAGCGATGAATCCAGGCAAATCGCCCGCGCTGGACGCATTAGAATTTATCCTTCCACCGGTTGCCCTAATTCCCGCAGCAGTTCGAATGTGAAAATACCGGTGTCGTGACCGTCGCTGAACTCGATCGAGTAGGCATAGTTTCCGACTGGCTTCATCCCCAGGACCGTCAGCGGCCGAGCTTCTTCCGGTTTCAGAATAGTAAACAGGCTGGGCGGCGCCGTTTGCGCCCGCTTCTCGCGGCACGTCGCGCAAGGGCAGCGGTCGCGAAGCTGTTGAAACGGGTACTCTCGCCGCTGGCCGTCGCTCCAGACGATCGACAGCCGATTGCCGCCGATTAGCTTCAGATCCGTCGGATAAATGTCCATCGTGGCGAGCGGGGAGCGTAAGCTCCCTGTCCAAGCGTGTCGCACCGCAAATTAAACTTTAAGCTAACCCGTCTTCGTAGCATCTCGGTCAGTTTTCGTGGCGTCTCGCCCCATTCGGCGATCCACGAATCGCTTGCCCTTGCCCTCATACCGCGGCAAAGTTCCCAGCGGCGCCAGATCGACCGACACGCTCAAGCCCAGCCGCAACAACAATTCGGCGGCGACTCGCTGCGGCTGCGCCAATCGATCTTCGACCTCCACCGCGATTTGGTCGAGATGGGCCTCTTTGAAAATCGTGACTCGAAACTCCACGATCTCGGGAAAGCTGCGGATGATCTGCTCGATCGAGCTAGGAAAAATATTGACGCCGCGCACCACGAGCATATCGTCGGCCCGATCCAGCACGCCGCCGTCGAGCCGCACAAATCGATTGGCCGCGTCGCCCCGCCAACTTGGCCGAACGAGATCGCCCGTGCGATAGCGAAACACCGGGCTGCCGGCGCGACCGAGCGTCGTGAGCACCAGTTCGGCCAACTCCCCTTCCAACGCGGCGGTGCCGGTCGAGACGGACAGAAATTCGGCGATGAATTCCGCCTCGTTGATCCATACGCCCGAGCCGTTTAAATCGCCATAGCCCCAGGGACCAACCTCGCTCGCGCCGCAGTGATCGAGCACTTTGGCCTGCCAAGCGGCTTCGATCTGAGCACGGACCGCGGGCATCGATCCTCCGGCCTCGCCCGCCAAGATGATTCGCCGCACGCCAAGCGACGCGACGTCGATCTCGTGCTGGGCGCCGACCTCGGCCAAGTGCAGCGCGTAGCTGGGCGTGCAGCAAACGACCGTCGCTCGGCCGTGCCGGGCCATCTCCAATCGGCCCAGCGTGCTGACTCCGCCGGTGGGCATGAGCAAACAGCCCCGCGCGGCCAGCGCATCGTAAGCGCTCCAAAAGCCGATGAACGGACCAAACGAAAACGCCATCAGCACGCGATCGTCGGCCTGGACCTCGGCGGCGTCGAGCACGTATTGCCAGCAGTTGATCCACCACTGCCAGTCGTCGGCCGTGTCGAGCACGACGATCGGCCGGCCATGCGTGCCTGAGGTTTGATGCAGCCGAGAATAGCGCTCCAGCGGCCAAGTTCGGTTGTTGGCGAAATCGTGTCCCTTGGCGACGCCGAGCAACTCTTCCTTGAACGTGAACGGCCAAGTGGCCAAGGCATCGAGCGAGCGAACGGGCCGCTCGACGCAGAATAGCTTCGCGGCATAAAACGCATTGGTCGGCAGCACCTCGTCCAATAGCGCATTCAGCCGATCCAGTTGATGCCGGATCAATCCAGCGGCATCCAGCGATTCGAGTCGGCGGCGCTCCTCGCGCGTAGT
The DNA here is from genome assembly GCA_038210495.1 of Pirellulales bacterium. GTDB lineage: Bacteria > Planctomycetota > Planctomycetia > Pirellulales > DATAWG01 > JBBQWR01. The sequence goes on from JBBQWR010000048.1 coordinate 27,258, forward strand.
GAGCTTCATCAGCACAATAATAATGATCCGCGACCGCGGTGGAAATGGGCGCCGAGGGCACGCTCCATCCTCGTAGTTCCCCCTGGCCGCGTTCGCTCGCGACTCGCTTTGCCGAATCCGCGCCGCCGAGTCGACCCCCCGTCGCCGCGCCCGGGGCTAAAAGTCGCCGCGGTCTTCGAGTAAACTGAGCAGTCCGCCGATCTTCCCGCCCCGTGAAACACGAGTTCATCACATGCCGTCGGATTCGACCAACCCGTATACGTCCCCCGCTTCGGTCGGGTCGTCGAAACTGAGCGACTCATCCCGCACATCTCCAAAAACCGGCTCGCTGCTTGTCATCTTCCTAACCGTGTTCATCGACTTGCTCGGCTTCGGGATGGTGCTTCCCTTGCTGCCCATTTACGCCAAGACATTCTTTCTCGACTCGCACGCTCATCAAACCGCGTCGGCCGTCGCCCATACGGTGACGGACGCCGAATCGGGCGCCATCATCGGGCTGCTCATGGCCAGTTTTTCCGCGATGCAGTTCGTGTTTGCGCCGATCTGGGGTCGGCTCTCCGATCGCATCGGCCGGCGACCCGTGCTGATGATCGGGCTTGCGGGCTCGGTGGCGTTCTACACGCTGTTTGGGCTGGCGACGATTTGGGAGAATTTGACGCTGTTATTCATCGCCCGGATCGGGGCTGGAATCGCCGGCGCGACGATCCCCACGGCGCAAGCGTATATCGCCGACACGACGACGCTCGAAACGCGTTCGAAAGGGATGGCGCTCATCGGCGCCGCGTTTGGCTTGGGTTTTGCGCTGGGGCCTCTCTTGGGAAGCGTGGCCGTATCGCTCGACGCGCCGGCCGATGGATCGGTAATATCGCAACCGGCGGACGCGGCGACCGTGACGGCCGAAGTCGTCGAAAAACCAAGCCCTGGCCCCGGCTATGTCGCGGCGGGCTTGTCGGCCGTCGCTTTGGCCCTGGCGTTTTTTCTGCTGCCCGAGTCTCTGAAGCCCGATAGCACGAGCGCCGCCCGACGACTGTTCGACATGCGAGCTTTTTCCGACGCGATCAAGATGCCATCGATCGGCCCGCTACTGCTGACGCTATTCATCTGCATCTTGGCGTTCGCGAATTTCGAGACGACATTTTCGATGTTGATTAGCGGCAAGGCCCCCAAGAGTCCGTTTCACTTCGACAACCGTCACGTGCTCTACACGTTCGCCTATATCGGACTGGTTTTGAGTCTCGCCCAGGGATTTTTAGTTCGGCGGCTCGCGGGCAAGGTACACGAGTCGATGATGGCGGGCGCCGGGGCGGTGCTGGAAATCGTGGGCTTCATCGGCATGATTTGGGCCGTCCGCACGGGTCTGATCTGGGAGCTGCTCATCGCGTTGACGATAATCGTTTGCGGATTCGCGATGATGATGCCCTCGATCAATTCGCTGATCTCGCGGCGGAGCGACCCGAAAAAGCAAGGGGGTATTTTGGGGCTCAGTCAAAGCGTCAGCGCACTGGCCCGGATTTTGGGGCCGTTGATGGGTCTGCCGCTGCTGAACATTTGGGTCCTGCTGCCATACTGCGTCGCCGGCGGCATGATGCTCCTGGGGCTGGGAATGATCGCGATGTCCGCCCGCGGCCGCGACTTCGGCGCCCCGGCTTTGGAGCCGGCTCATTTTGAGTGAGAGCGATCTAGAGCCGCGCATGAAGTAAGCGCGTTCGACGTCGCGCACTAAGTAAATCGCGGTGATTTCAAATCGTCGACCCGACGCTTACTTCGTGCGCGGCTCTAGTAGCGGCCGGAGGAAGCGGCCCGTGTTGTTGTCGTCCAACTCGGCGATCTGCTCGGGTGTGCCCGTCGCGACAATGTGGCCGCCCGCGCCGCCCCCCTCGGGACCCAGGTCAATGAGCCAATCGGCCGTTTTGATCACGTCCAAATTGTGCTCGATCACGATGACCGTATTGCCGCGATCCACGAGCCGGCCGAGCACCGCAAGCAATTGCTTGATGTCGTCGAAGTGCAGTCCGGTCGTCGGTTCGTCGAGCAGATAGAGTGTCTTGCCCGTTTCGACGCGGCCCAGTTCCGTCGCCAACTTGATTCGCTGGGCCTCGCCGCCGGAGAGCGTCGTCGATGGCTGGCCTAGCTTGAGGTAGCCGAGCCCGACTTCCGACAGACTCGCCAGCAGCCGATGAGCGACCGGGAAGTTTCTGAAGAACCCAGTCGCCTCTTCGATCCGCATCTCGAGCACGTCGGCGATCGATTGGCCCCGATATCGCACCTCGAGCGTTTGCCGGTTGAACCGCTTGCCTTCGCAGGCCGGGCAGGGCACAAACAGATCGGGCAAGAAATTCATCTCGATCTTCTTCAAGCCCTGCCCCTGACATTCTTCGCAGCGCCCCCCCTTGGTATTAAAACTGAACCGTCCCATGCGATAGCCCCGCTGGCGAGACTCTCGCGTTTCGACGAACACACGGCGGATTTCGTCGAACACGCCACTGTACGTGGCCGGGTTGCTGCGCGGCGTGCGGCCGATCGGCGACTGATCGATCTCGACCAGCTTGTCGATCTGATTCACGCCGCGAAGACCATCGTGCGGGCCCGGCTTGGGGCCATATCCGGAGAGGCGCCGCTGAACGGCGCGGGCGAACGTTTCGTTGAGGAGCGAGCTCTTGCCGGAGCCGCTCACTCCGGTGACGCAGGTTAGCACCCCGAGCGGAAACAGGGCGCCGATGCCTTTGAGATTGTTCGTCGTCGCATTTTCGATCGCGATCGCCCGCGTCTTCACCATGCGGCGACGCTCGACGGGGACGGGAATCTCCAACGAGCCAGACAGGTATCTTCCCGTGAGCGACGCGGGGTTCTCGCAGATTTCTTGCGGTGTGCCTTCGGCGACGATTCGCCCGCCGTGCAGACCCGCGCCGGGTCCCATGTCGATGATTCGATCCGCCTGGAGCATCATTTCCCGATCGTGCTCGACAACCAGCACGGTATTGCCCTGCTGCTGCAGCTCGCGGATGGCTTCGATCAACCGCCGGTTGTCGCGCGGATGCAGGCCGATCGACGGCTCGTCGAGCACATAGCACACGCCGACCAAACCGGACCCTAGGCCGGTCGTCAGTCGCACCCGCTGGAATTCACCGCCGCTGAGCGTGTCGGCCGAGCGATCGAGCGTGAGATAATTCAAGCCTACTTTCGAGAGGAACGTCAGCCGGTTCTGAATCTCCAGGGCGATGGGACCATAGATTGGCAGGTCGTCGGGATGAACGTCGGCCGCCGCAAAAAACTCGGCGGCTCGCTGAACGTCGAGCGCCACGATCTCGTGAATCGCCTTGCCGGCGAACTGCACATGACGGGCCTCCGGGCGCAATCGGGCTCCGCCGCAATCCGGGCAGGTCACTTCGCCGCGAAAGGTTTCCAGTCGCTCGCGCGAGGCCGCCTTGGTGGCCGTGGCGAGTTCTTGTTCCAAGAGAATGAGCAACCCGTGAAACTCTCGGCCGTCGCCGCGCAGAAACTGCTGCATGACCGCCGGTCGCCAATCCTTGAGCGGCGTGTCCCAGCGTATATCGTGGCTCGCCAAAAATTCGATCAGTTGATGGCGGTGCTCCTTATCGGCCCCGCCCGTGTCGGCCTTCCAAGGCGCGATCGCCTTGTCCGCCAACGACAGCGCCAGATCGGGCAGCACCAGCTCCGGATCAAATTCCACTCGGCAGCCCAGCCCTTCACACGTCGGACAGGCGCCGTAAGGACTGTTGAAGCTGAATGTCCGGGGCTCCAGTTCCTCGTAGCTGATCTTGCAGTTGGGACACGCATAGAGCGTGCTATACAGCACGTCGTGCCAGACGCCTTCGGAGCTGTCTTCCGACTCGCGCTCGAAATGGCTCACGATCAGCGTTCCTTCGCCGTGCCCAACCGCCGTTTGAATCGATTCGGCCAACCGATCGCTAATTCCTTCGCGAATCACAATACGATCGATCACCGCCTCGATGTTGTGCAGCTTGCGGGCGTTGAGTTCCGGCGGGTTGTCGACGTCGACGATCTCGCCGTCGAGGCGAGCGCGGATATAACCCGCCTTGCGAATTTCACCAAAGACTTCGCGATGCTGGCCCTTTCGTCCGCGGACCATGGGCGCCAGCAGCATGACCTTCGTGCCGGACGACATCTGCAACAGTTCTTCCAGAATCTCTTCAGGCGACTGCTGGCGAATCGCGGTCCCGCATTGGTAGCAGTGCGGAATGCCGAGCCGGGCCATGAGCAGCCGCAGGTGATCGTAGATCTCCGTGACCGTGGCGACCGTGCTGCGGGGATTTTGACTGCCAGCCCGCTGGTCGATCGAGAGCGTCGGCTGCAAGCCCTCGATCAGATCGACGTCGGGCCGCTCCATTTGATGGAGAAATTGCCGAGCGTAAGCCGACAGGCTTTCGATATACTGCCGCTGCCCCTCGGCGAATAGGGTGTCGAAGGCCAACGAGCTTTTGCCCGAGCCGCTGGGGCCGGTCAGCACGATCAAGCGATCGCGCGGGATATCGAGATCGACGTTTTGCAGATTATGCACCCGTGCGCCACGGACGCGAATCGAGTCGGAGATCGCTTCGCGGTCAGGGCTCGCGAGCGGAGACCCGGCGCTATGGGGCACCGTGGGGGCGTCAGGCGATTGAATGGGCGCGGAACTCATGATGATCTAGTGCATCGTAGCGACGGCGGCAAACAAATCGTAGGGTGGGCACTGCCCCCATGCACCCTGGTTAGGTTCTCGTTTGGTAGATAGTGCCCATCCTACAGATCAGAACATGACCAAATTGGACGCAGCAGCGCCGGACTCAAGCCCATCGTCGCGCGGGCGATTTGTGCGTCAAGCGCTCGTCGTGGAGGCGGCGCTCGGCTTGATCGCCATCGCCATCGGCTGGCTGTTTGGCGCGCCGATAATCCGGCAATTCGATGGGTCGCTTCGCGCCGTTCTGATCGGATTCGCCGCGAGCGTGCCAATGATCGCGGTCTTGTTCGCGACCAGACTTGTCCACCGGGGACCGATCGGGCGTCTCAACCGCGCGGTGGATCGAATGGTGACGCCGCTATTCGTCGATTGCGGCCTCGGCGATTTCGCGATGATTTCGCTCGTGGCCGGATTTGGCGAGGAGATGCTGTTTCGCGGATTGATTCAGAGTTTGCTCTCGCGCTGGCTCGGAGCGATCGCCGGTTTGGCAATCGCGAGCGTGGTGTTTGGGCTGGCGCATTCGATTACCGCGAGCTACGCCGCGCTTGCAACGGCGATCGGAGCGTACTTGGGCGGGATTTTTTTGTGGCGAGATGAATTGCTTGCGCCGTCGATCGCGCACGCGGTTTATGATTTCGTGGCGCTGGTTTATTTGACGCGAGCGGTGAGACCGAAGGGCGATGTTCGCTGCTCAGAAGAGCTGACGTCGGGGACAGACGGCTTACGCCTCCCGCTCGCCTAGTTCGCGAAGCCAGATGTTGCGGTAGCGAACGGGGTTGCCGTGATCTTGCAGGTGAATCGGCTGCTTGAGAGGATGGGCCGAATAGGCCGCCGGACGGTCGAAGTACGTTGAGCCCTGCAGTTCGGAGTGATTTTGGACGACGATGTTGTTTTGCAGGATGGTGACATAGCCAGGCGTCTTCAACTTGCCGTCGGCGTCGAAGCGGGGATTCTGAAAGATGATGTCGTAAGTCTGCCACTCGCCCGGCTTGCGGCAGGCGTTGACCAGCGGCGGATATTGCTTGTAGATCGAGCCGCAGGCGCCGTCCCAATAGGTCGCGTTGTCGTAGGAATCGAGAACCTGCACTTCATAGCGGTCGGCCAGAAAGATGCCGCTGTTGCCGCGGCCTTGGCTGCTGCCGACGACTTTCTCCGGCTCGGCCCATTCGACGTGCAGTTGGTAATCGCCGAACGAGTCCTTCGTGCGGATGTCGCCCCCGCCGACGATCGCGACGCCGTCTTGCACCTTCCAGTGGCCCCCCTGCCATTGGGAGAGGTCTTTGCCGTCGAACAGCACGATCGCGTCGGACGGCGGCGCGGTGGCGTCGCCCGGCGTGACGACCTTAGGCTCGGCCCAAACCTTGCCGCTCTTGTATTCCTCGATCGCCTTGACCGCCAACGGCCCGATCGCAGCCAAGCAAACCACGGAAAATAGAATTCGGCTGAATAATCGGCGCATGAGGCAATCTCCGCGGGTGAGAGTCAAATGTTGGGTAACGGCAAGGGCGGAAGCCCGTTGGCAATCGCGTCGCACAACACCGCGCGACCGACGGCGAACCTCCACTTGTAACATGCAATCGGGCCGCATTCAACTTTGCGGGAATAATTCGCCGGTTGGAACGAGAACAGATAGCGTGCGCATCTTGCGGCGCGTTCGCGATCGTCGAGACGGCTATCCGTGGAATGTTTTACTGGTCGTAGGGTGGACTGCCCCTCCTCCACCGCAGCCCGTCACGTCAACGCCCGAATCGCCCCGTATTTTGTGGCTCAACTCTTGACAACGTTTGCACAGCGGAACACGATGCATTGACGTTCCCACTTCTCTTCGCTTCACGCGATTCTCCCAGCAGCAAATTCTTGAGGAAGTTTCGACATGTTGAAATTAGACCGGGATCACGCCCCCAAACGAATCTGGATTTGGCTGCTGCTGTCGCTCTGGACCATGGTTGCCCTGGGCGTCGCGGCCCCGCGCAAGACCTTTGCGCAGGAAGACCCCGCCAAGGCCACCAGCGGCGAGAAGTCCGACGCGGCCCCCGCCGAAAAGAAGGCCCCCGTCAAAGAGCCACAGTCGTTCTTCTCGTGGTTCATCGAGTCGTCGGGCTGGATCGGGGTCATCATCTTGGGCCTCTCGATTTACTTCATCGCCACCGTGAGCCGGCTGTTCATCGAAATGCGGCCGATGGTTGCCATGCCTCCCGAGGTGATCGCTAAATGCGAAGCCTTGCTCGAGCAGCGAGATTTCAAAAACATTTTCGCCGTCGTCAAAGAAGACAACTCGTTCTTCAGCACGGCTCTTTCGACCGGCATCGCCGAATTGCCCAACGGTTTGGGCGAAGCTCGCGAAGCGATGGAAAAAGTCGGCGAATCGGTCACCGCCGAAATGGAAAAGAAGATCAGCATGCTCGCCGTGCTCGGAACGCTCGGACCGATGATCGGGCTGCTGGGAACGCTGACGGGAATGATCAAAAGCTTCGGCGCCATCGCCCGGGGTGGCGAAAGCCTTGACGCCACGCTCGTGGCGAAGGGTATTTCCGAAGCTTTGCTGCTCACGTTCGAGGGGGTCGGTCTGTCGGTGCCGGCCATTTATTTCTATGCCGTGTTCCGCAACCGAGTGTCGACCATGAGTGTGAACACGATGGTTCGGGCCGACCAGTTCCTCCGCCATTTTGCTCACGCCGCTCGCGCCAAGGGTGGCCCAGGCGCCGCCGCGGCCGCGGCCGCCGGCGGGCCGGCCAAGCCCATGCCAGCCGCCGCTCCCAGGGCCTAAAAATCAATCAATTTCGTCCTCCGCCGCGATCGCTCCGCAACGCGCTTTTCGTCGCAGCACCCCACGTCTTTTCTGGTTAAGTTCGCATGTCCGGCTTGTCCAATAAATCCAGCGCCGAGCCAAATCTCACGCCGATCTTGGACATGGTGTTCCAGTTGATCACGTTCTTCATGCTCGTGACCAATTTCAAGAACAACCTCATCGACAAGAACATGGAACTGCCCGTGGTCGGCACGGCCCGATCGGTCGATCCGGGCGGCGAGCTCTTGCAATTGCTGGTGAATCTCAATGGCAAGCACGAATTCACGGTCGGCAGCCGCGTCATTCCGAAGGACGAAATCGTCCCTTGGATCAAAACCACGGCCCATCAGAGCCGAATGACCGAGCGGCGAATCGGCCGGATCAAGGAAGATACGGACGATCTGACGACCGAGGTTATCGTGAGGGCCGACAAAGGCACGTCGTTTCGAGATTTGAATGTCGTCATCAACGCCTTGCAAGGCGAAGGCTTTCGAAGATTCGCATTCCGGGCGATGGAAAAGGCGAGAGACAAGTAGCGACTGTGGCCGCCGTTGCGTCCTAGCCGCGATCGCTCGGCGAAGCGCTTTGGAACCCTAGGGCATAGATCGACCGAGCAGAATAAAGTACCGCCATGTCAGGCTCATTATCCAACAAATCCAGCGCGGAACCGAATCTGACGCCAATTTTGGACATGGTTTTTCAGTTGATCACGTTCTTCATGCTGGTGACCAATTTCAAGAACAACTTGATCGATAAGAACATGGAGTTGCCGGTGGTCGGAACGGCTCGTTCGGTCGATCCCGGCGAAATGCTTCAACTGCTGGTGAATATCAACGCCAAGCATGAATACACCGTGGGCAGTCGAGTTATTGCGAAAGAGGATTTCGGGCCGTGGATTAAACAAACGGCCGCTCAAAGCCGAATGACGGAAAGACGCCTGGAACGCATCAAGGAAGATACCGACGATCTAACGACGGAGATCATCGTGCGAGCGGACAAATCGACGTCGTTTCGAGATTTGAATGTCGTTGTCAGAGCCATGCAGGACGAAGGGTTTCGCCGCTTTTCCTTCCGCGCGATGGAGAAGGCCAAGGGTTAAGTAGCAACTGTTGCCGCCGTTGCGTTCTAGCCGCGATCGCTCGGCGACGCGCTTTGGAACCCTACGGCATAGATCGAGCGAGCAGAATAAAGTACCGCCATGTCACGAAAAAGAGCGAAGAAATCCGAAGAGGTTGAGTTAAATTTGGCGGCCATGCTCGACATGGCCTTCCAGTTGCTTACGTTCTTCATCCTCACATTCAAGCCTGCCCCCGTCGAAGGCCAGATTTCGATGCGGATGCCGCCGCCGCATCCCTTGGCTCTTGCCTCAGGCGGCCAATCGGCGGGCGAAAAAGACACGAACGACCCCGTTAAGGGTTTTAATACGCTGGCGATCTGGCTCGACTCCGCGCCCGACGGCACGCTGGACCGGTTGTCAGTCGGCTCGATTCTGCCCGGCTCCAACGATCGGCAGGAGATCGGCATCGCGCCGGGCCTTCAGGCGCTGAAGGACAAGCTCAAAGACATGCTGGGCAAGCCGGACACGCCGTTCGATCAGGTCGTGATCCAAGTCGGCTCGAACCTGCGCTACGACGAACTCATGAAAGTCATGGAGATTTGCACGAAGCAATCGGTCGGCGGCGATCCGAGGAACAAACTGCCCGGCTTGAGTTTGGTCGAAGGCGTTGAAGGCGCGCCCCCAGGCAAGTAGTTGCGGCGGGGCGCTCGTCCCGAAGGGATGCGTCCGCATTGGCGGATAGCTCGCTGACATAGCCGCAAGCATTTCGCTGCGTTGTCCGCCGTATCTTTCTCGCGAATAATGGCAGAGCGTGACGGCGCGGCAGGACGCCGCGGCTATGTACGATCAACTACGAGGAGCGATCCCATGATTCGTCCCGAGCGGGAGCGACCCAAGAAGCTGTTTCGCGGCGCGGAATTCGGCCGGCTGATGACGATGGTCTGCATGCTGTTCGTGCTGGGCATGATGATCCAGACGGCGCGCAATCCGGGCACGTGGCAATGGCTCGTCAAGCGGCCGGGAAAAACCGATCGCGTCGTCGCCGACCTGGACCGTCATCAGCAAAAGGTGATTCGCGAGACGCCCGTGGCGAGCAACCATGAGCCGCGGGCCGCTGCTGCCGCGATCGCTAGGACGAAGCATTTCGCGGACCGCGAGATCGCGATGATTTCGCCAGAGGGCATCAAGGCGGACAAGTCGGTTGAGAAAACGCCAGCGGACGTAGCGCGGCCAGCAAAGGCTGATTTGGCAAAGAGTGATGAATCAAAAACTGACTCCGTGAAAAACGACTCGACGAAAAGTGATTCGCTCGGCGGCGACTCGACCGAGCCGTCCAGCCCGCCGAATTCGGGACCTTCAAACACGGATGCGATTTCCAATGGGTTGGTCAGCCCCTACACGGGCAAACCGAATGGCCCTAGTTCCGACGCAGGCAAGGCGGGCGTTATAAAACCGTCGACGACCAACGGCGCGGACCATGCGGCCCCGGCGCCCGTCGCCGAGTTATCCGCCGAACAACGCAAGCTGATCGACGCGCCCGCGGCCACCGGCCCAACCGATGAGGACGAAGAGGAGCAACAAGGCGCCGCCCAGGACTTCGATTTCGTCGTCGACAACCAACTCAACGACGATCGCCGCGACCATCCGGCTTACCAGCGAATCTTTCGCTGGGTGATCGATCAGCCGTTCGATCGGCTGGAAGCTCGGGCGAAGGACATCAATCCGCCGCTGGCGCAGTTCGTGGCCGCGCCGAGTGATTTCCGCGGCAAGATTTTCGAGTTGGAGGTTCACGCCCGGCGAGTGCTAAAACTCGACCAGAAGTTCAAGTTTTATGACGAAGAGAATCCGCAAGAGCCGGTCACGTATTATGAAATGTGGGGCACGACCGACGAATCGCGGACCCATCTATTGAATTTCATCATCTACGATCCGCCCGAGGGAATGCCGCTGGGACCGACGATCAACGAAGACGTGCGGTTCGTCGGCTATTTCTTTCGCGTGCAAGGCTACTTGCCCGCCAAGGCCCCGCCGGGCGCGCGGACCGAACTGGCGCCCTCGTTCATCGGCCGGATCGCTTGGAAGAAAGTTGCGGCCGCCCAAGCGTTTCACACCGATGACATGCCATTTCTGTGGATCATCGTCGGGGGCGTGGCCGTGCTCGGGGCGGGATGGCTCGTGCTCATGTATTTCCTCACTCGACGGGGTCGCGCCGAGGGCGCATCGACGGGTAGCGTTGGAATTCCCCGGAGCGTTACCATCGACGATTGGCTCGAAACCAACGACCTCAACAGCGCCGGGCACGAGACGGAAGAGCCCCATGAGGATCACCGCCTGCGCGAAGTCGCCGATGGCAACGGAGTTCAGCGAGGTCGCCTGGGGATATTCGACGAGCCGCCCGGCGGGCGACATCGGGATAACTGAGTTCCGTCGTAGCGCTTATCCGGTGTCCCGTTCCGCGAACTCCAGGGTTGATGTTTTCGCGGACGGGGTCGGGGCCAGCTTATTTACTCGTGCATGCCGTCGGGCGCCCAGCGCAAAAAAAACGGCCCCGCTGGGTGTGCGCAACGGGACCGTGGGCGAGCGAGTCGCGGGCCGAAAGGCTTTATTTTGTCGGGCTGGCTTAGGAAAGCCGGCGTTCTTGTTCACAGGTGTGGCGAGAGGTGAGTCTTGTTAGCTCGTTCGCCGCGGGGTGTGGCGCGAAGTAAGTCTTGTTAGCTCGTGCGCCACGAACTGACCGAGTATGACTCTGCCGGCTTGCGCGCTAGTGCGGCTGGACCCTCGATCACAGGGTCGGCTGGGCGTTCGCGCTAGGGCTGCCACAGCCGTTTGCATCACCGCTTCGCGGAAGCACACGATCAGCCCGACGTGGGACGGGCGCGGACGCAAGACAGTTAGGCCGTGCCGAGCGTGCCGCCAGCCGTGCCAAATTGTCTCTGTGGACCGCGAAGCTCACAAGAACGCGAGCCGCGCGGCCGGTTGACGTCCAACTTCGCCGAGCTCCTTGCCGCGTGGGCAGGAACTCGAGCCGGCCCCAGGCCGAATTCGACTGAAGGTGATTAAATCACAGATGTACACTATAAGCAAGGATCGTTTTTGGGCCAGTGAATCGGATGCCGCGAAGTGGACAACGACTCCCGTCCCCTTTATAGTTCTTTCCTTAAATTCGTTCAGGCCGTTGGAGCGACTTTAGGGTTGTAATCGTCCAGCGATCTTTAGTTATTCTTTTTTAGTAGCCGAACTTAAGCATCGTTCGTGCCAGATTCCGAGCGCCGCATCAAGTTCATATAACACGTCGCCACCATGATAGGAACTGACTCCTTTGACTACGCCGAAAGAGTCGGCATATTCAAGTTGTTCGTGCTGTAGTGGGTGATGATACTGCCATGCGGCTTGAAATTTTGTAAGCTCTCGCAAACCGGCAATTCGCACGTGAGACCCGATAGGGAATTGCTCTTGGTAAGGAATCATACACAATATTATTATCTGAAATAGAAAAGGGGACGGGAGTCATTGTGTCCGTCCGTGCATATCAGGATTAATGTCATTTCTCTTTGCGAGTAAAAAAAGGGGACGGGAGTCAATTGGTGACGTTGATTCGCTGAGGGTGTAGATTGTTGGGATGCCCCGCAGAGCCAGAGCCATTGTCGGCGGTTATGTGTATCATGTGCTCAATCGCGCCAACGGCCGTTTGCGGCAATTCCGGAAGGCAGCGGACTTTCTGGCGTTCGAGAACGTCATGGCCGAGGCGGTGGAGCGGATTCCCCTGCGGATTCTAGGCTATGTGATCATGGGGAATCACTGGCATTTCGTCGTCTGGCCGCGTCGAGGGCAAGACGGCCAGGTTTCGGACTTCTTTCGCTGGCTCTCGACACGCACGTCCAGCGCTGGCATGCCCATCATGATACCAGCGGGATGGGGCACGTCTATCAAGGCCGATTCAAATCGTTCCCAATCGCCGCGGACGAGCACCTGCTGTCCGTGCTGCGCTACGTGGAACGCAACCCGCTGCGAAATGAACTCGTAACCCGGGCCGAGAATTGGCGGTGGGGAAGCCTCTATCGTCGCACTCACGGGACCGCCGAGGAGCAGCGCTTGCTGGCGAATGGCCCCGTGCCGCTGGGGTCGAATCGGCTCGACCAACTCAACCGTCTGCAGACCCAGGGCGAACGCATCACAGCCTATACAAATTATCACCATGTACACTGGTTTGGGCAAGGCTGACAGCGAAGGATGGATTTCGGGGCGACAATTGTTGTCGCCTGACGGAACGAATCCTTTGGTTCATGGAGGTTGGTC
>JBBQWR010000049.1:0-38420 GCA_038210495.1 Pirellulales bacterium
CTCGTTGCAAAGCAAACCTCGTTCCACGCCCTCAGATGTCCCACGCGGAAATCGTAACCCGAATGAACCCATCGCGATAAATCGAATTCCCACTCGGCCGACCAGCCGAAAAACTTTGTACACTTGTGGGTAATTACAAGGCCTACAGCCCCGGGCACCCGACTAGTCCTATCGCTGGGCCAATTGCTTGCGGGCGGCTTGCAGGCCGGCCGACAAGATCGCGTCATTGGCGTCGTTGTTCGTGGCGGCGGCGGGGATCGCCGCGGCGCCGTCGATCGGCTTGGCCGTCTGACGCACGATAATGTCCGGCGTCACGCCGACATGGACGAACGGCAGACCGTTGGGCGAGTAGAACTTGGCCGTCGTCAAGCGAATGCCCGTTCCCTCGATGTTGAGCGGAAAGATGCCTTGAACGGAGCCCTTGCCGTAGCTTCGCACGCCGACGATCGTGCCTCGATGATGGTCGCGAATGGCGCCGGCGAAAATCTCGCTCGCGCTGGCGCTGTCGCCGTCGATGAGCACCACCAGCGGCACCCGCCATACACCGACCGCTTTGGCCGTGTAGTTATAGTCTTCTTGGGGACTTCGGCCGCGAGTCGAAACGATGCTCCCCTGATCGATGAACTTATTGCCGACGTCGACCGACGCGGTGAGCAGTCCGCCCGGGTTGCCGCGAAGGTCCATCACCAGTGTCTTCATTCCTAGGCGATAGAGCTTCCACAACGCGGCATCCACGTCGCGGCTGGTCGTCTTTTGGAAGCAGGTCAGCTTAAAGTAGCCGACGCCCGACTGCTCGTCGATGATCCGCACGTCGTCCACGCTGGGCACGTCGATGTGCTCGCGGCGGACGACCAATTTGCGCGGTTGATCCTGACCGGTGACGGCCAGCAGGTCGACGCTCGATCCTTCAGGACCTTGCAAGAGCTCGGCCGCTTGATCGGTCGTCACGTCGCGGGTCGATTTGCCGGAGACGGACACCAGTCGATCGCCTGGCTTAATGCCGGCTCGCTCGGCCGGGCTGCCGTGAATCACGTTCACGATGAGCAGAGCCTTTTCGGCGGCTTTGAGCTCGATGCCCAGGCCGACAAAGTTGCCCTCGATCTGCGAATAGAGATCGTTGAGCTGATCGGCGGTGAGGAATGTCGAGTATTCGTCGAGGCCACCGGCCGCGGCGCTGGTGAACTCCAAGATGATGGAAGAGGCGCTGATGCCGAGCTGCGTTTTGGCGAGTCGGCCCGCCGCGGCGGCCACATCGCGGGCTTCATCACGCGATTGGAATTGGCGATTGTCGACGAGTGCATGTAGGCTGCGACGATATTCGGCAATCGCTTGCGAATTGACCTGCACGCGATTGGAGTTGACGAACATCGGTTCGCTCAGCGCCAGTTCGACGTCGCGAACGCCGCGCTCGACTAGATTGTTCCAGTCCGGCTCCTGCACGTAATGGGCGTAGATCATCGAGAGCACTTGACTGTACAGATCGAGCGCCCGGCTTTCGTCGAGTTGCGTCGCCGTGCGGCGGTAGCTGCTGTCCGAGTAGCGCCGGCCAAGATCGTAGTGCATCTTGGCCAGATCGATCCGACCGTGGAGTTGCGTCAGGTTGGGATTGTTCCGGAATGCGTCTTCATACAGCGACAGAGCCTCGCCCCAGCGGCGCTGGTCCTCGAGCTTGCTGCCGCGCGTGACGATGTCGCCGATCTCCGCCGTCGTTATTCCCGGGGCTTGGATCACGGGCGCCTGAATCGCCGGGAGTTGCAGCACGGGAGTCTGCTGCGTGGCGGACGCCGGCAATAGAGACGGCGCCGAGAGCACGGGGCCCGATTGGATCGACACCGGCGCGGCGCGCACGGTGGGAGATCGCGGCGCCGCGGGGCCGGGCTGAACCGACTCCGAGGCATAAGCGCCCAACGGAGCTGGATTCGCCTGCCGAATCCGCAGATCCGATTGCGCAAAGGAAGGTCGGGCCAAAAGCCCTAGACTAGCGGTCGCCAGTACGAAAGCGACGCTACGAAACGGTCGTGGCAAATGCAGCATTGGTAAAAACCTGGGGGGAGGCGCCGTCAGGCCGCGGGTTGGCCGTCGTCGGGGGCGTGCATCCGGTCGATAGACATCGCAACGCAATCGCGATGCCCATGCACTCAGGCAGTCAGTGGGCTAATCGGTCTTGGCTGGGCGGAAGCGCAGCAGAACGCCCGCAGGGGGCAGCTGATGAGACATCCGTGGCAAAGACCTCAAGGAAACGTTCCGTCTTACATAAGCCATTAAGGGTGGGTCGACCCTATGGCCAGTAACACTATAGACCACGAATCGGTGGTCGTCAAAACTCCGGTCGCAAAGATTTTTTCGCGATATTCGCTATCACCCCTACCACGGTCGCCACACACTCCCCACAGCGCCCGGTCGTGCGTCAGGTGTTTGAAAGAAGGTTAATAACGATTGCACGCCTTACAATTCTTGAGCCGCCGGGGCCAGTCGTGGCAGTTGCCCGTAGGGGGGCGGAGGATTGCTCGCAAGCGCTACGACCCGCGCGACCGCTATTGCTGGCGCAAGTGGTAAGGCGACGGAGAGGCGGGCGACCCGCGGTGAGCGATCGCTCGTTCGGCGCGGTGCGCCGCATATTCGGGCCGCGCTCGCACGGCTCATTGCGCTTTGGCCAGGGCGCCGAAATTGAATTGGCGGCGCTCGAACACTTTCCCCGATGGCCGCGAACGAACTGAGGATCCTCGCATGCGAATCTTGCTGTTGATGTTGGCGCTGGGCGGCATTTCCGGCGGCGTTTGGGTCGCCCAGAAATATAAGATCGAAGGACTCGACCATTTCTCTTTGAAGTCGCGCGGCGATGCAATCGCCCTGGCCGACGATGCATCCGAACGGGCCGCGCAGCATCCGAGCGGCACGATACGAATCGCGACGTTCGATCTTCATTACTTTACGTTCGCGAAGCTCGGCAAGCCGGCCGTTGTCAAAAGTGTCGTCGACGTGCTCCGGCGGTTCGATGCGATCGCGCTGCAAGGCCTCTCATCGCCGCGCGACGATCTGATGACGCGGCTCGTCGACCAGCTCAACTCGACCGGCCGGCGATACGAGTTCGTCATCGGACCCCGCTCGGGACGCGAGCCCAACACCGAGCAGTTCGCGTTTGTGTTCGACGCGGCCAGCATCGACATCGATCGCACGGCGACGTATACGGTGGCCGATCCAGGCCGTCTGTTGCGGCACGACCCGCTCGTGGCCAGCTTCAGCGTTCGCGGGCCGGCGGCTCAAGAAGCGTTCACGTTCAAACTGGTCAACGTGCATGTCGAGCCCGACCCCAGCGGCGCGGAACTCGCCACGCTAGCCGAAGTCTATCGGGCCGTGCAGCGCGACGGACAAGAGGAGGACGACGTGATCCTGTTGGGCGATTTCAGCGCCGACGAGCATCGCCTGAGAGTCCTTAATCCGATTCCGAATCTCACTGCGGCGTTGTCGGCCACGCCGACGACGACGCGCGGAACGAAGGCCTGCGACAATCTGCTCTTCAGCCGCGACGCCACGATCGAATACACCGGCCACAGCGGCGTCGTGGACATCTGCCGCGAATTGAATCTGACTGTTTCCCAGGCGCTTGAAATCTCCGAGCATCTCCCCGTCTGGGCCGAGTTCAGCATCTACGAAGGGGGCCTCCCCGGCCGGCTCGCGCGGCGATGATCATCGCAGGTGGCGAGCGGGGAGCGTCAGCCCCCTGGAATGGACGCGATGGGCCGATAGATAACATCATACGTCCGATTTTTCGCGCGACTCGTCGTTCTCGCCCCACGGTTCCCTTTGATGTTGCCTCGGGGGCAGGGAGCTGACGCTCCCCGCTCGCCTACTGTTTCGAATCTTGAAATTGGGCCACGCGCTGCGATATAGTCTCGTGAGTTGAGCGGTATCCGAAAGAGCCTGAGCTAAGCCAGGTATCCCAAGAGCCCGCTGCCAGACGTCATTCGTCCGGCAGTGGGCTTTTTTATTGCGCTAGCGCCGAAATACTTGGAGACCCGTTTCATGAATGCCGTTGAGAACACCGCGATGGATGGTCTTGCGGATGGAACTGTTTCGATCGAGCAATTTCCGCCGCCGATCTTCGGCAAGCTGCAAACGCTGCTCGGCCTGCTCGAGAAGCTGCGCGGCGCCAGCGATCTGACCACGCCCGACGGCCTGCACGGCGCGATCGAGCTAGTGATCGAGTTGGCTCAATTCGCGGGCGTCGATCAGGCCTGGATCGATCGGGTCACCGGCTTGCTCAATGATTCCACCGGCTTCAATCTCGCGCTGGCGATCGCCCGTTATGTGGAATCGATTCTGTCGCCAACAGCTCCGGTGTCGGGGCCACCCGCCGCGTCGCCCGCTCCGCCGGTAGGCGTCAACGCCTTGCTCGCGTCGACGACGATCGACGCCAAGTCACTGACCGATTGGCTGCCGATCGTGCTTCAGATCATTCGACTCATTCAACAACTGCGAGGCGTGAAATGAACGTCCGATCGAGTGCCATTTATCGACTGCCCCGCGATCTCACGCCTCCGCGCGGAGTCGTTCGATCGTTGGCCGATGCCGTGGACTGGGGCGTGGCCGCCTATCGCATTCCCGACCATTGGAGGCAATCGCAAGGTCAAGGAGTGAAAGTGGCGATGCTCGACACGGGCATCGACGAGCAGCATCCCGCGCTGGTGGGCGCCGTCGACGACGCTCGCGATTTTACGGGCAGCCAATTCGGGCCGGCGGATCGGAACGGCCACGGCACGCATACCGCGGGAATCGTCGCCGCGCGGAAGGACCTGCTCGGCGTCGCGCCGCAGTGCCGGCTGCTGATCGGCAAGGTGCTGGGGGACGACGGCAGCGGAACGGCCGACGCCGTGGCGGCCGGGATCGACTGGGCCTGCGACGCCGGCGCCGACGTGATCAGCATGTCGCTCGGTTCGCCCGAGGCCGACCCGCGGATTTTCGCCGCCCTCCAGCGGGCTAGCGCCAAGGGCAAGTTCATCATCTGCGCCGCGGGCAACGACGGCGCCCAGTCGCAGGACGACGTGAACTATCCGGGTCGTTGGAAGCAGACGATCAGCGTCGCCGCCGTCGATCGTAGCGGCAAGCTGTGCACGTTCAGCAGTCGCGGACCAGAGGTGGATATCGCCGCGCCGGGCGAGGACATTTTGTCGACCTATCTGAACGGCGGCTATGCGCGACTCAGTGGCACGTCGATGGCCACCCCGTTCGTGGCGGGCGTGACGGCGCTCTTGGTGGCCGTGCATCGCGGCGCCGCCAGCGCCAAGACTCCGCTGAACAACGACGACGATCTGCGGCAGCACCTGGAGCGAACCGCGACCGCCGTTGGCTTCACCGGCCACGACGATGGATATGGCTGGGGATTGATCAATCCCGACGGTTTGCTCGCCAGCGACGCCAGTGTCCCCGCGTTAAAGCCGGCTCAGCAAGTGCTGCTCGACAACGTCATCGTGGGGGGCATAACCGGCTCGTTGATTTTTTCGCCGAAATGACTTTGTCCCTGTGTGCCGTGTGCGGCTTGCTCCGGCAGTGCTTCCCTGCAATGGCAAAGCCAGTGGCACACGGCAACCAGCGGTTTGGTGACACGGAGTGTTTTCCAAGAGCATCCCGGTAGGGATGCCAGCCGGTAGCCGGCGGTCGAGGCCGTTAGGCCGATACCGCCGGTCAGGATACGTGAAAAATCCCAACGACCCCGGCAGGGGTCGCAGCAAACGACGAATCGAGCCCGCACAAGCTGCGACCCCTGCCAGGGTCGACGCATCGATCATTGAACCTTACCGGTGGTCTTCGGCCAAATGGCTTCGACCACCGGCTACCGGCTGAGAATCCTGCCGGATTCCTCGATTCCAAACGCCCGACTTTGCCCCCCATGCCGCATCGCATCGTCAACTCACTGCTGTTGATCTTCGCGACGGCGATGTCGGCGCTGGGCCAGTCGCCGGCGAGCGAGTTGCAAGCGGCGGTCGCCGATCTGGAGCGATTGCCGCCGGAAACTCGGGCCGGCGTGCGATACCTTTCGCTGCTGGCGATTCCGGAGCCCAGGCGTGTCGAAGCGCGGCGCGTCGTCAGTTACACGCTCAACGCGCTGAGCCGAGTGCGGACGATCGCGCCGCCGACGGCGATCTCGTCGACGCTCGTGCGGCTGTCGATTTCGAACTACGTCGCGGACGGCCAACAGTTCGCCGCTTGGTCGGCCGCGTGGGAAAAGCTGGCCGAGGCCGATCCGTACTGGCATCTCCGTACGGAGGTTTTGGCCTTGAGCGGACCGAAAAGTCCCGCGCGCCAAGCGCCCACCGGCCGACCTCAGGCCGCGGATGACAAGAATCTCTTGCGGCAAATCACGATCGACGGCGATTGGCTCGACGCGGCTCTCGTCGCGCGACTGAAAGCGGGCACGCTGAGTTCGGGAGGCATTTTGCGGGCCGATGATTTTATCGCCCGGGCGACCACCAGCCCGCTGTATTACGACTTCGCGGGCATTCCGGCGACGCAAGACGAGTTTTTGAAGACGCTCGGCATCGACAGCGCCACGATCGATCGGCTGCGGGCGAACGCGGGCGCCAATTTGATGATTTCGGGTGTGACGCAGAAGCCGCGGCGCGTGGTCTGGATGCAAGGGCCGCTGGGGGGCGTGTATCAAACGCTCGACGTGCAGCAAGTAGACGCGGAGCGAGATCCGTTTCGCCGGCCGCTTTCGACCGGCGGCGTGAATTTGAAATTCGACGCCGGCGAGTGGTTCGCTCTGGCGCCCAACGGCCTGTGGCGAGTGGCTCTGTACGACGCCGCCGGACGCCAGCAGCAGACCGTGCCCGACAAGATCGCCAAGGACACGAGCGATCCGAGCGGCGACGGAATCGTCGCGCCGCTGATCTCGTGCATTCGCTGTCATACGGAAAGCGGACTGCGGCCCTTTCGCGACGATCAAACCCGCTTGTTCTCGACGGGCCGCGTGGATTTTCGAAGCTACGATCCGGCGATCGTGCAGCGGGCGACGGAGTTTTACGACGAGCCGCGATTGGCGCGGCAGATGGAATTCGATCGTCAAACGTATGCACAGGCCGTGCTGCGGGCGACGGGCCTGAAGCCGGAGCCGCTCGCGGTGGCGCTAGCTCGGGTCGTGCGCGAGTTCGCCTATCTGCCAATGGGTTCGGATCAAGCCGCACGAGAGCTAGGCCTGACGAGCGAGCGATTGACCGACGCGCTGGCCGAATCGCACGACCCGATTTTGCTCACGCTCGTCGAAGGGCGACCGGTGCTGCGCGGCCAATGGGAGAGCAGCTACGCGGAGGCGGCGAGGCTGACTACTGGTCGGTTGGATGGCCGGGGCTGGACCGCAAGGAAGCCCCGGTGAGTGTGAATAGTCGATCGAGACCGTGTTCGCGGCGCTCCGGGGCTTCGGCGAAGCGCCTCCAGCCCCGGCCACTCGGCGACAGATGGAATCAACGGAGAGCCAAATGATGAATCTCGAAGCCGTGACCGTGTGCGTGGACTACGCCGATTTTCTGGCCCACACTCTGCCACTGAACAAACCGCATCTGCAGCGGTGGGTGATCGTCACGGCGCCGCACGATCGGGCGACGCAGCGGCTCTGCGCCCATCACAACGTGCAGTGCCTGGTGACCGAGTCGTTTTATCGGCAAGGCGATCGGTTCAACAAAGGCCGCGGAGTGAATTTCGGCCTGGCGGCGCTGGAAAAGAAGAATTGGCTGCTGCATCTGGACGCCGATATCGCGCTGCCGCCCAGGACGCAAGAGATGCTCGTCAAGGCGCAGCTCGATCGCAATACGCTGTACGGCATCGACCGGTTGATGTGTCCCGATTTCAACGCTTGGGCTCGCTATCAACGGGCGCCGACGCCGCACTTCGAAAACGAGGTGTTCGTGCACCTCAAGCCGTTTCCCGTCGGGACGCGCGTGGCGAAACTCGATCGAGGCGGCTATGTGCCGATCGGGTTCTTTCAACTTTGGCATAGCGCCACGGGCAGAATTGAGTATCCCGAGCACCACGCGACCGCGGCTCGGAGCGACATGCTGTTCGCGCTGCAATGGGATCGCGCGCATCGTCAGATATTGCCGGAGGTCGTCGGCATTCACCTCGCCAGCGGCGAGAACGAGCCCATGGGAGCGAATTGGAACGGCCGACGCACGGCGCAGTTTGGACCCGGCGAGGAAACGGATATCGCCAGCGGCATGTATCCGTGATTGTGAAAGAGAACCGCGGTTGTCCCGCGAACCACCCAATCAATGAGATTGCGCATGAAAAAGCAGTTTGTCATCGTTGCCAGTTGTGTAGCCGCGTTATTCCAGCCATGTCAGGCGCGGGCCGTGTGTCGCGTGCGGACGAGTGGCGTGGCGTCCACCTTCGTTGCCGTTCCACTGTCGGTAACGGTCGGCGTGCCCGTCGCGCAGGTCGCGCCGTATTACTACAGCTACCAGGCAACGGCGGCCCTTTCGGCGACCAGCGACTCCAGCGACGCGGCGATCGATGCCATCGCGGCGAAGGTCGTGGCCAAACTTCGGCAAGTCGAACCGCATATCGGGGCATCCGCGGAATCTGCCGCACTGACGCCGCCCCGGCCCCGGGCTTCGGCCGCTGTGATGCTCGTCGGACAAAAGTGCGCGGTCTGCCACTCGGGCGCCGCGCCGAAGGCCAATCTATCGCTCGAAAGTATTAGTGGATTGGATTGCCAGACGCGACTCAAAGCCGTGCGGGCCGTACTCAGCGAAAAGATGCCCAAAGGAGGTCCGCGACTAAGCCCCGAAGAAGCCGGCAGGATTTTGGAAGAATTGACCCAGGTTAACGATCCGTGATTGCCAGCTCGTCGCAAGTGTTTTCCAGTCGGCGAGGCCGACGGCTTACGGCGATAAGCAGTCAAGGGCTAACCGTCATTTGGAGGAGTTTCGATGAAGCGAAGTTTAAAGCGATGCGCGAGTCGAATCGCGGTGATTGGATCGGCCTTGTTGGCTGCGGTCATGGCGGCGGTGAGCGGCGCGGACGCCTGCCCTGTTGCGACGACGGCGATCGTCACACCTGCCGTCGTCGCCTCGCCAGTTGTGTCCGTGTCGGCCGTCGCCGCCCCGGTGGTTGTCCAGTCGACGCCGTTTGTCACAGCAGTGGCGCCGGTGGTCGTTCAGTCGTCGCCGGTCGTCGTAACGGCGACGCCATTCGTGGTATCGACGCCGCTGGTGTTCACGGCTGCTCCGGCAATCGTGGTGGAAACGGTCCGGGTGAAGGCCCACCGACAATTTCGCACGCCGGTCCGGAATTTCTTGGCCCGCTAGGAGTGGCTGAAGCTGTCTCGATGGGTGGCCCAGGGGGTGATAGCGGGAGGCGTTGAGGACGCTGGGACAAATTCTCACGTTCACATCCGGGGCTTCGGCGAGGCGCCGCCAGCCCCGGGGCGCCCGGCCACCCCGCGGGTAACAGAACGGTGAGAAAGGATGAGGGATTCGCCGCATGACTACCAATATGGGACATCGCGTTAGCCTGTCACCGGCCGAGTGGCTGAAGGTGATCGGTTTCTTGCTGGTGCAATCCGCGGCCCTGATCGGCGTGGGTATCGACATGCGAGAGCGGCTGGTCATCGTCGAAACGCGATTGAAGGCGAGAGACGACAGCTTTTACGACCTCCGGGGCGAGCTGACCGATTTGCGCCGCGAGATTGCCGAACTGCGGAAGAAGTAGACAGGATTAACAGGATTTTCAGGATTTAAAGAAAGGCAAGTCAGGATGGAGCCTATTCGCGCCCGACCCCGCACAAAAAATCCTGTTAATCCTGTCTAACTTTCCTCGTCCTTTTTTGCCGCCGCCGTCGAAGGTTTGATTCATCATGAAGATTCGCGATCGAGTTAAGGAGTTGCGTCGCGTGCCGGCGGCTGAACTACGCCCCAATCCGCGGAATTGGCGGACGCATAGCGAGGCTCAGCGCGATGCGCTTCAAGGGATGCTCGCGGAGATCGGTTACGCCGGCGCACTGTTGGCTCGCGAATTACCCGATGGCTCGCTCGAATTGATCGACGGCCATCTGCGAGCGGAAACGACGCCGGATACGCCCGTGCCGGTGCTCGTGCTGGACGTCGATGAGGCGGAGGCCAACAAAATCCTCGCGACGCACGATCCGCTCGCCGCGATGGCCGGGGTCGATAGCGCCGTGCTCGAGTCGCTTCTGGCAGACGTGCAAATCGACAACGAGGCCGTCCAGGCGATGCTCGATGGATTGGTCACACCCGGCGTGACCGAGTCGAGCGACGAACCATTACCTGACGTTCGCGTGCCGAAACTGTTTCAAATTGTCGTCGAGTGTGGCGGCGAGAACGAGCAGCAATCACTCTATGAGCGGCTAGTGAGCGAGGGTTTTAAGTGCCGGTTGTTGATGCTGTGAAGCAGGAGCGACGAAAGTCCGGAGTCGGGAGACGGCAGTTACGAAAGCATAGTCGCCAGCGGCAATACCGCCGGTTTCCTCGTCGGCGATGCCGACTGCCGTCACTCTCGTCTCCCGTCTCCCGTCTCCCGACTTCTGCCTCCCCAGCCCCTAGCCCCTTCTCCCCCATGCCAATGCTCGAAGTCGTCAATGAGTGCCCGCTGTACGATTCGTTTCGCGTCCAACTGATCGCGGGAATGTTCGACGTCCCGCTGCCCAAAAAACTGACCGAGCGGCTGTCAATCGATCTGCCGCCGCTGGGAGACGATTGGCGGATCGGCCTGATCGTCGGTCCCTCGGGCAGCGGAAAAACGACGCTGGCCAGAAAGCTGTTTCCCGGCCAATTCGTCGAACGTACCGATTGGCCGGCGGATCGGGCCGTGGTCGATTGCTTTTGCGATCTGCCAATTCGCGCCATCACCGGGCTGTTGACGGCCGTGGGATTCAGCTCGCCGCCGTCGTGGGTGAAACCCTATCGCGTGCTCAGCGGCGGCGAGCGGTTTCGCTGCGACTTGGCGCGAGCGCTCGCGAAGAAAGCCGCCACGTCAACAGATTCGACAGATTCAATTGTGCCGCTCGTGGCGTTCGACGAGTTCACCAGTGTCGTCGATCGCACGGTGGCCAAGATCGGATCGGCCGCGGTCGCGAAGGGAATTCGCGAGGGCAAAATCGGTTGCCGGTTCGTCGCCGTCACCTGCCACTACGATGTGATCGATTGGCTCGCGCCCGATTGGGTCATCGATCTGGCAAGCAAGACGTTTCAGCGGAGGTGTCTTCGGCGACCACCGATCGAGCTCGAGCTCGTCCGTTGCTCGGCTCGCGCCTGGACCCTGTTTGCGAAGCATCACTATTTGAGCGGCACATTGAATCCGATGGCCCGCTGTTATATGGCGCTGTGGCGAGAACCGGTTGCGGAACTCTCTCCCTCCGAGAGAGGGCAGGTTGAGGGGCGTATTTCGGGCGAAGAGCAAAGCAAAAACCCTCACCCCAACCCTCTCCCAATGGGAGAGGTGGCGGCGCCGGTTGCATTTTGCGCGACGCTGCCGACGTTCGGGCGGAAGGGGCATTGGCGAATCTCGCGAATCGTGACGCTGCCCGACTATCAAGGCATTGGGATCGGCATGCGAGTGGTCGAAGCGATCGGCGATCTGCACCGGCTATCGCATCAACGGCTGAGCATCACGGCCAGTCATCCCGCGGTGATCGGTCATTGCGAGTCGTCGTCGAAATGGCGGACGAGCGGCTTGAAGAAGTTCGGCGTCAAATCGAGCGCCAAGCCAACGAGTCGATACACGGGCGCCGCCGTCGGCCGAGCCATTGTGTCGTTCGAATATGTGAGCTACCCGCACTCCGAGCCGAGGCCATGCCGCGCGTAGGTTTGGCGCCGCCCACCGAATATCATCACCGATGCCGCCGCCAAATGATTCGTCGCGCACGGCGGTGGGCGATGCCCACCCTACGGCCAAGAAAGCAGCGCGTGAAACCCAAACTCGATGACATACGGCGACGCGAAATCTGCGCGATCCTGGCGGTCGGCGGCACGCGAACTTTGGCGGCCTCCTACGTCGGCTGTCACGTCGAGACGATCCGCAACACGGCGTCGCGCGACCCGGACTTCGCCTTGCAGTTGCGAAAGGCGGAAATCAGCCCGGAGATCGCGTATCTCCGCAGCCTGCAAACCGCGGCCCAGGACAGCAAGCAATGGCGCGCGGCGGCTTGGGCGCTGGAACGGCTGTTCCCCGATCGATACGGCCCGCGAAAGGCGCAAGCTATCACGATTTCGCAGATGACCGAAATCCTCAATGCGCTCGGAACGATCGTGGCCGACGAAGTGCCGGTCAAGAAATATCGGCAGCGCGTACTCGAGCGTCTGGCCGAACTGATCGCCGATCTGCCGAAGCCGAAAGCCAAGTCGAGGCCCCGCCGTGCATCGTAAATCTCCTAGCGCGCTCTGCGGTTGGCGCGACGCCTCGCCGGACGTCGCCGGTCTTTGCGCTCAGATTGTGCATCAAACGGTCGAGCGGGCCATCCTCGCCGGCGAGCGCCGCGCCGAATCTTCGGCGAATTGGGGCCTGCTGCGGTGGGCGACGAAATATCTGCCCCAGCATTTCCGTCTGCCGCCGTCGCGGATGCATTGCTGGGTCGCCGAGCAATTGGATGGGATGCGCAGCGCTCGCGGCCTGAAGCTCAACGTCGTCGGTCCGCGTGGCGGCGCCAAGTCCACGATCGGCACGCTCGCGATGGTCCTCCGCGCCGCCCTCGACGGCGCCGAGCCGTATATCTGGATCATCTCCGACACCAAACACCAGGCCGTGAGCCATTTGGAAAACATCAAGGCCGAACTGCGCGAGAACCGCCGCATCCTGGCCGATTATCCGGGCCTGGCCGTCTCGCGCCGCGTGTGGCGCGACAATGCCGTCGTGCTTTCCAACGGCGTGACGATCGAAGCCTTCGGAACCGGCCAGCGGATTCGCGGGCGGCGGCGCGGCGCCAACCGCCCCACTCTCATTGTTTGCGACGACCTGCAAGACGATCGACATATCGAGTCGTCGTTGGCTCGCGACCACTCGCGCCGCTGGTTTCATGGGATGCTCATGAAAGCCGGCACGAAGCGCACGAACGTGATCAATCTGGCGACGGCCTTGCATCGCGAGGCGATCGCTCTCGAATTGCACGCGACCCCTGGTTGGACATCGCAGGTTTTCTCCGCGATCTTGCGCTGGCCCAATCGAATGGATCGTTGGGACCAGTGGGAGCAGATCTACACCGATCTGGATCGGCCCGACAGTCAGCAGTCGGCCCGAATGTTTTATGAATCGCGTCGGGCCGAAATGGACGCCGGCGTCGAACTGTTGTGGCCCGAGGAAGAGGACCTGTATACGCTGATGTGCATGCGAGTCGAAGGGGGCCGCACGGCGTTCGAGCGCGAGAAGCAGAACGTGCCGATCAATCCGGAACTATGCGAATGGCCCGAGGAGTATTTTGGCGACTGGCTATGGTTCGATGAGTGGCCGGCAAAGGTCCAGGTCAAGACATTGACGCTCGATCCGAGCAAGGGCGCCGACGGGGGTCGCGGCGATTACTCCGCCTTCGTGATGCTGGCCGTCGATCGCCAGGGAGTGTTGTATCTCGAGGCCGACATGGCCCGGCGTCCGACACCGCAAATCGTGAGCGACGGCGTGGAACTCTGCCGGCGGTTTAAACCGGACGTGTTTGGAATCGAGGTCAATCAGTTTCAAGAGCTTTTGGAGGGCGAATTCACGGCCGAGCTGGCGCGGCAGAAGGTACACGGCGTCGTGCCGTGGGGGATCGAGAACGCCATCAACAAGCAAACCCGCATTCGCCGGCTGGGACCTTACCTATCGCGTCGCCGACTTAGGTTTCGTGCCCATTCACTCGGCACTCGGCTATTGGTGGAGCAACTCCAAGAATTTCCGGTCGCCGATCACGACGACGGCCCCGACGCCGCGGAAATGGCGATCCGCCTGGCCGCCGAATGGCTGAGCGGCGGCCGATTGGGCGACAACCTCGGCGACCGACTACCGCTCAGTGTTTGAATAGAAAATTTATTTACCGCGAAGACACGAAAGACGAGGAAGTTTTGACAGGATTAACATGATTGTCAGGATGTTTTTAACGACGGCTTCGCCGTCTTAATCTTGTAAATCCTGTTAATCCTGTCTATTTCCCCTACTTCGTGTCTTAGTGTCTTCGTGGTTCACAGGAACTTTATTTAGAGGGTCCTCGACATGAATGCGTCAGACTCGCCGCTGCTGAAACTGGAACAACGACTCTCCGAGGCTTGCGATCAATTGTGGGGCGCCGTTGTCGATCCCCGCGATGCGCTGTTGGATCGCGATGGGCTGCCTTGGCTCACGGTCGGCGCCGGTTTGGACGCGGCCGGCGCGGGTGGCCTCGGACCGATCAACGATACGCAGCTTCGCGAGATCCGCAATCAATGCCGACTGCTGGCGATCACCAACGAATTCGCCATCAACGGCCACGAAAATCGAATCAGCTATATCGTCGGCGCCGGTCACAGTTATCGGGCTGCGATTCGCAAGGGCGCGACCGCGCCGGCCGACTGGCCGCTCGCCGTGCAAGCCGTGATCGACGAGTTTATTCAGGCCAACAACTGGCAGCGCCGCCAGCAGGAACTCGTCCTCCGCCGCGATCGCGATGGCGAAGTTTTTCTGCGGCTGTTTCTCGCCGCCGATGGTGTCACGCGCGTGCGGTTCGTCGAGCCGGGCCAGGTCGCGACTCCGCCCGACCGAGCCGCCGATCCGGCCGCTCAGCTTGGCATTCTGACCGACGGCGAGGATGTCGAGACGGCGCTTGGCTATTTCGTCGACGGACAACTCGTCGATCCGGCCGAGATTCAACATCGCAAGGCCAACGTCGACAGCAATGTGCGCCGCGGGCTGCCGCTGTTCTTTCCCGTGCGAAAGAATCTCCGCCGCGCGGAAAAGCTGCTTCGCAATATGAGCGTCGTGGCCGAGATTCAATCGGCGATCGCCCTGATCCGCAAACATCGCCGCGGCAACCGCAGCGCGGTCGAGCAGTTCGCCGCGGGGCAGGCCGACGCATCGGCCGTCAATCCGCTCACCGGGCAGACGATGAACTTTCGCCGCTATGGGCCTGGCACGATTCTCGATACGCACGCCGACGTGGAATACGATTTTCCCGTCGCGGGTCTCGACGCGGGCAATTTCATCGCCGTGCTCCAGGCCGAGTTGCGGGCAATCGCCAGTCGGCTGGTGATGCCCGAGTTCATGCTGACCTCCGATGCCTCGAACGCGAACTATGCCTCGACGATGGTGGCCGAGGGCCCGGCGACGCGGATGTTTACTCGCCTACAAGCCGAGCAGATCGCCGACGATCTGGAGCTGATGAATCGTGTCCTGACCGGCGGCGTCCTCGCGGGCAAGCTGCCGCGCGAAGCATTGCAAACGATCGAAATCATCGCCATCCCGCCGACGCTCACTGTCCGCGATCACGTGCAAGAAGCCCAGCGGTTTCAGATCGAATACGCCAACGGCGTTCTTTCGCCGCAAACCTGGAGCCAGCGCCTGGGGCTGGATTATGAGCAAGAGCAGGCCAATTTCGTGTCTCATCGAGAGAATCAAAAGCCGCGCGAAACTGACGCCTCGGCATTGCCGCGCGAGATCAGCGTACCGCAAATCGTCGGGCTGGAGCGCTAATTTCCACTAATTACCGCTAATAAACAATTAGTGACAATTAGCGTCGATCAGTGTTCCCGAAAAACTGGCTTGTGGTCATTCCAAAAATTCGATTAGTGGCCCAAAAGTTGTCTTGAGAAATATAGTATATGGATGTACACTATATCGCATGACGACGATCAAACATTCGCCCGTGAATCAAGGCAAAGTCAACCAGGTGGAAGTCCTGCTCGCTCAGATGTTGGTCGAGTCGCTCCAGCGTGGTTTTCACGGCAAGGCGGCCATCGAATTGGCGATCCAGGACGGCACGATTCAGCACATTCGCCGCGTTGTCGAGCGGATCGAGAAGTAGTCGCCGGTCCCCGGAGGTCTAAGCGTGAGCGTGATGTAGTTTTGCTTAGCCGCGTTAGCGGCGTCATGTGAGTAGCCGGGGGTTTCAACCCCCGGTCACGACCACAATAGAGTTTCAGCCGCGTTAGCGGCATAACAAGTCCTTTATTGGTATCCCGTCGAGCGGCGACCCCGTTTCGACCGAGAGCCCACCGCAGCGTCAATTGACGCCGCGCGTGGGCTTTTTTCGTTTTTCCCCACTCCCCAAATCCCATCTTCCAAATCCCCCTATCCATGAATCAACTTCTCCAAGAATATTGCGACTCGCGCGGCGTGCAGACGCGCGTCGATCGCGCCGCCGCAGTGATTCGCGGCGTCAAAGTCCTCGGCCTGCATTCGCGCAATGGCCGCGAATATCTGCCCGAGGCGCTCGAGCGGGCCATCGCGCTCTATGAAGGCGCGAAGGTCAATGTGAATCATCCCAAGGGAAGCCCGATCGCGCCCCGCGATTATCAAGATCGCATCGGCGTGATCCGCGGCGTGCAGCTTCGCCAGGGCGAGGGCCTGTTTGGCGATCTTCATTACAACCCGAAGCACGCGCTGGCCGAGCAACTTGTATGGGACGCCGAGCACTCGCCCGAGAATGTGGGTTTTTCGCACAACGTCCAGGCCCGGGCGTCGCGCCGCGACACACAGCTTGTGGTCGAAGAAATTACGCGGGTCGAGAGCGTCGATTTGGTCGCCGATCCGGCTACGACCCGCGGGCTTTATGAACAAGCGGCGGCGGGAGGAGAGCTCGCCGAGTTGACTCTCGAACGCTTGAAGGCCGACCGGCCTGACATTGTCACCGCGCTCCTCACCGAAGCGGCCGGCCCATCGCAGGTTCAAGAGGCCGAAATCGGCCGGCTAAGAACGCAGATCGAATCGCTCGAAACGACTCAAGCCGCCCAGCGACTCGACCTGCTGATCCGCGAGGAAATCGCCGCCGCCGGCCTGCCGTCCAACTGCGTGACCAGCATCTTCCGCGAGCAATTGCGATCGGCCGTGGGCGCCGACGCCAGACGGGCTCTGATCGCCGAGCGTTTGCAGATCGTGCGCGGCGCGGACTCGATCAAACCCCGCAGCAAAGACCAGCACTTAATCGAAGGTTCGCCCGGACGCCGGCTGCCCAGCGACGCGAAGAGTTTTGCGGATTCGATCACGGCGTTTTGAAATGACGAATGACGAAACGATGAATGACGCAACGAAGAAGCGCATCGCGAGCGAGCGCGGCGATATGGATCTTGTTGCCGGTTGAGCGGCGATGGGTGGATATTTTTTTTACGCATTTTAGGGAACCCCGATCATGACCAAGCTTGTCGATTTGCTGGACCAATTGAAGCACCGCCGCACATTCGGATTCATGGACGATTTCGACTGGTATCTCAGCCCGCATCGTTGGACGTCGGTCGTTCCGCAGGGAGCCGTGACTGCCGAAGCGGCGGGCGTCGGTGGGATTTTGCAACTCAACACGAGCGGCGGCTCGCCGGCGCTCAATGACGAAGCCTACGTCAAATCGACGACCGCTCCGTTCTCCTTCGCCGCGAACAAGCCGCTGGTCTTCGAGGCTGCTATTCAGTTCAGCGAAGCCGACGCCAACAAGGCCAATATCGCGATCGGCCTCATGGACGGCGTCGCGGCCGGCTCGCTCGCCGACGCGAGCGGCGGGCCCAAGAACTCGTACAGCGGGATGATCTTCTACAAGCAGGGCAACCACAACTCCTGGAGTTGCCAATCGTCCGTAGGGGGCGCCCAGTATACGACGCCGACGAACATCGTCGCCGGTCTGGACGGCTATCAAACGCTGACGGGCCAATGGCAACCGATCAGCGCCACGCAGGGCGAAGCCCGTTTCTTCATCGATGGCGTGCTGGTGGCCAAGCAGTTGATTACGTTCACGGGCGCGCAAGCGATGCATTTGTTCGCCGGCGCCAAGACGGGCAGCGCGTATGGTCAAACGCTACAGGTCGATTATTTGGCCGCGTACCAGTTGCGATGAAAATGACGAATGTCGAATGACGAATGTCTAATCAAATCCGAATGACGAAGCACGAATGACGAAGGTCCGAAATTGCGTCGACGCTGGCCGAAGCGCGTCACAAGCGATCGCGGCCAAAACTCAGACCTTTGTCATTCGTCATTTGAGCATTCGTCATTGATTAGACATTGGGTATTTCGTCATTCGTCATTCATCTCCGCTATTTCAAAACTGCTTCCGTCCATCAAAACACCTTCCTCCGGAGCCTCCCATGACCCGAGCCGTTAATTGTCGAGAACTCAAGCGTCTGTACGAAACCATGGGCCCGCAGGCCGCCTGCCAACATTTGCGCGACTCGCTTGCCGACCGGCATCTGCGGCCGGAGGATTTTTCGCTCCGCGATTTGGCCGAGGCCACGATCCCCGATGGCCGCGAGTTTGTTCGATTGCTCGATCCGCGCTCCAAATCCGGCGGCATCGATCTGATGGAAGCGGCCGACTCGGTCGACACGGCCGCGTTCAGCAACATCACCGGCCAGATCGTCTATTCGAAGATCATGGAGGGTTTCAGTTCCGAGGCGTTTGTCGCGAGCCAGATGGTCGAGACCGTGCCGACTCGGTTCAGCGGCGAAAAGATTCCCGGCATCGGCCAGCTTGGCGACTCGGCCGAATCGATCGACGAAGGCAAGCCCTATCCGCAAGTCGGCTTGACCGAGGACTATATCGAGACGCCAGCCACGACGAAGCGCGGCTTGATCGTGCCGGTGACGAAGGAGGCCGTGTTCTTCGATCGCACGCATCTTGTGTTGCGGCGGGCCGCCGAGGTTGGCGAGTTCCTCGGCCTCAACAAAGAGAAGCGACTGCTGGACTGCCTGGTCGACGGCAACTCGACCGACCACCGTTACAACTGGAAAGGCCAGACATACGCGACTTATCTGAACTCGGGCGCCTCGGGTCCGTGGGTCAACGAGCAAGGCACGACGCCGCTGGTCGACTGGACCAGCGTCGACGCTGCCGAGCAATTGCTGTCGGCCATCCTCGATCCCAACACGCAAGAGCCTATCCTCGTGATGGCCGACACGATTCTGGTCTGCCCCGAGCTGTTGCACGCCGCGCGGCGGATCGTTACGGCGACGGAGATTTTGCAAGTCGACAGTCGGGCCCAGGCCAGCACCGTGCGGACCGTGGCGCCCAATCCGATGGCCGGATCGTACCGGGTCGTCGCCAGCCGGCTACTGCGGGCTCGACTGGCCGCCGACAGCCAGGCGACCAGCACCTGGTATCTGGGCAACTTCCGCAAGGCGTTCGCCTACATGGAAAACTGGCCGATCACCGTAACGCAAGCCCCGCAGAACAGCGAAGCCGAGTTCACGCAGGACATCGTGATCCGTTTCAAAGCCAGCGAGCGCGGCGCGGCCGCCACGCTTGAACCGCGGTTCGTGATCAAGAGCACGGCCGCGTAGCGCGTGGCGAGCGGGGGGCGTGAGCCCCCTGGCGTTCGGGCAGCAGCGCCAATCGACAACAAGTTCAAAATAGTCCCTCGCATCGCAAGCGTTCAAGCGTCATCGAATCGATTCCAGGGGGCTCACGCCCCCCGCTCGCCAAGGATTCCCCATGCCTACCGATCGTCAACAAATCGAAACGATTCGCTGCCAGGCTCTTTCGCAGCTTGTCGATCTGCGAGCTCATCCCAAGCCGACGTACTCGATCGATGGGCAAAGCGTTTCGTGGGAGAGCTATGCCGGCTCGCTGGAAGCGACGGTCGACTGGTGCGACGTGAAGCTGGTTGGGCTCGATCCATTCGAAGTCCAATCGCGAGGATACAGCTAATGGATGCCTCGTTGGACCTGAGTGGAGATTTTGGCGCCGTGGCCGACCGCTTGGAACCGGTCGAGCTGCGGCGCCGCGACGGATCGCCGCCGACTCGACTCGCGAGCGCCCTTCGACGCGCCGTGAGCACTCGCGAGGCGGCCGCGAGCGACGGCAAGTACACGGCGGCCGATGCTCGTTGGCATTTGTCCGGCCAGGAATTGGCGGCGGCGCCGCTGGTCGGAGATCAGATCGTCGATGGCCGCGGCGCCAAGTGGACGATTCTGAAAACACGGCTCGCGACGTGCGGATCGCGATGGGAGTGCATCGCCCGGGACTTGGAAATCGCGGCGGGCTTAAACGACTCGATCTCGATCCGTCGCGAAATCGTTCGCCAAGATCGAAGCGGCGCCGCCGAACGAACCTGGCAAGACGAGCGAATCAACGTTCGCGCAAGAATCCAAGAGCTGACCTCCGAGCGGGCGCTGGAACACGGCCGGCAGTCGGGCGTCGTGACGGCGCGCATTTATCTGGCCGAGCAGATTCTGGTCGATGGCGGTTATCAAATCGCGGCCAGCGACGGCCGGATTTTCGAAGTCGTCGGTTTCGAGGCGCCGGACGCGATCGGGAGTTTGTTCACGATTATTGCGCTGCGGCGTCTTTAGTGTGCTCAACGAACGGACTAGGGGTGATGGGGCCAGGGAGGCAGGACAGACAGTAGGTCAGGCACTCTGTGCCTGACAGCGCATGAAGTTGAGTTGTGAGTTATTGAAATGCCCGCGATCGAACCGCCATCGGCAGGCGCCGCGTGCCTGACTTACGCTCGTCCCTAGCCTAGCTCCTAAAAAACCACTCATGACTCTCCTCCGCGCAATCCACGAACGCCTGAGCGGCTATCGACCGCTCACCGACCTGGCGCCGCCGGACCGCGTGTATACCGGTCTGCCGCCGCTGCGCGACGCCGCCGGTCGAACGATCGCGATGCCCTATGTTTCCGTGTCCACGCAACAGACGTCGCTGGCCGCGCGGACTTCCAGCGGCACGCGGCTGGGCAACGAGGTAGTTGCTTTGCGGTGTACTCGAAGAGTTACGAACAAGCTCGTCAGATCGCTCAGACGATCGCGGATTTCTTTTTCGGCGCCGAGTTCAACTGGTCGCGGGGTCGAGTGCTCGACGGTCGGCCGGGCGAGCGAATCGAAACTGAAGACCTCGAAAACGGCGTTTGGCAGATCGCTCAAGACATTCAATTTCTATTCACCGATATCGCCGGAGGCGCACTGACATGACAACGCTCGCAAGTGAGGTCAAGGCCTCGATGCAATGGCTGTTTCAAGAGCCGCTGGCCCTGACGACCGTGGGCAATGCCTCGCAACTGGCGTACGACGAGGCGCTGGCGAGTGGCGTCGTCGCCGACCTGGCGGATCGCGTCTGGTCCGATCAACGAACGCTCGCCGCCGGCGCCAACGACGATCTCGATCTGACGGCGCTGGGCTATTCGCTGTTCGGATCGGCCGTGTCGATTTCGCTTGCACGAGTGAAGGCGATCCTGATCGTTCACACGGCAACGACCGCCGGCGAAAAATTGACGCTCGACTCGTCGGTGGCCAACGGATTCACAGGCGCCTTCGGCGGTTCGGCCACCAGCAAAATCGAAATCGGCGCCGACAGTCCCTTGCTACTGGCCAGCAAGAAAGACGGCTGGGCGACCGGGCCCTCGAACAAGGTGCTCCGCATCCACAACTCCGGCGCGGCCAGCGCCACGTACAACATCGCGATCCTCGGCACGAGTGCTTAAGCAGGGGAATTGGGAGATAGGAGTTAGGGAGTGGAAAGGACGCGGCTTCGCCGCTGCTGGCTTGGCTCCACTCCCGTCTCCCGACTTCGTCTTCCCCACCCCCCATCACCCAACTCCCAAATCCTTCCCCCATGTCCCAACCCATTTCCGGCAAAAACGGTTTGGTCAAAATCGGCTCGACCGCCGTGGCCGAAGTGACCAAGTGGTCGTTCACCAAGCAGGCCGGCTCGAGCCGCTATGCTTCGAGCTCGACCGGCGGATTCAAACGCAGTGTGCCCGGCGTGAAGTCGGGCAGCGGCGAGATTCAATTCAAGTTCGACACGAGCGCGGCCAGCCCGTTGGTCGAAGGCGCGGCCGTCACGCTTTTGCTGTATCTCGACGCCACGCGGTTTTACTCCGTGCCCGCGATCGTCACGCAGGTCCATGTCGACGTGGACATCGACTCGGGCGACGCGATCGGCGGCGCGGCCCGATTCGATAGCGACGGCGCGTGGTCGGAGCCGTCGTTGTGAAAAGGGGCTAGGCGTCAATGCCCCTTCGGGGCGTAGTCTTCAATGCGAAGAAGATACTCAATGGACAAACAACATTGCGTCGCCGGGGTCGCTGGCTGTGTCACGATCGGCGAGCGCGAATATCGGCTGGCTCCGCTGACGCTGGGGGACTTCGCCGAGATCAAAGCCTATTTGGTATCGCGCCGCAAGAGCCCGCTCGCGTCGCTGAACGAGCAGCTCGACCGGGTCGACAAGAAATACCATGCGGAGCTCATGCGGGCGGCGCTTCGCGAAGCATGCGCAGGCCGCGCGGCCAGCGACGCGGAGATCGACGAGTATTTGCAAACATTCGAAGGCGCAGCGCATCTGTTTTGGCTGATGTGCCGCGCTGCCCACCCCGAAATGGATTCGTTTGATAGAGCCCGATCGGTCCTTGCCGAATACGACGGCCCACGGCTGCTCGAACTCCAAGGCCTCCTCGATCAGGCCACGGGGTTCATCAGCGACACGGCGCTCCTGGGAAACTGATTCGGCCAGACTCGGCCGGCGCCGCCGTCTGCCATTGGGCCGACATATACCGCCGATTGAGTCTGGCCTATGGCTGGACACCGCGAGAGATCAACGAACTGACGCCGCTCCAGGCGTGTCTGTATTTGCGCCCGGAATTGAACGATACCGGCACGGCGCGGATGAGCGTGGCGGATGCTTGCGATTTCCGACGACGAGGATTGAACCGCGAAGCGAAGAACGTAGGTCAGGCACGGAGTGCCTGACCTACTTCGTCCTTCGCGTTCTTGCGTCTTCGCGGAAAAAATTTCCCCGTCCAAAAGCCGGTTCGCTCGAAGCCTTGAGGTAAACCCCGTGGCCTTTCAACTTGCCCGACATTGGCTGAGATTCTCGACGGCCCACGAGCGGGCGACGCGAGCCGTGAGTCCATTGCGGTCGAGTATCGCCGGGCCGCTGGCCGCTGGCGAAATCCCGTCCGCCGGCGCCGCAGTTCCCTCTCTGCTGGCCAGCGTTTGTCAACTTATGTCGCTGCCTGGCCTTAGCGGTCCGTTGCCGATGGCCAGCGGTCCCGGCGCCGCGGACGCCAATGGTCCGCAACAGCTCAAAGCGCTGCACGACACCTACGACTTGATGTCCGGCCAAGGCATCAATGTGAATGTGCAAAATCTCGATCTTCAATCCCGCTTCGCGTCCTGATCCTTATGAGCATTGCCTTTCAAGAGCTGGCCGGATCGCCGCGCGTGCGGATTCTTGAGTCCGGCAAAGTGACCGCCGAGCGCGATTTCAAAGTCGCTTGGACAGACTGGGTCGCATTCGTCAATGTCCTTCGCGGTCGCTACCTGTCCGCGGCCACCCAGGCGGCGACGATCGTCAGCCCGGCTTACTTTCCCGACAACCCGGGCTTGCGGGTCGTGTCGATCAGCGTCGATCCGTTTGACGGCCAGTCGCCCAGCGGCGATCGAGAGCTGACCGATCCATCGATCGAGACCAACAGCTATGCGAGCGGCGCGCGGGTTCGCGTCGAATATGGTCTACGCGATTCGGGTGGCGACAAGCACAAACCGCGGCATCCCAATGGCACGTTCTTGCGCTGGGAGCGCGACGTGGGAGTCGACATGGTGGCCGTCCCCGCCAGGTATTGGAAGTGGTCCGGCGGGCCGACCACGATTCTTGAAGACGACTTGCCGATTGGAATTCGCGTGCCAGTGGCGACGCACACGCTGGTTTGGAGCAACGTCGCGCAGCCGCCGTAAAACACGATCCGCGCGGCTCGCGGCGCCGTCAACGCCGACGCTTTTCTCGGCGCCCCGGCCGGCTGCCTGCTGTTCGCCGGCGCCAAGATCACTGAGGTGTATCAACTCGACGGCTCGCTGCTCTACACACTTCAGTACATCTTCGCGGAGAAAACCGTCCCGCTAGTCGCCGATCCAACGTCGGTCGTCGGCCACAATTATTTCTATTACGGCCCGGGCTCAGGCGGCGAAAACTGGTTTCCCGTCGTCTCGGTCGCGGGCGGGCATCGCGTGTATCCCAGCGCGGATTTCGCGGCCCTGTTTTCATTCGAGTAAAGACGAGGAAAAAAGTTCGACAGGATTTTCAGGATTATGTTTTTGCTGACGGCAAAGCCGCCAGTCCGATCATGTAAATCCTGAAAATCCTGTTAATCCTGTCAAAACTTCGTCGCTTTGTGAATTTGCGGTGAGGCCCAACACTCATGCTCAACCTCCACAAAGTTTCTCCCGGCGAAACCATCACCGCCGATTGGGCCAATGCGCTGGTCGACGCCGTGCTCGGGTTGGGCCGGATCGTTGGCGTGCCGCCCGTGCAGGTCCAGCATAGCGAACTGGGCACGCAGATCAGCGTCGCCGGTTTGCCACGCTTCGATCTTGTCGAATTGAAAGACACGCTCGAGGCAAACGACACCGACAGGCAGGCCAGTCAATTCAGCTTCGATCCGAGCGGCGCCGACAAATGGATCGACGCCAATCGGACTCTCGAGCATACGGCCGATCCGCAGCATGGCCTGTATCTGGCCGGCGAGCGGCATTTGACCTACTTTCATCCGGCGGCCGGACAGCGGATTCCGATTCCCGGCGTCCAGTGGCATCTCGGCAAGCTGGCCGCCGACTTGACGGCTGGCGGTTCGGTCAGCGTCAAGATCTACAAGCTGAGTAGCGGCAGCCTGGTCGATTCGGGACTCATGGTCACCGCCTACGATTGGCTTCTGCCGCCGGGATTCAAAATCCTCAGCGGCCACACGGTCTACGTGCTTCAGCATCTGCAATCGAAGCGCTGGTTCATCGTCCCGCGCGAAACGCCGCCCACGTACGCCAACTGCACGTTCACGGGCACGGCGACTCCCTCCGGATTCCCGGTCAGCCCGGCGCTGACACTCGTGTCGGGCAACATGGCCATCGGCGGCGCGGGGAGCAACCAGATCGTCTGCCCTTACGATGGCATCTATGAGGCGATCGCCTGCATCACGTTTGGCTACGATGGCGCGACGTTCGACTCGCCGACGGGCCGTAGCGACATCAAAAGCCTGCAGATCGACGCGGGTCCCACCGAGGCGATTTGGACGAGCGGCCCGACGCCCAATTCGGCGGCGACCAGCGGTCAGTTCCCAGCCAACGCCGGCGACACGTTCGCCGTATTCGCGTTCATCTCGGCGGTCAACAGCAGCATGGGCGTCTATGGCACGTTCAACGTCCGCTGGCTCGGTCCGAAGACTTAGCGCAGTTTCAAGCCATCGCTCATTGACACATTAGTATACCTTTGTATACTAATCTCGCGACGCCAAAAATCCTCACAGCAGGGAGCCGCTGACATGCATACGACCCGCCAAAAACCCTGCCTGTTGTTTCGCGTGTGGATCGCCCGCTACGAAAAATGGCAGCCCGATTCATGGGATCAATTGCCGCCCCGCGCGGTGGCCGTTGAGCCGGCCGACGCCTCGCCGATGTCGGCCCGCGAGGCGATCCGCTTTCTCGAAGGATTCAATCGCACGATGCTCGCGCGGCCGCTCTGCGTCTGGGCCGTCGCCGTGCCGGTCTCAATCCGCTACGAGGGAGACCTAAGCGTCGGCGCCCTGATCCGCCGGGGGCGCACGAAGCTGCTCGATTGCAATGCGCAGGACGCGCCCACTGCGGCGACGGTCGCTTAGCGCCGCCACGACGCAAAACGAAAGGGGCCGATTTTCTGGAGCCAAGATGGTTTGTAAACAACGACTCTCGTCCCGTTTTGTCCCGTGTTTTGTCCCGTAGCCACCCGGACGATCTTTAGCGGTTCTGAAAGCAAATAAGCGGCCCGGATTACCCCTCACTTCGTCACACTATGCTGCGGGTGCAGCCGGCCCGCCGGCTGCAGCGCGATGCGGTTGATCGCGTTCAAAAACGCCTTGCCGCTCGCTTCCACGCTGTCGGTCGACACTCCGCGGCCGCGGTAGACCTGGCCCTCGTGCTCGACCTCGACGTTCACCTCGCCCTGAGCGTCCTTCCCCACGGTGATCGCCTGCACGCGGAAATCCTTGCAGACGACGTCGACGCCGGTGATCTTTTCGATCGCCAGAAAAATCGCGTCGACCGGGCCGTCGCCGCAGATCATCTGCTCGTTCACCTCCTCCTCGCCCCGCGTCAGCCGGAGCGTGACCGTCGGCTTCATCCCCGTGCCGGTCGAGATGTTGTACGACACGAACTGCCACGCCTCGGGCATCTCGTTGAACTGCTCTTCGCAGAGGGCCGCGATGTCGCCGTCGTAAATATCCTTCTTCTTGTCGGCCAGCGTTTTGAACCGCTCGAACACGGTTTGCAGTTGCTCCCCCGTCAGATGATAGCCCAGCGTCCGGGCGCGATCGGCCAGCGCCGCACGGCCGCTGTGCTTGCCAAGCACCAGGTCGGTCTTGGCGAACCCGACATCCTCGGGCCGCATGATCTCGTAGGTCCGCGGCTCCTTGAGCATCCCGTCTTGATGGATGCCCGCCTCGTGGGCGAATGCATTGCGGCCGACGATCGCCTTGTTGCGCTGGACTTGCAGCCCGGTGATCGTCGAGACCAGCCGGCTGACGGGGACCAGGCGCTGGCTGTTGACCCGCGTGTCGGCGTGGTAATAGTCGTTCCGGACGCGCAGGGCCATCACGATCTCTTCGAGCGAGCAGTTGCCGGCCCGTTCGCCGATCCCGTTGATCGTGCATTCGACCTGCCCGGCGCCGGCCTCGATCCCGGCCAGGCTATTGGAAACGGCCAGCCCCAGATCGTTGTGGCAGTGCATGCTGATCGTGGCCCGATCGATATTGGGGACGCGGTTCTTGAGGTTGCGGATCACGCCTCCCATGTGGGCCGGCGTGGCGTAGCCAACCGTGTCGGGGATGTTGACTGTCGTGGCGCCGGCCTTGATCGCCGCCTCGACTACTTCGCAGAGAAAGTCGGGCTCGGTCCGGGCGGCGTCCTCGGGGGAGAACTCGACGTCGTCGCAATACCCCACGGCCCGCTCGACGCTGGCGACCGCGCGGCGGATGATCTCCAGTTTGTCCATCTTGAGCTTGAACTCGCGATGGATGGCGCTAGTCGCCAGGAACACATGAATTCTTGGCTTGGCGGCATGCTTGAGGGCCTCCCAGGCGCGGTCGATGTCGGCGTCGTTCGCTCGGGCCAGCCCGCAGATCGTCGTGCCGCGGATGTGTCCGGCGATCTCGCGAACGGCCTCGAAATCGCCGGGCGAGGCGATCGGAAAACCGGCCTCGATCACGTCGACGCCGAGATCGTGCAGCGCCTGGGCCAGCTCCATTTTCTCCGTCAGATTCATGCTCGCCCCGGGCGATTGCTCGCCATCGCGGAGCGTGGTGTCGAAGATTTTTATCATCCGCGACGGGGCGGAGTGCGGCTCGGCTTCATGCGGCAGTGCTGCCTGCGGTTGGGCTGCGGCCTTGGCGGCGTCGTTCGGTTGGGATTCGGGCGAGTTGGGCGAAATCATGGCGTGCTCCTGTGAAGTCCCCGCGACGGCCGGGGACTGTCCCTTTTTTCGGAGTCTTCGGAGAAAAACGGGACTGTCCCCCTCTCCTTGGACGGTTGTCGGATACCTCAAAAACGAAAAAAGCCCCGAGGTCTGCTGACAGACCTCGGGGCTCGATTGTACTGGTGAAAGAAAGCTTTCTACAGACGAACCCTA
This sequence comes from Pirellulales bacterium, assembly GCA_038210495.1. Taxonomy (GTDB): domain Bacteria; phylum Planctomycetota; class Planctomycetia; order Pirellulales; family DATAWG01; genus JBBQWR01. The sequence goes on from JBBQWR010000049.1 coordinate 27,730, forward strand.
AGGCCTGGACCCAAGCAGGGTCAAACGCAACAAACCGAGCAGGCTGGAAAAGTTCGGCGACACGACGGGCAAACGCTTTCGCTGGGGACTGTGAACGACCAACACCATTAACGGCGTTCTCTACCTAAAACTTTAGCTGAGTTTCCACGACGGGTCAAGCAAGCAGGCCGGCACTGGCAGACTTCGCTTGCCAGTGCCACCGCCCGAGGTGGCAAGCGAAACTACAGGTGTGCCACTGGGCAGGTGTGCCACCGGCAAGCGAAGTGTGCCACTGGCAAGCGCAGTCTGCCAGTGCCGTGCCGGTCCCTCGTAAGCAAAGCCTGCCGGCCGAATGACGTAGGCCGCCTCGGCCAACCTAAGCCGTCAAATAGTCCGCCGGCAAGGGCGTTACCCGGGGGCTGATGACCCCCTTTGATTCTGGCTCCGGATAATAATACCGCGCACTCGACCAACGCCATTCCACGGCCCGACGGCAGAGCTTCCGTTTCACCGGATTCTCGTGAATATAAGCGATCGAGGCCTTAACCGTTTCTACGTTGTTTAGGTTCCGATCATATCCTGGACCTTCTTGCCAAAAACGAAACGCGGTCTTGCCTGGACGTTCGATGACGGTCAGTCGCTGGAGGAGATCAGCGGGCCACCGGCAGACTTCGCTGGCCAGTGGCACACCTGGGCCTTCGCTGGCCAGGGGCACACTTGGAATGTCGCTTCCCACCTCAGGGTGGCACTGGCAAGCGAAGTCTGCCAGTGCCGGTCCCTTGCAAGCGAGGTCTGCCGATGCTGGCCCCTCGCAAGCGAGGTCTGCCGATGCCCTGAGAGCAACGATCAACTGATGCTTGATCTTTGTCGAACAAGACATCTTCAGCGTCTTGAGAAAATCGCTGATCTTGGCTTCTTTTGGATCGATTGGCCAAACCAACAGATGCACATGCTCGGGCATGAAGACGAACGCGGAAAGGCGAAGCGCATGAGCGTCGAGCGCTTTATCGATGCTCTCGGCAAGCAACTGGCGCCACGGGTCGTTCGCTAACAGCGGTATCCGGTGAAAGCACGAGAACGTGAGCTCGTGACAATCGCCAGGATTGTGGTAATGACGGATCGTTTTGTATTTTTGAAACGGCTGGCCCATTTCGGTCAGTTTGAGGGATCATTTCCGGCTGTGCAATGCTACGGACGGCGATTCGGGAATCCAAATCCTGCCCGGCACTGGCAGACTTCGCTTGCCAGTGCCACCCGGACGGCGGCTGGTGTGGTATAATTGCACGCATGAGCACGATCAGCATCCTCGACCGCTTTTTCGACCCGGTGGCGCGGATTCTGCCGCCTGGCGCCGCTCAGCAAATAATCGACCTCCGCATCGACCCGGAGCTACAGTCGCGGCTCGACCTGCTGGCGGAAAAGGCCAATCAGGGGCGTTGTCCGCGGAGGAGCGTGAGGAATACGAGGAGCAAATCGAAGGGCTCGACCTCATCGCCATCTTCAAACTGAAGGCCCGAGCCGCGCTTGATCGCCATGCCTCATGATTGACTCGGCGACTCGAGACCTCGTATGGAGGCGAGCCGAAGGACGGTGTGAATACTGTCGGCTACCGCAGCGCGCCGCCGAGGCGACGTTTCACATCGAGCATATTCTTGCGCAGCACTCGCCTCCTTGGGTAAGCGCCACGAACTTGAAAATGCGATGGATTGGCGCCATCCTAATAGGCTTCGACGTCGAGTCAAATTTTGTCGCATGGCGACCAATTGCATTGCCGGTTGCTCAACTCGCATCCAATTTTCCAACCGAGTGAGGGGCGCTATGAAGATTTTGTGCATCGTATCGGTTCTGTGCGGGTTTTTCGACTTCGCACACGTCGCCCGCGCTGATCTGGCGGCCGAGATGAAGGCGGCGATGGCGGTTGTTGGGCCAGGGATGGCCGATGCGAAATCTTATCTCGTCGACGGACGCTTGGATGAGTTCAATCAGAAGTTGTTAGCTCTGTTTCCCGAAAAGTCGCGCTCGGCGGCTCAAGCTTTTTTGCTGGGTGATTATCTCTTCCCGGTCGATCCCAAGACGTCCTATGAGCTCCACAAGTTGGCTGCGGAAAAAATGCCCGACGAGCCGCAGGTGCAATACGAATGGGCCATGGAGCAGCATCGCGCCGGTGAGTATGCCGGCGCCGTCAATAGTTACGCGATTTTTTCCAAAGCGAACCCGCAATACGCGCCCGCCTATGGGTTGTGCGCCGACTGCTTGCTCAACATGGGCAAGATCAAGGAAGCCGTCGCGATTTGGAAACAATCGGAGCAAGCGCCACAGGGAACTCTCGAGCAATTGGAATTGTTGGTCTGCGCGGTGAATTCACATGTGTATTCCGATCGCGAGCGAGCCAAACTGCTGGCCAAGGCTAAGGCAGGCGACGTCCAGTCCGCCGAGCAATTGATCCGACTCGATTGCGAATTCGAGCGAGATTGGTGGAACTCGGGACCGAATCAGGATTACCTCAAGCACGATCTGGAAATCCTGCGAAAAATCAACTTCGCCGAAACGGAGCGAGCGACCGGAGTTCTATGCGCCGGCGATAGTGAGCTGATCAAAGCTCAAGGCAAAGCGGCCCTTGAAAGCCTGCTGAGCAAGAACGGTTTTTTGATGGGCGACAACGCCAAGCTGCCGCAAAGCGGCGCGATGCTCTCGATCCTTGTGGGCAATGCAGTAGCCGCCCAAGTGCTTTCGATCGAAGACGCCAGAACGAAGTGGGGAAAAGTGATTATCGATCGCGCGAAAGCCAACAGCGACGCCGATTTGTTCCAACTCGCCGGGGCTCTTTATCTCAAAACCGATCAAGTCGACGACATTGACCGCGAGGCCTGGAAGGCAACTGGCGAGGCGCGGTTCGCCTTGGCGCAGCTGTTGGTGAAGGATCGACAAGGAACCCTCAAACCGGATGATCCCCTGCTGGCTGCGGCAGTTAAGAAGAATCCCAAAGACGCTCTTTTGGCGGCGGCCGCCTTGCAACAGACGATAAAAGCGGGCAAGCCCGCCCAAGAGGCGCTCGTCAACGCTATCAAGGCTGAATACAGCCATTTCTCTCCAGGTTCGCACGCGCGGGGTATCGACATTCCTCGGCCCGGCGCGGATCGACTGGCGAAATACTTCGCGATGCTCGAAAAATCAATGGACAACCGCTAAGGATTTCCGGCTGTTCGTCCATCTATTTGGCAACGCAATACACCGCGCCGTAGCGAACATGCGACTCATCGAGAATTGCAACTGCCTGATAGACGGCTCAGCCGATAAACGGACCGGAATTTCTCGATCGCGCATGTCAGGCACAGAGTGCCTGACCTACGGCTACGGCTTCGTCAGGCCCGCCGATTCGCGCTTAGTTCATGCACCAGGTCCACCAGCGCGATCGCGTTGTCGACGGGCGTTTGGGGAAGGATGCCGTGGCCGAGATTGAAGATATGGCCCGGTCGGCCGGCCGCTTGATGCAAGATTTGCTCCGTCCGGCGGCGGATTTCAGTGCGGTCGGCAAGCAATAGAGCCGGGTCGAGATTTCCCTGGACGGCTTTGTGCGGACCGATCGCGCGCCAAGCGTCGTCCAGTTCGATTCGCCAATCGACGCCGATCACTTTGCCTCCGGCTTCCGACAACAGCGGCAGGAGGGCCGGGTTGCCCGTGGCGAAGTTGATCACCGGAACGCCCCCTTCGATGCCCGCGATGACGGCGGCCGTGTGAGGCATGACATAGCGGCGATAATCGTCTGGGCTCAAGCAACCGGCCCAACTGTCGAACAACTGCACCGCCTGGGCGCCCGCTCCGATCTGCGCATTGAGGTATCGAATCGTCGAGCGGGCCAATTTCCCCAATAGCTCGTTCCATGCGCCCGTATCCCGAATCATGAGCGTCTTGGCGTGCAGATAATTGCGGCTGGCGCCTCCTTCGATCACATAACTGGCGAGCGTGAACGGAGCGCCGGCAAAACCAATCAGCGGAATATCGGGTCGCAGCGCGGCCCGAGTGAGCCGCACGGTCTCCATGACGAAATTCAGCGGGCCGACATCCTCGAGCTCGCGCACTCGATCGACGTCGCGGGCCTCGCGGACCGGATTATGAATCGCCGGCCCTTCTCCCTTCGTGAACTCCAGATCGAGTCCCATCGGCTCGAGGATCGGCAACAGATCGGAGAAGATAATCGCCGCGTCGACTCCCAGCCGCTCGACGGCCGCGATCATCACTTCAGCGCACAGGGCCGGGTTCTTACACAGCTCGAGGAACGTGGTCTTCGCCCGCACCTCGCGATACTCGGGCATGTATCGCCCCGCCTGGCGCATGAGCCACACGGGCGTGACGTCCGTTGGCTCTAGCCGACACGCCCTCATGAAGGGGCTATTGTGCCAAGGCGGGACGTCTTTTCTCGGCGGATCGGCCGCTGGCTTGTCGGATGGCGTCGCGGGGCCAGGGGGCGCCGAAAATATCGTCGCGCCACTCGCCGCCGCAGCCGCGCCGGCCGCTGGTCGCGAAAGCGCCGTGGGGCCGCCGAACAAGGCCGAACGGCGCTTGGCTTCCAACAGCTCGCCCGCTCGCGCCGCCGCGATCACCAAATGTCCCAGGCTCGAATGCTCCGGCTCGATGTCGACCGGCAGACCGTATTGCCGCAAGGTCTCGCTGGTGTCCGGTCCGATCGAGGCAATCACCGTTTTCGCCAGGCCGCGGCGGAGCGACTCGCCGAGCTCAAGCCGATCGGCGATCAAGAGCATATTCGTGACCTGATGGCTCGACGTGAACACGGCCACGTCCATTTGGCCATCGGCGATTGCCCGAACGTTGTTTTCAAGCGGGCCGGTATCCTCCGGCAGTTCCCAGCGATAGACCTTCAGATTGACGACCGCGCCGCCGCGCGCTTCGAGGCCGGCGACCAGGCTCGTGTTCGGTTGACCATATTCCAGCAAACCGACGACGTGATTCGCTACCGGCACTTGTCGATCGACGACCGCCAGCACCTCGCGCCAGGTGTTCGGCTCGGCCGTGCGGTGCGTCGGCGTGACGCCGAGCTCTTTGAGCGCGGCGGTCGGCTTGGGTCCCCGGGCGATCGTCACCACATCGGTCAGCGTTTCGATGAACCGCTTACGATCGACGTGCCGCTCGACTTGGCTAATGAGGTATCTGACGCCGACGCCCGTCATGAACACGACGATATCGATCTGGCCGGTCATGAGGCGATTGGCGAAATCGACCGCCTCGGGATTGCGATCCAGTGGGGCCTCGCGCATCGAGGGGCTGATCGACGGCGCCCCGCCCATGCGCCGGATGAGCGAAGCCAAGTCGTCCGCCCGGCGGCTCTCAAAGCCCGCGACGCGCAGTCCGCCGAAATTAGGTTGTTCATCAGCCATGGCGTTATCGTACCGCAGATGCGGCGGTGGCCAAAGAGCCAGGCGAGCGGGGAGCGTCAGCCCCTTGTCCTAATTCGCAACTACCGCTCGATCCGGGATTTGGCGAGACGAGGTCGCATTCGAAGGAATACAAAAGGGCGAAACGTCCGAATTGTTCCCAGTGCCGGCCAGTGTGGGGCGGCGGATTCGGTGGAAGGCGTGTATGCGGGTAGAACGACTTTACTTAAATGACGTCGAGGACAGGGGGCTTACGCCGCCCCGCTCGCCTGGAATACTTGTATTTCGCTTCGGGATCATTAAGAATCGATGTAGGCTTGGCGAGCGCACTCGCGCGATTCTAGCCGGGCAAGGGGAACGGCACAGGGAGAAGCGCGATGATTCGGTTCAGTTGCCCTGGTTGCAGTAAAGTCATGCAGGCGGGAGATTCCGCGGCTGGCCGCAATGCGAAGTGCTCCAATTGCGGCATGATGCTGGCGATTCCCGCAGCGCCGACCGGCGATGATGGTCTGGGAAGTCCGGAAGGTCCACAAGCCGCCCCACGCCGGAGCGTGTCGGTTGCCGCTCCGCCAGCGCCCCTTTCGGTCGCTCCGTCGCAGGCTGCCCCGATCGCAACACTACCGGGGGTGGCGCCTCCGCCCTTTATTTCGCCACCACCGGTCGCTTCCAATACAGCCCCCGCAGTGAAGCCGCCTCGCCCGTTGCGAAGGCCCAGTCCGGCTGCGCCACCGCCGGTCGCGGAAGAACCGGCTTATGCGGCGCCTCCACCGGCGGCGCATGGTGGCGATTTTTCGCTCGATGATTTGCTCGGCGGAATCGATGCGCCAGCGCCTCGCAAGAAGTCGTCGAAGTCGGGCGCGATGCGGAAAGTCGCCGCTTCCGCTAGCGGTGAATCATCAAGATCGAAGCAATGGAGCCGTCAAAAGAAGACCACCGTTTTTGGCGGGGCCGGCGTGGCGGTTGTCGTACTCGGCGTCGGAGGATACCTGATGGCCAGGTCGTTCAATCAAACACCCGACTCAAAAGTCGCGACAACGGCGACGGCGATCGTCGACGAGAAACTGGCGCCGGTAACGCTCGACGGTCAAGCCACTCGATTCGCCGCAGGCGCGTACGGGGCGGTCATGACTCGCGACGCCAAGGAAGCTCGTAACCCCGTGCGCTTCGCCGAAGCGGCGGTCAGGCAGTGGGCCTACGCGAGCTCGGGGCGCGGCGCGGATGGAAAGACGGTCGCCGCCCGCAAGCGCGGCGGGCCGCTGTTCGTGTACAACGGCGCCTCGGGCGACGGAACGTTGGCGGTGAGCGCCGAGCGCGCGACGGGCGATTCGCCCGCCGCCGGTCTCAAGTCTACCGATGCCGCCGCCGCCAATGAAGTTGGATCGAGCGAGTCGCCGGCCTCCGCCGCTCCGCCGATCAAATGGGCCGCCGTGGACAAAGGAGAAGATCAAGGTTACGGCGAAGTCCGCGTATCGATCGAGAAAGTCACGGTCTCTCGGCTCCGCACGCATGCCGTCGACGGCCTCGAATCGTTGGGCGATCTCACGCCGAATCCCGTGCTGGCCGTCTGGCTGAAAATTAAAAACAGCGACGCCGCCGGCGCGGTCCCCTACAAAAGTTGGATGCTAGCGGCTGCCGAAGAAGGCCATTATGTGCCCCAGATGGCCGACAACACGGGACTGCCCGTCGACCCGATCCGCCTGGAGAAGGACACGAAGCTTCAGGGAACGCAAACGACCGGCCCCATTCCCGCCGGCGAAACTTTTCACGACAAAATTCTGTTCAAGCCGGTAGCCGAAAGCGTCGAGTACCTTCAACTCACGCTTCCCGGCGAAGCCTTCGGCCAAAAAGAACCGCTTCATTTCCAGATTCCACGCTCGATGGTGAAGGTCGTGGAGGATGCGAACCCGCTGCTGTAGCGGTCCCGTTGCGATGCGGAGGCTATTTCGCCGCGACCGTGGTAAACGCTTTCGCAACTGAAATCAGCATTCGGGTTGTCCGTCTGGAGGCGTGGCATCGGGCTGAATCCGGGCAAAAAGCTCTCTGGCAAACAGCCGGGGCAATTGGATCGCGTCGCGGAGGTATCGCTTCGCTAGTCGTCGTGGCTCGCTGGCCAAGCGATGTAACCATTCGAGGCCCGTGCGACGCATCCAGACCGGCGCGCGGGCTTTTTCTCCCGCCAAGAAATCGATCGTCGCGCCGACGCATAGCGCCACGGCCGCGTCGATCCGGTCGCGATGCGCGGCGACCCACAGTTCTTGCTTCGGCGCTCCGAGACCGACGATCAGCAGATCGCAGTGGGTCGCGGAGATCCGGTCCAAAATGGCGTCGTTCTCGGCGGGCCGGTTTTCGAAGCCGGGCATGGGGCTATAACACCCGACGACTTGCACGCCGGGCCATTTCGAATGAATCCGCGTGGCCGCCAGTTCGGCGATTCCCGGCCCGGCCCCAAGCAAATAGATTTTCAACGGCCGCCGCTCGGCCGAATTTGCGACCGAGTCGAAGATGGCCGGAACTAAGTCGCTGCCCGGCACTCGCTCGGGAATCCCGCGACGGAGAATCTTGGCCGCCATCAGCAGCGGCATCCCGTCCACCAAAATCAGATCGGCTTGATCGTAGGCATTGCGCAATCCGGCGTGCTCATGCAGCAGCACCGCGTGATCGGTATTGGGCGTGACGACAAAACGGCACCGCCCGTCGCGCATTCGCGACCAATCGAGCACTCGGGCGACTGCCCCATTCATGCGCAGCGGATCGACTGCAATACCAAAAATGCGTGCGCGAACCGGCGGGCAAATTTCAACCCGCTGCCGGCATTCCAAGGGAACCATCCCAATTGCCATTGTCATCGACTACTCCGTTTCCGCCCGGATAAAACTTGGCGATACAACTCCGCCATTCCTCGGGCCATGCTGCGGTCACTGAATTCCTCGCGTTGCCGGCGCCACGCCGTCTGGCGCATGGTGGCCCAATCGGCGTCCCCTTGGACAAATCTGGCGACCGCGTCGGCCAGACCGGCCGCATCCGCCGGCTCGCACAACAGCCCATCGATCTCGGGTCGAATCACGTCGACGACACCGTCGACTCGCGTGCCCACGACGGGCACGCCGGCGGCCATCGCTTCGATCACCACCATCGGCAGTCCCTCGGCAAGCACGCTGGGAAACGCGAGTAAGTCCATTTGGTCAAGTTCGGCGTTGATCTCGGCGCGGAACCCAGTCCATTCAATTTTCTCGGCTAGTCCCAGTTGGTCAGCCCGGCGCAAGACCTCGCAGCGGTATTCGGACGATTCGAACGATCCCACGGCTCTCAAGCGGACGGGCAAGCCGCGATTGCGCAACTGAGCGAGCGCGGCCAGCAGCGTTTCAAGCCCTTTGCGAGGGCGAAACAGCGCCACGACGCCGAGCGTCCACACTCCGCTGGGGGGCCGTTTCGAGGCAAGCATGGGCCTCGTGGGAACGCCATTGCAGACGACCTGCACTTTTTCAGCCGGCACGCCATGCTCCGCGATGTATCGTCCGGCGCTTGGCGAAACGGCGATTACCGCGGAGGCGCCCTTGAGGCTCAATCGCTCGACGAGCGCGCTGGCTCGAGATCGCCACCGCCGACCCACTTCGGTCGCCGTTTGGCCGTGTATGTGATGCATCATGGGCACGCCGGCCAACGCGGCGGCGGCCCGGCCCACGAGCGCCGCCCGGGGCGTGTGCGTGTGGATCAGATCGTAACCGTACTGGCGAACGAGTCGCGCGAGCTGCAGCGCCGGGCGCAGATCGAGTCGATTGGCCATCGGCGTGAGATGGCAGGGTGCCTGTTGCGACCGTCGGGCGTCGGGAAACCGATCCGGCTTAATGCAAGCGAACGCGACTTCGACACCGCACTCGGGCAGCCCCAGGGCAAGCAGGTCCTGCACGCGCTCCGCCCCGGCATAGTGCTCGCCGTTGATGACGTGCAGCACGCGGCGCAAGGCGGGCGCGGGGACATGCCCGGTAAAGGGCACATGCTCTTTGGCGCCGAGAACCCCGGCGTCGACTTCGTGTTCGAGTGTATCTAGCGACATCATGCAACTATAGGTCGCGTGACGCCGCGGTTCGGATTCTGAATGTCAGCCGGCGATCGTTCCATTCATTATGTGAAGGTCGCGGATTTCTGCGACTCGTTCGCTGTAACCGTTACAACTAATACGCGCCGCGGCAACTCAGCACGCTGAGAGGCGTGCGAACGAGTAGCACGAGATCGGTCCACAGGCTTTGCCGCTGGGAGTACCAAATATCCATCCGCACCCAACGATCGAAGCCAATCTCCGACCGGCCGCTGACTTGCCACAAACAAGTCAGCCCCGGCTGGATGGCCAGTCGCCGGCGATGCCAAGCTTTGTACTTGGCGACCTCGGCGGGAAGCGGTGGCCGCGGCCCGACGAGCGACATGTGCCCCAGCAGCACATTGAGCAATTGCGGCATTTCATCGATGCTGGTTCGCCGCAAAATGCGGCCGATTCGCGTGATTCGCGGATCGCTGCGGTTTTTGAAGATGGGGCCCTGCGCGTGCTCGTTCCTCACCAGGTGCTGCATCCTGTCGGCGTTCAGATGCATCGTGCGAAATTTGATCATCCTAAACCGCTTGCCAAGATAGCCGATCCGCTCTTGGCAGATGAGCGGCCGACCGCGCGTCGTGAAATGGAGCACGACGTAGACCGCGATGAGAATCGGCGAGAACAGGAGAATGGCCGTCAGGGCGCCGGCGACATCGATCAGTCGCTTGGCGACGCGGTAGCCAGCCGTGCGGTTTCCCTCGGGCGCGACGATCGGGTCGTCGAGCTCGAGATTCCAGAGAGCCTGGGAGAATTGCCCGGCGCCGGCGCCCCGAGGCGTTTTGAAGACGTGTCGCGGTTTGGCAACCGGCGAGGCGACGGGTGGCTGGTAGATGGCGATCATCGGCCGCGAGCCTCGCTGGGAGCGGAAAGGAGAATTTGCCAAGCAGGACGATTGTCCGTTAAGGCAAAGCGGGCGCCGCGCGGAGCGAGCGGCCGACCTCCCTAGCGCGCAACCAGGGCTACGTTGGCAAGTTGCAACGCGCAGACTCGAGCAGAGTCGCGTCGTGTGTCGTAGAATTTATTCGCCGCCCCGTCGATTAAACGCAACACCGCGTGGCAAGAAGACATCGCGTGGCGATAAAGGAGCAACCTGCACCAGGGCCTTTCATTTTTTGGATTTGCCTAGTATGGCCAAGAGGCGGGAGAGGTTCCAACTGTACGCGCGTAAGCCGGCGGCGATGTTTGTATGGCCGTGAAGCCTGAGCAGCGCCAGCGTCGCGTTGCGTAAGGCGGCG
>JBBQWR010000050.1:0-37586 GCA_038210495.1 Pirellulales bacterium
CGGTATCTGACCAGTGTCCTGGCCAAGCTGCCGTTGCTAGGCTCCGCGCCGTCGCCCGCCGACCTCACCCACTTCCTTCCCGACATCTGGAAACGGGAAGACGCAGCCGAGCCCCTCGCGCCTCTGCCCATCTGATCCGCCGACGGAACGCCGCTCAGCGAAAATGGCCCCCTGGGGTTCGCCGAACGGACACCGCCCAAGTAAGTTACCAAATTGCGCGGATTGAATTGCACCGCGCCGACGGCACGCTGTTGGATTACGAAAATGTCGGTCAGATCGATCAAATTGCGGGAAGCCTTCCGAGGTTGCCCTGGGCCGCATCATTGCGGATCATTGGCCAAAGCGAAAGCCCGCCGATCCTATCAGGCAACCCGCCCAGCCCTGGGGCGAGCCCTCCCGCCGCGATGTCGCGACGGTGATCGCATTAATGCCCTCGGCGACCGTTCAGGCGTCGGTGGCAAAATAGACGTCGCGAATCGAATTGCGAACGTTTCCGAGTTCCAGAGCTACGTCAGCTTCTCGGATTTCCTTCTCGATGTTGGATTTCAGGGGGCAAGTGGGACCGCTGCATTTCGCGGCACAGATCCAGCAGCTCGCTCGTCAACTGCACCACTTCCATCAAATCCGGTTCGGCGGCCGCGGCTTGCTCGACCTGGGCCGCCAAGCCTGCAACCGCCGCGGCGCCTCCACGAGCCGCGGTCAACGCTAGATGGGCCGCAATTGCCGACATCGTCGTAAAATCCTGCGCGTCCAGCGCGCCGGCCAGACGCTCCGAATGCAAGCCGATGTCCAGCGCCGTCTGCGAGGAGATTGTGGAGGAGCGGTCCTGCCGACTCTGGTCGCTGCAGGACACGACTTGGATGAATCGCTCAACCAATTGCGGATCGAATTGCGTCCCGGCCGCCAGCCGTAACTCGGCAAAGGCTTCTTCGGGCGTGCGCGCCTTGCGATACCGACAATCGGAGACCATGGCGACGAACGCTTCGGCGATCGCCAGGACCCTGCCGCCGAGCGGAATACTCTCGTCACGTGGCAACGAGGAGTCGTGCGGGGTTCCACCGTACCACGCATGGTGCGTCCGCGCGATATCGAGCAGGCCCCCCGAGGCCGATGCCGCTGACAGGATATTGACGCCGATTTGAATGTGCGTCCTCATCACCTTCCACTCTTCCTCGGTCAGCGCCCCGGGCTTTAGCAAAATCGAGTCCGGGATGCCGATCTTCCCGATATCGTGCAGCAGCGCGGCGACTTCCAGCTCGTCGCGAGCATGTTGCGCGAGTAGGTCCTTAGAGACCAGCACGCAGAGGTCGGCGGTTTGCCGGCTGCGATGGGCGGTCATCGTGTCGCGGTGAGCCATCGCGGAACTGAGCGCGCGAACGAGATGCATGTCGATTGGCTTGGGATCGTCTCGTTTCGGCCGCGCGGCGTGTTCCGTCAACGTTGTGGCGGTCGAGACAATCGCTGAAGCGACGACCGGCGCGGGGGCGGGCGCTGGTGGTTTCGGCATGACCGCTGGATCGAGTTGGTCGCCGCGGACAACGCGATTGCGGCCACGTTGCTTGGCGGCGTACAAGGACCTGTCGGCGAGCTCCAAAAGCTCTTGTGCGGTCGTCTCGCGACCGGCATAGGCCGCTATGCCGAAGCTTGCGGTGATCGAGAACCGCTCGAAGCGCATTGACTCGATCGCCACACGGTAATGCTCCGCCGCCGCCGCCGCCTGTTCGATGTGCATGTGAGGCAAAAGGATGCAAAACTCTTCGCCGCCGTACCGGCAGACGAGGTCCGACTCGCGGGCCCGGGCGCGCAGCGCCTCGCCGACCTTCTGCAACACGACGTCGCCCGTGCTATGGCCGAACCGATCATTGACCGACTTGAAGTTATCGACATCGACCATGAGGAAGCTGATGTGAAGACCATTTTTAACGGCGCGAGTCCAATGGATTTCGAGTTGCTCGAAAAACGAGCGGCGATTGAGACATTGGGTGAGCGGGTCGAAAGTGGCCAGCCGGAAGAGCTCGCAGTTCTGCCGCTGGATCTCGTCGCGCGACTCCTTGAGCGCGTAGAGCATGCGAGACAGTTCGATGTTCTGCTGTTCGACGACCGTCACGTCGTCGAAGGTGGCTAAGGCCCCACGGCGCTCCCCACGGCCCCCGATGATCGGGATGGAGTTGACCGAAAGAGTGCGGATCGCGTCCCCCTGGCCTGGAACGCGGAGAAGAACGCCCGTCTGCGTCTTTCCCTTAAGGATGGCGTCGATCCAAGGGAGCGTTTCGCCGAGGCTCTCCCCTCCCGGATTGGACCAGCCGAACTCCGAAGGCTTGAGACCCTGCATGGAGTCGGGCGTTTTTCCAAGACGCTCGGCGAACGCCTTGTTGGCCAGCACGATCTGCTGCTGATTGTCGAGGATCATGACCCCTTCGGACAGCGTGTCGAGCGTTGCCCGGACTCGATCCGGGACGACGGCCTTCGGATTGAGCAGCCGCAGCACGCGCCGCAAATAAAGCAGATTCACGAGAAATGCGCTGCCGCCAAGAACGAGAATCAAGCGGGCTGTGGGATTCCACAATGAGTCAAGCCAACCGCCGTAGCCCAGCGGCACGCAGCAAAGTTCGAGTTCCCCCCAGGGTCGCGCGCCTTGGTAGATTGGCACCTTCAGCTGCGCTCCCGGCCGAGGGTTTTCCGCGGAAGCCTGCCAACGTGCGCGGTGATCCCCGACGTCGACGGCAAGGTCGCCGTTACGGCGACGGATGGCTGCCGAAATTATCGAATCATTTCGCTGGACGAGCTCGGTGAGCACGGCGCGCATCGTTTTCACGTCGTCGCGCTGGGCGGCCAAACAGCATTGCACGGCAACCGACTCGGCCAGCGCGCAGCGGCCTTCGGAGGTCGCGCGAACCGCATCGGGAATCATGCCCAGAAAGAGCACGATCAGGAGGCAGCCGAACAAAAAGCCGGTCAGACCGATGGCGATTCGCGTGGGGGTCGAGATGGAGATTTTCAGCGGCTTTTTCATTGGAAGACGTCCTCCAATGCATCCTCGGTGGCCTGGTCGTCATCGTTGACCGGCATCCAGTCGTCATCGCCGGCCCGAGAACCGCTCGCAGCCCGGTCCAGCACGGGCAAAGGGTCGAAACTCGTCCACAATGGCAACACCGACACAGCTCCGGCGACCAGCGAACCGCCGCGAAGAACCCACAGCAGAAAAACAAGCGAGCTGCCGGTCAACCCAGCCGCTGTGCCGACGTGCCACCAGGATGCGTGCTCGCGCTGCTGAAACTCGTCCTTCCAGTGGCTGATCTGATCGAAGCCCAAATGCGCTTCGGTCGTGAAATTGCGCAGGGGGGCAATTGGCGCGAGCACTTCTTTTTTCGCCCGCTCTGGCGCGGTCGATCGCGCCGGCCGCGGGGGCGCAATCTCCACTCCTGAAGCCGCGTCTTGCGAAGCCGTGGCGACGGTCTCCTGGGAGACTGTCGTCGCGGAGGATGGTCCACCGCCGGTTCGAACGACGTGAATGGCGCGATGGGCTGCCGGCTCGGTTTCGCTCTGAGTCGGGTCGCCTCGGCTGGGGGCGTCGCCACTCGCTGGACCGCTGCTGCCCGGGTCGCTCGAAGAATTCGGAGGCGTCTGTGGACCTGGGGCGCCGCCCGAGGTCGGATCGGGATTATTATTGTCGGTGGGATTTGGACCGGATATCGCCGCCGCAATCAAGATGCTGCCGTTGGTGATTCGTGGCCCGCCGACGCCCGTGTTGCCCAGGTCGTTGACGGTGACTTGTAGCGTTGCAGAAGGAGCGGTGGGGCGGAATTGCAAGCCGTCCAAGGCCGCGTTCAAGGCGGTTTGCGACCCGCGCAACACGATGGTGGACGTTCCGGCGCCACTGACGAACGTGAGGTTCTGCACGCTTGCCAAAGTTAACTGTCCAAAGTTCGCCGAGAGCGTGACCTCAATCGGCGCCGTCCCGGCGTCCGCGTCCTGCACGACGATCGCGTTGCCCTTCGCTTGCGAGAAAATCAGCACGCCGGCGCCGGCGTGCTGCGGGCCAGGCAAGTTGCTGACCGGCGCGATGTTGGTGTGGACGATTGTGATCGAGGCCGTCGCCGTCGTCACGCCGCTGGTTGCGGTTATGCTGGCGGAACCAGCGAATGCGGGCGCCGTGTACAGACCGCTGGCGTCAATTGCGCCGATGCCCGAGGCCTTAGCCCAAGTGAACGACGGCTGCGAGGTCAGGGCTTGGCCGAACTGGTCGTAGCCCGTGGCGGTGAACTGCTGCGTCTGATTCTCGTCGAGCGTGGCGCTGGCCGGGCTGACTGCGATCATCGTGAGCGTTCGGTCGACGGTTACGTTGACGGTGGAGGTCATAGTTATCCCGCCGGCGTCGGTGATTGTGACCTGGAAGCTATAGCTGCCAGCCTGAGTGAACGTGGCGGTGCTGCTTTTGGCGGCATTGTCGCCGTTGCTGCTATAGCTCACCGCGGCTGGCCCGGTGGTCGTCGCCCACGTATAGGTAAGATTACTTTCGCCGCCGTCGTCGGCGCCGAGCACGGAGAGCGCCGTCGTGATTCCCGTTACGGGACTGGGCGTGGCCGAGGCAGCTGTCGCGACGGTCGGAACCTGATTATTGATCGTGATCAAAGCGGCGCCGCTGATTCCACCGCTTGTGGCGGTGACGTTAGCGGAACCGCTGGCGGCAGGGGCGGTATACAGTCCACTGGCGTCGACTGCGCCAATGCCCGAGGCCTTGGCCCAAGTGAACGACGGCTGCGAGACTAGAGTCTGGCCGAACTGGTCGTAGCCGGTGGCCGTGAACTGCTGTGTCTGGTTCTCGTTGAGCGCAGCGCTGGCCGGGCTGACAGCGATCGTCGTGAGCGTTTGGACGACTGTTACGCTGACGGTGGAGGTCGTGGTCAATCCGCCGGCGTCGGTGATTGTGACCAGGAAGGTATAGCTGCCGGCCTGGGTGAACGTGGCGGTGCTGCTCTTTGCTGCGTTGTCGCCGTTATTGCTGTAGCTCACCGCCGCCGGTCCCGATGTGGTGGCCCAGGTATAAGTCAGATTGGCTTCGCCGCCGTCGTCGGCGCCAAGTACGGAGAGCGCCGTCGTGGTTCCAGTTACAGGACTGGGCGTGGCCGAGGCAGCCGTGGCGACAGTCGGAACCTGGTTGTTGATCGTGATCAACGCGGCGCCGCTGATTCCACCGCTTGTGGCGGTGACGTTGGCGGAACCGCTGGCGGCAGGGGCGGTATACAGTCCACTGGCGTCGATTGCGCCAATGCCCGAGGCCTTGGCCCATGTGAACGACGGCTGCGAGGCCAGAGTCTGGCCGAACTGGTCGTAGCCCATGGCGGTGAACTGCTGCGTTTGATTCTCGATGAGCGTAGCGCTGGCCGGGCTGACCGTGATCGTCGTTAGGGTTTGGTCTACGGTAACATTGACCGCTGAGGTCGTGGTCAATCCGCCAGCATCGACGATCGTAACTTGGAATGCGTACGCCCCAGCCTGCGTGAACGTGGCCGTCGTATTCTTGGCGGCGTTGTTCCCGTTGCCGCTATAACTCACCGCGGCTGGCCCCGAGGTCGAGGCCCAGGTATAGGTCAGATTGATCTCGCCGCCGTCGTCGGCCCCGAGCACGGAGAGGGCGGTAGTCGTTCCGGTGACTGGCGAGGGAGTGGCCGCGGCCGCTGTCGCGACGGTTGGCGCGGCGTTCGCGAATACGTCTCGAGCGAATTCCGACGTGTAATTGATTGCAAGATCCGTGGCAGTAGCCGTGATCGCCTCGCCAAAGGTCACCGTCGCGGTCAAGACCGTGCTGAACGTCGCGTTGCCGCTGGCGTCGGTTGTGACGTTCACAAAGCCGAGATAACGCTGTCCCTCGCCGTATCCCGAGCCATCGCCGGCGCTATTGGCGAAGAACTCCAGCCGATACGTTTTGGCGCTGGCAACGCTGTTGTAGGTCCCGCTGATTGTGATCTGTGTCGGCGAATTCAACTCGGCTAAAGTCAGGACCGGGAAGTTCTTGCGGTCGTTCGGTCCGCTGTCCCCGTCGCCCACGTCGTTGAGAGTGACGCCGTCGTCTGCGAGATCAATGCCTAATTCCGTGTTACTGAAAATAGTGTTCCCCAGAATCCTGTTGCCGGACGCAGCGGTCGCCTGCAAAGCGATTCCGTCGCCGCCATTGAAGGCGATCACGTTGGCGGCGCCTGGCGCCGTGCCGCCAATCAGGTTATTCGCAGCCGCGTTGCTTAAATCGATGCCATTGATGGCGTTCGCCAAATTGGCGGCGCCATCTGTACCGAGGTAATTCCCGACGATCACGTTGTTGCTGCTGCCATTGATCCATAGTCCGTCATTTCCAAAACGCACGATCATCAAATCCTCGACCGTGCTGCCACTGGATCCCGCGCCCAGGACTAGGCCACTGGCCGCCAAGTTGCCGCCGTCGATCCGGATCAACGGCGAGCCGCTGTATCCCGGCTGCGACGAGCCGTCGATGGTGACGGCGTCCGTGATCGTGGGCAAGGCAGCGAGGACATTGATGGTTTGAACGCTGGCTCCCGGGATATTGAACGTAATCGTGTCCAGGCCTGGGTTGCTGTTGGCGTCTAGAATGGCATGCCGTAGCGAGCCCACCCCCGAGTCGTTCGTATTGGTGACAACGAAGCTAGGCGCCACCGTAATGCTGGCCGTGCCGGTCACCGCGCCGCTTGTGGCGCTAACCGTGGCCGAGCCGGTCAAGGCGGGCGCCGCGTAGAGACCAGAGTTGTCGACGGTTCCCGTGCCGCTGGCCAGGGCCCATGTCAGCGCCGGTTGGCTCGCCATCGATTGGCCAAACTGATCGTAGCCCGCGGCGGTGAACTGCTGCGTCTGATTCTCGTTGAGCGTAGCACTCGCCGGGCTGACCGCGATCGTCGTGAGGGTCTGGTCCACGGTGACGTTGAGAGCCGAAGTCGTCGTCAATCCGCGATTGTCGGTAATCGTGACTTGGAACGAGTATATCCCGGCCTGAGCGAATGTGGCCGTCGTATTCTTGGCGGCGTTGTCGCCGTTGTCGCTGTAGCTGACCGCCGCGGGACCCGAGGTCGCGGCCCAAGTATAGGTGAGGTTCGCTTCTCCGCCGTCGTCTGCCCCTAGCACGCTCAGGGCCGTCGAGGTTCCAATGGCCGGAGAGGGTGTCGCCGCCGCAGTCGTTGCAACCGTCGGCGCGACATTGATGATCGTGATTGGCGTAGCGCTGGACGTTGCCTGCGGACCACCTGGACCGCTATTTCCTTGATCGTTGGTCGTGATGCCGAGAGAATCGCTCCCCGAGTAACCTACGGTGGGCGTATAAGACATCCCGGCCAGTGCTGCGTTTACATCCGCGAGCGTTCCCGTGAACGTCATCGTGGCTTGCCCGCTTCCTCCGCTGCTGAAGGTCAGCCCGCTGACGCCGGACAGCGCGACAACCCCGTGGCTCACTCCCAATGTGACCTGCACGGGATTGGTTCCCGCATCCGGATCGCCAGTCGAAACGAGGTTGCCATTTGCGGCCGAGAACGCGAGCGACTGACTTTGATGGATCGAGTAGTCGATCCAGGTCGGGTCATTCGCGGCGACGCCGCCCCCCAACGAGCCGTTGTTCCCGTTGGGAGACGTGTCGAAAGCTGTCGTGCCCGCCAATTCATCAAAGTTCCAGTTGCCCGCCAGCCCCGCCTCGTTGCCGATGAGAGTTTGGTTCATCGTGCTTTGAATATCGGCTTGAGTGCGAGCGATATCCCAAACTCGAACGTCGTCGATCAGACCCTGGAAATGTTGCGTGCTGGAATTCTGCCGCGTGCCGATGCTCAAATCGTTGAGCGCCGGATATGTATCTCCAATGTTTCCCGTGGCGCTAATGGACTGGACGAGATTTCCATTGATGTAGACACTTGCGGCGCCGGCGCCCGCGTCGTAGGTCACCGCCACATGCGTCCATTGATTGAGCGGCACGACATAACCACTTGACGTCCAAGCCCACCCCGGCGCGGTATTGGACACGGCCCATCGCAGCGTGCCGTCGGGGGCAAGGCCCACTTCGTATTCGCCTTCCTTGTTGAGGATGATGCTGCCGTTCGCGGAATACGCCGTGGGATTGATCCAAGCTTCCACGCTTAGCGCGGTCGTCATTGTCAAACTGCTGGACGGATTCACGACAACCGAACTGTTGGCGCCGTCGAACGCCAAGGCGCTGCCCGAAGTCGCCGGGTAGACTGGCACCACGTTCACCGGCGGTTGATTGGCTGCCGGCTTGAGCGATACTCCGCCGGCGGCCCACTCGCCGACGCCGACGCCGCTCAGCGACCAGGACATGGTCACGGATGCGGCGCCGGCTTGGGTGCTGCTAGAGCCCCAAGAATCGCCTGGGGAATTGCCGGTGAATTGGTCGTAAGCCTCGGTCTGGGCGCCTGCCGCCACGCCCGACGTCACGGCAATTCCCGCCACGGCATCGATCACTAGCTCACCCGCCGCGGACGTCACCGCCAGGCTCGCAGCGATCCGAGGGTGTGACCGTCAGCGTGGGCCAAGTGCTCTACGAGGTGGCGCCGCTGGGCCAAATGACCGCCGAACTGGCAATTACCGACGAAGAGATTGGCCGCGTTTCATCCGGAATGCCAGTGACGGTGCGGCTCGATAGCCAGCCTCAGCGACAGTGGAGCGCCTCGCTCGCGGCGATCCATCCACGTTCGGTGACGCGTGAAAAGGACAATGTCTTTCTCGGCGAAATCCCGCTCGACAACGCCGACGGAACTTTGCGCCCCGGCATGAAAGGCCGCGCTACCATCAGCACCGGTTCGCGAAGTCTGGCATGGGTACTATTCCATCGGCCTTGGAATTATCTCGAGTCCTGGTTGGACTGGTAGCGGATCGCTTCATCGTTATTCGACTTGGAGATGGAAGGGGTTAAGGGCGCCCCACCGCCCCTAGCCCCACAATATTTACATGACGCACATCCCGGCAGATGACGATCCACTCGGCAACGTGCGCGAACCGAGCAGCGCGACGATCAAGTTTCGCGACGAATTGGAATGGACTCCGGATTTGTCGGGCGATCAGCCGGGCTACACGATCGAAGTCCCGCTGCGGGGAAAGTATTTTCGCGTTGGGTTTCCTGAATTTGCGTTTCTTTCGCAGCTCGACGGGCAATCCTCCATTGCCGAAGCGGTGGGGCGTGCCGCCGTTCAATTGGGGCATCAAGCCTTGAACGAGCACGACGCGCTGGCCTTGTGCCGCTGGGCCCTGGAATGTCAACTCGCACAATCGGTCGGCGGCGACCGCACGACGAGAATTGCCGCCGCCGCGGCCCGGCGCGAGCGACTCAGAGTCTTGGCGGTGGCCAATCCGCTTTGTATTCGAATTCCGTTGGTCGATCCCGAGCCGATTCTTTCACGCCTAGCGTGGCTTGGCAGATGGGTCTTCATGTGGCCGGCCATGTTTGTTTGGATCGTTTTGATCGGCTACGCGATCTATCTCGCCAGCAGCGGTTGGGAGCATCTCGAAGTATCGGGCTCTGTAATTCTCGACAGAGACAACTGGTTCCGACTCGCCGTAGCCTGGATCCTGCTCAAGATCCTGCACGAGACGGCCCATGGATTGGCATGCAAACACTACGGGGGAACCGTTGGTTCGGCTGGCGTGACGTTATTGTTCTTCATGCCCCTGGCTTATATCGACGTCACCTCTTCGTGGCGATTTGCTTCGAAATGGCAACGGATTGTGACCGCTGCGGCCGGAATTTATGCCGAATTATTCGTCGCGGCGATTGCGATCATCGTCTGGACGACGGCTTCGCCTGGCGTTTCGCAAACGATGGCCTTGAATATCGCGTTGACGGCCGGAGTCAGCACGCTCCTGTTCAATGCCAATCCGCTCGTGCGATTCGACGGTTATTTCATCCTATCCGACTTGCTCGAAATACCGAATCTCAGCTCTTGGAGCCAGCAATGGATAGCGAATTGCGTCCAAACCTATCTTCTGGGGCGTGAAACGGCCACGCGCTCTTGGCCCAGGGCCAAGGCGTGGTTCATCTGCGGTTACGCAATCGCCGCGACGATCTGGCGCGTCGTGTTCTTCCTCACGATGGCGCTCGTTCTCATCGGCTCGCTCGGATATTTGGGAATGGCCACGGCATTGATTTTACTGGGTTTTGCCTGGGGCATTCCCCTTGGGCAAACGGTTTATCGGCTGCGTCAGGCGGCCGCTCGCCAACCGATGAACGGGCGCCGCGTAGCGACCTCAATCGGCGTGGTTGCCGTGGCGATCGCACTGGCCGGTTTTCTGCTGATGCTTCCGGGTCGGATTACTGCGCCGGCGGTCGTCGAGTATTCTCCGCTGAACATTGTACGCGCCTCGACGCCAGGCTACGTCGAAAAGATTCTCGTCGCTAGCGGGGACGCCGTGGTCATGGGCCAGCCAATCGCCGTATTGCGGAATGACGAGCTCAACGCCGAATTGGCCGATCTGGAACTGGCTTCAGATCAGTCGCTGGCGAAAAGCCGCATGTTCGCCCAAGCCCAAGAGTTGGCGAAGCTGCAGGTGGAGAACGCCGATCGCGAGGCTCTCGAAAAAAAGATCGCTCAATTGAGGAGTCGCATCACATCGCTTACGTTGCGAGCGTCGGCGGGCGGACGGATCCATGGGCGCCAACTCGATGCCCTCGGCGGACGATATCTCCAAACCGGCGACGAGATTGCCGTGATCGGAAGCGAGGAAGCCAAGGAGTTGCTCGTCGCTGTAAGTCAGGACGATGTCGAGCTTTTCGGACATCGTCTAAGCCACGGCGACGTTCGCGTGCGGACGAGCTCGGGCGATCGGGTGAGCGCGCGACTTTCCAGCATCGATCCTCGTGGCAGCAGCGAGTTGCCCCACGCAGCCCTGAGCGTCGTAGTGGGTGGCCCGCTCGCGGTCAAACCAATCCGACGGACTCTGGACGCTGGTGACAAACCGGATCGCAAGTACGAATTGGTTTCGCCCGTCTTCCAGGCCAAGGTGGCGTTGTCGGCCGACGAAGGGCGGCGGCTCCATGCCGGCCAACTGGTGACCGTCAGTTTTCGCGCCGAGGAAGAGAACGTCGCGACACGGTTCTATCGCATTTTGCAGCGGTGGATGGCGCGGTGTCTGTATCCGTCGCAGGGCGAGTGACGATCGATTTCGCAGACTAGGACGACGAGCACCATCGTCGGCTGACTACACTTCGGCCCAAAGTCAAATTTGAGCCTATTTCGCAAAGGAATCTGCCCCGCCACTTGCAGCGCCAGTCTCCATGTGGGGAACACCGGCGATGATGCGATTGAGAAATTCACTCCCGGCGGCGGTGGCTCGGTCTTTCCGCTAACCGGAATAGGCGTCCTACTCGGCGCCCGATTGGTCCGCTCAGTCCCGAGGCAGTCTACTTTCGGCTCTTGTGCTCGCGGCCAGCTCAAGAGGGCGATTGGGCTCCATTGGCATTGGCGCTGTGCGGTTTCGACACAACATCGCGGCGAATTAACGGATATGCGCGGCGCCGAGGGAGACACACGACACGACTCAAAGGCATTTTTTTGGCCCTTCAATAAAGCAGGTTAGCAGACGATGGGCTCAGTGTGATTGCTATCGCATTGGCAATCTGTTTGCGATAAAATTAGTGAAATACCGTTGGCCGACAAAGGTCAATCGCAACACACCCCAAAAACGCCGTTCGGCGTGACGTTGTCCCTAGCCCGCCTCGAGGAGAGTCTGATGCTTCGCCGATCCCGGCTGTCCATTCTTGCGCTCTCGCTCGCAATTTGCGGCTGGTCCGCCACTGCGTCGGCCGAGGTCAAGCTGCCGGACGTCATTGGCAGCAACATGGTCTTGCAGCAAGGCGCCAGCCTGCCGATCTGGGGTTGGGCCGAACAAGGCGAGATCGTGACCGTTCGCATCGCGGGGCAAACCGTCATCGGCAAAGCCGACGACGAAGGCCGATGGCGTGTCACCCTCGGCAAGCTGGATGTCACCCCCGAGGACAAGCCGCTGGAAATGACTATTAAGGGGAGCTTCGGCGATTCGATCGCAGTCAAGAATATTTTGGTCGGCGAGGTTTGGGTTTGCTCGGGGCAGTCGAATATGGAGATGGGGGTCGGCGCGGCCAAGGACGGCGAGGCGGAAGTCGCCGCCGCCAATCATCCTGGCATCCGACTCTTCTGGGTCCCCAAGGAAAGAGCGCGGCAGCCCGTTCAGGATGTCGACGCGACTTGGGCCGTGTGCAGTCCGAAGACATTGGGATCCGGCGGTTGGGGCGGTTTTTCCGCCGCGGCCTACTACTTCGGCCGCGATTTGCACAAGCAGTTGAAAGTGCCCGTCGGACTGATCTTCGCCGCGTGGAGCGGCACGCCGGCCGAGGAATGGACCAGCAAGAAAGCGCTGGTCGCGGAGCCCACGCTCAAAAGCTTGGCCGGCCAATATGAAGTTTCCTCGCTCTACAATGGCATGATCGCCCCGCTCATCCCGTTCGCAATCCGGGGCGCGATTTGGTATCAGGGCGAAGCCAACGTCGGTCGCGGCGCCCAGTATCAAGTGTTGCTTCCCACGATGATTCGCAACTGGCGCACCGAGTGGGCCCAAGGAGACTTCCCGTTCTGCATGGTGCAGATCGCGCCATTCTTCTATGGCGGCGACGGAACCGCCGAAGCCGAGCTCTGGGAAGCCCAATTGAAGACCGTGCGAAGCGTGCCCAACACGGGAATCGCCCTGACCATGGATGTCAGCGAGCTGAACGAAATCCATCCCCAAGACAAGCAAACGATTGGCCATCGCTTGGCGCTCTGGGCTCAGGCGAAGGTTTACAATCGGTCGGTCGTCTATTCCGGGCCGATCTTCAAGTCGATGGCAATTGAAGGGGAGAAGATCCGCATTTCGTTTGACCATCTAGGGGGCGGGCTGATCTCGCGCGATGGCAAACCGCTCCGGGAATTCACCATCGCCGCGGCCGATAAGGCGTTCATGCCGGCCAACGCCGAAATCGACGGCTCGACGATCGTCATCGTGAGCGACGCAGTGACCAACCCCGTCGCCGTCCGCTTCGCCTTCAGCGGCACGGCGCAGCCCAACCTCGCAAACAAAGAAGGTCTCCCCGCCGCGCCCTTTCGCACCGACAAATAGACGTCGGACAGGGTCAGGCTTGGCGGGAGTGGCCGAGGTCGAACTCCGGCGGCAGAGAATCGTAGTGCCCTCTATGCGCCTTCGCCGCTCAACTCCAGCGAATTCCGAATCGTCGGTTAACCTCTTCGCGAGTTCCAGTCGCTGCCGGTAGTATCTCCACCCAGGTAAAAAGAAACACGCAGCCGAAATGAGGCCGAAGATCGTGTGGCTGACGGCCGCGACGCTTCTGCCGATGAGCGAATTCATGGTCCGAGTCGCCGAACTGGGTGCCGACCCATCGCGCCGGATCGTGGTCCACTGCTACCACGGCGGCCGCAGCCTGCGGGTCGCCAACCGGCTCCGCGGCCAAGAATTCGCCAGCGCCAAAAGCATGGCCGGCGGGATCGATCATTGATCGCAAGAGATCGACGACAGCGTGCCACGATATTGAACCTGGGAATCGCGAGCGTCTTCCGACTGCCGGTTCCCTCCGGTTCGTGCCTTGGGTATAGTTCCTATATACCTCTTCATTTATTTTGAGGACGTTTCGATGACAGCGGCGAATGTTAAAGACGAGGCGCGCCAGTTAATCGAGCGCCTCCCGGACGACGCTACCTGGGAAGACCTTCAACATCAGATCTATTTCCGCCAGGCGGTCGAGGTGGGGCTGAAGGACTCGCGCGAGGGTCGCGTAGTGCCGCTAGAAGAGGCTCGGCGTCGGTTCGGGTTAGTCGCGCCATGATCGTGAACTGGACCTAGGCTGCGCTCGCCGACTTGCTGGCAATTGAGACGTACATCTCCCGGCATTCTCAGCGGTACGGCCGTAGCCTGGTGCAACGGATTTTTGCCCGCACGGAGCGATTGGCGGATCTCCCTCGGATAGGCGCGGGAGTTCCGGAATACGATGACGACTCTCTACGCGAACTACTCGAGAGTCCGTACCGGATCGTGTATCGCGTTTATGAGGATCGGGTCGACGTCCTGGCTGTCGTTCACGGGGCGCGACGAATGCCGCCGGCGCCGTAATAGCTTGGCCACGACAGCGGACCACCGTTGCCACGCGGTCGCAGCCTGAGAGAGTCGCCAATTGGGTCCGCAGCCAAGCTTCTGCCGGCGCACTTGGCATGGCCGGCGGCATCGATCAGTGGTCGCGCGAGATTCGACCGAAGCGTACCGGCGTTTGTCGAGATTTCAGCGAATGCATCGTCGTAAAGCCACCAATTCCGGCCTGAATTAAGTGGGCTATGTGTTCCGCGATGATACGCGACTTTGAAATGGGGACTTGAGTGGGTCCTTGTGCGAACTCGATCGACTCACGAATTATTTTTTGAAATTCTGAACGCTCCGCGATCAGGCGGGCAATCGTGACGACATCCCGTTCATCCCCAATCGCCATTTCGAGCCAATGTTTTTGAAACGGGTTTTGCATTTTAAATTTCGCGATCGCCGCACTTTAATAGAAAGAACGACCGCAGCAATTGTATCGACCGTCGCCGCCGGGAGAGACCGAGGCGCCGTATTTAAAGCACTTCTTGCTTCCTTTGTTAACCTCTTGGGTTTCGGTAATTGTGCCCCCAAAAACCGCGGGGCGCGTCGTATGTTTCACCCGACGCCCTGTTTCATGGTACTCGACTTCAGTGGTTCTTTGTCCGAAAAAACCCCTGTAGCGACGCGTCGTCTTAATCGTCTTTCCGCCGACAAAAAGCTTATAGAAATAATACGCAATGGCTGCATAGAGGCAGAGCGTCAGTACCGAATTGATTAAATTCCAAAGGAACTTGAACACATCCGACATGGGCGCCCCTTCTGAAGAAACGACCGCATTGAAACGCATCGTAACAGCTGCGCCGAATGTGGCGTTGGTCGGCGCAATGCGAACCCGGTAATGTAAAACTCGATTCGCGTGAGGAATTTGGGTTACTTTTGCTATTCCAATCGCGGGACCTAATCAACGAGTCTAATTCGTCGAATCTAGGAAGGTATTGCAGGGCAATCACGCAGATCTGAA
This sequence comes from Pirellulales bacterium, assembly GCA_038210495.1. Taxonomy (GTDB): domain Bacteria; phylum Planctomycetota; class Planctomycetia; order Pirellulales; family DATAWG01; genus JBBQWR01. Next base: position 15,119 of record JBBQWR010000050.1, read on the forward strand.
AAAGAAATTCGTTTACTTGCTCGCCTAGCCCGCATCCATCCGCTGCCGGTAATATCTCCAGCCAGGCAGGAAGAAGCAGGCCGCCGAGACGAGGCCGAAGATTGTGTGGCTGAACTGAGGCCAAATCGCCATTACGCCGGCCGTCAGAAACAAGGCCGTCGCCTGCACGTAGAATGCTCCGTCAAGAATGGCCGCCTTGATGAAGAACACCATGCCGGCCAGCAGGCCCAGCACGGGGGACAGTTTCAGCACCGGCATTTTTAGAAGATATTCCACCCCGAAAAGCAAAATGCTCGCGATTACGGCCGCTCCCCATACGTGGGCAATCTGCCGCTCGACGAATGTTACCGGCCCTGCGCGGCGCCGGAGCCACCAGAAGATCGGCGCCCAAATCGCCAGACCGCCCGCCCACACCGAGAGATACAGCAAGCGATTTTCGACATGACTCCATGACAGCCAGTTCGTCGCCAGGCACAGCCCGAACAGCACGACGCTGTGCCACATCCACAGCAGGCCCCAGTTCTCCAAGATCGGCGCGTTCTGCGTCTGCCGCATCAGTCGCGATATGACTTGCATGAAGCCGCCGCTGCGGGCCGACACCGGATTGCCCGACAGATAGGCGGAGAGGTCTTGAGCCAGTCCCTCGGCCGTCGCATAGCGCAGGTCGGGCGGCTTTTGCAGGCATTTGAGCGTGATCATTTCCAAATCGCGATCGGCCTTGGCGTTGAGCAAGCGCGGCGGCGCCGGATCCTGTTCCAGCACCAGCAGCAGCGTGTCGACTGCCGACGCGGCTTGGAACGGCGGCCGGCCGGTGAGCATTTGATAGAGCACGGCGCCGAGGCTATACACGTCGCTGGCCGGGCCCATCTCGCCCCGATTGCCGACGACCTGCTCCGGCGCCATGTAGCTGGGAGTGCCGATGATGGCGCCGGTATGCGTGAGGCCGGTGTCCTCGGTGATTCGTTTGGCCAGGCCGAAATCGGTGATGTGCGGCTGGCCATTTTCGTCGATCAAGATGTTCGATGGTTTGAGATCGCGATGCAGGAGCTTTTGACGATGGGCGAAATCGATCGCCTTCGCCACCGGTAACAGCATGGCCGCCGCCTCGCGCGGCGGCATTGGCCCATCGGCCAATCGCCGGGCGAGCGTCGTGCCGGAGACGTATTTCATGCTGAAGTATGGCTGACCATCGGTCTCGCCGACCTCGTAGACGGGCACGATGTTCGGATGGTCGAGCCGAGCGGCTGCCTCGGCTTCGGCGCGAAATCTGGCTAAATCATCCGCCAACGCGGTAGCGCCGCGCAGAATCATCTTCACGGCCACCATGCGGTCCAGGCTATTTTGGCGAGCTCGGTAGACGACCCCCATTCCGCCTCGGCCCAGTTCTTCGAGCAGTTCGTAATCGCCAAACTGCCGGGGCAACTCAAGCACGGCCGTCGGCGCCGGTCGGCCGCTGGGGGTCGTCGCGGGCAAGGTGGCGTGCGAGCCGACGGCGTCGGCGACCATCACGGCGCCCCATAATTCTCGCAACTCGGCGGCAAATTCCGTATGCTCGCGCGACGCCTTTTCCAAATCAGGACCGTCGCCAGCCCGCTGCGCCTCGGCGAGTTCGTTCAAGAGCTTAGCCAGCCGCTCGTCGTGATCGTGCGTCGTTGTCGCCATCGTACTTTCGCCCGCGCCATCAGTTCGGGTGGGTGGCCGGGACTGGAGGCGCTTCGCTGAAGTCCCGGTTGGCAAATTCAAATTCACTCGCTCGGCTCCGGGGCTTCCGTTCGGTCCAGCCCCGGCCACCCGTCGCCTTTCCAGCTAACAAGAACTAATCGGGCTGCGGTTCTTGCAAGATCGCCCGAAGCCGGCGCATCGCCCGTAAGTACCTCATGCCCGCGGCCGGCTCGCTAAGCGACAGCACCTCGGCGACTTCGCCATTGGATAAATGCTCGAAGTGCCGCAGTAAAATCACCTCACGGTCTTGCTCGTCCATCTGATCCAACGCTTGTTGGAAACGCACTTGAAGTTCGTGCCAAGTCGCGGCCGCGGCCGGGGTCAATTCCCGATCCTCGAGTTCACCGGCGAGATTCAGCGTCGAACGGTCCAAAAATGCCGCCGCCACCAGCGGTTGCTCGCGATCGATACTCCGCCGGGCGGCGACCCGATGCCGGCGATGGGCATCGATCAACCGGTCCTTGGCCATGTGCCGCAGCCACAAATGGAACGGCATCGCCGGATTCTTGAGATACTCGCCCAGCCGGCGATGGGCGTCGATCAGCACGTCTTGCACGATATCGCTGGCGTCGACCCGCCGCTGCACGACCTGGTCCATCCGCAGGTCGATCATTCGCCGCAGCGCAACGCGATGCCGCTCGAGCAGCCGGTTTACGGCGTCGGCGTCTCCGGCTTTGGCGTCGGCCAAAAGCTGCTGCGTTTCCTGCGACTGAGGCCACATTCCTCTAAGTCTAGCTGGACGAGGCGCATGAGACCATGCGACGCCGATCGAGCGAACGTAGGGTTTCACCAATCTCGAACGACAAGAGGCGAATTTACGGGTTCGATTAGGCCAATTGAGGATGATGCTGTTTGATCCATCTCTCAGCATCTGTCGCGAATTGTTGCACGGTCGATAATAAACCGTTGTCATCGGTGTCGGTCACGCCACCGGCAAAATCGTACTCGCAGTCGTTGCGCTTCATTCGGCAGGCATCGAAATATGTCGATAAGGCCGCAAATGCCGGATCCGCTGCCTCCAGCGCAAGAAAGGTATTAAAGTGTCCGCCAACCGATTTCGGTCGATAGCTTTCGGCACGCACGATCATGAGCGACAGCGTGCGAGCCGCGTCGTACGCCATGATGAATCGCGCGTCGGCCGATAGACCATGCAGGGTTGCGTCTTTCAGGCTGCGGACAACGATCGAGCGCAAATTGTCCAATTCCGCTTTGTTAGTGGACAGGCCGACGACGCGTTGAGCGACAGAGCTAGCTCAGCGGGCACAAGGACGCCAACAACGAGCAGGTCGATATCGCTATCGCTCTGTTCGTGGCCGGCCGCGATCGAACCGTAAACAAACGCCAATTTTATTTTTGCCGCCAAGGGGCCGCAGGGCGTCGCCAATGACATCGACCAAACCGACCGTCTTCAGGATCAAACCGCGAAGATCGCCGAACAACGGCGATCGTGAGTTCGCCCGGAAAAAAGTCATTCGTCCAAGCCAGGTCGTCGTCAGTATTCCCGCTGCGGTGAGCTGACTCAACTCGCGCTGCAAGCTCGATGGTGGCACGCCCATCTTACGGGCCAACTCGGAGGCAAACCATGCTTTTTCCGGACGAACGAATAGCGCGGCTAAGATCGCTTGGCGTCCTCTCGGAAATAAAGCGTCAATCGCTTGGACTTTACGCATAATGCGTAACACGAAAGAATTAGTGCCGATTTTATCTTCGCGGCGCCCCCGGCAATCGCTTTGCGGCGGGATCGCCCGGGGCGTGATCCAAAAGCAGGAATTCGAACAAATCCAAAAGCTCCTGCTCCGTGTATTGTTTTTCGACTCCCTCGGGCATCAACGACAGTTTGCTGATCGCGATCGATTCGACGTCCTTGCGCGGAATGACCTCCAGCTTGCCGCCTTGCTGTTTGAGGACGATTCGGTCGGCGTTGTCCTCGGCCAAGAGTCCCGTCAGGGCTCGGCCATCTTGAGTTGTGACCAAGCGGGCCTGATAGTCCTTGCCGATCACCAGACTCGGGTCGAGCACGTTCGACAGCAATTGATCGAACGACGCGCGGCCGTTGGACGTGATATCGGGCCCAACATCTTGGCCCTCGCCGTAGATCTTATGACACTGGGCGCAGACCTTTTTGAACACTGCTTGCCCCTGCTTGGCGTCGCCATGTTTGGTTTGCAAAAGCTTGCGGACGTCGGCCACGACCTGCTCGCGTTGCGGATTGCGATCTGGGCGGATCGAGCCCCATTTGGCGTTGACCGCCGCGATCAGGTCCTTGTCCTTGCTGGCGAGCAGCTTTTGCACTTGGTTGACGTTGAGCGCGGTCGACGGAATTTCCTTGCGGCCAATCGCATCCAAGAGCGGCTTGGCCCACTGCGGACGTTGCGTCAGAAGTTCGATCGCCTTCGGCTGAAGTTCGGGCTCTAGCTTGCCATAGCTGGCGAGCACGATCTCAGCGACCCGTGGATCGTCCGACCGGCCGAGAGCGCCGAGCGTTGCCGCTCGCAGCCCGCTCGAATTTACCTTCGGCCGCGCGAGAATCGTCGCAACCGAGGCCAGTACATCTCGATCCGCCGCCGAAATCAGCGCCGAAAGCGCCTGCAGCCGGCGCTGATCTTGTTGGGCGCGGTCGAGCAGCACTTTTCGGATGGCGGCCAATCCATCCGCGTCTTTCCAGGTCGCCGCGAGCAAGGCTGCGTCGAGCAGCAGTGGCGAATCTTGCGGACCCGCATAAATCTTCGCGAGCAGCGGCTGGAGTTTGGCATGCAGTTGGTCCAGCCTCGCGCCGTCCAACTCGCGAGTTTGAATTTTTTGGGCAATCATCGCCAAGCATTTTTGACTGGCGCCGATGTTCGGATGGTCGCCGGTCGACAACACGCGAAACAGCGAGACGATCGGCGTAATGTCCGGATTGGGAAGACTCAGCACGCGCTCGATCAGCCGGGGCATGAATTCACCGAGAGCCGGCGTCGATCGAGCGTCGAGCGCGGCTAGCTCGGTGAGCACCGCGTCGGCCCGCTCGTCGAGCAGGGGTTGAATACTCTGCCAAACGATGGCCGGGATCAGCGGGTCGGCGCCGGCGTGCTTGAGCACTTCGACCAGCAATCGTTCGGCGTTCGCGCCTTCGATTTTGTGGGCCGCGATCGCGACTTGCAGTTTCACGTCGGGCGATTCGTCGCTCGCCATCTCGACCACGCGAGCCCTGATGGCTGGCTCGACGCGATGCATATTTCCCGCGGCGCGCACGCCCCAAGCGCGAACGCTGGGATCCGTATCGGCTAATATTTTGGCATGAAACGCCGGATCGAGCGGCGCGGCCCCAATCAGCGACCACAGGGCGTGCATCCGTGCCTTGTGCGCCGCGGCCGCATCGAGCGCCAGCTTTTCGAGCATCGGCCGCGCCTCGGGACTGTTGCGCTCCGACAATACTCGCTGGGCCGTCTCGCGAAAATAAATAATCGGGCTTTTGAGCCGCTCGACAAGCTGAGCGTCGCTCTCCTTGCCCATGTCGAACTTACCCGCCGGCGGCGCATCTTTGTAGCTGATGCGATACAGACGACCTTTAGAGCGGTCGATTCCGGCCGGATCGCGATTGGCGTCCTGATAGCAATGGTAGCGGTCGTACCAATCCAAGACATAAAGGCAGCCGTCCGGACCGATCTTCTGCGAGACGGGCATGAACCAAGCGTCGTTGGCGGTCAACAGGTCCGGCTCGGGACTACTACTATACGTCGACCCGTTGCGCTTAATTGAGTCGACATTCAAACAGCCGCCGTGGATATTGCCCATCACCAGTTTTTCGCGATACTGCTCCGGAAATTTGTCGGTGTCGAAGTACAGTAGTCCGCAATAGGCCGCCTTCTGGTGCTTGTAGCTGGCGATCGAGTTCAGTATCCAAGTGAATCGCGGGTAGGGCCCTCCTTGACGCTGATAGTAGCCGTTCTCGGTCAGATGCCAGAGATGATCGATCACGCAGGCGCTGATAAATCCGCTCCCCTCGCTATCCCAAGCGATACCCCAGGGGTTGCTGGTCCCTTCGCAAAACAGGTCGAAATCGCGAGTCCGCGGATTGATCCGGAACATGGCGCAGGTGAACCGCAGGTCTTTGTCTTTCTGCTTAACGTGGGCCTCGTTGAACACGCCGTTGAGGCCGTACAGATTGCCGTCCGGTCCCCAGGTGAGCGAATTGGGCACCTCGTGCGTGTCGTATCGACCAAACCCGGTGACGACCACCTCGCGCCGGTCGGCTTTGCCCGAACCGGTGGTGTCTTGCAAAAATAAGATGTCGGGCGAGTTGGCGACCCACACGCCGCCGTGACCGACCGCGATGCCGGAGGGAATGTTCAGGCCATCGGCAAAAACGGTGATCTTGTCGAAATGCCCGTCTCCTTTGGTGGATTCGAGGACTTTGATCCGGTCTTTGCCAGGACCGGCGCTTTGCCGCGGATATTCGACGCTCTCGGTGATCCAGAATCGGCCCCGCTCGTCGATCGCCATGCTCACGGGATTAATAAGGTCCGGCTCGGCGGCGATGAGTTCGACCTTGAACCCCTCGGGCAGCACCATTTTCTTCATTGCCTCTTCCGGCGAAAGGGCCGGTCCGGGCGGTTTGTCTTGGGCGTGCGGAAGCTCCGCGCTATCGGCTCGCGCGATTGCGGCGCCGACAAATAAGAGGCATGACCAAAGAACCGCGATGGCGAATGACTTGAACCGTCGTTGCATGGAGGCAGCCCCGTTTGCCGAATTCGATGAGAAATGCCGGCCGATGAAAAGCGGTCGGGCCAATAGTTCGCCAATTATGGGTGACGAGGCCTTGAGATACAAGATTTAGCACATAGCCGCGGCATCCTGCTGCGCCGTTTCGTCAATCCATAGAGCGGTCGCATAACGGCCCATCCTTGTGGACGGCGTCGTCTCGGCGCTTCAGTACGACGCAGCAGGATGCCGCGGCTATGTACGGCCGCTTGACATGCGCGGCGGCGGCTACGGACAATCGCGATAGATCGATTCGCTAAGCGCATCTTCCGATTACCCCCGCCCACACCCTTATTGTGAACCACTTCATGCTGGCTGGCCCCTCGACGACTTCGCGGAAGCCCAAGCTTCTCCTCGCACTGCTCGCACTTGCTTCGCTGACACTCTGCGGTTGCGGGACGGGTGTGTATGCGCAAAAAATGGAAATGCGGCTCGACGAAATGAAGCGCGAAGCGCCCTTTGTCGCCTTGTTCGAAGATCCGACTACCGATTTGCCGGTCAACTTCCGAGTGCCGCGAATCTTCAAAAATTCTTACAACCTGGTCTCGGTCCATCAAGACGACAACCACAAACGGATCAAGATCGATCGCGTGTTGCCGCCTTGGATGCCCATGGTGGGCGGTTTTCAGGTCACCTACGAGTCGTTCTTTATCCTGCCCAATCAAGACAAAGCGCCAATCTATTTCTATGTATGGGAAATCGAATTGCCGCCGGGAACTCCATCCGAGCTTGAGTCCATAAAGAAAAACAAAAATCCACCCGAGGAAGTTTCGGTCACAACGCCAAAAGGCGAAAAAATCACTTGGTACCGAAGTCACCTAGAGCGCGACGACTCGTTTCATTTCAATCAAGGTGGAATAGACGTTACTCAGCATACTCCCGGTGTCTGGGAGGCTTGGTATTACTCAGCGCCGGGCTGGGACCTAATGCTTGGCTGGCGAACTACCGACAAGGCTTGGGCTGGCAAGGTGGACGACGTGCAAGTGAATTCTTTACCGGCGTTGGTCGCCGGAACTCTGGTGTTGCCTCCATCGCGAGCCGCGACGGCGAAAGCGGCCACGCCGCCCGGTACGGCCAATACCGCCCGGCCGACAAAATAGCCGCATATCGAACATCGATCGGCGGAATCTGCGCGTCGATCGGCATATCCCGCAACAAAGCCGCCGCTGCTAGCGGTTGCTCGGGACGAGATCCCCTTGGGGTCTCCAATGATTTAACCTCCGTTTCTCATTGCGTTTGCCCATTCGCAAAGTGGATATCTGATGGTCGGCTCGCTTCGCGGCACGCGCGTTGCTAATTGTCTCGCCGTTCGCAGGGGGGCATCACTCGGACGAACTCTCGTTCCGCCATGCCATACGGGCTCTACATTTCCGCCGAAGGCGCCTACGCGCAGTCGCAACGGGTCGAAACGCTGGCCAACAACTTGGCCAACGTCGATACCGCCGGCTTCAAGCGCGATTTGGCTGTCTTCCAATCGCGCTACGCGCAAGACACCGCGCAGGGGTTGGACTATCCCGGCTCGCGATCGGTCAACGATCTAGGCGCCGGGGTGATGCTCCGCGAGACGAAGACCGACTTCACGCCCGGCACGCTCAAGCGGACCGGCATTCCCACCGACATGGCGATCACGGGCGACGCCTTCTTCCAAGTCCGCCGCCCCGATGGCGACTATCTGACCAAAGCCGGCAATTTCATGGTCAACGCGGCCGGCCGGCTGGTCACTCAAGACAACTATCCCGTCCTCAACGATGGCGGCGGCACGATCGACATCGATCCCACGGCCGGTCCTTGGACAGTCACGCCCGACGGCGGCATCCAGCAAGCCGGGGCGAAAGTGAACTTGGCCCTCGTGCGCCCTCAATCGCTCGGCGACCTATCGAAAGTCGGCGAGAACTTGTTTCGACCGCTCGCCCCGCCCCAGCCCGCCGCCGACGACCAACGGCGCGTGCAATCGGGCATGCTCGAGCAATCCGACGTCAAGCCGGCGACCGAAATGATGGAAATGATCGAAGCCTCGCGGGCCTTCGAAGCCAATATCAACATGATCAAGAACCACGACCAAATGGCCAGCGCGCTCACGCAGCGCTTGCTCTTATCATCGAACGGCTAATCACCGCGCCCCCAAATCCCAACCCCTAGATCCTTTTCCTCATGAGCATTCAAGCCCTCTACACCGCCGCGACCGGCATGGAATCGCTCCAGTCGAAACTGGACGTGATCTCCAACAACCTCGCGAACGTCAATACGACGGCGTTCAAGCAAGATCGGGCCAACTTCGAAGACTTGATGTACCGGCACGAAACGCTGCCGGGCCAACTCGACAGCGCCGGCCAGCTTACCCCGACCGGCGTTGAGTACGGCTACGGCTCGAAGGTGCAAAGCACGCAGACCGATTTCACTCAAGGCTCGATCCAACAGACGGGCGGCGAGTTCGACGTCGCGATCCAGGGGAATGGTTTCTTTCAAGTGACCGATCCGGCGACGAGTGCTTTGGTTTACACGCGATCCGGCAATTTCTCGCTCAATGCCCAGGGAAAGATCGTCGTCGGATCCGCGACCGTCGGCCGTGTGTTGGAACCTCAAATCACCATTCCCGCCGACGCCACCGAAGTTTCGATCGGCTCGCAAGGAGTCGTCTCGTACAAGCAGCCGGGCAACAATCAGTTGCAGCAGGCGGGCACAATCCAAATGGCCAACTTCATCAACCCGCAGGGGCTGCTCAAGATCGGCGACAACATGTATGCCCCGACTGAAGCCTCCGGCACGGCCACGTCGGGGCTGCCGGGCGCTGTTGGCCTGGGCACGCTCCAGCAAAAGTTTCTCGAAACGTCCAACGTCCAGCCGGTGCAGCAGCTTATCGATCTGATTACGACCCAGCGGTCGTTCGAACTCAATTCGCAAGCGATTCAAGCTGGCGACCAAATCCTGCAGCAGATCGCCAACCTCCGACGGGCGTAAACAAGCGTGTCAGGAACCATTTCGCGTTCGAGGTAATCAAAAAGGTTCGCTTATGTCTCCAAAATGGTTCCTGACACCTTTTGTGCTCGGCTTGCTGAGCGTTGCAGCCAGTGGCGCTGAAATTCAACTTAGATCCGATGCTCGCGTGCAGCGGAACTTCGTAACACTGGGAGATGTCGCTGAGATTTTTGGCGCCGGCGACGCCGAGTCTCACCGACTGGCGGCGCTGGAGCTTACGGCCGCGCCGGCCCAGGGCAACCGCCTGCATCTGCGAGCCCGGGAGATTCAAGACCTGCTTACGCTTCGCGATGAATCACCAGCCAAGCATCAATTTTCCGGCGCCGCGGAAGTGACCGTGGTTCGAGCCATTGAATCGGCCAAAAAAACGACCGCCCGCCGGCCCGACAAACTATTTGCGTCTCAAGCACAGCAAAAAGCGGCCGACGCGATCGCCCGATATTTGCGAACCACCGTCGCCGACGAGACGTGGCAAGTGGTCGTCCCCTTGGACGACGATCAGGCCGACGCGATTGGCAAGGCAAAGACACTGAGCGTGGCCGGTGGCGAGCGTCCCTGGGTGGGGCAGCAATCGTTCGAAATAACCGCCGCGACCGACCAAGGCTCGGCGACCGTCGAGGTTCAAGGCCAAGTCGCCCTGCCGCCGGCGGTGGTCGTGGCAATTCACAGCGTGCCGCGCGGCGCCGTCGTTCGCGCCGCGGATATTCAGTTGCAACGATTGGCGGCAGGGACGGTCACGAGAGCGTCTTTTCAAACGGCCGACGAAGTGATCGGCAAAGAAGCCCTGAAGAACATCACGCCCGGCCAGACGCTCGACGATAATTCGATTCGAGCGCCGATTTGGGTCCACGGCGGCGAGGTGGTCACCGTCACGGCTCGCAACTCGGGCATCGCGATCCGCATGCCCGTTCGCTGCCGCGAGAACGGCGGCCAAGGAGACTTGGTGATGGTCGAATCGCTCCAAGATCGCAAGACGTTCTTAGCCCGCGTCTCGGGGCTCCAAGAAGTAGAGGTTTACGGCGGCGCCGCCGCCGTCAGTGCGACGTCTAGCGCCGACCGACCCTCAGACTCGCGCAATTGATCGACCCCGCCTAGCCGCGTCGCTCGCGACGCGCTTTTCGATAACATGCGTCGCAAGCGACGCGGCTCACAAGGAACCGTAAAACATGCCACAGACAATTGCCATTGACATGAAGACCTGGCGATCCCGTCCGATGCTGAAATACGGTATTCGCACTTGGATCGTCGTTAGCCTGCTGGTCAAGCTAATTCTGGTCGGCGCCGCGATGTACCAAGTTCGCCGGGCTCATGCACAAAACGCTAGTCTCATGCATCGCGATCTGCCCGAAGACGAACGGCAATCGCTCCGGCTCTCCGCCAATTCTTGGTATTTCCAAAAGATCGATCCGCCGAGTCCGCTTAAGCTGCACGACCTGATCACCATTCAAGTGACGGAGCAGTCGGCCGTGAAAAGCAGCGGCCAAGTCGATCGCCGCAAGACGGGAAAATTCGACGCGGACCTCAAAAACTGGCTTAAGCTCGACGGCCTCAACCTCAAACCGGCCAAATTTGCCAACGGCGATCCGCGAGCCAACGGCACGTTGGATAGTCAATATCAAGCCAACGTGAACTTGCAGACGAACGACAGTTTGACCTTCAAAATCGAGGCCGAGATCGTCGACATTCGGCCCAACGGCAATCTGATCGTCGAGGCTCATAAGACGATCAAAGAAAACGAAAATGTCTACGAGCGGTCGCTCACGGGTGTCGTCAACCGCGACGACGTCCAGCCGGACCGAACCGTGAAGAGCGAACAAATCGCCGAACTGAGCATCGACAAACGCGAGATGGGCCACGTGCGAGACGGCTATCGCCGCGGCTGGCTAACACGGTTCTACGACCGCTTCTCGATTTTTTAAACCTGTAGGGTGGGCAGTGCCCACCACAGCCAGCTTCTCGTCTGTCGCTGGTGGGCACTGCCCACCGTACACCCGGGCCCTGAACTCTGCCGCCTTAAAAACTCATCATGCCGACCGCCCAAAAAATAATCGTCGCCACGCTAGCCGGCTTAGCGATCGCCATCGCCGGCACGCGTGCCCCCGCTCGCACGCTGCTCAAGAATTTGTGCCGCGTGAAAGGTCAGGAAGAAAACACGCTGCAAGGCTACGGATTGGTGGTCGGATTGAAGGGGACCGGCGACAGCGCCGCGTCCGCTCCGACCGTGAGAATGTTGGCCCAAGTGCTGCAACTAATGGGATCGCCGGTCGGCAAGCGCGGACCGCTCGAACTGAAGGAAGACGTCAAAAATGTGGCGCTCGTGCTCGTGACCGCTACCGTCCCCGCCGCTGGCGCCCGGCAAGGGGATGCGATCGACTGCGTCGTCAGCTCGGCGGGCGGCGCCAAGAGCTTAACCGGCGGACAGCTTTTCATGACGCCGCTCGTCGGGCCTCGAGTCGACAGCGAACGAATCTATGCGTTCGCCCAAGGCGCGATTCATCTCGACAACGACGCCACTCCGACCGCCGCCAAAGTTTTTAAAGGCTGCCGGCTCGAGGAAGACTTTTTCAACCCATTCGTTAAAGACAACAAGTTCACGCTCGTGCTCAACAAGAACAAGGCCGATTTCCAAGTCGCTCAAGACGTCGCCGATCTGATTAACGGCCAACTCGGCAGCCAATCGCAAGAATCGACCGGCCTGGCTCATGCGATCGATCAGGTGAACATCGTCGTGACGTTGCCGCCGCAATACAAGGAGCGGCCGGTTTGGTTCATCTCGCAAGTGCTCAGCTTGCCGATTCTCGATCCGCAGACCGAGGCTCGCGTGGTGATCAACGAGAAGGCCGGGAGCGTCGTGGTCAGCGGCGATGTCGAGATCGGCGAAGTCACGATCACGCACAAGAACATGGTCATCGATTTGGGGGGGCAAGCTCTGCAAGGCGGTCCTGCGCCGAGCAAATTCGTTTCCGCGCAGACCGGCCCGGCGCCATCGCCGAAGCTCAAGGCGCTCACCGAGACGCTCAACTCGCTCAAGACGCCGCCGGCCGACGTGATCGAAATCATCAAAGGCCTGGAACGCGCCGGCAAGCTGCACGCGACATTGATTATCGAATAGTGCAATAGCTCGCTAAATACATAGCCGCGGCATCCTGCCGCCCCAGACTGATTTCCTCAAATCTTTTTCAAGTTGAACCACCATGAGCGCCATCACAGCTTCCCCGAACGTCGCCGGCCTGACTCAAGCCAAATCCTCCTCGGTCCTCGCATCGAGTCAACGCTTGGCCGGTCAATTGAATCCGGCGGCCCATTCGCCGACGCCCGGCCTCAATGCATCGCCAGGAGATCAAAGCGAGCTTCATAAGAATTTCAACGCATTCGTCGGCCAATCGTTCTACGGAATGTTGATGCAGCAGATGCACAAGACCGTCGGCAAGGCGCCCTACATGAACGGCGGCCGCGCCGAACAGGCATTTCAAGGTCAACTCGATCAAGTGATGTCCGAGAAGATGGCTCAGGCCGACGGCGGGAAATTTAGCGACGCGATGTACAACTTGTTCAACATGCAGATGCAGGCGAAGTAAACGAAAATGACGAATGTCTGAGAAATGACTAATGACGAAATACTCATTGATTCGTCATTCGTCATTTGTGATTAGTGCTTTGACTACACCGGATGGAACCGACAATGCAAAACGTCGCTTGGGATAGTGAATTGGCCGGCCTCTTGGCGGAACTGTCTGGTATTCAGTCGGACCTCTTGGCCGTGCTCACCGACAAACGCGCGCGGTTATTGAATGCCGACAAGTGGCCGCTGGACGAGCTTCAGGCCCGCGAGACAGACTTGATCGCGCGTCTCGAATCTTGCCACGAGCGACGCCTAGCGCTGCTAGCGCAAGCTGCTAGCGAAGGATTGCCCTCGACCGATCTCAAGAGTCTGGCCGATGCCCTGCCGCGCGAGCAGCGCCAGCATTTTGCCCCCCGGATTCGCGATGCGTCGGCCCGAATGCGGCTAGTGCAGCATCATAGCCTGGCAAATTGGGTACTTGTGCAGCGAACGCTCATACATTTGTCGCAGGTACTGGAGATTATCGCGACCGGCGGGCGGCCTGAGCCGACATATGGAATGAGGGACTCCGCGCGCACGGGCGGAGCGCTGGTCGATCATGCGGCGTAGAGAAGAAAATTGGGGGGGGCGGAAGGGCGGGGATGAGACTTTTTGCTTGCTTAGTGGTTGATGGTTGTTTTGGCTCGGGGACAGGGGGCCTACGCCCCCGCTCGCCAAGAGGGCAATTCTTTAACCTAATTCTCGGGCGCGATGTCGCTTTTTAGTTCACTCCAGTTGGCGAGCAACACGCTGCAAATCCAGCAAATTGGATTGCAAGTGGTCGGTCAGAATTTGGCCAACGCCAGCACGCCCGGCTACAGTCGCGAGGAAGTGGTTCTCGCTCCGGGGCCGACTCAGCAGGTCAACGGCAACTTGCTGGGCACGGGCGTCACGATCGAGACGATCAAGCAGGACGTCGATCAGTTTCTCAATCAACGGGCTCGTACGGCCCTCAGCGATCAGTCCGGCAGCGCGCTGAGTTCGCAAACTTATCAGCAACTCGAAAGCATCTTCGGCGCGCTCAACAGTCCGAACCTCAATACGGCTCTGACGGGCTTCACCTCGAGCATCGCGCAGGTTCTCAATTCGCCACAGGACGTGGCGACGCGAAACTTGGCCGTCCTGAAGGGCCAAACGCTCGCCAATCAAATCAACAGTTATGCATCGCAAACGAATCAATTGCGAGCGAATCTCAATGATCAGATCGTCGGCGACACGGGTCGAGTGAACGGCTTGCTGACGCAAATCGGCAAACTGAACGTGCAAATCGCGCAAACCGAGGGAGGCGCAGCCGGCGCCTCGCAGGCTGTCGGTTTGCGCGATCAGCGCGACCAAGCACTCAGCAGTCTGGCCGGGCTAATCAACATTCGCACCGCGCAACAAAACGACGGCTCGGTCAGCGTTTACAACGGCGGCGATTATTTGGTGGCGGGATCCGAAGTGCGGCAGGTCAAAGTCGACAAGTCGCAAGATCGCGGTCAAACCATCGCCAGTGTGCGGCTGGCCTCGACCGACTCGCCCCTGGACTTGAGCTCGGGCGAAATCGGCGGACTTGTCAATTCGCGAGATGGCGTCTTGGGCGGGTTTCTCGATCAACTCAACTCGTTCGCCGGCGCCCTGGCATCAGAATTCAACAAGGTTTATTCGACCGGCCAAGGTCTCAATGGTTACACGAGCCTTACCGGCGCGACGCCGGCCGGCGACGTAAACGCCCCGCTCGACGCCGCCGCGCTACAGACCACGCCCGTCAGCGGCTCCTTTCAAGTTCTTGTCCACAATAAGCAGACGGGCCTGACGCAAACCACCGATATTCAAGTCAACGTGAACGGCCTCGCCGGCGATACGACGCTCAGCAATTTGGCGACGCAGCTCAACGCGATTCCCGGTTTGGCCGCTTCGACGACGGTCGATGGCCGATTGAAAATCACCTCGACCGACTCGAATCAACAATTCGCATTTTCGGGCGACACCAGCGGCACGCTCGCCGCGCTCGGACTGAATACTTTTTTCACCGGCTCCGACGCCAGCAGCATCGCCGTCAATCAAGTCGTCGCCCGCGATCCTTCGACATTCGCGGCCAGCGCCGGCGGAGTGGGCGTCGATGCGAACGTGGCGCAGCAGTTGGCGGAGTTTCTTACGACGCCGCTCGCCACGCATTCCGGAGCGACGATCGCCGATCTCTACGGTCAAGTTTCATCAAATCTGACGCAGAATTCGAGCGTCGCCAAGAGCCTGAGCGACAGCGCGCAGGCCTTCTATAGTTCGCTGCAAGGCCAGCAGCAGGCGTTGGGCGGCGTGAACATCGACCAGGAAACGATCAATCTGTTGCAATACCAACGCAGCTATCAAGCCTCGGCGAAATTCATATCGACGATTAGCGACCTGTTACACACGCTGGTGAACCTGTAATTCGATCTTCTAATTCAACGTCGGACAAAGGGCGCCACGCCCGAAACGATCCATGACCTCGATCACGTCCATTCCATCGTCGCGCGTTAGCAATTTGTCGAGCTCGCAGCGGTTGCTCGCGCAGATTCAGAACGCCCAACTCGGTCTGCAGCAGCTTGAAACGCAGATCTCGTCGGGTAAGCGGATCGTGCTGCCCAGCGACGACCCAGCCGCCACCGAACAAGCGGTTGGACTCAATCGGCTCATCGATCAAAAGATGCAAATCAAGAACAACATCGACACGAGCCAATCGTATCTCACTCAGACGGACACGGCCCTGGCGAACGTCTCCAATTTGCTTTCGAGCGCTCGCTCGACGGCGCTGTCGGTCATCGGCACGACCGCCGACGCATCGCAGCGACAGACGGCCGCCCAAGTAATCTCCGGCGCAATCCAACAGTTGAGCGACATCGGCAACCAAAATTTCAACGGCCGCTATCTCTTTGCCGGCTCGCAGGCGGGACTCGCCCCTTTTCGGGCCGACGGCGCCAATGTCAAATACTCAGGCAACGACACGGCGCTGTCGAGTCTTTCCGATCTGTCGCAATTGTTTCAATCCAATGTGACGGGCGCTGCCGCTTTCGGCGCCCTGTCGGCCGGGATCGGCGGCACAGTTAGCTTGACGCCAGCCGTCACCGCCTCGACCAAGCTCAGCGATTTGAATGGCGGACGCGGCGTCAGTCCCGGCAGTATCAAAATCTCCGATGGCGTTTCGACGACCGTCGTCGATTTAAGTCACGCCGTGACGGTCGGAGACGTGGCCGCCTCAATCGTCGCTCATCCGCCGCAGGGACGCACGGCGCGAGCCGACATTACGCCCACGGGTTTATCGATTTCATTGGATGCGGCCGGCGGCGGAAATCTCAGTATCACGCAAGACGGAAACGCATCGACCGCGGCCGATTTGGGAATTTTGAACTCGACCCATATTGGCCCCGGTCCGATCGTCGGACAGCCTCAAAACCCGTTGCTTACGCTGACCACGCCGCTGGGCAACGTGATCGGCGCGCGGGCGGAAGTATTCGTGCCATCGCCCGGCACTAGCACGAATATCGTGCTGCAGGCCAAGCGAAACGGCGCCGCGTACAACGGCTACACCGTCAATTTGATCGACGATCATACGGTCGCCGTCGGTCACGAAACGGTCAGCTACGACACGGTCGGCAAGTCCATAACCGTCGACGTGGCCGGCGGATTGACGACTGCCAAGAATGTCGTCGACGCGATCGACAACTCCCCCGCCGCGGCGGACTTTACCGCTGCGCTCGATCCGTCGCAGTTCAAAAACGACGGCAGCGGCGCCGTGGCGCTATCGTCAGCCACAACGGCAGGCGGCGGCGGCGCCTTGCTAGATCAAGCGGCCGGTCTGCAAATCACCAATGGCGGACAGACATATACGATCGACATCAGCCACGCCCAGACCGTTGAGGATTTGCTCAATTCGCTCAACGGCTCGCAGGCCTCGGTGCTGGCCGAGATCAATCCGACCGGCACGGGCATTGACGTGCATTCCCGGCTGTCCGGTTCCGATTTCGCGATCGGCGAAAACGGTGGCGTCACGGCTACGCAACTTGGCCTTCGCACGTTGACGGGCGCTTCGCAATTGAGCGACCTGAACCACGGCGCCGGCGTGCCCACCGCGTCCTCCGGCGCCGATTTTCTTATCCAGCGCAAGGACGGCTATCAACTTCGCGTCCGCCTGTCCGGCGCCAAGACGGTCCAAGACGCGATCGACAAGATCAACAACGACCCGAACAACCAAATCGCCGCGAGCAAGGTGACGGCGCAATTGGCCGCCTCGGGCAACGGCATCGTGCTGACCACCACGGACACGTCGAGCGTGTCGCCGTTTGCCGTCATCGAGCAGAATGGCAGCACGGCGGCGGAGAGTTTGGGGCTGGTTCCGGCGGGGCGAACGCAGAGCAATCCGTCGACGGCGTCGGCGGGCGCCGAGACGATCGCCGGCAAAGACGTCAATCCTCAGGAAACAACCAGCGCCTTCAACGCCCTGATTCGTCTCAAAACGGCCCTGCAATCCAACGATACGGCAGGCATCACGCGCGCCGTCGGACTGATCGACTCGTCATCGAATCAACTGAATCTCACCCGCGCGGAACTCGGCGCGAGAGAGGAATCGTTGACGGCCATCAGCACGTCGCTCGCCAACGAGCAGAACAACCTGCAGAGCAGCCTGTCCAGCACGGTCGACACCGACATCGCGGCCGCGATCACGCAACTGACCGCCCTGCAAACGTCGTTCACCGCGACCCTGCAGCTTACCGCTGCACTCTCGAAGCTGACGCTGCTGAATTATCTCTAGCCGCCCCCTAGAGCCGCGCACGGCAGTAAGCGGAGAGTGGTCACAATCACCGCATGGGCGGTTAATTCGTGAACGGGCAATTACTTCGTGACTTGACTCTTATTGCATGAACGGGCGCTTACTTCGTGCGCGGCGCTAAACCTACTCGCCGGTCGGCGCTGGCCCGGCCTTCAAATCCCTGATGCCCTGTTCGACGCGCTGTCCAAACAATTGCAGCAGGTCGGCGGGGGCCGCCGGCATTTCAGCCGGCTCCGGCTCGTTTGCGCTTACGGTCGGCGCGACCTCGCTGGGCTGCTTTTTTTCGGCGGCCGGTTTGATGATCGGCAACAGCTCGACCGGCAGTTTGAACGGCAGCGATAAAAAATTGCCCGCATTGTCGTCGGTGTCTTTTGGCGTTGATGCTTCCACCGCCGATTTCGCGTCGTCGATGACGTTCTTGGCGCCGGGGGCGGGGATCATCGCCGCGGTTTCGGCGGCGATCGATTGCCAGGTTTCCTCGGGGAACACGTCGCGCCAGCAGGTCTCGATCTGACGTTTGAGCTCGGCGCCGAGCACGAACGAGGGTGGCGCCGGCAGCGATCGAACCAAATCGGGTTGAGACCGATCGATCGCGGCGGACAGCCACTGTGTCAGTTCGGGCCGCTCGGCTTCGGGCGAACCGGATTCTATCCAGGCCGCTTCCACGCGTGTCCACTCGGCGAGCCGGCGATTGTATTCGTCGCGATCCTGGCGAAACGTGCCGTAAATCTGAATTCTGTATTCACGCGCGGCGCGATCCAGTCCAACGTCGGCCGCCTTCGGGGGCGCTCCCACAGCCAAACCGGTCGTCAACACGGCTGCCAGCAAATGCGTAATCATGCGAATCACCGCTGTAATAAGACTGGGAAATTGCGACGGGCAAGCGCGTATTGCAGCGCTCTAACGCAAACCTAGGTCGAGAAAACTCGGTAGTCAAACGACCGGTTAGAAGTTGGGTCGGCGCCGTCCAGCATGGGCGAACGGTCGAATCGCGTGCCGCTGAGCAGTGCCCAACCTGCATTTTACGTCAGCAGTGCTACTCGGCCTTCGGCGCCTCGGCATCGGCGTCCGGGTGCTCCAGCGCCTCTTTCACCTTGCGGCGGAACTCTCGCACATCGTCCGGCGCCTGCTGAGGCAGCTTCGAGCGGAGCAGATTCTTACCCTGGAACCAAGCCTGCGGCTCGTTGTATACGAGATGGTATTCGACAAGCTGAAGATTATTCGGGGCCGGCGGAAGCAGCGTGGTGATTTTTATGTAACCGGCGGCGTCGTTGTAGACCGTCGGATTGCCTAGCGCGAGCGGGCCCACGCCGCCACCGCCGGCTTCGGGCCGCAGGACGGGCAGCCACTGATTGGGGAATTTTGCATCGTTATCGAATCGGGGGTCAAGGATGGCCGCGAGCACGACCGAATTGTCGTTGACCGTTTCCGTCGCATGTGCTGTCGCGCGAATCTGAATGACGGCATTGTTTGGGAAAATCGTGAATTCGTCGTGGGCGTAGTACTCGCTGATGCCCGGCGCGTTGGCCACCTCGATATTCCGCGATTTTTTCTCGGCTGCGGTCAGCACATGAATTTGATTTTTGTTGTTCTGCTTGAATTGTCCTTGCAGGAATTTTGGATCGGACATCTGCTTGAGGTTTCCGTGAACCACAAACCAAAGGTCGATCGAATGACTGGAGATTCCCGCGCCGCTGTATTCCAAATCGTCGATGATCATGATGTGCGGCGCGCGAATGTTGTCGGCGACGAAATCCTTAAACGCCAGCGGGGCGCCGGGCTTCTTCAACAACAAGGACGCGATCGTCTGCTGCTGGACGTTCGAGTTCATGGCATCCGCCAGCGTTGGCGGGCGAATCTTTCGGAAACCGCCGGCGATGGGGGCGCCTTTTTGGACGATTTCTTCAAAAATCGGGTTCGCGACTTGAGCGTAGGCCGATGGAACGGCGAACGCGACCGTCCAAAAGATTCCCCCCATCAGTAGCCCGATGCGAGCTAGTACGTTCATATTTTTAGTCATGGCATAAGTCCTTTTGACGTGTACGTTGATTCGCGGCGGGATCGCCGGCGGAGGCGTAACTCGCGAGTTTCGAGGGAACCGGCGGCTTTGCGTCGGGGATAGGGGGCTTACGCCACCCCGCTCGCCTTACAGTTTACGCGCGAGTCGCGATTGGGGGCAATGTAAGAAACTGCCCGTGTGGCTATTTGGCTATTTGCCCGAAAGCCGTTCCATCGTCGGTTCGGGTTGCCACATGTAGAGAAAGCCGGGCAGCCGGCTGCGGTCGAGTCCCGGCAGACTGATCGGCACCAAACCGGCCGTCAGCGGAATGTTCGGCGTGATCGCATACGGCGTGTGGGCTTTGTCGTTCTGCCGATGGAACATCAGCACCCGGGCATGATGGATGTGGGCCATCCGCCGCGTCATCGTCACTGCGTCGTCCAAGTAGCCGATGTAATCGACCAGCCGCCGCTGCTCGGCTTGCTTGGCGGTGAACACCCGGCCGTCGAAATTCGACTTGTCGTCCATGTCGACTTCGGGGCGCCCCTCGGCCACCACTTCTTGGAAACGCTTATGAAATTCGTCGGCCATCGTCTGCAAGATTTTTCGCTGCGCCGCGTCCATCGTCTTGACCGGCGAGCCCAGGTCGACCTTGTCGCCGGCTTTGATGGGAATCGCCGTGATGTTGAATTGCTGCAATGCGTCCTGCAAGTTGTAAGTATTGAGAATGACGCCGATCCCGCCCGTGATGCTGGTCGGGTGGGCGACGATCTGATCGGCCGCTGTCGCCAAATAATAGGCCCCGCCCGCGCCGAGATCCATAAGGCAAGCGGTGATCGGCAGTTTGGTCCGCTCTCGGAAGCTGGTCAGATCGTGCCACATGATATCCGTAGCCGTCACGCCGCCGCCGGGACTGTTGATGCGAATCACGACGCCTTTGACGCACGGATTGCAGGCGACCGAGTCCAGCCGCTCGCGAAACAACGAGACGGGGTTTTCGCCCGACGAGGCAATGCCGGTCAAGTCGGCGTTGAGCAGCAGTCCGTCGACATCCACCACGGCGATGGCCGGACCGTCGGCGTCACCGGCCGTATCGGGCACGTTCATCGAAGTCAGCGAGCCGGAGTTGCCTGGCGATGCTAGCTCGGGCACTAATCGCACGCCGACGCCGACTTGGATCGGTTTCATGCACCCCGTCGACCAGACTAGCTGAGCCGCCGCTAGCACCAGTCCCATGCGATGAAATCTTGCCAATTGAAAGCCATCCATGGCCGGTTCGGTGCTTGAAATGTCCGAGCGCAACCGCTCGAAGCTTTAATTCGGCAGTTAGGATCGTTAAAGTCAGCGGAAATTGCCCAGACGGTAAAAAGATTTGCTTGGATGGCAAATTTCTGCCTCTCGACCCATCGAGCATCGGCGCAGTTTGATTCTTGAAAATGCCGAAGCCCCGAGAGTGGTTTCTAAATCTTCGTCGCCACGACACGATGAAAATGCAGTTGCACTTCGCGCGAAACGACGCGCCGGACCCCTTCCACGAGACAGTGCGGCTCATTGTCTTCTTGACCGCGGCGCATGACGTCGTCCAGCTTCATGCCCGGCGGGACGGCGAACGTCGATTGATAAATGATCTGATTGCCTGCGTCGAGTTCGGGCACGATGAAGTGACAAGTGGCGCCGTAGGTCAGCATCCGATTCGAATACGCCTCGTGATACGGTCGCATTCCCCGGAAACTGGGGAGCAGGCCGTGGTGGAGGTTGACGATTCTCCCGCCGGCGTATTTCCAGCACGCGGCCGGCGAGAGAATCCGCATATACCGGGCCAGAATGACATAGTCGACGTCGTACTGGTCGCACGTATCGATCAGCCGCTGATCGTCGGCGGCGCCGCTTTCGTCGCCGATCAGATGCCAGTCGATGCCGAACTGCTCGGCGATCGAGCGGCAGTGATTGCGATTGCCGAGCATCACCGCCACGTCGGCGTTGACCGTGCGGTCGCGGATCGCCCGAAGTAGAGCTAGCGCGGGCTCGGGGCGCGTCGTCGTGCAGATCGCCAATCGGGGTCGCTCGCGCCGCGTTTCAGGAGACCAGACGCGAACGGACAGCCCTTTGGCCTGGCCAATTTCTTGGAGAGCCGATTTCATGGCCGCAAACCGATCGCCGTCGATCACGATCCGCAACAGCATCGCGAACAGACAATCTTCGTCGTGATCGTACATCTGAATCTCGGCGATATTGGCGCCCAGACTCGTGACGTGATGGATGATCGGATCGGCCAAACCGCGATTGTCTGGCCCGACGGCCGAAATGATGACTTGCATGATGTGTTCAACCCACTCGCGCTCTGTCAATCAAAGATTGACGTCGGGTGCCACCGCTGGCTTGCCCAGCAGTGTTTTCTTAACGCCCCTCACAGGCTGCACTGCTGGACAAGTTAGGAGTGGCACTCCAAAGCAGCCTTGACGCTTCGATAGTTATTGTCGTTGTTTGCAGAGCCCGGCAAATTGGCCGAGCACGCGCTGGCCGAGGTCCGCCAGGGCCGGAGCCCGCGACGGCGTTTCTCGGCGGATTGCTTCGGCGTCGATGTAGTCGAGCTCCGAGAGCTCGCCACAATTGCCCGGTTCACCGAGCCACTGACCGATGA
>JBBQWR010000051.1:0-36627 GCA_038210495.1 Pirellulales bacterium
TAGGAAAGGAACTAGGAAAGGAACTAGGAACTAGGAACTAGGAACTAGGAACTAGGAACTAGGAACTAGGAACTAGGAACTAGGAACTAGGAACTAGGAACTAGGAACTAGGAACTAGGAACTAGGAACTAGGAACTAGGAGGAAAGGGGACGGGAGTCATTGTTTCTGTCCAGCAATGACTCCCGTCCCCTTTAGTTAAGTTAAGTCGTCCCCTTTAGTTAAGTCCTTTAGTTAAGTTAAGTCCTCAAGCCCAAGTCGCGTGCCGAACAGTATTGGGACAGTCCCCTTTTTCGCGGTCCCCTTATCTCAGTGGACTCCGAAAAAAGGGACAGTCCCCGACCGTTCTCGAATGGGCTCTTAGTTTTGCTCAACTGCGCCATTCTGAAATCAGTCGTTATCGAGTTGCTTCAGCAGCGCTGAGATTTCGCGATGGGCGGCTTGCGATTGGGTGATGATAAGCTTGCCGGGTAGCACTCGGATCGTGCCGGTGGGAGGATCGGCATAGTGCAACACTTCGGCGGTCGTCAACGAAGCGTGGGCGGCGGTAATCAAGGTATTCACGATCGCATTGCCGACCGCGGCGGCTTCTTGAAGATCGGACGCGCCGTTGGCTTTTGCCTCGGTCTTCGATGGTTCCGTGAGACATTCGGCCGGTTTGCCGTCGGCGGATTTTGCAGTTTCCGCTGGCATGGTGACGTTGACCGAGGCGAGTTGGATGCCCGATTTCATGAGCGAGGCAATTGCCGCCGGTGGAACGGAGGCGCCCGCTTTGAGTTGCTCGCCTAGTTCATCGATCCGCGAGCGCCAACTCCACGGGCGGATCGATTGGCAGATCACGGTCGAAAGTTTCTGCGGGTCGACATCCTTGAGAGACTTGAGGGAATAGACGCGAGTCTCCTTGTAGGTCAAAGCCTTGAGCCGCGTGGTAACCAGGATGCCATCGTTTTCAACCAGAAAATCGACCAGCATTGCGTTGGTCAGCGGTAGCGGCATTCCGCCCGATTCCTCGGAGTCGCCGGCGCTCGGAAACGCATCGAGCGCGAGCCGCAGCGCGGTGCCGACCGTGATCGTTTGGCCATCCACGGTGGCGACGGAAACCTCGATTTCGCCCACTTGCTTCAAGAAGTCTTGGGCTGAGGACGGTTCCTTGGCCGCCTCGGCCGCGCCAGGCTTTTCATTGGCCGTCGCGGGAGGAGGGGAATCCGGGACTGCTGCTGGCGCCTTCTTGAATGGCTCAGCGGCAATCGGCTTCGGCGGCGGCGGCAAAGCGTCGCCGGCCGGCGGGGGCAGCGCCGCGGAGTCAGACGCAGCGGGGTCGGACGCTCCGGGCAGCGGAGGAATTGCAGCCGGCGGCGCCGCCAGCGCGGGGGGCAACGCCTGAGGCTGAGCATACGCGGCCGGCGCGATGGGAGCCGCCGCCGTCGCTTGCGCGATCAAGCCCGAGATCGTCGTCAGGTGTTTCGCCGGGCGCGCCGCGACGGATTTTTCCTGCGATCCAACGGTGCTCAAGCCATACATGCCCGAAAGCGCGGGGACATCGAGCCGGATCGACAGGTGGCGCTGCTCGTGCAGCAGCGCGAATAACTCGCCGATCGTGATCGACTGCCGATCGCCGAAATCCAATCTTGCGGGATGTTGCAATAGGGCCTCGATGTTCTGGCGACCCGCGCTAATTGGCGGCGTGACGGCGTGAGGCGCGGGTTCGGCCGCAGCAGAGTCGAGACTGGCCCAAAAGCAAATCGCGGCGGCCAAGATGTAGCGGACCATGGTCTATCCTCCGTGAGCATGGATGCAATGAAATGAGATCGACATTGTCAGCCGCCGAGACAGCGCGAGTCAATCCGAGTTTCTGGTCAAGATTGTCGTCTTGGCGATAGACACGCCGCCCAAGACGATCTAAAGCCTGATGAACTTTTCGATTGAAATTATTCTCAATTGTCGGCCTCGGCGTTCACATCGAAAGCAAATCGAACGATGGCGGCTACTTCGCCGCTAGCAGATCGTTGATCCGCTGTCGGGCCGCGTCGAGGGCGGCGCGAGATAAAAGGGGACGCGACTCGATTCAAGAACGAGGCGCGTCCCCTTTTTCTCCCTGATAAGGTTCTGCCCAATACAAGAACGGAGGCGTAACGCGACTGCCGGTATTTTGATGATCGGCGCGTGGTTTTACAAGCCTTGGGTAAAGACACCCAGGGCTTTTCATTGATTCACCACGCGGCAAATTTGCGGTGCTCGGTTTGAAGGCCGATTCGTGGGAAAACAACGAATTAGGCGAAAATCAGCCGACAAGCCCAAGGGATGGGCCGAACCTTGGCTGCCTGATACGCACGGCCGTATTGGGCCTGTGAATCGCGGAAATTATCAGGCTGCTTCGCGATTTAGCGATCCGACTGGCAGCAGCGGCATCAAGTAACTCAGCGTGCGGGCCGTGGCGCCCAGTTGCGTGGCGACGAAGCTCGTCGCCCGCGCGCCTAGAGCGGCCGGTGCAATGGGATCGCCCAACATCCGGCGGACGAAGGCCGTGAGCGCCGGGCCATCGGCGACGACTTCCGCCGCCTGGGCGTCAAGAAGCGCGGCGACAATGTCGCGGAAGTTTTGCGTGTTCGGTCCGAAGCACGTGGCGACGCCCAGCGCACACGGCTCGATCATGTTTTGACCCCCCCGCGTCGACAGGCTGCCCCCGACAAAGCCGATGTGCGCCGTGCCCCACCAGGCGCCCAGCTCGCCGACCGTGTCGACGAGCAAAATTCGCGAGTCATCCGCGGCTGGAGAAGCCGAGAGTTGGCTGCGGTGTCGCCAGCCCAGGCCCGAAGCGTCGAGCAGCTTGGCGACGGCGGCGAACCGCTCCGGATGGCGCGGGACGAGCACCAGCCGAAGCCGCGGATACTCGGGCCCCAGCTCGCGAAATGTTTCGATCGCCAGCGATTCTTCCGGCTCCTGCGTACTGCCGGCCAGGAAGACGATATCGCTAGTCGCCAGCCCGGCCGCCGACCGGAGCTTTGCGGTGGCGGAGTTGTCGCGATCGGTTTGGGCGCCATCGTATTTGATCGAGCCGGTCACATGCACCGTCCCGGGCCGAGCGCCCAGCGCGATAAACCGGCACGCATACCGATCGTTTTGGGCCGCGATGACAGTTATTCGTTTCAGCAGCGGCGACACGAGCCAGCGAAGCCGCTGGTAGCCGCGAAAGCTCCGCTCGCTGAGCCGACCGTTGACGATGGCGACCGGCACGCCTGCCGCGTGCGCGAGTCGAATCATATTCGGCCAAAGCTCTAGCTCGGCTAGCACTAAGAGACTGGGCCGGATTCGAGCGAGAGCCGCGCGCACGGCCCAACTGAAATCGAGGGGGCAATAGCTGACGGTCGCCGCCGTGTATTTTTTCTTGGCCAGCGCGAAGCCCGTTTGCGTTGTGGTGGTGATCGCGATGTCGCAATCCGGGCGCTGCTCGCTCAGCTTGCGGACGAGCGGAGCGAGCAAATTCACTTCGCCGACGCTGACGGCGTGTAACCAAATGCAAGGGCGAGCGGACTCGCGGCGAGGCACGCGACCCAAGAATTTCTCGGCAAAGCCTTCGCGGTATTTGCCCGTGCGAAACGATTGCCACGCCAGCCAGGGCGAGCAGACAGCGAGAAGGCAGGCGTAGAAGATGTCCAGAAGGAGCGACACGCTAAGGTCCCATCCGTGGGAGGATTTGCAAAGTCGGGAGTCGGGAGTCGGGAGTGAGGAGTGAGGAAACGATGGACGCCTGGGGTTGGAGGCGCTTCGCCGAAACCCCGGATCCGCGATGCGTTGTGGCGCCCTTGCAGGGCTTAGATGGTTCTACCTGGATCGTTACCCAGGGCGTTGCCCTGGGCTGATATGTCGCGCCCCTTCGGGACTTCTTAACGTGGCTTCGCCACGTGCCGTTGAACGTTTCCCTTATGTCACGGCGTCCCCACCGTGTCCACTAGCCGCGTCACCGTGACCGTTCGTCTCGCGGCGCCTCTGCGCCCGCCTCGTCACTCCCGACTCCCGACTTGCTCCCTTCACACCTTCACCCCGGGCCCGCCGCGGCGCATGTGACAATTCTTATACTTCTTCCCGCTGCCGCACGGGCAGGGGTCGTTCCGGCCCACTTTCGGTTCACGATTGCGGATCGGCTCGATCTTTTGATCGGTTCCCTCGGACGAATCGATGGCCGCTTGTTGCTGTCGGGCGATCTCGGTCGGGCTCTTGGCCTCGTCGTGGGTCGCGGCGCCTTCTTTCCAGGTCGAGCCGACGAAATTTTCGTCGAGCTGCTCGATGCGAAAGATCAGGTCGGTCACGCGTTCGCCGATGGCGCCCCACATTTGCTCAAACGTTCGCATGCCTTCGCGTTTGTATTCGACCTTCGGATCCATCTGGCCCCAACCGCGCAGGCCCACCGCCGACTTGAGATGGTCCATCGCCAGCAGGTGGTCTTTCCAAGCCGTGTCGAGAATCTCGAGCACCAGGCTCCGCTCCATCTGCCGCATCTCGGAACGGTAGTGGTCCTCGACCAGCATCGACAGCCGATTTTTCAGCGTCTCGCGCGTCAGGTTGGCATACTCATCGAGCGGCAGATCGACAATAGTCTTTTCCTTGAGCCAGGCGGCCAACGGCGCGAGCACGACTTTCTCGCTGGCCAAATGCTCGTGAGCATTTCCATTGAGCGGCTCGGAGGTCGGCAACTCGTTCACGCGATGGCGAAGTTCCGCGAGCGTCTCTTCCGCCCGGCGATGATTCTCGCGGCTGTGCGCGATCAAGATCGCCTCGACCTCCTCGCGCTGCTTGCTCTTGATGTCTTCCAAATCCAACTGGACGCCGAATCGCAGGCGGGCCCATTCGACGAGCCGTTCGCGATCGAATCGCTTCTGGCCGCTCGAGTCGCGCGAGGTGAAGTGATACAGCCCGGCCATGACCGGATACTCGATTTCTTTGTCTTCATAGGCCTTGGCGGCTTGCTGCCGGACGAGGTCTTTGAAGGCGGGCGGCTCGAGCTTCGCGACCTCGACAGGATCGAGCGAGACCCCGAACTTATGCTGCACCCAGCCACAGGCGGAGCGGATGCCGAACTCGGAATCCAGGAACCGGGCGCCTTCGCTCAGATCGACCTTGCCGACCGCCTCGCGGGCTTTTTCGACCAGCGTTTCGGAGATCTGATCGCGGCCGATCTTTTGCAAATCGCGATCGCGGTAGTTCGTCTTCCACTTCGTGTTGGAGAATTTGGCCAACGCTTCCCAGTTCGCATCCTCTTCGTTTTCCTCACCCTCGGGCAGATTTTCTTCGATGGCGTCGAAGATTTGACTCTCGGCGATTCGCTGAGCTTGATCGCGAGCGTGGGCGGCCGCTTCGTCGAAGTTCATGCCGACGAACTGTTTTGGATCGAGCTCGACGGACAGCAGTCCACTCGCCCATTTGGCAAATGTCTCGGTCCCATAATGCTTTTCGAGAAAGTTGCTCAGATACGTCTCGATCTGAGTGTCGATCATCTCGAGGATCAGTTCCTTGCAGTTGCCGCCGTCGAGGATTCGCTGGCGGTAGCCGTAGACCCGCTTTCGCTGCTCGTCCATCACTTCGTCGTATTCGAGCAGATTTTTTCGGGTGTCGAAGTTTCGTTCTTCGACCTTCTTCTGGGCGCCTTCGATCCGGCGACTGACCATTCGGCTTTCGATCGCTTCGCCCTCTTTCATGCCTAGCCGCGTGAGCACGTTCTTCACCCATTCGCCGGCGAAGATTCGCATCAAGTCGTCTTCGAGCGAGAGATAGAATCGGCTGCTGCCGGGATCGCCCTGGCGACCGCAACGACCGCGAAGCTGCAAGTCGATCCGTCGGGCTTCGTGCCGCTCGGTGCCGATGATGTGCAGACCGCCCATCTCCTTCACTTCGCGTCCGTCGGCCTTCATCTGCTCGCGCTGCTCGATTTCGTTGATTAGCGATTCCCATTCGGCTTGCGGCACGTCGAGCCGAGTCGGGTATTTGTCTTGCAATTTGGCCCAGGCCAGCGTCTCCGGATTGCCCCCCAGAATGATGTCGGTTCCGCGGCCGGCCATGTTCGTGGCGATGGTCACGGCCGCTTTGCGACCGGCTTGAGCGACGATCTCGGCCTCGCGCTTATGGTGCTTGGCGTTGAGCACCTCGTGCTTGATTCCCCGCTTGCCGAGCAGGACCGACATTCGCTCGCTCTTCTCGATCGACACCGTGCCGACCAGCACCGGCCGCCCGCGCTTCTGCAAGTAGCGGACCTTGTCGCGAGCGATCGTCTCTTTTTGGCGGGCATCTTTGTCTTGGAATTCGATCGACTCGGGCGTTTCTTTGACGATGGCTCCCAGCTTTTCTTTGCCGTCGTTGAACTCGATGACGTCCCACTTGTTGATGCGTTCGATTTCATCGGCGATGGCGACGAACTTTTCGCGCTCGCTCCGGAAGATCACGTCCGGATGGTTGAGCCGCTGCATCGCCTTGTTGGTGGGAATGGCGATGACGTCGAGCTTGTAGATCTTCCAAAATTCGCTGGCCTCGGTCATGGCGGTGCCGGTCATGCCGCAGATTTTCTTGTAGAGCTTGAAGAAATTTTGCAGCGTAATCGTGGCGAGCGTCTGCGTTTCCTTCTTGATCTGAACCCCTTCCTTGGCTTCGACCGCTTGATGCAAGCCGTCGCTCCATTGGCGGCCGGGCATCTTGCGGCCCGTGAATTCGTCGACGATCACGACTTCGCCGTCGTCCTCGACGACGTAGTTGACGTCGCGCTTGTAGAGGTGATGGGCCTTGAGCGAGTTGTCGATCAAGTGCGGCCATTCCATATGGCCGGCCGTATAAAAACTTTCGACGCCGGCCAACTTTTCGGCTGCGCGAACGCCTTCGTCGGTCAGGGCGACGGTGTGCTCTTTTTCCTTCACCTCGAAATGCACGTCCTTCGTCAGTTGGCTGGCGATCTTTTCGGCCCTGGAGTATTTCGTGATATCGTCGTGGGCCTCGCCGCTGATGATGAGCGGCGTGCGCGCTTCGTCGATCAAGATGTTGTCGACTTCGTCGATGATGGCGAAGTTCAGCGGTCCTTGCGACTGCTGAGCGGCCTTCGGAAATTTGCTATCTCCCCGCGCGGCCGGACGCATGTTGTCGCGCAGATAGTCGAAGCCGAATTCGTTGTTCGTGCCGTAGGTGATGTCGCAGGCATAGGCCTTTTGCCGCTCGGCCGAGTCCATGCTGTTCTGAATCGCGCCGACCGTCAGGCCGAGATTCATATACAGTGGTCCCATCCATTCCATATCGCGGCGGGCCAGGTAATCGTTCACCGTGACGACATGCACGCCTTTGCCTTCGAGTGCATTGAGATACGCCGGCAGCGTGGCGACCAGCGTCTTGCCTTCGCCCGTCACCATCTCGGCGATATCGCCGCTATGCAGAACCATGCCGCCGACGAGCTGCGTATCGTAATGCCGCATGCCCAAGAACCGGCGACCCGCCTCGCGGCAGACGGCGAACGCTTCGACGAGCAGACTATCGAGCGGCTCACCGGCGGCCAACCGCTTGCGAAAGGCATCGGTCTCGTGACGCAGCGCCTCGTCGGTCACGGCCTGGTACTTCGACTCCAGGGCGTTTATGGCGTCGATCCGCGGTTTGATTTTGCGGATGAATCGGGCGTTCGACGAGCCGAACATGGATGTCACCATCCGTTCGAACCGACCGCCGATCGCGCCGAAGAAGCCGCTAACGATATCCCAAATTCGTTCCAAAACGTCCATCGAATGGCCGTGGGGGTTTATAGACAAAGACGGCCAAATCGGGGCGCACTAGCTCGCTAGGAAAGCGAAGCGCTCGGACCAGCCGCCTGAAGTAGATCGTAAGTTAATCGTGCATCAAAGTTTATAGCGATTAGGCAAACGGGTCAAGCACGGTTGAGGGGTCTGCTAGCTGCGCAGCGGGCCTATCGGATGGGCGCCGATCCCGGTTGTAGTTGTAGGTCAGCCATCTTGCCTGACAGGGCGCGATCCACAATGGATGATTTACCTGGATGATTTATCGAATTCGTCGCGTCGAGTCTTCGCCATGTCATGCACGGGGCGCACGACCTACACGGCTGAGTTCGAACGCCGATGGGCATTTAACCGGAGTAATCGTTAAAGTCGGATCATTGCGGCAAAGGCTACAATCGAGGTGCGATTGTAACACATTCCATTATTGGCCCACTCGAGATCGCCCCACATCCTTTCGCGAGATGTTCCGGGAAGTTACGCAGGCGCCACGGACGTCCCACGGCACATGTCGTTTGCCACGCAACTTGAACCGACCCGACCCGCGACCCATAATAGTTGTGCATTTCGCGCGTCCGGCTCAGGGGGTCGGTGTTTCGTTGGGGAAGGGCTTGGATGACAACGTTGAGTCACGACCTTCCGTCTTCGCCGCTCAATCTGCCCACCGGCGGCGAGCTAGGCGCTTTGCCGCCGCCGACGATCCTATCCGGGAGCGGCGCGCCTCATCTGGAACTGCTGCGCGGGAAAACCGCGCTCGACGCGGGTTGGTCGATCGATGGCTCGGCGCCGGATGTTGAAGGTGAAGCGCCGGCTGGAACGATTGAGCCGATTGACGCGGCCGAGGGGGAGATTGACGGTCCGCCGCCGCTTCCCAGGGCTTCGACGAACGCCTCCGGCACTGGCCATCTGGATTCTGCAAGCTTGGCCCAGCGGTCCGCGCTCGCGGCGGAGCTCTCGGTCTGGATGAAGGCCAATCTCCAGTGGTACGCGATCAGCTTTGCGGCCCACATGATCGCGCTCGCCGTGGCGATGCTGATGCTAGGCAGCTTCTACATCGTTCGCAAATCTTATACGCCCGAACTGACGTTCTCCGCCGTCGACGACAATTGGTCGAATCACGAGACGCTTGCGGCCGACAACATTGCGCCCCCGCAGATCGAGACGACTCTGCTGAGTCCCGACACGATCCGCGATTTCCGCCCGTTGTCTGGTCAGCCGAAGGCGACGGGCGATGCGCAGAATGCGCATCCCGCAGGAGGCGGTCTCCCGGGTCGCGAGTCGCTTGGTGGCGGCGATGCGTTCGCCTTTAGCGGCGCTGGCGCCGGACCGAAGCATAACGGCGCCGGTGGTCTGGGCGCCGATCGCGGGTTTTCGACCAAGCCGGGTCGCGGCGGCGCCGGAGAAGGCTACGGCGACCGTGGCGGCGCTCGACATGGTCCTGGCTCCGGTCGCACGAAGGACACCGATCTGGCGGTAGCGATCGCGCTCGATTGGTTTCATCGGCATCGCAACCAAAATGGAAGTTGGAGCCTCGTGCGGTTCACCAGCCATTGCAAGGGAAACCCGTGCTCGAGCCCCGGCACGGCCGAGGCCGACGCGGCCGCCACGGCGCTGGCTCTGCTCCCGATGCTCGGCGCCGGCGAGACGCACCTCACCCGTGGACCCTATCGCGACGACGTGAAGAACGGTCTGTACTGGCTCATTCATCATCAAACGACCAGCGGCGATCTATCGGCCGGCAGCGACAAACCGATGTACGCCCATGCCCTGGCGACGCTCGCACTGTGCGAAGCCTACGGCATGACGCAAGACATCAAGCTTCGCGAGGCCGCCCAGCGCGGCGTTTTTTATATCGAGGCGGCTCAGGTCCGCGCCACGGGTGGCTGGCGATACGTGCCCGCCGATGTCACCGGGGGCGACACATCGGTGCTGGGCTGGCAAATGATGGCCCTTCGCGGCGCGCAGCTCGCCGGCATCAACGTCAACACGATGACGATGGAAAACGCGAAAAAGTGGCTCGCCCGCGTCTCGAAGGGGAGCCAGCACGGACTCTACGCTTATCAGCCGCTCAAGGAGGCCACGCCCACGATGACCGCGATCGGCATGCTTTCTTGGCAATACATGGGGATGCGGGCAGACGATCCGACGATGGTCGAGGGGAAGTATTATCTAATGGATAATTTGCCCGACAACGGCGTGCGGAATACTTACTACTGGTATTACGCGACGCAGGTGATGCACAACTTTGGCAGCGATCCGAAGTGGGACACGTGGAATCGGCGCGTGCGTCGTTGCCTTGTAGAAACGCAGTGCCGCGAGGGCTGCGCCGCGGGGAGTTGGGACCCCGAGAGCCCAACGCTCGACGCTTGGAGCGAGCAAGGGGGCCGAATCGTGACGACGGCCTTCTCGACGCTGTCGTTGGAAGTTTATTACCGCTATCTGCCCATTTACAGAATGGGTTCGACGCCGACCGACGAGCCGCCACCCGGAGCCAATGCGATCGGCAATCTCAACGACGTCGTCGCGCCGTAGGGAGGCTCTAATCACTCGCGATTCTGATCCGGGGGTTCCTTGCGCTGCGCTTCGGTCACCCCCGGCTACTCGCATCACGCCGCTAGCGCGGCTTAGCATTCTGCGGCTCGCCTTGGCCTAGCCGCCGCTCGCCCGGCGCCCCAGCCCCGCTCCTCATTTCCTCGCCTCACGAACCAGATGCGCGAGCTCCGGCGCGATCAATTTTTCCATCGCGAGTTGCACGGCGGCGGGGGAGCCGGGCATGGTGAGTAGAACCTTGCGGCCGACGAGGCCACCGATGGCGCGGCTGAGCATGGCGGCGGCGCCGACTTGCTCGTAGCTCAGCATTCGGAAGAGTTCGCCGTAGCCTGGTAGATGCTTGGTCAGAATGCTGCTGACTGTTTCGAAGGTCTGGTCGCGGCTGCCGACGCCCGTGCCGCCCGTCATTAAGATTGCGTCCAAGTCATCTCGATTGGCGAGCCGCACGATCAGCGCTCGCATGACGGCCGGTTCGTCGGGCACGATCTCGCGGACGATTGTTTCGTGGCCGGCGGCCGTTAGGGCGGCGATGATCGCGGGTCCGCCGCGATCGGTTTCGAGCGTGCGCGTATCGCTGACGGTAATTACGGCGCAGCGGACAGTATGGGGCGCTTCGCTGCGGTGTTGGTCGACGGTTTGGCTCATGTGATTGCTCCGATCGCGTTGATCGCCCCATGTATGTGGCGGCTAAATTTACTCCCGACTCCCGACTATTCCCCACCGTAGGGCATCAAGATTTCATCCGGATGCACGCCCGCGATCGACCTGAAGCCGCCGTCGGCGATCGCCGCGCCGAGTTCCGTAATTTGGCGGAAGTAGCGATCCGTCGGCGGGGCGCCGGTCAATTTGCGCGTCAGGTCCTGGCACAAGCAGTCGGCCGCGCCGCGAACCAGTTCGTCGTCGCTGCGGCCTGCGTACAGGGTCACGCATAAGACGGTTACCGCGTCTTGCATCTGCTGCGAAAGATACGCCATCCGGCACTGCCGGTCGGCGAGCGCGAGTTGGTGTTTGCGCATGACGCCGTCGATCGTCCGCGGCGAATGCTGCAAGAACGACGTGGCGAACTCGGCGTGATGTCGCAAGCCGGCCGGCAATGGCGGGAGCTGCGGCGCAGCCTTGCGCCGCAGTCGCTCGGCGATGAGCCAGCGGGCATAGGGCCCAATCGCGCTGCGCAGGGCCCAGGCGTGGGCCGGATTCAACGGATTGGGTTTCTTGATCCCGGCCGACGCCAGCGCCTTGCCGATCGGCTCGAAGTATCGCGTGCCGTGCTGCTTGACGAGAGATTTGAAAAACGCCATGCCGAGCATCTCGCCTTCCCCCTCGTAAATGCACGGGGCGAGATATTCATGCACATTGTCGCCAAACAGATGGCCATGCAAAAACGAGCGGCCACCGTGCGTTTTCATTAACAGCTCGACAGCCGCCTCCTTTTGGGCCTCGCTGCCGAAGATCTTGGCGATGATGCATTCCATCTCGCCGCGATAGCCTTGATCCAATAGCCCCCCGCACCAAGCGACCAGCGCATCGCAACCCACGATCAATCCCGCCAATCGCCCCAGCCGCCGGCGGACAAGCTCGCGATTGGCGATCGGGGCGCCATACGTCTGGCGATACTTGGCCCAGGGCAAAATGCTGGCGAGCATCAAACGCATCGTGCCAGCGGCGTTAGCACACAGGGCGACGCGCCCCAAGTTCAGTCCGTGATAGGCGATCGTCAGTCCATCTCCGCGCGGCGGCGTCAAAAGATTCGCCGCCGGCACACGAAAGTCTTTGAACACGATGCCGTAATTGTGCGTCTGCTTAAGAGCGTACAGACCGTAGCGCCGTAGTTGGAATTGTGCATTCTCGGCCTCCGGCAAATCGGCGATCAGCACGGCCGGCCGGCGGTCGATCAAGCAGACCAAGCCGATTGTCCGCCCTGGCAGGACGTTGGTGATGAACAGCTTCTCTCCGTTCACGACGAACTCGTCTCCAACCCGCTCAGCCCGGGTGCGCATTGCCGTCAGATCGGAACCGGCGCCCGGCTCGGTCAGTGCGAACGCCGAGAGCCGCTGGCCGCTGGCCAGCGACGGCAGAAATCGCTGCTTCTGCTCCGGCGTGCCAAACGTGCGAACCGGATCGACCGCGCCGATGCAGCCGTGCACCGAGGCCAGCCCCGCCACCGTCGGGTCGATGAGCGCCATTTGCGTGAGGAAGCGCGCGAAGCTCGAAAAGGGAGTTCCGCTGCCGCCATACTCGCGGTCGACTAACAAGCCCCAGTAGCCGGCGTCTCCCAATTCGTCGAGTAGCGACCGACTCAATTTGCCCTCGTCGTCCAGCAGCGTGCGAGCATCTCGATGCCGGCGAGCGACTTCCAGCGAGTCGGCCATGACCGTGGCCGCGCGAGCGGATGGGTCCGCCGCCGTTGGGCTGAACAGTTCGACCGGTAATTTGCGCTCCCAAACGGCCCGATGAATGGGACTCTGACCGGTCTGAAACCGCGCCGCGAACAGGGTTTCCACTTGGTCGTCGGCCGTGTCCACGGCGCCGGTCCGACGAGCCTCTTCATCGCTTTTGCCGCCGAGTCTCAAGGCTGTTTCGGCAAACGACGCGGCGTCCAGCCGAGCAGGAATAGGCGTCGTCGCGGGATTCATGGTCGAAAGCCTCGTTTGTTGGTTGTAGGGGTGGCAGTGCCCACCCTACGATGGGTTCACCGGCTTTATCTGCGGCGGATTGCAGGTTCGCTGCCACATTGGCAGACGTTCATCGTCGAAAAGATTGTTTGACCCGAGTCGGCAGTTTCATAAAATCTGCCGGGTAATTGATAATCGCATTATCGCCATAGAGGACAGCCACTTGCGCCCCTGGCGTCGTTCCCGGCGCGCCGATTGCTCTCGCGGTGGTCCACCCTCGGGGCGCCACGCGCTTTGGCAGACGTGTTGCTCCCGGCCACCCGCATTCTAAGAAGACGGCTGGCTAAACACAAAACAACCTAGTGACTTTCGGGCGCTCGAAGGCGTCCGCATTACGATCCGCGTGCCGTTACGCGAATCGACAACGACCAGTTTTCGGAGGCGATTTAACTATGTCGACCGCGACCAAATCCAAGAGCCCGGCCCCCACTGCAAAGAAGTCAGGCATCCGCCTGCAACCGCTTGGCGACCGGGTGGTCGTCGAACGCGAGAAATCGGAAGGCAAAACCGCCGGCGGCATCGTGCTGCCGGACAACGCCAAGGACAAGCCCGCCCGTGGGACCATCCTCAGCGTCGGCGAAGGACGGCTGCTCGAAGACGGCTCGCGCCATGCGTTGCAGGTCAAGCCGGGCGATCGCGTCATCTTCTCCAGCTATGCCGGCGAGCAGTTTAAGGTCAACGAAGAAGAACTGCTGCTCATGCGCGAAGAAGACATCCTGGCCATCATCGAGGGTTAGTAGCCGATCTCGCGAGTGGCTAAACCGCCGGTCAGGCGGCCACCCTACCCCCGATCTCCCAAATCCCATTTCCCACTCATAATCGAACATTCTTTCACAGACGAATTTCAGGAGTTCCACTGCTATGGCAAAGATGATGGCTTTCGATCAAGAAGCCCGCGAGGCAATGCGGCGCGGTGTCGCCAAACTAGCCCGGGCCGTCAAAGTCACGCTCGGCCCCAAGGGTCGCAACGTAATTCTGCAAAAGAGCTTTGGCTCGCCGACCGTCACTAAGGACGGCGTCACGGTCGCGAAGGAAATCGACCTCGAAGACGTCTACGAAAACATGGGCGCCCGGATGGTCCGCGAAGTCGCTTCGAAGACGAGCGACGTCGCCGGAGACGGCACTACCACCGCCACCGTTCTGGCCGAAGCCATCTTCAACGAGGGCCTCAAGGGAGTTGTGGCCGGAGTCAACCCGATTCAGATGAAGCAGGGCATGGAACGGGCCGTGACCGACATCACCGAAAAGCTCAAGAAGATGTCGATTGCCATCAAGAACAAGAAGGAAATGGCCCAGGTCGCCTCCGTCGCCGCGAACAACGACGAAGAGATTGGCAACCTGTTGGCCGAAGCGATGGAAAAAGTCGGCAAGGATGGCGTGATCACGGTCGACGAAGGCAAGAGCCTGAAGACCGAAGTCGAATGGGTCGAAGGCATGCAGTTCGACCGCGGTTATCTTTCGCCGTACTTCGTCTCCGATCCGACCCAGATGCAGTGCGTCCTCGAAGACGCCTATGTACTGGTCTATGAGAAGAAGATCTCGAACGTCAAGGAACTTGTGCCGATTCTGGAAGCGGTCGTGGCCGCCCGCAAGCCGCTGCTGATCGTGGCCGAGGACATCGAAGGCGAAGCTCTGGCGACGCTCGTGATCAACAAGCTCCGAGGGACGTTCAACGTCTGTGCCGTCAAGGCGCCAGGCTACGGCGATCGGCGCAAAGCGATGTTGGAAGACGTCGGCGTGCTGACCGGCGGTACTCCGGTGTTCGAGAGCCTGGGCACGAAACTTGAGAGCCTGACACTGGCCGATCTCGGTCGCGCCAAGAAGGTGATTGTCGACAAGGACAACAGCACGATTATCGAGGGTGGCGGCAAGAGCGCCGACATCAAGGCTCGGATCGAGCAGATCCGCCGCGAAATCTCCAACTCGACCAGCGACTACGACAAGGAAAAGCTGGAAGAGCGGCTGGCGAAGCTGGCCGGCGGCGTGGCGAAGATCAATGTTGGCGCCGCGACCGAAAGCGAAATGAAGGAAAAGAAAGCCCGCGTGGAAGATGCCCTGCATGCGACCCGCGCGGCCGTCGAAGAAGGTATTCTGCCGGGTGGCGGCGTGGCCTTGCTCCGCGCGACTGCGGCCTTGAAGCCGGAAGGGCTCAGCCACGATGAACAGGTCGGCTTCAACATCGTCGTTCGGGCTTGCCGAGCGCCGATCACGATGATCGCGACCAACGCCGGTCAAGACGGCAGCATCGTTTGCGAGAAGGTTTTGGAAGGCAAGGGCAACTTCGGTTACAACGCCGCGACCAACGTCTTCGAGGACATGGTCAAGGCCGGCGTGATCGATCCCACCAAGGTCACTCGCACCGCGCTGCAAAACGCCTCCAGCGTTTCGACTCTGCTGCTCACCAGCGATGCCCTGATCGCCGAGAAGCCGAAGTCGGAAGGCAAAAAGGGGGGCGGCGGCGCCGGTCACGGCGGCGATTACGACATGTATTAATAGACGAGTCGGCGCCAGGCCCTCTCGCTAGTCTGCCTTCGGTCGACGGCCGGTGGCGCAGCGTGATGGCGCCCAACCCTGGCGCCGTTCGATTTTAATTAACCCACCAACCGCGACGACCCGCCCGGCGACTTGCCGGAGCTAGAAAATTGCGGTTGGCGGCCTACCTACTTAACCGGCTCGCTGGTCCTCTCGGATCAGCGGGCCGTTTTTTTCGCGCGGTCATCGCTATGCAGCTCATCCGCTAACCCGATGATCGGTATGGAAAACCACCGGAACATTAAGAACGCCGAGAGTCTGGTCTCCATTTTCGGTTGTTGGCCATCGTTTCACGATGCTGAGGTCATCTGGCTGCGGCTCGACCGACGAGAGACTTCCCTCGGCGATGGTCCCACGCTTGAAGCACTCATTCATACGTTCCAGATGACAAGCGAAGTGAACGCCGCAGGGTTCTTCGTTCTGCAAAACCACACACTCGTCCACATGCGGTTTGCTAGAGTCGTGGAATTGAAAATGGAGGGCTTCAATCGCCAGAATGCCCTGTTCGGCCTTACAATCAAGGACATCAGGCCGGGGCAGTTGGAGCGAATTGACTTCGAGGTTGGATTTGATTCCTCTTTCGGCCTAGAGGCCTCTTTCCAGTGTCATGGGATTGAAGTTGTGAATGTCGAGCCATGCGACAGCGCTGGTTTACCAATTCTCACGAGTCGATAGCCTGCCGCGTTCGTCGGACATGAACCGCTTGCGGACTTCGGATTTGTTGAAAGTTCACCGGCGCTGAGCAGCAAACCTCAACCGGCGGCAATGCCGCTCAACCGGGCCGCGCGGTCATCTTGATCGGGGCCGTTTTGTTGGACTATGAGTTCATGGAAATTCGCAAGAGTCGTTTGACTATCAGGATGCGCGGCGCAACGGCAATGCCGGAGTAGACGATCACCCGACGGGATTCCGCTATGATCGGATCGCCTATTCGGATTGAGGCGTAAATGACGACGGCGCCAATCCCGAAGCTCAGCATAGCTACAGTCCAGGCGATCACCGCCCGTTGTCCATGAGTTGTCGGTTCGTGGGGTCTTCGTAAGAGAACCATAGTTGGATTTTTAAATTGAGCGCAACTATAAACCAAGAATCAACCGCAGTTGCACGTCGACGGCCTGCTGATCACTCGAACCCAAATTGCCGTGTGTACGCGATTCAATTCGATTTCGGTCGATCGCGCGCACCTGCCCGGCTAACGCCACGGAGTCGACGGCGAGGCCATTGAGGGCGGTTGCCTTAATTAGAATGCTCCCCGCAAATCGAAGCGCGTTTTGGTTGGACGTCATGGGACGACGACCACCGTCTGTAAATTCTTTGCTGTGCCAGGGTCTTGAACGACGATTGCTGGTCGCGAGCCAAATTGTTCGCGTCCCGCAGGACCGATCGGACGCGGCAAATCGACTCGAACGACATCGCCACGCTGCATGCGTCAGTCCTCGATCAGTCCCCATGCTTCATCGCTCGCCGCTTCCCAAGCGATTGACTCGCCGCCGTCGTCGCGAATCGGTTGGCATCGATTCGGACGCCGCGGCGGAACGGCGGATGCGGATTCGAAAATGGCGCCGGTGGTTAGAGCCTGTGCGATGCTGATCGCTTTCGGGGGGTCCGCCGCGGAAGCAAATTGCACGAGCCAAACCTGATGATCGGCTGGCAAATTTTGGGCACGAATAATCATGGATTCGACTCTCGCTTGTTATCGGCTCGAACGGCGCTGATTCGGCGTGACATGAGCGGGACGTCATTCGCCCACAGTTCGCAATGGTAAAGGCCCGCTCGCGGAATCGTGGCGGCGATCCCAATCGCGCCTTCGAAAACCATCAAGGGGGAGACGAATTCTACTTCGATCTTGGCGAGAAAAACCCGGTGGGGGTCTTCGACATCGTCTTTGGTTGCATCCACGTAACCGCCATCGGCATCCACCAATTGTAGTCGCAGAGTCGTGCGTCCTAGTCCGTCGGTGATGGCAAAATAAACGGACAACTGAACCTCGGCCGGAAATCCGTCGCGCCCACGCTGCTAAATGTCCCCATGACAAAATGCTTTGCGGTCGCCGGATCGCGATGCACCGCATCACAGAGGACCATCGCAAGGCAATAGGGCTCGGCCATTGATTCCGTCCAAATTTTTCGTCAGAAAGTAGCATAACATTGAATCGTCCCTGAGTATAACCGCATTCACCCTGAGAGCTTAAGCATGCGGCCACCGTCAGATGGAGTTTCGCTGCGCGCGCCGACTGCCGCTGGCGTTCGCGGCGGGAGACGGTAATACTGGCACGGGCGTCGGCATTCGTGGCCGAAAACGCCGCTACGATCTTCACCAGGAGCGCACAATTATGCAGGCGGTTGTCGAATTACCCAAGGCGTTTTCCGTGCGCGACGAACACGAGTTTTATCCGTTTCAACATGTGATGGCCCGGCTGAATTCCAAGCTGCTCGTCAAGCAAATCGCGACCGGCGTCCACGTCGACGGTGGCGGCACGGTGTACTGGGGCCTGATTTACTCCGACGGTCAAAAGCTCAGCAAGAAAGCCGTCGAGATGGCGCTGCGCGACGCAGGCTTCGACTTCGCTCACAACGTGCTCACCCAGGCGGCGAACGTCTGGAGCGACGCGGTAGACGTCGAGCAGTTGCCGAAGTGAATTAGGACACAGGGGCTAGGGGTGGCAGTTCGCGTGGGGGCTAGCGACTAGGGATTTCGGCGGCATTCGCCGCCGTACGTTGCCGCTGCCTCCCCTAGTCTCTAGCCCCTCCGCCCCTCGTTCCCACTCGCTGGCACTACTTTTTCGCAGCCGTCGGCAGCCCGGCGATCGACAACTGCTTGTCGTATTCCATCTGCATCTGGTAGTCGAGCGTGAAGGCCTTGGCGGCGATCGCTTGGCCGGGAACTTTCACGTCCCAGCGGAGCATCCCCTTCTTGCGCTCTTGCTGCTGATAGTGCGAATCGTCGCTGAGCGCGGGGGCTTGCGACACGAGCGTGAGCTTCACTTCGGTTTCCTTGGCGGTCGGCATTCGATCCATCAGCCGGACTTCGGCCGCTTCGGCGCCGAAATTTTCGATCTCTAGCTGATATGTAAAATCCACGAGGCGATTGCCCCCTTGGATCGTTTCCGTCTTCTTCACCAATTGGCGATGTGCCCGAAGCGACGAATCGATGCCCAGGCCGACGGTGAACGTCTCGCCGATCGAGACGGTCGGAACATCGCCGTGCCCGACGAATTGACCGGCGAAATACGTTTCGACCGGTCCGGCCAAGAGCACCATCTTGCTGGAGTTCACGACCGAGGCTTGCTCGTAGACCGAGCTG
Organism: Pirellulales bacterium; assembly: GCA_038210495.1. Taxonomy (GTDB): domain Bacteria; phylum Planctomycetota; class Planctomycetia; order Pirellulales; family DATAWG01; genus JBBQWR01. Next base: position 18,810 of record JBBQWR010000051.1, read on the forward strand.
GTGAGCACGGGGATGGCCGTCTTGTAGAACTCGGCTTTCATCGGCAGGGCGGCGATCTGAATCAATTGACGGTCGGAACGGCTGGGGAGCGACGTGCGGCCGGTGAGCTGGTAGCTCACGCTGACGCTCTCGTTGCTCGATTCGTGCGACGGCTTGCCGACCTTTTCGACCTTGGCCGTGTTCACCAGGTCGAGCACCTGCGACTCGCGGGCGACGTCGTTGAGCGTGGCGTCGAAGTCGTCGACCTGGGCGGCCAACTGCTGTTGGGACGGCTGTTGACCTCCGCCCTGCTGAGGATTGCTATTGGCTGCGGGATTGGCTCCCCCGCCGCCGCCCCCGCCGTTGGCGAAGTTGGGATCGAAATTTTGACCGTTATTGCTGACGCTACGATTGAATTCGATCACTTTGCGGCGTTCGTCGAGCTCCTTCTTCTGCGACCAGTATGCCGACGCCGTGCCCGGACCCACGTGCGGAACGCCGACGCCCAGCGCGATCGTTAATTGGTCGAGCACCGGCGCCTTCGCCACGAGCGATGGCGTGGCGGTCGAAAGGGTCATCGAGACGTCGGTCCAATCTTCGCCGCTCATCTGCTCGATGGCCGCGTTGTACTCGATTAGGACCTGCTGCCGCTTGGCTTCGGTGCGGGCGTTGTAAGACGGGGACCAGTTCGCGCCGTCGACCAGATAACGGAGCCGCATCTTGCCGTTGGCCTCTTTCGTGTTGACGAATACGACCGCCTCGCGAATCGTTTTGGCCGAGCCGCCGCTGAGCACGTTGCGCTGCCGAGTGAGGGTGCCAAGCTTTTCGTTCAAATCGCGCAGTTCCATCATGGCTTTGAGCTGCATCGTCGCCACTTGCTGACGCTGGTCGAACATAAACGTGGTGAGCGCCTTCAGCGTTTCGGCGTTCAGCACTCCCTTGGTCAATTCGGCGTTGGCGGTGGGGGCGGTGAACCCTTCGAGCTTGTCGAGATAAATCTTGCGCTCGTTGAGGACGCGCGTTTGCTGGGCGTTCGCTTGAACGAGATCTTGAGTCTCGCGAATCTGATCGTCCAATTTGCTGACCTCGTCGCGGACGTCGCGCTCGACCGGGCGAATGCGATATCGCACGCTGCGCACTTCGACCCCATCGGCGCTCTCGGCGTAAATGCTCGCTGGCTCGATCCGCTCGGGCAGGTCGGTGACGACGATTTCATGCAGACCGGCAGCGCCGGCGACCTCGATCAGCCGTGTGATCAGAGCCTGACCGCGATAGACGGTCACTTCGTCCAGCTTGCCGCGGACGGTTGGCGATTCTTCCTTGGCTTTGGCCGGATTGGCGGCCTCGGGGATAATCACGGCGACCGGCGCCGCCGCCGGGCCGGGCTCCTCGGCCGCTTTGGGAGCGGAAATCAAAAACAGCGTCGGCAGGTATAGCGCCGGCAAGAGCAACAAACGCGAAAGCGATTTCCGAGCAGCGAATTTCATGGGGGGTGACTCCTGTTCCAAGAACGACGGGTAAAGAAGTGGGCGATGAAACGCGACGCAGAGGGGCGCATTCGTTCCGCGACTTAGACGTATCATAGTCCGAAATCGTTTCGACAAAACCGCGAACGCGAAGCAAGTTACAGCGGCGTTACACGTTGAGCGCCGCGAGGACTCGCGGATTCACGATCCGACTATCGCGCGCGACGAGTGTCTCGCGGGTGATTTCGTCGGTCATGTCGAAATGGAGGGCGCCGTCTTTGACGAGATGCGTCAGGAGTGTCGTCATGTTCTTGGCGTACATCTGACTCGCGTGAAAGGCCGAGTCGGAAGCCAGATTCGATGGCCCTAGAATGGTGACGCCACCGTGCACGATCGTTTCGTCTGGCTTGGTCAGTTCGCAATTGCCGCCGCGCTCCGCGATGTCGATGATCACTGACCCGGGAGGCATGCCTTCGACCATCGGCGCCGTGATGAGCACCGGCGCCTTCTTGCCCGGCACGGCGGCCGTGGTGATGACGACGTCCTGCTCCGCGACGACCCGGGTCATCAGCTCGCGCTGCCGGCGATAGAAGGCTTCGTCCATGACCTGGGCATAGCCCCCGGCGCCTTCGGCCGCTCCCGTCTCGAGCGGCATCTCGACGAATTTGCCTCCCAAACTCTGCACTTGCTCCTTAGCGGCCGACCGTACGTCGTAGGCGGAGACGACTGCCCCCAATCTCCGCGCGGTCGCGATCGCCTGCAAACCGGCCACGCCAGCGCCGACGATCAACACCTTGGCCGGCGTGATCGTGCCCGCCGCCGTGGTCATCATCGGAAACATTTTTACAAGCGTCGACGCGGCGAGCAGCACGGCCCGATAGCCGGAGACCGTCGCCATCGACGACAGCACGTCCATGCTTTGGGCCCGGGTGATGCGCGGGATCAGTTCCAAGGCGAGCAGCGTCACGCTCCGCTCGGCCAATTGCCTGGCGGCGGCCGGATTCCAGAGCGGCTCGCACATGCCGATGACCGTCTGTCCCGCGCGGAGCAGCGGTAAATCATTTTGCCCCGCGACCGGATTCGTGCCGAGCGCACGCACTTGCAGCAAGCAATCGGCGGCGGCGATCGCGGCGGCGCGGGTCGAGACGATCGTCGCTCCCCGCTCGACGTACAGCGCGTCGGGAAACCCGGCCGACACGCCGGCGCCCGATTCGACGAACACTTCCAGTCCAAGCTTCGTCAGCACGGGGATCGCATTGGGCACGAGCGCCACGCGACGTTCACCGGGAAACGTTTCCTTGACGACGGCAATTTTCATGGCGGGCGACGCAACGGAGGAGATGTCGATATTGAGAGTGACTGGGCCGAATTGTGGCATAACCACGGCCCCGAGAAAAGCGCCGGCAGCTTGAATCAATCACACGGCCGCGCTATGGGCTTCTTCGTTCGGATCGGCGAAAGTACCCCAGCGATTGCAGCTTCTCGACGAGATGTTTTGCGACGGGGCCGGCGAGCGTGCTGGCCTCGCCGCCGTGCTCGATCGCGACGACGAAGGCGATCCGAGGTGCGTCGGCCGGGGCGTAACCGGCGAACCACGAGTGGTCGGGCGCGCCGCCGCCGACCTCGGCGGTTCCCGTCTTGCCGGCGATCGCAATGCTCTCCAGCGCCACGGTGGCGTGGCCCGTGCCTTGCGGATCGGCGACGACTTGCCGCAGCGCCTCGCGAATGACACCCAACTTTTTGGAATCGAGACCGGGGATCGGCGCGGGCGGTTTCATGGGTAGCTGATTGTCGTCGCGGTCGGAATCGCCAAAAGAGTTTTCCGTGATTCCAGGGGCCCCGTCGCTTGGCGGCAACTCAAGCCGAGCGGCGATGTGGGGCGTCACGAGGTCGCCCCCATTAGCGATCGCCGCCATCAGGCGGACGATTTGCAGCGGCGTGGTGGTCAACTCGCCTTGGCCAACGGCGAACGATTGGCCTTCTTCATTCGCAACACGCGCGCGATGTCGCTCAGCGCTCGTTGTCGGTTGTGCACCGTTCTCGGCCGCAAGCTCGATCGCGGGCAGACGGCCAGCCGATTCGCCCGGCAGATCGATGCCGGTCGGTCGTCCGAAGCCGCCCCGCCCGGCCCAATCCAATAGCGGCGCCGGACCCATTTGTTCGGCCTGCTGAAAGAAATAGACGTTGCAACTCCGGGCGATCGCGTCGATCAATGTGACGGGACCATGGCCAACGCCCGTGCGGCGATAAATCATGCAGCGGCGGCTGTCGGGCGAGTGCAAATAGCCTTCGCAGGTAAACGGCCGCTCGGGATCGAATCCGGGCTGATGCACGAGCGCCATGGCCGCGAGCGTTTTGAAGACCGAGCCGGGGGGGAGCGCCATTTGGATCGCGCGGTCCAAGAGCGGATGGGCCGGGCCATCGAGCGATTGGCGGATCGATGCCGCGTCACCCGTAGCGAACGCGACCAAGTCGAATCGAGGCGCGCTCGCGGCGGCCAGCATGGCGCCGCTGCGAACGTCAATTGCGACGATCGCGCCGCCGGAGGAGCGCAATGGCTTTTCGCTTTCGAGACCGATGCGTCGCGCCAAAGCATTGTCGAGCAATGTCTGCGCGGTCGCTTGCAACGCCGGATCGAGCGTCAGCATTAAATCGCGGCCCGGAATCGCCTCGCGCTCAACCGTGCTCGAAATCAATCTGCCACGGCGGTCGAGCCGGTCGACCGACACGCCGTCGTGGCCTTGCAGCACGCTGTCGTATTGCCGCTCGATGCCGGCCTGGCCGACAGATTCGCTTGCATTCGAGTCGCGTGACCGCGAGACATATCCGATCGCGTGCGGCGCGAGTTCGGGCGCGGCGTACACGCGCCGGCTGCCGTAGATCACATGGGCGCCGCGATAGCGGTCCGGATGTCCTTCGATCTCGGCGACTGCTTCCATCGAGATCGATCGGCAGACGATATGCTCGGCCAATTCCTCCGCGACGACAATCGACTGGGGCGGCTCATCGTGAACGCGAAACAGCGAAATGAATAACCGGCGACTCGCGGCGCTGAGCCAACCTTCCGCGGCGTGAGCGTCGCTGTCGTCCGTTCCGCCGAGCTGCTGCTCGTACCGCTCGCGCGCCGCGCGATTCGCTCCTTCGGCCAAAGTCCGCACGCGGCCTTGAACTCGCATGGCGCTGGCTAGCCACTCGTCCTGAGTTATTCCACACAAGTCTTGCAGCCTGCGAGACGCCTCGTCTCGCTCGGCGAGAATCTCCTCCTGCGCCAATTTCATTCGATCGGGATTGCGTCGCTCACGGGCCGAGAGTCTGGCTCGCGCTTGGGCACGCAACCAACGGGCGTCGGGCGGATTTTCCAATTCGCGGTAGTCGATCGCCAGCGACGCGACCGGCCGATCAGATACCAGCACCGTGCCGTCGCGAGCTAAAATTCTTCCGCGGGGAGCCGTGCGAACCCGATATTTCAGCGACAGCCGCGCGGATTCCGAGCGATATTCATCGCCATAAGTGAACTCCAGAACGACTAGTCGTCCGAGCACGCCCACGGCGGCGATGATGAAGCCGAGAAGCAGAGGGCGGAGGGCGTGGCGGGTGGCGGGTGGCGAGTGGCTGGCGAGGGCGGCCAGACTTTGCGAATTTGTGAATCGTGGAAGCATAGCCGTGACGCCGGTCAGTTCGTTCGCAGGGCGGCAAGTCGCGCATCGCGGAACCAACCGACGACCATGAGCACGGGGAGACTTACTCCCGCGGTGTAGACGCCGACGATGACGCTGCGGACGGCGAGTGTCGACCAAGTAAGATTCGTTTGGCCGCTAATTCGCGCGATTGTGGCTTCGCTGCCCACGATCAGGATTGTGGCAATCGCGATCACAAGCAGTTGAATCGCTAGATGCTGGGCATCGAGACGATCTTTGAGCCAAGATAGGACGATGCCCGCGCTGGCATACACGCCCAGGGCGATGCCCAGCGGCCCAGCCGCCGTGAGATCGTAGGCCAAGCCAACCAGGGCAGCCGCGACGAATCCTCGCGGCCCGCCGCCGATGAGCAACCAGATGATCGCCACCATCGCAAAAAAGTCCGGCGTCGCGCCGCGAACGTCCATCAGCGGCGCCACGGTCGTTTGCAGCACGGCAGCCGTGTACGTCGCAATGATGAGAAACAGAAGCGACATCATCGATTACTCTCGCGTTTTATCGACCGCAGCCAGGCGGGCTGGGTTCACGTCCATTCGCAACACGGCGACCGAGCGCGGCTCGCGATCGCCGAGCGCGGGCTCGAGCCACAGCCGCCAATGCGGCTGGCCGGCGATGTGTTCCGCTTTCGCGATTCGCCCATATAACAATGGTCCCGGCGCGGCGCCATCGGTTGCCGTGTAAACCTCGTCGTCGACGGCCACCGCCGCCGTGGCGTCGACCATCTCGATCCGGCATTGTTTCTCGCCGTTTCCGACCAGCACTCCGCGGGCAGATACTTGCAAGCGATCACCGTCGCGGTGAGCTAGCTCGACCAAGTCGCGATAACCGGGATCGGTCGTGAGCCGCACGACGCTCGTCAGCGGGCCAACGCTTGCCAGCTTGCCCCACACCCGGCGGCCGGCAATCGCCAGTCGGTCGGGCTCGAGCCGTTCGTCCCGTCCAACATCGATCATGGCAATTCCAGTAAAATTTTCGCCGTCGACGACCATCGCTCCGGGCAGCATTTTTGCTCGGCTACCGACGTCCAAAAGAGCTCGACCTTGAAGCACGGCCTGCGCCGTTCGGCCCAGCACGCGAGCGCTGACGACGTCGGTTGTCACCAGCGGCGTCGCGAAAACTTTGCCTTCTATCGTTCGATCCGCGCTCGTGGCCGTAAGCTCCAAGGCCGCTAGGGATCTTCGCAGCCGGCCGTTTTCAGCGTCCAATCGCTCGGCTCGGTCCATCGCATTGGCAAGTTGCTCGCGGTCGGCTGAATCAGTACGCCATCGACGGCAAAAATCTTGACCGGATTCAACAACGCTTCGCATCGCGGATTGGGCGGGACTCAGCAGGGTTTGCCAGCCATGCCGGGCCGGATCGGTTCCCCGCTCGGGTAGCATCGCGATCGATGCCGCGGCGCTCAGCGCAATGCAAAACAGCGCCGGCCGACTCGCCCATCGGCGCCGCCAATCGCCGCGGTCAGATGTCGTCATCGCTCGACTCCATTCCGCCGCGCCATTGGTCCAGATGTTCGAGACAAATCAGCGTTCCCCGCGCCACGGCGGTCAACGCATCGGGCGCCACGCGGGCCGGAATGCCCGTCCGCTCGGCGATGAACCGATCGAGCGACCGCAGCAGCGAACCGCCGCCGGCCAACGCGACTCCTTGACCGACCAGGTCGGCCGCCAGATCGGGCGTACATTGGTCGAGCGTGGAGCGAATCGCGTCGATGATCGATTCCAGCGGCTCAGCCAGGGCAGCCCGAATCTCCTCGCTCGTGACGGTGATCCGCCGGGGCAGTCCACTGGCCGCATCGACGCCGGCGATCTCGTCGATCAGTTCTTCTTCGAGGGGAAAGGCGCTGCCGACGTCGATCCGCAATTGCTCGGCCGTCGCGACGCCGATTTTCAGGCCGTGCCGACGCCGCAGATAATCGACGATCGCCGCGTCCATGTGATCGCCGCCGATGCGAATCGACTGGCTCGCGACGATGTCTCCCATGCTCAGCACGGCGATCTCGGTCGTGCCGCCGCCGATGTCGATGATCATGCTTCCCACGGGTTCGGCGATCGGCAGGCCGACGCCGATGGCGGCTGCTTTGGCTTTGGCGATGAGCAGCACCTGCCGGGCGCCGGCCCTTTGAGCGCTATTGAAGACGGCCCGTTTTTCGACCGGCGTAATCGAGCCAGGCACGCCGATCAGCACTCGGGGTCGGGAGCTCCAGCGACTCCGGCGCACCTTGCGAAGAAAATATCGCAGCATCGCTTCGCACAAATGGAAGTCGGTGATGACGCCGTCCTTGAGCGGCCGCACGACCGAGATCGAATCCGGCGCTCTGCCGAGCATTTGGCGGGCGAGATGGCCGACGGCGCATTCGCCGGTGGCGGAGCGGTCGCCTTGCGCGATCGCCACGACCGACGGTTCATTGAGCACGAGTCCTTCACCCGGCGCGCTAATCAACGTGTTGGCGGCGCCTAGGTCGATGGCCAGATCGGCCGAGAACATTCCGAAGAAGCGGTCGAGCATCCTTGCTCACTTGTCGGTTGAGGTTTGCAGGCGGACTTCTTGTCTGCCGGGGGCGCGACGGTCAAGCTTGTTTGAATACCAACCCGAAGCGTCAGCGAGGATGCGTGTCGCTGCCGAGCTGCGGCCTCGCTGACGCTTCGGGTTGGTATCAGTTTGGTTAAACTCGCTGAACGAGGTTCATTCGCGTCGTTGCGGGTCCGAAATCGACGCCGACGGCGGGGGCGATCGGAACCTTGGCGTCTTGCGGCACTTTGACTTTGAATTGGTAGGCGTTCATCTCCAGGTACAAAAACAGGCAGCCGACGACGATTTCCATGAACGCCAGGATGAGCATCATGGTGTAGACGTTCGCTCGCTGCTTCTGGACGAAGACGCGCTTACGATCGGATTGCAGTTCGGCTAGAGACACGCGACGCCTCGATGGAAGTTGATGTTAGTATGTCGTTAGGAGAAAGAAACAGTCCTCCGCGGCAGGATGCCGCGGCTATGTGTGTGTGCTTAGAGCTTGGTGGCGACTTCGTCGTCCTTGCGGATCACATCCTTTTTGAACTCGGGCAGAATCGCGCCGATCGCGCGGTGCGGATGGGCTTCGACGATTTGCATCTTGCCTAGGTACTTGTCGCCCCGCACGATTTCGAGCAAGTTGCCTTCGAGCAGGCCATCGTCGGTTCCGAGCGAGATTTCCGCTCGATCGCTCTTATCCACGGCGAGAACTCGGCCGAAGACCTGCGGCGGAATTGGCTTCGAATCTAAATTCCGGCCGACCGATTTAAGAACTGCCGTTGCCTTGGCATAGTCGATCGCGAGTTGATCGGCCCGTTTCTTGAGGTCCAAGAGTTGACCCAGGGCGATATGCAGTTTATCTTCCGTCTGCGTCGCCAGTTTGAGCTTGTCGTCCACCTGCTTAAGCGCGACGCGAACGTCTTCACGGAGATCGACGTTTTCCTTACGCGCGGCGGTCAGACCTTCTTGTGCGACTTGCAGGGCCTTGGCGGCTGTTTCTAATCGCGTGGCCTGCGTCTCGACTTCTTTTTGCAGCTCGACTTGCTTCGCCGCGAGCACGTTCCGCTCGTTCTCGGCCTTGGCCACGGATTGATCTTTCAAGGCCTGTTCGGCGGCGGTCGATGCCTTGTATTTTTCGATTTCGCCACGCAGCACGACCGCGTCGGCTCGCTCTTTAAGTAGCTCGGCTTTGAACCCGTCTGGGCTCATCACCTTGCTGTACCAATTGATGTGCGTGGCATAGACCATCAGGCCCATGGTCATGAACACGGTGCTGGCGATTAGAATCAGAACAACGAAGATCTTGCCGACGAGGTTCATCGCGCCTCTCCCAAAGTTTTGCGCCGCGACTGCGTGCGGCGTCGTTGCATTTCGAGCGACGGCTATCGTCGGGCGTCAAGGAACCTTACCCAGCCCACGAATCAAAGCCGCCCGCCCCGCCCTCAAAAGGTCCTAGTCAGAGTCAACCACCAGCGAGACGTTTACCGCGAATACCCGGCGAAAATCGGCCGGGAATTACTTAGTTAGTATAGCTACGAGTGCTTTCGAATGTCAATTCTGGCGAGGCATTTTAGGTAATCCGGCGACTTTGCGGGGCTATATACATAGCTGCGATATCCTGCCACGGAGTGACGAAAGGGATATAGGAGTAAGGAGATGGGGAGTTGGGAAAGCGGGGGGCCGGGACTTCCGCTGCAAAATCACAAGGACATCACTCCGCAGCAGGATGCCGGGAGTATGGGGCGGGCTGTTGCGCTCGGTCCGAAATGGTACGATTACCCTCAGTTGCGACCGGCGCCGCGGGCGCCGGCTTTCTGTTCCGCTCGCTCCTGCCGCCATCCCTCATGCCTATCGATCCTTATTCGCCCTGCCCGGGCGGTACCGGCAAAAAGATCAAATTCTGCTGCTCAGACCTCGTTACCGAACTGGATAAAGTTCAAAAGATGCTCGACGGCGACCAACGGGCCGCCTGCCTCGAATACATTCAAAAGCTGGAAGGCAAGTACCAAGAACGGGCCTGCCTGCTGGCCATCAAATCGATCGTCGAGACCTCGCTCGGCAAGCACGACCAGGCCGCCACGACGCTGACCGCGTTTCAGCAAAAGTATCCCGACAACGCTGTCGCTCTCGCCCAATCGGCCACGCTCGAGGCCAGCAAAGGCAATCCGGTCGGGGCGATTCCGCTGGTTCTGCGGGCGATCGAAGTGGCAGGCGAGGAAATCAGCGCCAATGTCTACGAAGCGATCGGCGCCGTCGGGTTGGCTCTGTTCGACTCGGGCGATATCTTGCCGGCTCGGGCTCTGCTCATGCTGCAACTGGTCATGTCGCGGGGCGAAGACGAGCGCCCGGCCCAAGCCCTGATGGCGTTGCACGGCGACCCGGGAATGGCCGTTGGGCTGAAAGAAGATCGCGAGCTACGGCCCGCGCCGGCAATCTGCACGTGCAAATTTGAGTTCGACGTGGCCGATCAAAAAGCCCTCAAGCTGCAATGGAAAGTGGCGGTCGACAAATTTACCGCGCTGATTCCCCTGGCCGGTCAATATCCGGAGTTATGGCACAATCTGGGCGTGCTCCGCGGTTACTTGGGCGACTACATCGGCGCGGCCGAAGCTTGGCACAAGTTCGCCAGCCTATCGGGTCAATCGGACGACGCCATCGAAGCCGAGGCGCTGGCTCAACTGCTCGAGCGAACCAAAAATATCGACGACGAGCAAGAAATCTTCGTCGGCTTCAACGTCACCCATCAAGACGAAATCGAAACTCGCTTCGCCGCCGACAAGCAGTTGGAGCGATTGCCCTTCGATCCTCGCAGTTGGCAGGAAGAAGAGGGGGCCGATCGTGGTCCGCCGCCGCGAGCCATGTTTTCGCTGCAGGATCGGCCCAGCGTGGCCACGTGGGTCGGGCTGAAGCGCGAAGACGTGCCGCGCGTGCTCGGTTATGTGCTCCTCTTTGGCCGGCAGACCGATCGACCGGAGCGGCTCGTGTTGCAAGTCGATCGGATCGACCAGGACACGGCCGAGGCGGCGCTGCGGCGGGTGGCCGGCGATATGCTTGGCCAGCGCAACGCCGATCCCGAGGAGATCGTGCGTCGCCGGCACAAGGTCGAGCGAGTCCTGAATTTCGACTGGCGATTGCCCAACGACACGCCGGCAGAAACCCGACGGCAGTGGACGGTCGACGAGCGCCGCGACCGCGTGCTGCATGCCTGGTCCAACACGCCGCTCGATCAGCTCGGCGGCCAGACGCTCGGACAAGTGGCCGCCGATCCGAAGCAAAAAGTCCGCGCTCTCGGGCATGTCCTCGTGTGGGAGCAGACGATCATCCGCGGCATCGACCCGAGCTTGTTCGACGAGCTGCGCACGCATTTGGGCCTGCCGATTCCCGGGCCGATCGATCCGGCGACGATCCCGGAGATCGATCATCTTCCGGCCGAGCGACTCTATCGCGTCGAGGCCGAAAAGCTGACCGACGACAATCTGGTCAAGGTCTATCGCCGGGCGACGATAATGGCGCTTCGTCATGCGCTGGTGAATTTCGGCAAGGAAATCATTCGTCGGCCGCAGGTCGCTGAAAAGGTCGACGTGCTGGGGGTTTACGATATGCTGATTGTGGCCAGCGATGACCACGAGCAGTCGCTCAGATACTTAGACGAGGCCCGAACGCTGGCTCATAAGACCAAGCAGTCGTCGGCCCGCTGGGACTTGGAAGAATTGTCGCTCAGGCTCCGCCGCGCGGAGATCAAAGAGGCGCTTCGGCTCGTAGAACATATCAGCAAGGAGCACATCCGCGAGCCGGGCGTCGCCGAGGCGCTCGCTCAACTGATGATGCAAGCGGGCCTGATGGACGAGCAAGGCCGGCTGCGGATTCCGCGACAAGCCGAACCGACGTCGTCGATCCTAACGCCCGGCGGAGCGGCGGCGGAGCCCGGCAAACTGGTGCTACCCGGCAGCGAAACGGCGCCCAGCGGCGGCCGATCGGCGCTATGGGTGCCGGGGATGGAATAGGGGGGATGACGAATGACTTCGTCCACCGTCGAAAAATATCTTCGCCCCGAGGTTATTCGCCAAGTCGCGCGGCTCGATCTTCGCGCCCAGTTCATCGTCAAAGGCTTTTTGCAGGGTCTGCACGCCAGCCCGTTTCAGGGTTTTTCGGTCGAGTTCAGCGAGCATCGCAAGTACACGGCCGGCGACGATCCGGCGGATATCGATTGGCTGGTCTACGCCAAGACCGACAAGTATTACGTCAAGAAATTCGAGGCCGAGACCAACATCACCGGCTATCTGGTGATGGACCTGAGCAGCTCGATGGGCTACACGTATCGCCAGGAACTAACGAAGTTCGAATATGGAATCTGCCTGGCCGCCGCCCTCTGCTACCTGATGATCCAGCAGCAGGATCCGGTGGGTCTGATTACGTTCGACGAGTCGATCCGGCAGAGTCTGCCCGCCCGGTCGAAGCGGACGCAGCTTGGCCGCGTCTTGTCGCTCTTGGCGAACCTCAAGCCGACCGGCAAGACGGACATCGCCCGAAGTCTGACGCAGATCGCCGCGATGCTCAAGCACCGCAGTCTGGTGATGCTGTTTAGCGATCTCTTGGGCGACACCGAAACCATCCTGCAATCGCTTCGCCGGCTGCGGCATGGGGGGCACGACGTGATCTTATTTCACATCCTCGACGAGGCGGAGGTGCATTTTCCGTTTGACGGCCTGATAGAATTCGAGGAACCGGAGACGGCGGCCAAGATCGAAGTCGATGCGAGCCACTTTAGGGCCGACTATCAAACCGCCGTGGGAGAGTTTCGCGACAATTTTCGCAAGCAGTGTCGCCAGAGCGGAATCGATTACGTCAGTCTCGACACGAGCATGCAGTTCGACCGGGCCCTCATGGAGTATTTAATCAGCCGCCGATCGAGGTGTTGAGCCTATGTTTTCGGCCTAATAATTTTGGAAAGGGAAAAAATGGAATTCATCCCGGTAGGGATGCCAGACAGTAGCCGGCGGTTGAGGCCGTAAGGCCGACACCGCCGGTAACGAGAATGAAAATGAATCGACCCCGGAGGGATCGCAGCCGATCGAGGTGATGTCTGAGCGACTCTGCGACCCCTTCGGGGTCGAGGATTTGTTCGTCAGGCGAACCGGCGGTGGCGGCCGCAAAGCGGCCTGACCGCCGGCTACCATCTGGCATCCCTCCGGGATGTATTCCCGTAGCGGCGTCGTCTCGGGATCCACAATGCGGCCGCGATGCGACGATTTTCTTCCAGGAACGCCCAAACCAAATCCCATCGCCCCTAGCCCCTTTCCCCGCCCCCATGGGCCTTACATTTCTCTCACCGGTTCTGCTCGCCGGGATCGCGCTAGTCGCGGCGCCGATCGTGTTGCATCTGGTGATGCGCCAGTCGCCGAAGCATTTGATTTTTCCCGCGCTGCGGTTCTTGCAACTACGCGAGCAAAGCAATCGCCGGCAGCTTAAGCTGCGGCACTTGCTGCTGCTGCTGCTCCGTTGCGCGGCGATCGTGCTTCTGGCCGCGGCGCTGGCGCGGCCGAGCATCAAAGCTCAGGGAATGCTCGGCAGCCAAGAGGCGCCGGTGGCGGCGGCCGTGCTGTTCGATACGTCGCCGCGGATGGAGTATCGCGAAGCGAATCATTCGCGGCTCGAGGTCGCCCAGGACACGGCCAACTGGCTGTTGACCCAGTTGCCGCCGGAGAGCGAGGTGGCGGTGCTCACGTCGGAAGAGGAGTCGAGCGATTTTTCCGTCGACTTGGGCGCCGCGGAACAGCGAATCGCCAAGCTCAAGATCGGGGGAAGCTCAACCCCGCTAGCCCAGGCGATCGGTCGGGCCGTTCCGCTCTTAAACGCGAAAGACAAGCAGCGCAAAGAGATTTACATCTTCACCGATTTGGCTTCCGGCGCTTGGCCGAAGGATAAAGGGCAGCTCAAGAGCTTGGTCGACGCGGCAGGGGATATCGGGCTGTATGTGATCGATGTGGGCGTGGCCGAGCCGAAGGATTTTTCGCTCGGCGATGTGCGAGTGTGGCCGGAGGTCGTGGCGAAGGGTGGGGCCGTGCAGATCGAGACGACGGCCGGGCGATTGGGGCCGGAGGAGGATCGCGCGGTGGCTTTGTATGTCATTGCGCCAGAAAACGCAGGACAGGGGGCTGACGCCCCCCGCTCGCCAACGACGACGGGGCCGCGGATGCGGGGCCAGAAGATGGTTCACTGGAAGCCGGGCGAGGCGCCGACGGTCGAGTTCACGCTGACGGCCGATGGTCCGGGCACGTATCAGGGATATGTCAAGATTCTGGGCGAGGATAATCTCGCGGCCGACGACATTCGTTATTTCACATACGACGTGCGGCCGCCGTTTCGCGTGCTGCTCGCGGCGCCGCCTCCCGTGGATCGGCGCACGCTGCTCTTGAGCGAAGCGCTGTCGCCGTTTCAATTTCGCAAGACGGGTCGATCGCGATTCGATTGCGAAACGACGCCGCTGGACGGCGTGGCCGATCGCAATTTGGAGACTTACTCGGCCGTGTGCTTGATCGATCCGTCGCCACTGGACGACGCGACTTGGAATCGGCTGAAGTCGTATGTCGAGCAAGGAGGCGCGCTGGCGATCTTTCTCGGTCGCAATGCTCAGCCGGCCGAAACGTTCAGCACCGCGGCGGCGGCGGCCCTGTTGCCTGGACCGCTGTCGATCATTAACCGCACGGACAAGCCGGCGAGATTCGTCGCCCCGGCCGAAAGCGATTATCAACATCCGCTCATGGCCCGATTTCGCGGCATCAAGCGCAGCACGCCTTGGCCGTCGTTTCCCGTGTGGCGGTCATGGCAGTTTGCGAGTCTCGACAAGTCGGCGAATGTCGCGCTGCATTTCAACGACGGTCAGCCGGCGATCGTCGATCGGACGGTCGGCAAGGGCCGCGTGTTGACGATGACCACGCCCATTTCCGATCCGGCGGCCGATCCCGATTCTTGGAATCAATTGGCCACCGGCATCAAGCCTTGGCCGTTTGTGATCTTGTCCAACGAGATGCTGTTATATCTCGTCGGCAGCGGCGAAGAGCGGCTGGACTACTTGGTCGGCGATCGGGCTACGCTGCGGCTGGGCGAAAATCCGACGCTGACCAAACTGCTGCTCAAAAATTCGCAAAACCCGCGCGACGCAACCGATCTGACGTTCGACTCGACCAAGGGTAGCACCCTGTCGATCCCCGGCACGACCGTGGCCGCCAATTATCAAGTCGAAGCCGGTGGCTCGGCCGACGGCGTGCGCCGCGGATTCAGCGCGAATATCCCGGCCAGTTCCACCGATCTGACGCGGATCGGCAGCGAAACGTTGACCGATCTGCTCGGCGCCGGGCGATTTAAGCTGGCCCATAATCGCGAGGAAATCGATCGCACGGTGAGCGTCGGCCGCGTCGGTCGAGAGCTGTATCCAATTTTGATTTTCTTGGTGGCGCTGGCCGTTGGCGGAGAGCAGTTGCTCTCGAACCGCTTCTACCGCCGAGGCAAGATGGCTGCGGGGCCGCGATTGTCGGCCGACGCCCTGACCACGAATTCCGCGCCGCCGCCCACGCAGGCAAAGACGCTTCCCGCCGCGCCGCCGGTCATTCCACCGCCGCTACCGAGCGAAACGATTTCCGCGATGGGCGTCGTCGCCGATCCCTTTGCACCAGCTTCCTCGGCGGCGCCATGAACGGATGGTACGTCAATCCGGTTGGCGGAACGTGGCTCGTCGTGGCCGTTTCCACCGCGTTCCTCGCGCTGCTCATGCTCGCCGGCCGCGATCTGCGCGGCCTCTCCCCTGGCCGGCGCGGCGCGTTGATCGGTCTGCGCGTCCTCGTGTTTCTGGCAATCGTCGCCGGGATGCTGCGGCCGACCTACGTATTCACCGAAATGAAGCGGCATCGGGCGACAGTCATCGTGCTCGTCGACCGCACCAAGAGCATGAGCGTCCCCGATGAGGGCAACAAAACCCGATGGGATCGGCTCAGGGAAGTCGTGGACGCCGCGCTGCCGAAATTTCGCGACCTGAACGAAGATCTCGACGTCAAGTTCTACACGTTCGATGCGACGATCAATTCCGTTCCGCTGAATTCCGACAACCTCGACCTGGGCGCGACGGCCGAGGGAACCCAAACGGCGATCGGCGCCGCGATGGCCGACACGCTGCGCAAAGAAACGGGCCACCGCATCGCCGGCATGATTTTGCTGAGCGACGGCGGCCAAAACGCGATGGACCCGCGCGATCTGGCCCCGCAGACGGCGGTGCGCCAATTGGCCGATCTCGGCGTCCCGCTGTACACCGTCTGCTTCGGCAAGGAAGGATCGGAGGAACGTCGCGACGCGGCCGTGGTCGCGATTGACGCCCCGCGACAGACGTTCGTCAAGAACGCGGTTCCGATCAAGGGTCGAGTGCGCATTCGCGGCTATCGCGGTCAAGATATTCCGGTGCAAGCGTTGTTCGAAGTCGAAGCCGGCAAGGAACCGGTGCTGGTCGGCACGCAAAACGTTCGCGCCGTGCGCGATGGGGAGGACCTGCCCGTCGAGTTCAGTTACATTCCGCAAGTGGCCGGCGAGCACAAGATCACGCTCCGCATTCCTCCGCAATCCGAAGAGCAGGACACGTCCAACAACGAGACGAGCACTTATGTGCAAGTCTCGGCGGGAGGCTTGAACGTGTTTTATATCGAAGGCGAGCCGCGCGTCGAGCAGCGATTTCTCCGCCGCTCGCTCGGCGCCTCGCCCGACATCAAAGTCGATTTCAAATGGTTCGACCATCGCGACCGGAAAAATTGGCCGGTCAAGGACATCGGCGAGCAATTCAAGCCGGGCAAATACGATGTGTACATCTTGGGCGACATCGACTCGAAGGCCTTTCAGCCGAGCGATTTAGCCAGCTTGCGACTGGCGGTGGAGCGGGGTGCTGGACTGATCATGCTCGGCGGCTTTCATAGCTTTTGGGCAGGCGGATATCAAGACACGGCGTTACGCGAGATTTTGCCGTTGGCGCCCGATCGCGCTAAATTCGATCGCCAAGGATTCGACGAACCGATCCGCGAGGAAATGCATCTCAAACCGGCCAATCGCGACGTCGGCCTGAAAATGCTTCCGGACAAAAAATTCGGCAACATATCCGTCATGCGGCTGGCGCCGGGCGACGATCAAAACCGCGCCGCGTGGCTCCGGCTGCCGGGGTTGGAAGGCGCCAACCTGTTCCCGGAACTGAAGTTGGCCGCGAAGCCACTGGCCGTCACGCCCGACGGACGACCGCTCTTGGTCGCCGGCGAGCCGGGCGCCGGGCGCGTGCTGGCCTTCGCCGGCGATTCCACCTGGCATTGGTACATGGAGGGATTCGAAGCCGAGCATAAACGCTTTTGGCGGCAAGTCGTGCTGTGGCTGGCTAAAAAAGAGGATGTCGAGAAGAACGGCGTTTGGGTCCGGCTGCCGCAGCGGCAATACATGCCGCATCGGCCGGTTGAATTCACGGTCGGCGCCGCGACGGCCCAGGGAGACCCGATCGCCGGAGCCACGTTCGAGGCTTCGGTGACGTTGCCCAATGGCAGCCGCGCCCCCGTGCGGATGTCGCGTGTCGGCAACCAGGCGACCGGCGCCTTTCGCGAGACGCTCGGGCCCGGCGAATACGCGATTCAGATTGTGGCCTCCAAAGACAAAGCCGTGCTGGGCGAGGCCCACACGCGGTTCATGGTGTACGAGCAGGATTTGGAAATGGAAAATCCCGGCGCGATGACAAGCTTCATGGCAAGTCTTTCGGCGATCACAAAAGACTACGGCGGCCGATCGTATCCGCCGGAAAACCTGACCGACATCTGCGACGCGCTCAAGCGGCAAAGCAAAGACCTGGAAGTTCCCACCGAAACCAAGACGACCCCCTGGGACAAGCCGCCGCTGTTCTTGGCGATCGTCGGCCTGCTAGTCGTCGAATGGTATCTGCGCAAGAAATGGGGACTCGTGTGAAGCCAAGTCGGGAGTCGGGAGACGGGAGACGGAAGACGGGAGTGTCTTCGCGTCTGCTATGTAGCTAGTTTGTCAAGGGCGTTGCTGGGGTGGGAACGGGGAGTTGATGTCGTGCAGTCTGCTATTCAGTCGTCCGCTGGTGCGGAGACTATTTGACTCTACGCAAAAATGGGAACGGACTAAACTTCGCGA
>JBBQWR010000052.1:0-36512 GCA_038210495.1 Pirellulales bacterium
TGCCTTGTACATAACGTGGTTAGTTCACCGCCTCTGGATTGCAGTTCTGACGAACGCCGCCAAGTCGAAAGCGACCGTCCGCATCCGATACAAGGCGTTCGCGCCCGCCTCGTAAAATCGCATTTATTCAACAGGCTGCTAATTGAACTCCAAAGAGGCCGAGTAGCACCCGTGAGACGCGCCAACCGCCTTGTCGCCACACAAGCCACGCCGATAGAGCCATCAATAAATATAGCGCTGTCCAAACAGGACCGAAGAGCCAATTTGGCGGCGTCCAATCCGGTTTTGCGAGCCGCTGATACCAATCGCCGACCGAGACCGAGGTGAGTGCGCCTCCCACCCCGGCTGCGGCGAAACAAATCGCGACGAGCACGACCAACCACATGGCCTGCCGGGCTCGGGACGGTCGCCACGGCTTGGCGGTGGCGGATTCGCGGCCGGCATTGACGATGCCGTGCAGCATGCCCGCAAACACGATTTGGTGCAGGGGATAAACGAGGTACCAATAAGCAAGGCCGGTAAGGCCGACCGGATCGAAGATGGCTGTTTGCCGTACTTGCGAGCCACTGGTTGACGGCTCGACTTCGAATTCAAGCCATGCTCGGCCGGGCAGTCGCATCTCGGCAAGCAAACGCAGGCGGCGATCCGGCTCAAAGGCCTCGACTCGCCAGCAGTCGATCGTGTCGCCCACGCGGAGCTGATCCGGATCGCGGCGACCGCGGCGAAGTCCGACGCCGCCGAGAAAGAGGTCGAGCAGCCCCCGCAGTTTCCACAGCCCATCGGCGAAATACCATCCACGGTTACCCCCGATTCGCCGGATGGGGGCGAAGGCCGGACGCAGTGCGACCGCTGTCTGTTCAACGCGAGAATCGATGAGACGATTTCCAAATCGAATGCCAGCCCACGTGGCCGGAGTCCCGCTCGAGGAAACCGCATCCGACCAGCGGGTTTCCGCGAACTCGCGGTCCTCGTTTCGCAGGGCCGCAGTAATTGCCGTCCGGTAGCCCACGGGCCGGATGTCGAAATCTGCCACCGCGGATGGGTCCTTTACGAGGGTTGGATGCCGAATGCTGTCGATCAACTTTCGGCCAATCCGGGAATACAGCGGAGTGACGAGACCGAGCCACAGGCTCGATAGTCGGGGGGTCAACAGCGGCACTCGAATCAGCAGCCGACGTAAACCCCGCTGTCGCGCGTACTCGCGCATCAGTTCGCCATAAGAAACCTGGTCCGCCCCGCCGATCTCGTAAACGCGCGACTCGTTCCTACTGAGTTCGAGAGCGGCGATGAGATAGTCCAGCAGGTCTTCGATGGCAATCGGCTGGGCGCGAATTTCAACCCAACGTGGAGTGATCATCACGGGAAGTTTCTCGACGAGCGCACGAATCATCTCGAACGATAAACTTCCCGAACCCAGCACGATTGACGCTCGGAACTCGATCACTTGCACGCCAGTCGAAGCCAGTAGGCGACCGACCTCCTGGCGACTACGCAAATGCGGCGACAAACGTTCCTGCTCGTCCCCGAGACCGCCGAGATAGATGATGCGCCGCACGCCGGCGTCGCGCGCGGCCTCTGCGAAATTCCGGGCGGCTCGGCGGTCTGCCTCCGCGAAATCGTCGGCAGATCCCATCGAGTGAACGAAGTAATAAGCCGATTCAGTCCCGGCAAATGCCGCCGCTAGCGACTCACGATCCAGGACATCCCCTCGGAAAACCTCGACTCCTTGGGAGACCTGTCCGGACAGGAACTCGGGCCGCCGCGTCAGGCACCGCACGGGAAGCGAATGGGCGCAGAGCCGGCGCAGCAACCTACCTCCCACGTAACCGCTCGCACCCGTTAATAGAACTGTGCCCGACATTCGAACCCCTTCACGAATTGCGACTTGTCTGGCCAATGAACGCCGCAGATGAATCTTTTGGCGGAGCAAACACTTTTCTGAGTTGGCTCTGCCGATACTGAAAGATCTTCAGTAGGCTGCGACGAACGAACAGTGCGTCGATCAGTCGGCCGCCAGGCGCCTGGTAGTCCACGATGTCCCGACAAACAGTCCCGCCATCGACCGCTTGGAACAGGTGCTCATGGCGCCAGCGACGATAAGGGCCGCGCGTCTGTTCATCGATAAAACGCATCGGTGGCTCCCACAGGCTGATGCGGCTCTGCCAACGGACCGGCACTCCGCACAGCCGCAGGCGGTAGTCGATAAGAGTTCCAGTCGCAATGTGAATAGGCGCGGGAGTGATCACTGAGAAGTGAAGCCACGGCGGAGTCAGCGATTCAAGTTGGAACGCATCCGCAAAGAATTCAAAAACATGCTCACGGTCGTAAGGCAGAAATAACGTTGCCTCCAACCGGACGCCACCGCCCGTTGGCGCGGGGCCGATTCGGATCGCGTCTTGCTTCTGGTCGCGGATTGGGTTAGTTCGCATGACAACTCCTCGTTTCGCGTGCGATGGGGCGGTGTGCCCGCGGTACAAAGTAATCGGCAATCCTTGATATGAGTCGAGAAAACGTTCGTCTTCTAATCCAAGTTGTGATTCCTTGTCCGCGGTTTGGTGCTCTCGGACGCATCCCCTGTCTTTGATTGATTGCCATTTCCACGAGAACGCTGTAGTGTTTTGGCAAACGCTTCGAGATGCTGAAGGTTGTCGCAATACGCGGTGTATTCCATTTGCCGGCGCAACGGCTCCAGCAACGCTCGGCCCCCAACGACAACCGCGACATCTGAACTGACCTGTTCGTAAAATGACCGATATTCCTCCAGAAACCGTTGTTCGTCGTCGATGTGTGACACGCTGAGCCACAAGATTTGTGGACGTGCATCGCGCACCGCGTCGAGCATCGTCGTCATCGGCAAGTGAGTGCCGAGCGACTGCGCACGCCAGCCCATCTGCCGGAAGGCCACTTCAACCATGGCTGTCGGCAACATGTAGGGATCGCATTCCGGGGTCCCGCCGATTGCCAGGGGCGCGTCTTCCGCCGGAACCGGTATCAGAGACCTCAACTCCCCGAGTATTCGCAGGCAGAGGTTGCAAGCCCTTCGTTCTTGATAGACCTGGGCCTCACCGCAATTCCAAAGGTCGCCGATGTCGTGGAATGCGTCCGCGAGGACGCGATCACAGATCTCGCTCGCCGTGTGTCCGGCCAAGTAAAGGTCGAATACGATCCGACGGAACGTCGGTTCGTCTCCGCCTATCAACGCCTTGCACGTCTGATTGCGCGCCCTGGCGACGCCGGCGGGGCCCTGCCCAGTGTTGGAGGGCAGACCTAGCAATTCGGGCCGCAACGGCTGGCGTCCCGATCGTCTCAGGAACTGGACAACGTCATCCAAAGCCAAACGTCGATGACCACCCGCAGTACGAACGGTTGCCAAAAGGCCCCGATCGCACCAGCGTTTGAGCGATGACTCGCTGACGCCAATTGCTTGGGCGACTTGCTTCGGAGTGAGGAGTTGGGTCACGACAGGTCCCGATGGAGGGCCGACGGTTCATAAGGACGATTTGAACGAATTATAGTGCCCGACACAAGATTGTCCACATCCGCAAATTCTGGATTTTTTGTTTGCCGTAAGTACATATTGTGCCGTTGTTTGTGGGATTATTGGCGGGACTGAGTGGACGAATTGGACGAATATTGATTGACGCCGTCGGGGCGGGTGCATATAAATGGCGTGAACGATTTGCACGAATTATTGCAAACAGAAACAGGGTCGGAAGGACGAACCGGATTTCAATTCTTTCTGCTCTCTTGGCACGCCTTCCCCGGGGCGGCGGCCGAAGTGACGATCGCGACGTGCAAGACGCTTCATTGTTCAAGATTATTCGGTCCCCGTTTCTCACGCAGAAAAAGGAGCTCTTTATGTCGCTTGCTTTGAAATGTGCCGTTGTCTACGGCGTCGCGATTATGTTTTTGATCTCCTCGGCGACTGCCGAGGCAGGCAAAAAGTGTGCTGGAAATGCGGTCACCTCAGAAAAGGAAGCAAAGATGAATATCGTCGATACCGCTGTGAATGCAGGCTCTTTCAAGACGCTGGCCGCCGCCCTGAAGGCGGCCGGACTCGTCGAGACGTTGCAAGGAAAGGGGCCCTTCACGGTGTTCGCCCCGACGGATGAAGCCTTCGCGAAGCTACCGGCGGGGACAGTCGAGACGCTGCTCAAGCCCGAGAATAAGGCCAAGTTGACTGCGATTCTGACCTTCCACGTTGTCGCCGGCAATGTGAAGGCCGCCGATGTCGTGAAGCTCAAATCGGCCAAGACCGTGCAAGGTCAAGCCGTCGTGATCGATGCTACCGACGGCGTAAAAATCAACGACGCCAAAGTGATCAAGGCCGACATCGATTGCGAGAACGGCGTGATCCACGTGATCGACATGGTCCTGCTGCCGAAAGAGTAGTTTCTTTGATCGTTGTCATGGCCGGCGTCCACCGCCGGCCATGACCTTTCGCTTTACCTGACTCAACAGGCGAACAGGCGTCGGAGGCCAGATCAATGATTCAAGCAGCCACGGTAAAACGACCGGCAGACAATCAGCTCACCGGCGCCTTCGAGCGCCGACCGGCTCTGAGCCAAAACTTGGAGAGTAACCGCAAGGTCAGTGTCGATTCGGATCGCTACATATCAACACTCAGACCGGACGAACACGGACGCCATGAATCGCGCACTTCGTGCCGTGACAGCGGAGAATTGAGCGAAGTAGATAAGGACGCAATTTATCAACAGTTTCGCCGCGGAGCGAGTGTGGAATCGCTCGCACGAAACCATCTCCGTACAAAGGTTAACATCGGTCGGTTCATCAACGCGATGCGAGTTCGGCGGATTCTGGAGTTGCCGCTGGAATTCATCCCGAATCCGCAGTTCGGCGATGCTGACGCGGACAAAACAATCATGGTCGATATGGCAAGTGGCGACGTGCCCGCGGGGCCGACTCGAATTCCGGCGGGCCTACCACCGTATCTCGCGACCCTGTACGAGGTTGCGCTGCTCACGCGCGAACAAGAAGGCCATTTATTCCGGCAATTCAATTACTTGAAAAACAAGGCCGCCAAACTGCGCGGCCAACTCGATTCGACCCGTCCAAAACGCCGGGCGCTTGACCAGATCGAAGACCTCCACAAGCAGGCCGTGGCTGTCAAGAACCTTATCGTGCGGGCGAACCTGCGGCTGGTGGTTTCCATCGCCAAACGTTACGTCGGCGAAAATGGTGATCTCTGGGAACTGGTGAGCGAAGGAAACATGTCCCTGATGCGGGCCGTCGAAAAGTTTGATTTCGCTCGCGGAATCAAGATCAGCACATACGCAAGCTGGGCGATCATGAGGAATTTTGCCCGCTCGATTCACACGGAGCAGCGGCATAGAAATCGCTTCCACACGAGCCACGAAGAAACGTTCAATGCATCGGAAGAACCTCGCTCGGACCAGTACGAGCTGGAGAGCGCGCAGAGCCAACGCGCCGCTCAGGTCCAGAAGATTCTGGAGCGGCTCGACGAGCGCGAAAAGGAGATCGTCGTTAGTCGTTTCGGGCTGGAACACGGCCATGTACCTCAAACCTTAGAGAAGATCGGCGTCAAGCTTGGTGTCAGCAAAGAGCGGATCCGTCAGATCGAAGCGCGGGCCATGAAGAAGCTTAGGATCGCGGCGCTAGACGAACATATCGAAATCGAAGTGCCTGGGACTAGCTGAGACGCGGACCGCCGCCTGGCACTGGCGGACTCTGTCCGGTTGGTATGGGATTTGATATCCGCCGTAAAAAACTGATCACGAAAACACAAGAAGGAAATCAACCATGAAGAGCTTGACGACTGCGAAGCTTTTGATTCTGGCTGCCGCCGGACTCTCATTCTTGTTCTCGGTCTACCTGTGGTTTCTCGGGAATAAGGATCAAGGAGTGTTTGTGGGCTTATGGGTTCCGTCAATCCTTTCATTCGGCGCCTTGATAACCAACGTTGGAGGACGGCGTCATGAATGATTGGATTATTTTCCTTGTTGGTTGTTTTGCGACTCTGTTATGCGCAGCCGCCACAGGGTTTTTGCTCTATGCGGTTGAAACTGATGTTAGAGACTGACCCCCATCCTTCGTTCGTTTCCAATAACGAGGTGATTTTTGGCGAGCTTCAAGTTTGCCTCGCCAGCAGCTCAGGAGAATGTATTGATGTTGATTCTTTCTCGAAAAGTCGGCGAAGCAATTAGCATCGCGGAGGACATTGTGATCGTCGTCCAGGAGGTCAAAGGCAAACAGGTCAAGATTGGAATTGAAGCTCCCGCCTGGGCGCCAGTCCTGCGAGGCGAGCTACTCGGCAAGCCTGTCACAGATCAGGCTTCGGCCTGGACTTCGGCCTGATTGCATCGCGAGACAACTCAAGCGGGCTCTCAAAACATTACCGGCTCATTCGACGAACGGCACGAGGCGTGGCAATGAAAATCGCTGTGATTGGAGCCGGCATTTCTGGACTCGTGGCCGCCTATCGGCTGCACCGGGAACACAGCATCACCCTCTTCGAGCACAACGACTATCCCGGCGGCCACACAAACACGGTCGAGGTTGAACTAGATGGCGAGCGGCACGCCATTGACACTGGATTTATCGTCTTCAATGACCGGACCTACCCGAACTTTGTCGGTCTGCTCGACGAACTCGGCGTCGGATCGCGGCCGACGACGATGAGCTTCAGCGTTCGCGACGACGGCTCGGGCCTGGAATACAATGGCCACTCGCTCAGCACGCTATTCGCCCAACGTCGCAACCTGTTGCGGCCAAGTTTTTATAAAATGTTGGCGGACATTCTGCGATTCAATCGAGAGGCCCGGCGGCTCATCGCTGAGTGCGATGACGGGATGACAGTCGGCGAATTCCTGTCGCGGCACGGGTACTCTCGCGCATTCGCCGAGCAATATTTGTTGCCGATGGGCGCGGCGATCTGGTCCTGTCCCACAGGGAAGTTCGCCCGGTTTCCGATCCGGTTCATTGTCGACTTCTACCACAATCACGGCCTGCTCAATTTCCGTGGGCGGCCGACGTGGCGCGTTGTCGAGGGCGGTTCACGAACCTATGTGCAGGCGATGACGCGCGGTTTTCACGACCAGATTCGACTGCGTGCGCCAGTGCATAGCGTGCGGCGGTTCGCAAACCGGGTTGACGTGCAGTCGCTCGCTGGAGCGATCGAGTCGTTCGACCACCTAATCTTCGCCTGTCACAGCGATCAGGCTCTGCGGATCCTCGGCGAAGAGGCGACCTTAACTGAACGAGACATTCTCTCTGCGTTTCCGTACGAGCGCAACGTCGCCATCTTACACACCGATAGTTCGCTCCTTCCGCGGACCCGGAGGGCCTGGGCGAGCTGGAACTACCGTCTCAGCGGGGACGAATCGGCGCCGGCAAGCGTCACGTATAATATGAATCTCCTGCAAGGGATTCGCTCGCGGCACACATTCTGTGTGACATTGAATGACGAGTCGCAAATCGCTCCTGGTAAGATTTTGCAGCGATTCGAGTATCATCATCCGGTATTCACTACGCAGCGCGCGGCGGCTCAGGCTCGACACGTGGAATTGCTAAACTCAAATCGCTCCTCATTCTGCGGCGCCTACTGGGGAAACGGCTTTCACGAAGATGGCGTGAAGAGCGCGCTCGCGGTCGTCAGCGCCATTGATTGCCCTAATTCGTTGGCCGATTTATGCGGACCTGACTCTTCCTTGACCGGATCGAGCGATAAGACTGACCGTCCGGCTGTGCTCGTCGGAGTCGCCGAATGAGTATTCACAGCGCGATTTACGAAGGCGATATTCGCCATCGGCGTTTTTCGCGGGTGGATCACGAGTTCCGTTATCGACTGTTCTTGCTATACGTCGATCTGGACGAACTGCCGACGCTGTTTCGCGGTCGCTGGCTATGGTCAACAGCTCGTGCGAATCTAGCCTGGTTTCGCCGCCGCGACCATCTCGGATCACCCGACCAGCCGCTCGCTGAATCTGTCCGCGACCTGGTGGCGACCCACGCCGGTTATCGACCGGCCGGCCCGATTCGGCTCCTCACGCACTTCCGTTACTTCGGCTTCGCAATGAATCCGATTAGTCTGTATTACTGCTTTGACGACGGCGAGCGCGTCGAGTTCGTCGTAGCCGAGGTGAATAATACGCCGTGGGGAGAGCAGCATTGTTACGTGCTCGATGCGCGGTCTGCTAATGCGTCAGCGCGAGTGCTCGCTTTGAGAACGGCGAAGGAATTTCATGTCTCGCCGTTTTTGGGCATGGATTTCGATTATGAGTTTCGCCTGAATATCCCCGGATCATCGCTCGCGATCGATATCGAGAACCATCGACGGGGAGCCTCGGGGCAAAGAGCCGAATTTGACGCCCAGCTCCGACTCCGCCGCCGCCCGCTTGACGGCCGCGGGTTGGCTCGAGTTCTCTGCCGATACCCGCTGCTGACGACCCGAATCTTCGTGGCCATCTACTGGCAGGCATTTCGTCTGTGGCGGAAACGTCTTCCGTATGTGCCGCATCCCAAATCCTCGCCGCCCTGCGCCGCACAATCTATCAGTCCTGCCAGCATGTTGACGCCGCCGAACGCGGAAGGCCCCGTCAAAAGCCCAACTTTCCAGGAATCGCTTCCATGAGCAAGGTGGCCGCAATCAAACCATCAGAGAATTTAGCGCTTGGGTTTCTTGATCGTTTAGCCCGACGCGTGGTCACGTCTCAGCTCACCGGATTGAGAGGTGGTGAGATTCGATTATGCGACGGCAACGGGTCGTCGGCGTTTGGCCAGCAGGACGACTTGCAAGCGACGCTTCGGGTGCATGGTCCGCGGTTCTTTCGCCGGGCACTGTTTGGCGGCACGTTGTCGGTCGCCGAGTCGTATATCCGCGGCGACTGGGACTGCGAAGATCTGACGAGTCTCTTTCGGATCTTCGCGCGGAATCGCAAGCCCACGGGCCGACTTGATCGCGGCTTGGCGAGCCTCGCCAGCTATGGGCATCGACTCTTTCACGGGTGGCACGCGAACACACGCTCGGGCAGCCGCCAGAATATCGGCGCCCATTACGACCTGGGCAACGATTTCTTTCGACTCTGGCTCGACGACACGCTGGCGTATTCCAGCGGAATCTTTCCGGCGCCTGGCGCTTCGTTGCGAGAGGCCTCGATCGAAAAGTTTGATCGCGTCTGTCGCAAACTCGACCTGCGGCCTTCAGACGAAGTTCTAGAAATCGGCGCCGGTTGGGGCGGCTTTGCGATCCACGCCGCCGGGAACTACGGTTGCCATGTGACCGCCACGACGATTTCGCGGGAACAGTTCGAAGTCGCAAGCAGCCGAATCAGCGATGCGGGATTGACGGGCCGGATCACACTCCTGCAGCAAGATTATCGCGACTTGCACGGCCAGTTTGACAAGCTGGTCTCGATCGAAATGATCGAAGCCGTTGGTCATCGTTACTTGGATCAGTATTTCCGCCAATGCGGCCGGCTGCTGCGACCCGATGGATCGCTGGTGTTGCAGGCCATCGTGATGCCCGAGCAGGGTTACTCGCAGTATCTCAAATCGGTTGACTTCATTCAGCGCTATGTTTTTCCCGGTGGATGCCTGCCATCGCTGGGGGCAATCCTTGGTTCCGTGGGCCGTGCGACCGACATGCGATTTGTCCATGCCGAGGATTTCGCTCCACACTATGCGGAGACCCTGCGGCGGTGGCGGCAATCCTTCGCGACGCGAGTCGACGACGTGCGCCGGCTCGGCTACTCCGACCAATTCATCCGGTTATGGAATTACTACCTCTGCTATTGCGAAGCGGCATTCGAGGAACGTTCCGTTGGTGTATTACAGATTCAATTCGACAAGCCGGCCTGTCGCCGCGACCCGATTGTTCTGAGTCGCCAGGCGGCTGTCACCTCGGGCAGTAGCGAGGCGATGCAACCACAGCAGCGATTTTCTCGCGACCCGCAGCTCTGTGAAAAGTGAGGCCTTCCATGAGTGTCACCGAACTCGGCATCGAAGCGGTCGAACGCGGACTGGTCCCCGATCGAGTGACGCGGATGGCGATCCGTCGTCTATGTCGCGCGCGGCTGCGTGAATCGCGCCAGGATCAGGATGTACCGGTCGGCACATCGCAGGCCGACTTTTTCGCTTCCTTGCGCTGCGGCCCCATTGCCCTGTCCCCCGAAAAAGCGAACCAGCAGCATTACGAATTACCGCCGGAGTTCTTCGCCGCGGTCCTTGGTCCACGGCGTAAATACAGTTGCTGCTACTTCACGAGCGACAAATCCACGTTAGCTGAATCCGAAGAGGAATCTTTGGCCGTAACTTGCCAGCGCGCCGAACTCGCCGATGGTCAAGAAATTCTGGAACTCGGTTGTGGCTGGGGGGCGCTCTCGCTGTGGATGGCCGAGCGATTCCCTCACAGCCGGATCACGGCGGTCTCGAATTCGGTCCCCCAACGGTTGTTTATTGAAGCGGAGGCGCGGTCGCGCGGCTTGAGCAATTTGCGGGTCATCACCGCCGACATGAACAGCTTTGCGCCGGGCGGGCAATCATTCGACCGAGTCGTCTCGGTGGAGATGTTCGAACACATGCACAACTTCGAGCAGCTTCTGCTGCGCATCGCATCCTGGCTGCGCGCGGATGGGAAGCTCTTCGTTCATATTTTCTGCCATCGCGAATTTGCTTATCCTTTCGCGACCGACGGAGCGGCGGATTGGATGGGGCGCCACTTCTTTACTGGCGGGATCATGCCTAGCGCGAACCTGTTGAAGGCCTTCGCTCAGGCCCTGACCGTGACGCAGCAGTACGCGTGGAGCGGCTGGCATTACCAGCGAACGGCCGAAGCCTGGCTCGCCAATCTGGACGCTCGCCGCAACGACGTGCTGCGGATCTTAGCGGCGGTGCATGGCGGGGCTGAAGCCCGCCGTTCGCTGAACCGCTGGCGGATGTTCTTTCTCGCCGTGTCGGAACTTTTTGGCTATGCCGACGGCGACGAGTGGCACGTGGCGCATTACCTGATGGAGCCGGTCGCAAGCGGTCACCCATGCCTGGCTTAGTCCAAACGATACTCCTGACTCTGGCGGTCATCGAATCCGTCGCGACGTGCGTCTGGCTCCTCAGCCTGGTCAAGCGCGATGCGAGCATCATTGACCCTATTTGGGGCGCCGGTTTTGCGTTCGTGGCGTGGCTAGCCTGGTGGCAAATTCAACCGGTCGGAATGCGGGCCGCGCTGCTTGCCGTGCTCACAACGATTTGGGGCCTCAGACTGTCGCTATTCTTACTGTGGCGCAACTCGGGTCATGGCGAAGACCGTCGCTACCGGGCCATGCGCGACTATCACGGCTCGCGTTTTTGGTGGGTCAGTCTGATCACGGTTTTCATGCTTCAAGCGATCCTCCTGTGGCTTATTTCCTTGCCGATCCAGGTCGCGATCATCGCGGATCAACCCCGAGCGCTTTATTGGCTCGACGGCCTGGGAATTCTGTTTTGGTCGATTGGCTTGGCGCTCGAGGCAATGAGCGATTGGCAGCTCGCGCGATTCAAGGCCAACCCGGCCAACGCAGGACGGGTCATGGATCGCGGACTTTGGCGATTCAGCCGACACCCCAATTACTTCGGCGACTTCTGTATTTGGTGGGGACTCTATCTAATCGCGGCGGCCGGCGGCGCGTGGTGGACTGTTTTTAGCCCGCTGCTAATGTCGGTTTTGCTCTTGAAGGTGTCGGGCGTAACGCTGCTCGAACGCACGATTGCCGACCGCCGACCCGAATATGCTGACTACAAAGCCCGCACCAACGCATTCTTCCCCGGTCCGCGCAGGGCCAAATAAACGCAAACCACCCTCCACGCCGCGAAATCCAAGTTCAGTTCCGCGAGGTACTGACGGCGAGGGGCGAGCGATTATTTTAACCCTAATCTCGTAGGTGAATCGCGAATCGAAAGTGACCGGTGCAAGCTAACCGGTAGCTTCTTGACGGCTCTCATCAGCCGTTTGGCTTGCTGATTCAGCCAACCGCCGCGGCAATGAACAAGCGTCGCTGGACGCTGGACTAAGGCTCACGAAGGGACAATTGTTTGAGCAATTCCCTCCCCTGGCGAAGGTTATGACTCCGGAGTTAAGCTAATGAGCGCAAAGTCTTCCGTGCCGGCTTGGTCGCGCTGACCTGCAGGTCGCCGTGCGGTCGGCTAAATTCACCGATAACGAATCTATGTCATCGCTGGCCGTCGACTATTCGTATCGATATGCATTTCTATCTTCGCTAGTTGCGTCGGGCGGCCGGTCCGGCTTGCGGCTGGCAACATCTGGGGGCCCCGATCCCCATCCGTATTTCTTTCAAGGTCGACTGCTCTATCCGCGCCGAACGGCAGATTTGCTTCGCGGGCTGATGCAAGTCGTTCATTCGCGATTCCACGTGCCGGCCGCGTCGCTGTCGAGGATTCTCGCTCTCGCCGACCCTGTGATTACGAGCAGTAACGACCGTTTGAGGTTTGAAGGCTTTTCGGCGTGCGCAAGCGCCTATGCGCGAGTCGATCTCCTGCCAGCGGCGATCGAAGGCGAGTATTTTGGTCGCGGCACGACGAACGTTGACTTCAATGCTCCTATGCTCGCCGCGCTTGCTAAGGTGCGTGACGGTGACGAAGTGGCTTTGTCGGTTGGAACGGACGAGGTGAGCCTGGAGCGCAACGGAAAAGCGTTTCTTGAAAAGAAGGTATCACTTCCGGTCCGGTGGTTGAAAGGGTTCGCGGAGGTCCAGTCGTATCAGGCCCGAATGAAGCTTATTCACGACGTGTCGGGGGCGGATGCTTTGCGATTCCTGCGATCCTTGCCTCGCACAAAGACTCGGCATCCGACGTGGTTGGTCCCGTTCGGCCGTGGACTCAGATCGAGTCAGCAGCCCTCATCGATTGGAGTGCGCGTGGGCGGCATCGAACGCCTGCGAGTGCTAGAGGGTTTAGCCCCAATTGCTAAACGGCTACGAGTCTACGGCGATCGCTCGACGGAAACCTCGGCCTGGGAAATCGTCCTCGATGAAGCCCGGTTCCATCTTGTTCTTAGCCCCGAGAATTGGCGCGGGTTTTCGGGCGAGGGTCAGGCATTGATGACCCTGGGCGACGGCAAATGGCAATCGACGTTGCCCAAGGTCAGGGCGGCCCTCAGATGGGATGTTGTCATCGACGCGGGACAACTCGCCAAACGGATTCGCATGTCAGACGCCGATATACATCGAACGCTCATCGCCTTGGGATCACGCGGACTCGTCGGCTTCGATTTGGCGGAGGGCGCGTATTTTCACCGCGAACTGCCCTTCGATTTGTCGTTAGTCGAGGCCCTTCAGCCCCGACTGAAGGCCGCCTTGAAGCTATTCGAGGAGTCCAAGGTGCGAATCCATTTGCAAACCGATCAACTTGTCGAATTGTTCGTGGGGGGCGGTGAGGTGGAGCATCGCGTGGCCGTCGCGCCGACTTCCGTCAAATGCACCTGCCCGTGGTACTCGAAATATCAAGGGCAACGCGGCGTGTGCAAGCATATCCTCGCGGCTGAAATGTTGCTCGAACGCGGCGATACGTGACAATTCGCTTGCCACAAGCAAGAACTTTCCAAAATCTGCTCGAAGGGCGATCCCGCTGGAAAACCGGCGTTTAAGGATTCTCAATCGATGGCTAATTCGAGAACGCCAGATCAACTGCAAAAGCTGCTTGAGCAAGGCGATGCTGCGGCGACCGCCGATTTCTTCAAGAGGCTCGACGAGAACAAGCGTCGTTCATTCGCGAAACTTGCCGAAGCTTGGATGCGGGACCTCGCGAAAAATCCGATGGTCGGATCCTCGCCAGGAACATTCGGCCTCAATAAGACGATCTCTGCCGCCGGACTCGCCGTGTTGGCCACCTGCTCGTTATCCGTGTGTAAGTCTTTCCGATGGCTATTACCTCCGCATGGAGCAGGTTTTCTGCAAGTACTCGCCGATCGTCGCCCCAAATGGCTCGACGAATACACGGAATATCTGCTCGAACGTGAACATCCAGCTTGGCTGACCGTTCGAGCGATGATGAAGGCAGGTCTGTGCAAAAAACCCAAGCACGATAATTACGTGCTTGGGATGGTATGTCATCATCGCGGGGTGGGCGGGGCCGGTTCCGACCCAACAGAGCGGCGCGGAAATACTTCAAGCACCTGGAATGTCGCAAGGCATCTCTTGGCAGAGCCCGACTTGCTTCAAGTCGTCTGGCGACTCTTCGAGATCGAAGGATACGGCGAGCTGAGCCTTGCGGCCCACGACAAATACGCCCACGGCGACCAGCGGTGGGACCAGTCGCTGGTCGAATTGTCGAAGCAGGGCCATTTGTCCCGCGACCGGTTGGTCGACGCAAGCCTCGACGCGCTGGATCGCGGTTTCGCCCAATTCAGCGCGGGCTGGTTTTCCTCGTTCCATGAATTGCTGACGCCGACGTTGGTTGAACGGCTCAAGCATAGGGAGCGATATCTACGATTGTTAGCGAGCCCGATTCCTCCCACCGTGTCGTTCGCTCTGGCAGCCGTCACAATCATCGACAAACAGGTTTGCCTGCCGGGAAAACTCTTGTTGGAGAGCCTCCGGCCCTTGATGCGCGCTCGCCACAAAGGAACGACGCTGACAGCCTTGAAGATGGTTGGGAAAGTGGTCACTCGCGAAGCTGCGCGGGCCGAACAGGCGGTTCTTATTGCGGCGGAAGCGCTCGGACACGAGTCGAGCGACGTTCAGGCGGCGGCCCTTAAGTTTATTGAAGCGTTTGGAAGCCGGACCGACAGTGCGCTAACCAGGCTGGTGACCGAGGCAATACCGTTGGTTGTGCCGTCGCTTCGTGGCCGAATCTTCGCTTGGATAAACTTGCCGGGCTCCGTGGAAGCAGCGACCGACTCAAAACATCGAGACCAATCGATTCCAAGCGGCCAGTTCGAAGATCTGCAAGCGCGTGCTGTGAAAGTACCTTCGGAGTGGGCGGCGCTCGTCGGCCTCGATGAAGCCTTTGGCGCTTTGAGAGACGGGCGGCTCGCAATAACCGCTTGTGACTTCGATGGGACGGAGTTTCCCAGACTCGATGCGACTCGGGCAATCGATCCGATTGCGACTCTCGATGAATTGATTGTTGCCACGGCAATCTCCTTCGAGAATCCGGATCAGTATGACGCCATCGAGCGGATTTTCGACGGAATCTCGCGTCTGTGCGACCAGCGGACAGGCGACTTCGAGCGCCGCACCGGCCCACTTTGCAAGCGGGCCCTGCAGTTTATCCGGCGTCCGATCATTCCCTTTACCGGCCACAATCCGGCCGGTGATCTGCTCGGCGTTGTCCTCGCCTGGCTGATCGGCGATTTCGGTAGATCGAGCGTTAAAGTAATCCGCGGGAACGAGTTCGTCGAATTTGCTTTTCGGGACGAGAAGGCCGTGACCGAGCTATCAGGCACGCGGACCATCGGGGCCGCGATGGCGCTCCGCAGTCGCCAGTTGGCGGAGCGCGTGCAAAAACGAATTGCTGTTGGAACACTCTCTGCGCCAACGCATGCCGGCGGCTGGATCGATCCACTTGCACTGCTGGACCGAATCGGCGATGAACGTGTCGTCCCTGCCGCCAGTGATTTCGAAAAAGTGCTGGCCTTGCTCCGTCTCGCGCCGGAAAATCGCGACGCGGCTTTATCCAGACTGCCCGACTCGAACGATGAGTTTCTCAATGCTCTGCGACATGCGCTGGGCGGGAAACCGAAGAACATCGGCGCGACGTCGTGGTTATGGGCGGCAGCCGCGCGATCGCGGGCGCCTTGGAGTGACGATCTGGCGGTAATCGCGCGCCATCCAGACTTGGGCCCGGACGGCGGTTCAGCGGCGACCGCTCGCTTCGCTGCTAAGGTTGAGAGGCAGATGACTAAATGTGGCCAATCCTATAAGCACGCTGAATTCGCGATTGATGTTGCCCCCTGTGTGCCCGAAGTCGTTGACTTGCGCCTTCTGTCCGTGCTGCAATGGAGGGATTCTAACCTTAGCGCAAGGAACGGAAGACCCCGCTTTGGATCGTCGGGCGAGGTCAGGCAGCGGTTCTCGATCTGTCCGATTTCTTTGGAATCTGCTTTCGCCCGGGGAGTGGCGGCAATTGCCAATAACTTAGATTGGTGGGAGGCGCAATGGCATAATCGCCTCTGTCTTGAGCCGCTTCTTGATCCAGACGTTCCGCTGCGGCCGATGGCAATCCTGCTGATCGTGCTCGGCTTGGCCGCCAAAGAGCCTGGCGAGCATGGCTTGGCAACTGACGTAGCGATCGCGGCAATCGATGACGGGCGGCTCGATGGCGCCAAGCTGGGATCCTTGTTACTTGAGCTTTTGCCAGCGGGTCTCATCATGCCCGCGCGCCTGGCAAAAAGAATGGGAGATGTCGCCGGCGCGTCCGCACTGCATGCCGAAGTCGTTCGAGCCGCCATCGCTGGCAGCTTGCGCGGCAATGCGGACGACTACCCGAAAGATCTCCATGCGGTCGTCGGGTTGCTCCTCGAGCTCGTTTCAGAAACGAACGGTTTCGTCGATGCGAGCTCATCGAGTTCCTCACGCCGATCAAGGGAACGAGCAAACTGGCAAAAGCCGCAAAGAGCATCCTTAACTGTGCGAAGCGAGCCACCTCGTCCGACTGCCGATCGGTTCAGCGTCTCGTCGTGGAACAACGACTTATGCGCGTCGAGCGTTGGAGCAAGAATTCAATTCGACAATAAAGCAACGCTTGGGGCCTCGGTAGCGTCACACCGACGCATAAAACATTGCCGGCGCGATTCCGCCAAGCAACTCCTCATTGAGCGTCGATCAGAGCCAATATCGCTCTGCGAATTGCTGACGGCATATCATGCCACGAAGAACTCACTCGTCGCGCCCGCAGCGATTCCTGCATACGTCAGGTTCCTGGAATCTCAAGTCACGCGACTAGCGGCGGTTCTCACGTCGCCCGCACGATCCTCACCCACAACTCGTGGTTGTAGAGAACCTCGTCGCCCGATACGATGAAATTTTGGGGCGCTTAGCTCAGTTGGCTAGAG
Source organism: Pirellulales bacterium (assembly GCA_038210495.1). Classification (GTDB taxonomy): domain Bacteria; phylum Planctomycetota; class Planctomycetia; order Pirellulales; family DATAWG01; genus JBBQWR01. Next base: position 17,021 of record JBBQWR010000052.1, read on the forward strand.
CGTCGCCCTTACAAGGCGGATGTCACAGGTTCGAGTCCTGTAGCGCCCACTCGATCGAGTTTTGTTCGAATCTTGCCGACTGGTCAAAGCGTATCGTCGAGCGAATCGAACCGCCCGGTCTATCGCCGATCTTGCTGCAATTGGCCCTCCGGTCGGCGCTAATATCGAGCCAACGGGAGGACCAGGATAGTTCGGCCCGGTTTGCCCAGGAGCGTGTCACCGCTGATGTCTGCCGAGCAGCCAACCAAGCGTGAATTTGCGATCGCTCTGCATGGCGGCGCGGGGATCGAGCCGGCCGAATTTAGCCCGGAGCAGACACAACAATATTTCGATTCGCTCGGCGCGGCCTTCGACGTGGGCAGAAATATCCTTGCCGGCGGCGGGCAATCGCTGGACGCCGTAGAGGCCACGATTCGCGTGTTGGAGGACGATCCGCTGTTCAATGCCGGTCGCGGGGGCGTCTTCAATTCCGTCGGGCAGCACGAGCTCGACGCCTCGATTATGGATGGCGGGTCGGGCGCCGCCGGCGCGGTCGCCGGGTTGACGACAGTAAAGAATCCCATTTCGCTCGCCCGGCTGGTCATGACGGAAACTCGGCATGTGCTGCTCGTCGGCGATGGGGCCGAGCACTTCGCCGATGAAATGCGCGGCAACCCGCGGATCGAGCGCGTGCCCAACGCGCACTTCGACACCGATGAACGTCGCCGCAATTGGCAACAAGTTGTCGAGCGAACGCTTAAAGCCAACGAGCCTTCCAATGCCGTTCGAAAAACGTCCAAGGAATCGAGCGAATCGAGCAACAGGGGCACGGTCGGCTGCGTCGCTCTCGACAAGCAGGGAAATCTCGCGGCCGGAACATCTACCGGCGGCGTCACAAACAAAAAATGGGGCCGCGTCGGCGATACGCCGATCATCGGCGCCGGGACCTATGCGAACAACAGCACCTGCGCCGTGAGCTGTACCGGCAAGGGCGAATACTTCATCCGCCACAGCGTCGCCTTTCACGTCTCGGCTCTCATGGCCTACAAGAAAATGACGCTCGACGAGGCGACGCGGCAGTTGATCGCCAGCGTGCTCGATGCCGATACGGGCGGACTCATCGCGGTCGACAACGCCGGCCATATTTCGATGCCCCTCAACACGTCCGGCATGTCTCGGGCAGCGACCGACTCGACCGGCTGGCGTGAGATCGAGCTTGGCAAATAGCGATCGCGACCCTTGACCGCTAGCGACGCATCCGTTAACAAAAATGCAGTGCGTGTGTAGCCCGTTTGAAATCGAAAGGAACGTCTGTGTCGATCATCCGCGTCGGAACGTCAAAGAAGTATTCTGAAGGCTGGGAATCCGCGTTCGCCAAGAAGGGCGGCGGCAAGAGCGCGACGAAAGTCGCCACGATCGTGAAGGCGAACGGCAATAAAGCCCATGCCGCCAAGGCGGCGGGCGCGAAGCCGAAGAAGGCGGCGGCGAAGAAAGCCAAGAAGTAGTCGCCGCTTCCTCCTAGAACACGGTCCCCGATTGCGGATCGACGCCGACGCCGGCTGTCATCTCGACCAGCGTGTCGAGGATGAGCAGTAGTGCGCTGGGGTCGAGCATTTCTTCGGATTCGTCCTCGCCGGCCGCGCCGCCGATAACTTGCTCGAAGTGCAGGATATCGATCCGCGCGTTGCATTTGGGAAGCCGGGCCAGCTTCGCGCGCTCATCCGGTTCGGTGGCCGTTGCTCTGAGGTCCTTGGCGAGCGAGGCGCCTTGCTCTTTGACCTCTTCATCCGCCACGTAACTGATATCCACCGCCGCGTAGTCTTGCGGCGAGTGAAGCGTCAGCGATTCGAACATTCCCTCTTCGTCGGCGACGAGATTAGTCAACTCGAAACGAGGGTTGACCCGCCTGAGCGACTTGGCGATTTTCTCGAGGCTGGGGCGCTTGGTCGCGTCGTGGAGGACGAAGTAGGTCTCGCGCCATTTGTAATCGTTGTTTTCGAAAGTCGACATGTTTCCGTGTTTTCGATGGAGGGTTGGCGCGAGACGGGTGCTCGGCTCTGGGAATCGAAGTTTCATTCGAGCGTATCTTCCTCGTCGTCATCCTCCATCACGCCCCCTTGCCAGTTCTCGATCGCCTGGAGCAAATCGTCGCGCTCGCGGAGGTTGGCCCAGACGCTGTCTCCTTGCTCGAGGCGAATCTCGTATTGTCCTTCGCGCTGACAATCGTCGTTGCCGCAAAAATGCGGCGTGGCGGCGATCCACATGATGCGATAGAGAGGAATATTTTTGTCGTCGACGTTAATGAAGATGGACATGACGGATCTTGGCGAAGGGAGGATCGAAATTCGTGCGGGTATTGCCCAATAACATCGTCGTAATAGTATCGTTTCGCGCCTCGGCGGCAAATTCAAGTCAGGCGCCCAGTTCGATCGCCCGGCGCGTGGCCGCTTCGACCGCCGCCATGAGGGCCGATCGAATGCCGCCCCCTTCCAGCGCTTGCAGCCCGGCGATCGTCGTGCCGCCGGGACTGGCGACTCGATCTTTCAGCGCGGCCGGGTGCTCGCCGGTGGCGAGCACCATTTCGGCCGAACCTTTGAGCGTTTGGGCAGCCAGTTGCGTCGCGATGTCGCGCGGCAGTCCCATTCGCACGCCGCCATCGCTGAGGGCCTCGATCATCACATACGCAAACGCGGGCCCCGAGCCGGACAGACCCGTCACGGCGTCGAGCAATTTTTCATCGACGGCAAACGCCCGACCGACGGCGCTCATGAGGTTCGCGACCAATTCGCCATCCTGCGGCGTGGCGCCTTCCGACAAGCTAAAGGCGCTCGCGCTCATGCCAACCAGACAAGGCGTGTTGGGCATCACGCGAATTAGGCGATCGGCGCCCAATCCGGCGGCTAGCGTTTTCATCTTCACGCCGGCTAAAATCGAGACGATTAACTTCTCTCGTCCCAAATGACCGTGAAGGTCGGCCATCACCGCGCCGGCGTTCTGCGGTTTGACGGCCAACACGATCAGATCGGCCCGCTCGGCGACTAAGCGATTTTCCGCCGCCGCCTGGGCACCGGGAATCGCCTCGCAAAATGCGTTCACCGCCGCTACGACCGGGTCGGCCGCCACGATCCGCCGGGCGTCGATCAGTCCCGCCGCCACAAACCCGCGAGCCAGCGCCTGAGCCATTTGGCCAGCCCCGATGAAACCTAACGTCAGCGGCAATATCATCCCGAAGGCGTCCAGTGGCTCAGGGTGAATGTTGAGTTCAACAACTTTCGCCATGCTACGTTAAACGCTAGCGGCAGACAATGCGGTGCGGGTGGCGGGTGGCGAGTGGCGAGGGGCGGGGGCGAGCGGCGGGGGCGGTGAAGGGTGATGTACGGTAAACGCCGCAATCGCGTTCGGCCTCTGGGCTGTCAGCGCCCTGCATGACCGATCCAGTAGCCGGCCAAAAAGAAGATCGTCGCCACAATCGCAATCAGGGCGCCTTGCAAATAAATCATCCGCCGCGAGATCGTGACCCGAGTTGTATCCGGAACGGCCGGAGAATCGCTCGCCGCCGGTTGTGCGTCGCGGGCAAGCGGACGCTCAATGGCCCGGCTTTGGTGCGCGATTTTCTCCGTTCCTTTGACCGCTAGTTTTGGCGTCGGCGCCGCGGCGGGTTTCGGCGGCGGTGTCATTTCGGCCGCCATGATCTCCGATAAAGCGTCTTCGAACATCGTCGCGTCGAACGTGGCGCCATCCGAGCAGGCCGCCGTTTCATTCGGATCGGGCACGATGATCGGCGCTTGGCATTTGGGGCAGTTCACCGTTGCTCCAATCTTGCGAGCGGCGACTCCCAGCAATTGATGACAGGCGGGACAGAGAAATTCGACGGGCATGGCAAATCGGCGTAATCGCGGGAACCGTCGGCGTTAAGAGTCGCAGGCCAGGACGCCGCCGCCCATTATTGCGTAACTCTGCCAAAGGGGCGGCGCCGCGACGCCTAACCTATTCTACGTCACGCGGCGGATTCGGGCCCCCCAGTGACTGCGCAGCCTGTACGACGACCAATCCAACCAGATCGACCGCCCATAGGATAAAGAAACCCATGGCCACCCGCCCCAAGGCCTTCGCGCCCTCCACGTCCTGCATTCCCTCGAGTAACCATGCCACGACAAACAGCACGCAGAGAAGAATTGGCAGCCCGAGTGCGCCTATGAGCAGCGTAATCAAAATCCTTTGCACCGGCACGGAAAACTCCTCTTAGTTTGCCTAGGTTTTGCATTCTGCGGAGTATGCCGATATGTGTCAATGCCCTGAATTTGACACAAGAATCGGAGCGAGCCGCAGACAACCAGCCGCGAAAATCCAACGTCATACCGGTCGGGTCCCTGGGCGCACCGGACTCCAGATCGCATCGGATGACAAGGCGGCCAGAGAGCGCCCGTCATGGTTGCCGATGAGCAAGTGAGCAGGATCGAACTGCTCTCAAGCCCCTATCTTAAAAATCGGGCGGGGGCCGTGAGTATGATTTTGCTGATCCCGAAACTAACCCGAGAGGTGGCGGCGGGGCTTCTGGCCAACATGCGGCGGGGGGTGCAATGCCGGCGCTAGATTGTTTTTAGATATTCGAGCAGGGCTCGCTTTTCGTCCTCGTTGAGCTGGTCGGGAAAATCGTGTCCGGCCGCGCTTTTGCCACGCAGGGTCGTATCGAAATACTTCCGCCGCTCGCTCGTCAGCTTCATCGCCTTCTCGGGCAGTGAATCGGACACTTCGACCTCGAGCCCGACCCGCTTTTGATCGTAGCCGTCCTCCGAACGCCGCCAGATTTTCGGGCGCTCGTCGGGATGCAGCACATGCCACAGCGTGGGAACCGAACCATTGTGGAAATAGGGCGCCGAGGCCCAAATGCCGTCCAGCGGCGGCGGAACGTATCCGCCCGGATCGGCCACGAGCGGCTGTTTGCCGAACTCGCCGAACCAGCTCGCTTGATACGCCTTTCGCTGACGAACGGTCAGAGCGTCGAGTCGGACCGGGTCGGTGCCCACCTCCTCGATCGGCGTGATTTTGTTTGGAAACCGAGTTTCCCGACCGGCCGCGCCGTGGCATTGCTGGCAGTGCTGCTCGAAGATTTTATGGCCAGCGTCGGCCAGTTTGGCGTCGGTCTCCCAGGGATATTTCGGCGGCGTGAGCGAGTCGAGCCAAGCGAACACGTCTTTGAAATCGGGCTCCCATTCCCGGAATTTATCGGCGGCGTTATTTTGATCCAACAGAAATTGCATCAACGCTCGATGATTCTTGGCCGCAAAACCGTCGCTGTAGATAGACCGCCTGCGATGAAAATTCCACCAAGCCGGGGCGTCGTGGTCGTGGCTGGTCGTGAGCGACGGCGGGGCGCTCAGCGGTCGCACGTTCAATTGCTCGTCGCGAAATGCCAGCAGGGCGACGCCAAACATCACGGCGTTCGTCGTTCCATTCGTAGTGCCCAGCGGAATGAATCGTTTGCCCAATTCCATTCGCGACAATTTCTTGCCCAGACGTTCCTTCGTGGCCCGCACATCGTCGGTCAATGTCTCTAGGGCGAACAACGAGTTAGGCAATCCCGGATAAACCTTGCCCGCGACTTTGCCCTGATGGCAAGCAAGACAATTCATGCACCAGTTGCCTTTGTCGTCAACGACATATTGCAATGGCCGGTGGCGCGGATCGTCTGGGCGTTCGATCAGCCCGTAGCGCGAATAAGCCATCGCCCGACGCTCGGCGGGCGTCGCCTTTCCCGCTTCGGTGCGGAGCGGTTCTTCCCAGGTTTTCCAAAGCTCGTCGAAAACTTCCTGGTCGAAGTCGGGAGTCAAATACGGCTTGTCCAGCAGGAACCGGTAGCCGCGCTCGGCGGCGCCCTCCGGCGATCCTTTCTTCTCGTCCGCGGCGGGTGTTTTTTCTACCGCTAAGCCTCGTCCCACGCCTACCGACGAGAAGCCGAATAAAAATAGCATCGCCGCCGCTTGCCAAATAAATTGAGCATGTCGCGAGAGCATGTGTTTAAGTTTCCTTCGTCGACAGATCCAGACGCGGCGTGGGGGATAGGGCGCGTCGTCGTGCGATTGGGGCCTGCCCAGAAATTTAGCTCGTCTATCGAGTCTAAATGCGGGGACAGTCAGCCACAAGCAGCGCCCCGATGCAATTCGGGAGCGGCGGCGCGGCGGAAAATGGCAGTTGCGGAAACCGCGATCGAACACAAGAATCTGATGGCCGTAAGTCTTTGACATTCTCTCCCCGCCAACCGGCCCGTCGCCTTGATTTCGGTCGCGCACATGAAACTCCATCGCAGGCGATTTATAACCACCGGCGCCGCCGGTCTGGGCTCGTGCATAAGTTGGGCGCCAAAAGTCGCGCCGGGGAATGAATCGCAATCAAAACGCCGAGTGATCGTCGTCGGCGCGGGTGTGGCCGGTCTCAACGCCGCCCAGCGTCTGCGGCAGCACGGTTTTGACGTGACCGTCCTCGAAGCCCGCGATCGGATCGGTGGCCGAATCCATACCGCTGATCTTGGCGGTCGGCCCGTCGACCTTGGCGCTCAGTGGATCGAAGGTATCGAGGGCAATCCGGTCGCGGATTTCTGCCGCAAAGAACTGATCAAAACCGTGCTCAGCGATATCAAATCGACTCGGACATTCGATCGCGATGGCCACGAGTTCGCAGGCGACGAACTGAACGACCTGCGAGACGCAACCGCTAAGTTGCTCGGCAAATTGGATGACCTCAATGTGCAGTCGTTGAATGTCGGCGGCAAGGACATCGCCGTCGCCGACGGGATCCGCCAAATTCAAACTGGCGACACTCTGACGCCCCCTGCCCGCCGCTATTTAGAGTGGGCCGTCTCGATGAAAATCGAATCCACCGAAGGGGACGACGCTAGCAAACTTTCGCTGCGAGGTTTCGAATCCGAAGGAGAGCCGGAATCGTTCGAAGGTCCGCAGCACGTGATCCCGGGTGGCTATGGGCAGATTCCCACGGCGCTGGCCAAGGGACTCGATATCCGGCTGAAACGGCAGGTCACCGCAATCGAGCGCGGCGCAACCGGCGTCCGCGTGCTGTGTGGACATGACGAATTTCCCGCCGAGTTTGCGATCTGCACGCTTCCGCTGGCCATGCTGCAGACGGGCAAGGTCGAATTTACGCCTCCGTTGCCGACGGCGAAGCGCGAGGCGATCGCTGCGCTGGGTGTTGGAGCGGCGCATAAGGTGATTCTGCGTTTCGCTAAGCGGTTTTGGGACGCGAAAACCGACTTTATCGGTTACGCCTCGGACAAACCGGGCCAGTTCGTCGAGTGGACCGACTTAAGTCGATCGCAATCGGCGCCGATTCTTTCGCTCTGGAGTCACGGCGACGCCGCGCGTCGGCTCGAAAAGTTGTCCAAAGAGGCGGCAGTCGCCGAAGCGATGAAGGCGGTGCGAAGCGTGTTTGGCTCCGCGGCAATCGCGCCCGACGCGGCCGTGACAACCGGCTGGACGGCCGACCCCTTCAGTCTCGGCGCCTATGTGCATCTGCCGCTTGGCGCCACCTTCGATCACCTCGATGCGTTGGCGGCCCCGGTTGACGACCGACTATTCTTTGCCGGAGAAGCCACGTCTCGGCGGCACCGGGCCACGGTCCACGGCGCCTGGCTCTCCGGCATTCGCGCGGCCGATCAAGTCGCCCATGCATAGCCGCGGCATCCTGCTGCGCCGTCCTGCGTCTTTCTCTTTCACACGCAGTAATTAATGGCGCCTCACTTCCGCATCAACAACTGAAACAAATTGCTGTAGTGGTCCGTCCAAACGGCCGCGTCGACCTCGGGGCTCACATCCTTATCGAGCACCGGCGGGTTCGCCTTCAAAAACTCCTCGTCGTTGGTCAGCATCATCCAATCGACGTCGTAAATCAGTTGCTTGGAATCCTCGTTCGTCCAGCGCCGAGTCCAGTGGTAGCCATAATAATCGGCCGCCGCCTTGATGACCGGCGCCAATTGGATGTATTGGTTCTTGATATTCACGGCAATAATTCCGTCAGGCTTCAAATGCCGCTTGTACTCCGCGAATGCCTCGCGAGTGAGCAGATGCACGGGGGGCGCATCGCCCGAAAAAGCGTCCAGCACCAGCACGTCGAAATTCTGCGGCGGCTCGCGCTCCATCGATAGCCGGGCATCCCCCAGCACGACCTCGGCCTTGCCGCCGCACTCCCTCAAAAACGTGAAGTAATCGTTGGCGATCGTGATGACCTCAGGATTGATTTCGTAAAATTTAATCTCATGCCCCGGCTTCGTCGCATAGGCGGCCATTGTCCCGGCGCCGAGTCCGACGACGCCGATCTTCATCTCGGGCCGCTTGGCATGATATTCGACCGCATGGCCCACGCCGCTGTCCCGGGAGTAATACGACGTCGGCTCGAGCCGGATTTTGCGATCGTCGCTGACCCATTGCCGGCCGTGACTGATCCGCCCGCTCTTGAACTGCATGTAGTGCTGCCCGTCGTCGTTGACCTCGTTGACGCGAACGAGGCCATAGAAATTGCGATGCTGAAACAGGGCTTCCGGCGGGAGTCTTGCATTGTCGACTTGCCAATATGTGACCAGCAGCAGTCCAATCGCGATGATCCAGTCGAACCGCAAGGAAATCGCCGCGAGCGCTCCAGCCAACACAAACGAAACGATCAAGCCGAGGTTCCACTCCAAAAACGAATCGAACACATGCGGCGCGACGAGGCTCACCAGCAACCCGCCCAGCGCGCCGCCTCCGGAGATCATCAAATAAAATTCAGTCAAATGTTTCGGCTTCGGCCGCAGCCGCACGAGCTCGCCATGGCACACCATGCAAATCAAAAACAGCGTCGTGAAATACATCACCAGTTCTTGCACGAAGCTCATGCGAATCCAGTCGGCGTCGTATCCGCTGAACCACGCGGGCAATTCGATTCGCAGCATCCGGGCGAAACTTCTGCCCCCGCCGGCCGAGAGGAATACAAAGATCGCCAGCGCCACCGAAAACGGTCCCCGCCGATACCACCGCTCGTGATCGAAACACACGATGAACGACAGCAAGTACAGCGATAGCGGCACCACCCATAGAAATGGCACGGGCGCGAAATTTTGGCAAACGTGGTTCGTCGTCGCCAGCAGCATGATCGTCGACAGGGCGGGGAGCGCGATCCACAGCGATCTGCGGAGGATGCTCAATCGATCGTCATCAATTTGACGTGCGCCATTGGCATCCATCGCCGCCGTCGCATGAGCATGGGCGCCGCGATACCGGCCAATCCAGATCGCCACGCCCGCGCAGAGCACGCCAAACAACACAAACGCCCCCGACCACAACCAGGCCTGCGTCTCGGCCGTGAACGCCGGCTCGAACACGAAGGGAAACGTCACGAGCGCCGCCAGCGACCCGACGTTCGACAAGGCATAAATCCGGTACGGGGAGCGATGCGCGTACGCCCGACTGAACCAAGCCTGACTGAGCGGCCCGGTCGCCGATAGCACGAAGTATGGCAACCCCACGGTCGCGGTGAGCAGGGCCAGAATCCGCCACGTCGGATCTTCGCCCGGGGCCGGCTTCCAACTCTCCCGCGGCGCGATCGGCAACATCGCCAGCGCGGCGAGAATCAGCACGCCATGCAAAATCGCTTGCTGCCGGCACGAGAGCCACCGAGACGTGAGATGAGCATAGGCGTATCCGAAAAACAGTGCCGACTGAAAGAACAACATGCACGTCGTCCAAACGGCCGGACTTCCGCCGAACCACGGCAAAATAAATTTGCTGATCAGCGGCTGCACTTGAAACAGCAAGAAAGCGCTGACCAGCACCATCAGCGCCAAGTTCCAGATCAGCCAAGCGGGCGGCTCCGCCCCGCGATCCGCAGGCGCGGCTGCTTCGCGCAGACTCACCGCCGGTCGTCGTTCGGACTGTGCATCGGTGGCCATAGAAAAAATCGCCTCAACGGGTGTCCTACCGGAATGACTGCTCCGCTGTCCCGGCAGTCGTGTGCGTACCAATCCAATGTAGTTGGATGGCCAGAACGAGAGAAGCGGAACCAAAAAGGATTTGGTCGCGACTGAATCGGTCGTAGAGATTGCGCCGATTAGAGAGGGCCGGCGTAGGCGTAGGGTGGACGCCGCTCATATTGGTGAACGAGGCGGATGCACGGATTGGTGGGATCGACGAGCAGATTCGTGGCGGTCAGGCTCATTTGCGAACTTCCCTCCGCATGCCACAAGAAAGCGTGCGTATCGACAAGAATCTTCATTCCATATATTCCTTCATTTCACCTAGGCGAGCGGCTGCCCATGATCGGTGATCGTGATTTCCTCGCCAGGCTGCAACGACTGACTGATCTGAGGCAAAGCCAGCTTGGGCGTCTTCAATGGTTATTGAGGTCATGGCGAAATTTTTCGATCATTTCCGGGCGAACTTAAGCGATCGCGGTGGCTTCGGGCGATCATGTTTCCACGCAACAATTCTATCATCGCGGACCAGTCGACCTTCAGAATATGCGTAGGCGACGCCACAAGTGCACTGGCAGAGCAGGTGGCGCCCGCGCGTAGCGGACTGCTATCGGGTCGCGCCGATCATCGCCCGGAATTCGTCGAAGAGATAGGCGCTGTCGTGCGGGCCGGCGGAGGCTTCGGGGTGGTATTGCACGCTGTACGCCGGGAGGTGGCGGTGGCGGACGCCTTCGATAGTTTGGTCGTTCAGATTGCGGTGCGTTACGACGAGGTCGGCGGGGAGCGAGTCTTCGGCGACGGCGAAGCCGTGGTTTTGAGAGGTGATTTCGACTTGGCCGGTTTGCAGATTCATGACCGGCTGGTTGGCGCCGCGATGGCCGAATTTTAACTTGAACGTTTTGGCCCCGCAGGCCAGCGACAAGAGTTGATGGCCGAGACAAATCCCGAACACGGGCGTCTTGCCCAGCACGCCGCGGATCGCGTCGATCGCGTAGCCCAGCGGCTCGGGGTCGCCGGGGCCGTTCGACAAAAAGACCCCATCGGGCTTGACCGCTAAAATCTGCTCGGCCGAGACGTTGCCCGGTAGGATCGTGACGCGAAAGTTCATGTCCGCCAGATAGCGGGCAATGTTCCACTTCATACCGTAGTCCAGCGCGACGACGTGCGGCGCGTCGGCTGATGGCGCCGCGACAGTTGCGACGGCGCTGGTCGTTGAAGCCGCGTCGGCGGCGCCGGCTGGCGAGTCAAACTGGCCCGGAGCTGCCATGCGGGTCCAAACGCTGAGTCGTTCTTGCCAATCGCGGGGCTGATCGGGCATGACCTCTCGCACCAGGTCGCGGCCGACCAAGCCCGGACTGGCGATCGCTTTGGCGACGAGACTGGCGTCGTTCAGATCGGTGGTCGAGAGCACTCCTTTCATGGCGCCGCGCTGGCGAATTCGCCGCACGAGCGCCCGCGTATCGATCCCGGAGACGCCGATGACTCCGGCCTTCGCCAGATATTCGCCGAGCCCACCGGTCGAGCGAAAGTTGCTATTGAGGCGAGCCAATTGGCGGACGACGAAGCCCGCCAGTTGCGGCCGGCCGCTCTCGACGTCCTCGGCGTTCACGCCGTAGTTGCCGATCTCGGGATAGGTCATCGCCACGATTTGGCCGCGATAACTGGGATCGGTGACGATCTCCTGATAGCCGGTCATCGACGTGTTGAAGCAGACTTCGCCGTCAATCTCGCCATGGGCGCCGAAAGAATCGCCCGAAAACACGGTTCCGTCTTCCAGGGCAAGCTTGGCAGTTTGTGTCATGTGTTTTAGATTTAAGAGGTTGCACAAGACCGCGCGGAGAAGGCGATAGTCCGACGGTTTTGTTACCAGTGTTTAGGTGTGCGGCGAGGCAAAGTTTGTCGCTTGCGAGGGTCGCCCGAGGAGTGAATTGCTAGGTTCCGGGGGGGGGGCGTTCGGATCTCAAGTCGCGGCTCGGGGCGGCCCGATACGTCTATTAAGGCTGTGGGTCTCCGGATGACAGAGGTCGCAAGACGTCTCCCGTTCGGACAGCCAAATGAGAGGGTTCTTGTCCCGGCGAGCAAGAACCCTCCTTTTTTTTTGCGCCCGCGGGATTCTGGCGCAAACACTCCACGCGGTAAGACGCCGGTTGCGGGCCAGAGAGATTATAGCGTCCGCGACGAAGGCCGTTTAGGGGGCCGAAGAGTTTGCCTGGCGGCGTAGGTCATGCACTCTGTGCATGACGAGCGCGCAGGTATCGGCAGCGCAGTCGATGCCAGAGCGGGTGAGAATTCAGAAGCGCGTTTTCGCGGATCGGGCTGAATGCGGAGGGCCATGTCAGGCAGGATGCCTGACCTACGGGCCGAGCTCGATGGGCAGAATACGATCGCGGTTTTCGCGATACCATGCGGCCGTGCGGCGGAGGCCTTCTTCAAGGGCCACTTGCGGCGACCAATCGATTAGCCGCTTGGCTTTGGCGACGTTGGCCCAGGTCGCGGGCACGTCGGCCGGATGGGCCGGCTTATACTCGATCACCGGCCGCCGACCAACCAGTTCGCCGATTTGATCGATCACTTGGTCGAGCCGAATCGGGCGATCGCCGCCGAGATTGATTACCTCGTAGCCTAGGGGTTTTATCGCGGCGACTGTTCCTCGGGCAATGTCGTCGGCATAGCTAAAGTCGCGACTTTGCTTGCCGTCGCCGAAGACGGTAATCGGATCTCCCTCGGCGATTTTTCGCATGAAGCGGAAGATGCTCATGTCGGGCCGACCAGCGGGGCCATAGACGGTGAAATAGCGGAGCACCGTCACGTCCAAGGCGTGCAGATGATGGTAGGTGAACGAAATCGCCTCGGCGCCCTTTTTCGAAGCGGCGTAGGGCGACAGCGGGTGATTCGTGTCGGCGTCTTCGGCAAATGGGAGCGCATTGCGGGCGCCGTACAAACTGGAAGTCGACGCCAAGACGAATTTCTGAATGCCGAAGCGGCGGCAGACTTCGAGTAAGTTCAGCGTGCCGTCCGTGTTGGATCGAAAGTATATCCAGGGATCGACGACCGAGGGCTGGACACCGGCCCGCGCGGCCAAGTTGATGACCGCGGCGAACGGGGCGCCGCCATCGGCCGAAGTCGAGCGAGCTTGATGCTCGACGAATCGCTCGAGCTCGACGAAATCGGCGATGTCCAGCGTCTCGAACCGAAAGCCGGGCGTGGTAGTTAATTTCTCGAGCCGCCAGTGCTTCAGACGTGGATCGTAGGCGGAGTTGAGGTTGTCGATTCCAACAACCTCGTGGCCGGCCGCGAGCAAGATCCGGCACACATTCGAAGCGATGAATCCGGCGGCGCCGGTTACTAGATAACGTTGAGCCATGACGTCGTTTAGATAGGACGAAATTAAAGTCGGGGTTTAAAGGCGTCCTCGCCGAAGCCGCGGAGCGTGGTTTCGACTTCAAGAGCTAGCCACCGGGGCTTCCCTTCGGCGCGAGCCCCCGGCCACCCAGAACCATTAGTTTAGAGTTTCTAAGGATCGCCTGTCGTTTAATCGCCCCCAGCGCTGGTCGCCGTTGTTTCTCGAAACCTCACGGCGAGCGGAAGAATGCTCGCAGGATTAACATGCCGGCTAGAGCGGCGATGAGGACGCCGTCGAGGATCAGGCCCAGCGTGGCCGCCAAGCGATACCGCTTTTGGTGGCGAAGGGCGCGCGGCGTCCACTCAATTTGCTCTTGCTCCTCCGTCAGCTTGTTGAACACGCCTCGAGCAAAAGCTTGGCGGTCCTCTGTCTGGCCAATCGCCGCGAAATAGCAGCCGCTGAACAGCACTGGGCTGTCGGAGGCCTGATGCGGATCGCAGCCGAAGGCGCCGGCCAGAATTTCGGCCAGCCGATTCTTGACCGTCAGCCGGACCTTGCAAAGCAGGCCGTATAGCTGGGTATTACCCGGGCGTGACAGTGCCCCCTGCTCGCGGAACAGCGTGTAAACCCAATCTTCGAAGGCGCCGCAAACGTGGGCGCAAAGGGCGTTCATTTCCTCGGGCGTCGCCAGACTGCGGACATCGTAGCGCTGCCCAAAACGCTGCACGCTCGCTCGCTCTCGACCGACGCGGCGGACAAGCTCGCGGAAGCCAGGCTCTTCTTCCATGCCGACCACCAGCGCCGTTACGGGGCAGCGGAGTTCAAGCACGCGGCCGATCGCCCGCATGTCGGCTTTGATCGCGCGCTGAAGTTCGTCGACCTCGCGCTGGCCCCCTTGAATCAATCGCATGGGCAGCAGCGAGAGTATGCCGTTGAGTGGGCAAAGCGGTTGCCGGGCGCGGCGGAGCATCTGACAGACGTAGTGCAGACGCTCGATTTGCTCGGCCGCGTCTTGCGGAGGCAGCAGCGCGGGCTGGCGCTGACCGCCACCGAGCGGCGCCGCGGACTGCGAGTATTGCTGCTGCGGGGCATACTGCGGCGGAGGAGCGTATTGCGATTGCGGAGCATACTGCGGAGCGTAGGTCGCCGCTTGCCCCGGGGAATAGGCGGGCATTTGGCCGATACCGCTGGGCGCCGGGGCGAGGCCGCGCTGGGGTGCGAGCGGACTTTGAAGCATCATCGTGCCGCGAATCGCGCCCGAGTCGTCTCCGCCGGCCGCCTGAGCAGGCATCGCCGAGGAAGCCGTCATCGGTCCCATCGGCATGGCCTGCTGCGATGAACCGCCGGTTTGCAAGGCTGCTAGATTGCTCGAGAATTGATCGAGCATGATCGTGCCGCGAATGTCGCCTCCACCGCCCGACTGGGATGCAGATTGCATCGCAGGAGCGGGAAGCGCGGGGGCGGCTTGCGGCGGTGCGTATTGAGGCTGCGCATATTGTGTCGGAGGCAGCGCTTGCGGAGCATAGGGACGGCCCTGATTGATCGGTCCGCCATACGGGCCGAGGCCCGCGGCGCCCTGCGGCATCGACACCTTAAGCGATGCGACGCTTTCGGGCGGCGGCAACGGAGCAGCCGCTTCGAGGCTTGGCAGTCGCGACGCCATCTCGGTCAGCGACCGCGAATCTTCGAACGCCGCCAGAGCGCTGGTCCAACTGGCCTCCGTGCAGCAAAGGTAGATCGCGTCGGGGCTGGCGTACCAGTGCAGCGGCGCCGGGCCCTCGGGAACCGCGCGGATGCGCAGACTCAGGCCCGCGGCGTCGAACATCGCCCGCTCTTGCCGCTCGTCCGCCGTGCCGAGCACGAGAAAAATCGGCGCCGAGGTGATGTCGATACCGTTGCGGCTGAGCGCCGTGACCCCTGCTTGCCAAGCGAAATCCAGGTCCGGGAACCGAGAGGAGTCCCCCTCGAGCCACAGTTTGAGTCCACGATAGACCACCAGCGGAATCAGCGCGAGCAGGCAGCAGACGGCGATGATCCGCGCGATGGTCATCGAATGCCGCCAAGGAACGCTTTGCGGATCGGCGAGGAAACCGAGCCAAGCGATCAGCACGATCGCCACCAGGGCGACCGTAACCACGATCGCCGCTTTGGCCGGAACGGACAGCCGCCACAGCTTCATCGGCCAGCCAAAAATCGCCTTGAAAAACTTCGCGATTTTGCCGGGCGGTTTTATAGCCGGTTTAGGAATCGGGGGATCGGCAGGGGCATCGGCCATCGTGGCCACCCTCTTTCGCTAGTCACACGTTGGAAAAGAACATCGCGTAATACACCGCGGCGGCGGCGGCCAACAGCACCGCCGACAACCACGACCAAGCGACCAGCGGCTTCGTTCGCATCGGGGGGGCGCCGGTGATGTCGCGCCGCGGACCGGCAAGCATCGGGCGACCCTGGCCCAGGCGAATCGAGAGCGCGGCCTGCTTGGCCCAAGTATCCAAATCGGGAGGCAGCCCATGCGCGGCGGAGAACATCGCCGCCATCTGCGGATCGCGATACAGACCGCGAAAGCCGAGCACGACGCAGACGTAAAACACTTCCAGTGCATCGCGGCGCGCGAGCGACGACGCCTCTTGCGCTTGCGTATAAAACAACTCGTTGCACAACCGAGTGTTGAACAACTCGACCTCGAGGACGTTGTTGCTCCACCAATCGCGGCCGTCCCAAGGGGTCTCGACGAGCATCTCATCGATCCAGGAGACGAGGGCGTATTTGGCGAGGTCCCATTCGGTCCCGGCGCCAATGATCGCTTCGGCCTGATCGAGCAGCGAAATGATGCGGAGACGTTCTTCTTGGGCCGAGGGACGCTCGTCACGACTCACGCGGTCCAAAAGGCCCAGCATGTGGGTCAAGATCGGATCGACGGCTTGAGCGAAGCGAGGGGACATCTTTCAATCGCGATTTGGGCGGTTAGTAATTGAGTTTCGCATGCAGCCGCGCACGAAGTAAGCGGTGTGCAAGCTCTTCACGAAGTAAGATGGTTAAACTCTTAACCAAGTACGCTTTGAATTCTTGTGAACGACCAACCCGCGCTTACTTCGAGCGCGGCTCTTGGCGATAGTATTGCCGCTATCGTGTCGGGACGGCGAATAGGGCGAACTGCAGGTTGGCCCGCTTGCCGCGCAGCGATACGACGAGTTGCCGTTCGCCTTGCAGACGATCCCGGTTGACGATCAGGGCGTCTTTCAAGCGCATCGCCAAGGTTTGTGTCTCCTGCACGTCGCGCCAGGCCGGCGAATCCTTGCGATCGACTTCGAAGTAAATCCAGTCGCGCCGCGACGGCAGCGCCCGGATCGTTCGGTCGACCAGCAGCAGGTTCAGGCCCGCGGCACGGTGCGTGAACAAAAACTCGACCTGCCGGCTGCTGCCGAATTTCCAATCCAATTGGCCCGGCGAAAGCAGTTCGCGGCACTCCTGCTCGTTGAGCTCGCCTTTATTGACGCCGATGAACCATTGCCAGTCGCTGTTGAACCACTTGGATTCGAGCGAGACCTGCATGCCCATCCCGACGCCGATGAAGTAACGCTGCTCAAACTCATAATCGCGGACCGTATTGATCAGCCGCTCGATTCGCTGGCGGATGTGCAGGAAGATGCCGGCCAAGTTGTCGTGATCGTAGGCCGGAATATCGCTCGTCCGCCGCTCGGGCGCGAAGATCGACAGTTGGCCAACCAATCGGCATAGCTCCGTGTAAGTGACCAGTGGATGCACGCCCTGCGCAAATGCGAGCACGGCGAGTGTGCTGTAGGCCTTATTCAATTCCGACAACATCATGATGCGGTCGGTATCGCCCGGATCGCGCCCCTCCAGGCCGACGCCGCGATTGATGAGTTGCTGGCTGAGCACCTCGATCTTTTGGCCGACGATATCGAAGATGGCCCGCACGATGTCGCGGCCGAGCATCGGCCAAGCCGTAATCGAGATGAGTGGCGGAATGTAATCGGGATCGATCCGCGGCACGGCCTGTTCTTCGCTGGCTCGACGAATCTGAGCCACGGGCAGCACGTCGTAGCCGGACAGGTCTTGCGTCGAGAGCAGCAGTTTCGCATTGAGCGAGCGGACTTGAATCGACTGATCGCCGCCGCCGCGGCCCTCGTCCTGCGCGGTTTGGTCCGATTGTATATAGCGAGCGTGATCGCCGCTGACGTCTTGCGTGACATTGGGCCGGCCAAGCTGCAGCTTGGGAACGGCCAAATAAACCTTGATCGTCGACTCGCGTCCAAACGCTTCGGACAGATCGACCTTCGGGCCGCTCGGCGGAGCCCCGTTGAACGTGGACTTTAGATCCAGCCGGTCCGGTTCGTTGCCCGAGTCGAGCACGACCAGCGTTCCGTCCGGCATCCGGGCTTTGAGCGTATGAACCTGAAAATGGTGGTTCGCCAGCGCTTCCTTGCTGAACTCGAGCGATTCCAGGCCATAGTTGTACGGGTGGTCCCATTGCTGGGAGGTGCCGATCAGTTCGTTCCAATGACGATCGGCGGCCTGGAAATGCTGCGGCCGAAGAAACAGCCCTTCGTACCAATGCACCGGCAAATTTCGCATCGCAAGACCACCGTGGACAGATTTTGGAACCGCAGCGCATGGTAGCACTGTGTGGAAAAGTTGTAAACATTGGGTTGCGAAGGCGGAAAGCGGAAGGAGTGGCGAGTGGTGGGTGGCGAGTGGCGAGTGTAGGAAGGACACAGAGCCGCAAAGGCGACATGGCTTCGAGCGGAGGCGCCAGCGGTAAGAAGATGGTCGTCTTGCCACTCGCCACTCTGTTCTGACCTAGTTAATCTTCGCCAGCCGCGCTAGAATGGCTCGCTGACCCGAAGCAATTCGCTAGGAGGCTGGACCACGTGGATGGCTCAAATGGCACAGGGCGGGGGGCGGACGCCGCAGTGACGCCGGCCGCGCAGAAGGCGGCCGATCCGAAGTCGGCTCGGCCCGCGCCGGCGGACCGATCGCGGACGATCGACCTCCGCGATCCATACTTGGCTCTATTTCTGGCCTGGCTTATTCCCGGCGCCGGCCACATCTATCAGCGGCGTTGGGGCAAGGGTGGGCTGTTCATGGTCTGCATCTTGGGCATGTTTTTCGTCGGCATGTGGATGGGCGAGGGGCGGGTGGTCTATGCCTCGTGGCGCCCGGCCGATCAGCGTTATCCTTATATCTGTCAGATCGGCGTCGGGCTGCCGGCACTTCCAGCACTCGTGCAGGCTCTGCGAATGGGCGCCACCCCGCCGAAGGCGCCCTGGTTCGACGGGCTGATGGCGCCCCCGCTGCTTTTCGATCAGCCAGTCGATCGCGCTTGGGCCGAAAGTCAAGTGCAGGCCGGGAATTTTCAGCAGGACGATTTTCACTTGGTTCGAGACCAAGATAAACGCGAGCTGGTCATTTACACCCCCGCCGGCAAGCAGCGCAAACCCGACGCTTACAATCAGCTCAGCGATTGGAATTTTCGGATGGGTATGTTTTTCGAGTTGGGGACAGTTTATACGGTGATAGCTGGGCTGCTGAATATTCTCGCGATGTACGACGCTTGGGGCGGGCCCGCGCTAGCCGGGGGTCCGCCACACGACGAGCCCGCGGCCGCTTAAAACGGCATTTTTACCGCTAACGACGCGATCGACGCCATGTTCGCTATTAACTTGCTCGCCATTATCTTGTTCGCCGCCGCAGTTCACGCCGCCCAAATCTGGTATTCGTTGCCCTTGATCGTGGCGATCAGTTTGGTCTACGCCGGGACCCGCCACGAGGAAATGGGCGCCATCCTGCGCCACGCCCTCCGGCTGGGCGTCTGGATCGCCGGATTCATGGTCGTCGTTTTCTTCGCGCTCTTCTTTATGTAGGCGCCCGCTGACGGCGCCCGTTTCTGACGGTTGGCCTGAGAGAAGGGGACCGGCCCTAGTTTTTCTCCGAGGACTCCGAAAAATGGGGACAGTCCCCGGCGGTTTTGTAAGAGATTCTAAGATAATTCATGCAAAATCGAATGTTCCAGAAAATTTTGTTGCGGATTATGATGATTGCGGGTATTCTCAGCCTAGACCTTAATCAAGCGAAGCCCCAAAGGTTTCGCGGCCCATTTTTCGCGGCCGGCGGCAGCGCAGCGCCAGTCGGCGAACGCTTGGCGGCGCCGCGGGGAAGTGATTGAGTTGTTGGTTCGATCAGGCCGTTCGTCT
>JBBQWR010000053.1:0-34431 GCA_038210495.1 Pirellulales bacterium
GACAATTGGCCGCAATCGAGCGGGCGAAAATCCAGCTCCGCGAATCGGCGACCGACGAAGCAAAGTCGGCGTGTGCGGCAGAATTCAAAGGGCTAGTGGGGGCGAATCTTCGGCGCCAATTTCTTGTCGAACAATTATCGCAAACTAGCGGCGTCGTGCAGGTGCTGAATTGCAATGGCGATACCGTATTCGCAGCGAATATCAACCGTCGGCGGCTTGAACTGAAGGGCAACATTCGCCGCTTGGAAATGCCGAACGTCGGTTCGCTGGAAAAGGCACAACTCCCGGAACTTCGCCGCGTGCTGGCCGGGCTGGACGTGGAAGAAAAGAGTTGCCGCAAAGAGTTGGCCGAACTCGAAAAGCGAATCGACAAACTCAATCGCGATAATCCGGCCGATGCCGTGCTGTTGTCCTGAAAACGTTTCCGGGCCTGGCTGGCGGCGGATTGTCTCGGCGACTCTCCCCGCTGGCCGGGCCGTTCAAGCTCACCGAGTACGACCATGAGCGATTACGACCGATTACAAAGTTTGTTTGCCGCTGGCGACCCGGCGGAGACGATGCTCGACACGCTGGCCGCTGGCGACTCTCACCGGCCGCTATATCGACTGGCGGCCGACGAACTGGCCGAACTGCGGCGCCGCGACGATTTGCATTGCCCCCTTTGTGCGGCCAGTTTTGCCGCGTTGATGAACTAGACCACGGAGCGACGAACGATGCACGGCGACGAATCAACGTACAAGCGACTAACCGCGATGGGCTTGCCCGATGAGGAAATCGCCGAGCGGTTCATTCGAGCAATCGACCCCCGCAGTTTTCCGCTACGGCCGATTTACATTGCTTGGATGGACGAACTCGGCGAACGGTTTACCGAAACGAGTTGCGGGGGGTATACGAACTCGATTCTCGACTTGGCGTTGCGGCCGTGGCTCGAAAAGCGCCAAAAATGGCAAGGGCGTGGCTTGGCGATGGTGTTGAAACGAAATGAGTCAACTGGCGTCAACGTCGCGGGCGCCGTGCATGAATACATCCATCGCGTTGACTGTGCTTACTCCGCTGGTCATTGGGATTACGACCCGGCCGCGTTGAAACCCGGCGAGCTACCGTCACCCGACATTTTGGAAAGCAATTGGCGACCGAGTTTTACAAACACCGGCCGATTTCCGTGGTATCAACATGAGCCGATACAGTTTGGACGATTGGCCGTTCATGCGGTCACGCGAGCGCATTCGCTCGGATTTCCGAAACTCGATTACATATGGTGGGCCAGCTACTACGGGCTGAGCGGCTTGCCTGAATACATCCACGCGGTTTACCCCGAGGCCGATGCTTGGCGGGAAGCCGAGCGACCGTTGATTGAACTTGCGGCGACTCCACCACCGGCCGGGCTGGTCGAGTTGATTGACGCGGACAAGCGGCGTTGGCTCGACCGGATGCTAGGCGGTGGCCCCGAGGATAGGGCGAAGTTGCACGCGGCAATTGCGTCGGAAGATTCACTGGCGGCGTGCGTTGCCCCCGAGGCGGCGGCGACCGTTCACCGCTGGGGGTGCTGCAAAGGGGCTGCCCCCCGAAAACGTTAAGGTACTCCTACGGGGGGTGGCGGGGCCGGCGGGTCATCGCGAGTCACCATCTTACGAGTGAAATCGTTTTAATCTGGATTCAGTGAAGGGGACCGACCATGAGTAAGGCGGACAACGGCAAGGTGAAGCTGGTGGCGGCAATTGCCAAGAAGTTGGGCGTCACCGAGCGTAGCGTCTGGTCCTGGCATCGCCGTGGCGCTCCGCTCACGACTCCCGAGGCCGCGAGCCAATGGAGAGACGCTAATCTATCTACGTCGAAGCGGCGGGCCAAGAAGCGGGTCGGCGACGTTCAACCGTCGATCCTACGGATCGCCCCCAACGCCTGTAGCAGCGTGCTACCGGCGGCACAACCGAGCGACCCGATCCAAGAGTCCACTGGCCTACCGCCGCGCGAACTGCTGGAGCGCCAAACGTTGGCCGAAGACATTCGTTCAAAACGGCTCAAGAATGACAAAACCGAAGACTTGCTGACCGACCTGGCCACCCGCGAGCAATCCGAGCAAGCCCGCTACCTGCGTCTCAAGTCGAGGCTGGAAGCGCTGCCGGATGAATGCGAAATGCTTTTCCCCCCTGAAGTCCGCGCCGACGTCAAGCGTGAGCTGGCGGACAAAGTTTATTTAGCCTTGAAGGAAATCGCCCAATGGGCGCCGTAGTTGACTTTCACGCCGCCCGTGGCCGATACTATGGGTGTCGATCATCGCCCTGGAAAGCGGGAAGCGATAGCCGCTGCTCTTTCAACGGCTCAAGCAAAGTATCTTTTATGCAAACACGAAACACCCCAAGCACGGTCAATGGTGCGCTTCGGCGCAGGGCGCTCTTTGCGGCGCTTTTCCAGCCGTTGACCGTGCCTGGGGTTTTTTGCTGCGCGTAGATCATCGCTGGCGCCGCTGATCGGCATTTTCCAAGGGTATCAAACATCGACCCGAGGCATCCGAACGCGGCAGGCGCAATCGTAGGCGATTGATTTTCCGCAGATCAACCAAAGGGGAGGGTATCACGATGAAAGCCTGGCTCTTTCAGGATTTTCGACAGAAGCAAAAACTAGGGGATGATTGCCCATGGTCAGTCGGATGGATCGACCCCGATGGCAAGAAAAAATCGAGACGTCTAGGTTCCAAGAGCGCGGCGGAAAAACACCAGCGCAAGATCGAGGGCCAACTCGCGGCCGGAGTCTATGAGAACTCCAGCCGAAAAGATTGGAAGACGTTCCGCGTCGAATACGAGGCAAAGATTCTGCCCCGGCTCAAGCCATCGACGGGGGAAGTCATTCGCTCCGTGCTGGGCCATTTCGAGCGGCTCATTAAGCCCGGCAAGGTATCGAAGATCACCACGTCCACGATCGACGATTTTATCGCCAAGCGGCAAGTTGACGGTGGCAAGCGCCCCGGCTCGAAACTGTCGGCCGCGACGATCAACAAAGACCTGCGCCACCTGAAAGCGGCGCTCCGCGTGGCCGCCGAGTGGGGTTATATCGCCAAGGTTCCCAAGCTCCGCCGCGTGCGGGAAGATTCACTCATGGGCGCCGTGATGACCGAGGCGCACTTCCAAGCGATTTACAATGCGTGCGATAAGGCCGCGCTGCCCGAGACGGCCGGCTACACCGCCGCCGAATGGTGGCGGGCGCTGCTCGTGTTCGCGATCACCACGGGCTGGCGCGTTCAAGAGATTCTATCGCTTAGGCGCGACGACCTGGACACGAAGACGGGCGCCGTCGTCACCCGCGCCGCCGACAACAAAGGCCGACGCGACGAATCGGACTATCTGCCCGAGGCGGCGCTCGATCACGTCAACCGGCTCGCGGGCTTCTCTCCGCTCGTGTTCCCGTGGCCACATCCCGGCAAGTATCTGTGGGAAGAATTCCACCGCATTCAAAAGGCCGCTGGGATCGCCCTGGATTGCCCACAAGCGGGCCGGCACGAATGCGGCGACACATGCCGATACTACGGCTTCCACGCCTTGCGTCGTGGCTACGCGACGTTCAACGCCGAACTGCCGGCGCCCGTGCTACAGCGCAAGATGCGTCACAAGTCATTCACGACCACGCTGCGATATATCGCGCTGGCGGACCGGATGAAGCAAGCGGCGGACGTGATTCACGTCCCCGCGTTCCTGACTAAGGCGGCTCACGCCTAATCGCTGTTTGGAAACGTCGTGGAGTGTTTATGGAGTGTTGGGGGTTTTCCGTGGGTTACAAGAATCGTCGTAAGTCATTGGCCGAGGCGGGGATCGAACCCGCACGAGGGGTTAACCCTCACGGGATTTTAAGTCCCGTGCGTCTGCCTATTCCGCCACTCGGCCGCGTCGGGCGCGTCGCAGGTTTGGCCGCCTGACCACGGGCTTTCAAGGGTTTCGGCCAAATCTCGAAAATTAACATACCAAACGAGGCGTATCATGGCGAGAACGTTGAAGCCCTGATGGTGGTCGAAAGCCGCGAATACTGCGCGACGTTGGCCGAAAGCGGTACATTGTTTAGGCTTCAACGGGAAGAGCGACGGACGTTGCGCACTCCGTGGTCTAACGTCCGAGTTGGACGAGCATGTTCGAACCTTCATCGCGTGGAAGTCTAAGAACCGCTAACAATACGCCGGCTGGCGGGGGTTGGAGGCGTCCTCGCCCAAAGCCCAAGTCCGCCCGTCCAGCGTCTCGTCGGGGAAGCCGCCCAGCGTCAGGCTATTGCTCACCGTCACGGTCCCCGTCCCGTGCAGCGCGCCCCCGTCCACGTGACGTTGGTCGCTTGAATCGCCCCGGTCGTCAGCACGACGCTGCTGAGCGTCAAATCGGTCACCGTGATCGGCGTGTTGTGGAACGTCACGGTCGTCAGGGGTGTACCCAGATTCAAGACGCCCACGAAGTGCGATGAGCCGACGCCCTGCACCGTGCCGCTGAAATCCACACCGTCACCGGGATTGACGCGGATGACGTTTTGGCCGGTCACGTCGTAGACGCCGGCCATCGTCACCAGCCGAGGACTGGTTCCCACGTCGAAGAAAACTCCCCGAGCCTTGGATCACTGACTGATTGTCGAACGTTGGCCGCGATCGCGGCGTTGGCGAGTTGCCCGTTGCCCCAGCGGGGGACTTACCGCCAAGCGGATGCGGGCCGATTGCTCGCCAGCAGGTCCGAGCGGTTTGAGCGACTCGCTGCCGAGCGCGTGTTCAGGTTGGCCGTCTCGCGTTGATTTTCGCTTGCGATCAACGGACTGCGAGCGACTGAGGGTCGAAATAATCTTTTGGCAGACCCGCCGGCTTTGAGCGCGGCGCGACCGCCGCGTCCTGTCGCTCCAGCACGGCCATCAGGCTCACGCCGCGGCGGTAGTGGGGGTGCTTCTGGCCGATGGCGCCGCAGAGCGCCGCGCCTTCGCCGGCGAAGATGTTTTCGAGCAGCCGGTTGACGGGCTTGGCGGGAAGGCGAAAATCGGTGCCCGATTGACCCGCCACGCCGCCGCGCCAGCGATTGAGCGTGCGAACCGTTTTGATCAGCGGGTACAGCCGGCAGTTGAAGTAACTGACCAAAAGCGGCTTGACGGCCAAGCCGGCCCAAATCTGGGTCAGCCGCGCCAAATCGTAGCGGCGGTAGTGGCCAAAACTTTCATCGTGGCCGCTCCACAGTCGCTGATTCGCCGGCACGGTAATCAACATCAATGTGCCCGGACTCAGCGACGAGGCGACCGACGAGAAGAGCGAAAAATCGTCCGGCACATGCTCCAGCACGTCCATCATGAGCACCAGCCTCGCCTCGGCTGCTTGCGAACCCAAGTCGGCGGGAGCAAAGCCGTGGATGAATTGCACATTTTGGAAGCGGCTCCGAGCGAGCTGAATCGCTTCGGCCGACGTGTCGATCCCCACGCAGCGATATTCGTCGGCCAGCGCCGCGATATTGCCGCCGGTTCCACACCCCACGTCGATCACCGTCGAACATGGTGAAGGCGGCAACAATTGGCCCACGACCGATCGCAAAATCCGCCGCCGCGCGACGAACCACCAATGACGCTGCTCGATGTCGGCATGAAGCTGGAACTGGGCGGATTGCATGGGCCGTCTACATAGCCGCGGCATCCTGCCGCGTTTGATTCGCATTGATCGATGACGCCGCCCGCGCAACGGCGCGTACGACCATGCAAATTTAGCTCACGAATGGGCCTCGGCCGCGGC
The DNA here is from genome assembly GCA_038210495.1 of Pirellulales bacterium. Classification (GTDB taxonomy): domain Bacteria; phylum Planctomycetota; class Planctomycetia; order Pirellulales; family DATAWG01; genus JBBQWR01. The sequence goes on from JBBQWR010000053.1 coordinate 5,729, forward strand.
CGGTTTGGCTTCGGTTCCCAGACACCGGGCGATTTGCCGAACGGCTTGTTTCAGCCGATTCTCGTTTTCGATCAAAGCCAGCCGTAGATAGCCTTCGCCGGCCGGTCCAAATCCACTGCCCGGGCTGACCGCTACATCCCCTTCTTCCAGCAATTTTGTGGCGAATTCGAGCGAATTCAGCTTTCCATACCAGGGCGCCGGGATTTTCACCCACAGGAACATGCTCGCCCTCGGCGGGTTCACTTCCCAACCGATCCGCCGCAATCCATCGACGAGCACGTCGCGGCGGCGCTGATATTCGTGGGCCTGCGCCTCGACATCGGCGTCGCCGTGCCTCAGGGCCATAATCGCCGCGATCTGGATGGGGCGGAACATACCGTAGTCGTAATAAGCCTTGATCGTTCCGACCGCGCGGATCATCTCGGCATTGCCCGCGCAGAAACCGACCCGCCAGCCGGCCATGTTGTAGCCCTTGCTCATGGTGGTGAATTCGACGGCCAGGTCTTTGGCGCCCGGCACCGAGAGCAAGCTCGGCGTTTGATAACCGTCAAACGTCACGTCGGCATAGGCCAGATCGCTGATCAGCATGAACCCGTAGCGCTTCGCAAGCTTCACCGCGTCGATATAGAACTCGGGATCGACCGTCACCGTCGACGGGTTGTGCGGATAGTTGAGGATCACCAACTTTGGCTTGGGGTACAGATGTTGGCACGTGTAGGCGATGTTCGACAAAAACTTTTCGTTGTCGGCCACCTCGAGCGAGATCGCGTTGCCCGACGCTAGCGCGACGCCATACGTATGCGCGGGATAGGACGGCGCCGGCACGATCGCCGAGTCGCCGGGCCCCAACAGGGCCAGGCACATGTGGCTAAAACCTTCCTTCGAACCGAGCGTCGCGATTAGCTCGGATTCGGGATCGAGTCGCACGCCCCATTTCTTGAGATACTTGGCCGCCGCCTCGCGCCGCAGACTCATGATTCCCAGCGACGGGCTGTAGCCGTGGTTTTTTGGATCGCGAGCCGCCTCGCACAATTTCTCGATAACGACGTCCGACGGCGGGTCCGACGGATTGCCCATGCTCATGTCGATCACGTCGTCGCCGGCCCGCCGCTTGTCGTAGGTGAGCTTGTTGATGCGGGCGAACAGATAAACGGGCAGCCGCTTCATCCGGTCGGAGACTTGAATCTGAAACGGCCGGGGATCGTCGGCCGGGTCGTCGGTGCGGGGGTCTTGGTTCATGGTCAATATTGAGCGTAGGGCGACGAAGAAGGGGGCGTGACAGGCGGCGGGTAAAGAGGGAGCAAGAGGAGACAGTGAGAGGGTTAGTCCGGTTCGTTTCGGCCGCCAGATTGGGCTCGCAGCCGAATTCGACGATGCGCCTTCCTAGAAGATACCGATTGCCGTCCAGCAGGGAAACGCCGGCGCCGTGGCCAATTGAGCCGTGAATCGCGATTCGGAAGGGTTAGGCCGATTATATCGAGGGCGCCGGCAATCGCGTTTTCAACGGCTTGGCGATACACTAACCTACGGATCTCCAGAAATCATAAATGCCGAATGACGAATGCTTAAATGACGAATGACAACGGCGTTAGAACTCAAACCTTCGTGATTCGTGCTTCGTCGATAGGCATTGAATAGACATTCGTCATTAGACATTCATCGACAATTCTCACGCGGCAATCCCGCAAGGCGATTTTATGTGGCACGCCCTCATGTCCGATTCGCACGCCCTGATGAATCTTTTGGCGGCGACCGATCCACTGGAAGTAGCCTTGCACTGGGCTCAAAGCATGGCCGTGCTGCTGATCGTGCTTGGTCTCGCGCTGATGTCGACTTGGTTCAGCTTGCGCTACATTCCCAACAACTATGTCGGCATCGTGGAAAAACTCTGGTCGCGCACGGGTTCCGTGCCCGAGGGGCGGATCATCGCTCTGGATGGTGAGGCCGGCTATCAGGCCGACCTGCTTCGCGGCGGCGTGCATTTTGGACTTTGGCGCTGGCAATATCGCATCCACCGAGTGCGGCTCGTCACGATCTCGCACGGCAAGATTGGCTATGTGTACGCCCGCGATGGCGAATCCCTGCCCCCGAGCCAAACGCTGGCCCGCGTCGTCCAGTGCAATAATTTTCAAGACGCTCGAGGGTTTTTAGGGGGGGCTCCGGTGGCTGGGACGTCGAGCGCGGGCGGCGGCTCTCCTTCGACGCTCGGTCAGCGTGGCCGGCAAAGGGCCATCCTTCGCGAAGGCGTGTACGCGATCAATCCCGCCCTGTTCATCGTGATTTCCGAAGACACGGTGTTCGCCCTGCGGGGCATTCAATCTCCGCAAGAAATTCAGGCCATCGGTCATTGGCAGCAAGACTTGCGCGACTTGGGCGCGTTTGCCCCGGTCGTGATCGGCGGGCCGATGGAAGTCCCCGATCCTTTCCTGCCCAACAAGACGAACACCGTCGACAGCATTGGCGTCGTCACCGTTCAAGACGGACCATCGCTACCGCAAGACGAGATCATTGCTCCCGCGGTCGGCAACGACGCCGGCGGCGCGAATTACCACAACAACTATCAAGACACCGAGGCGTTTCTGGCCGCCGGGGGGCGTCGGGGCCGACAATATCAAACACTGACCGATGGCACCTATTTCATCAACCGATGGTTCGCCTCCGTCGAAATGATTCCGAAAACGGTAGTTCCGATCGGCTACGTGGGCGTCGTCGTCAGTTACTACGGCCAAGTGGGCCGCGATATATCGGGCGAAAAATTCCGACACGGCGAACGCGTGGCCGAGGGCGAGCGCGGCGTGTGGGAGCGCGCCTTGGGCCCCGGAAAGTACGCCTTCAACACTTACGCCGCGACGATCATCCTCGTGCCCACCACCAACTTCGTGCTGCACTGGATCACCGGTCGGACCGAAGCCCATCGCTACGACGAAAGTCTCCGTTCGATCGATCTCGTGACCAAAGACGCCTATGAGCCGATGCTGCCGCTGTCGGTCGTGGTGCACATCGACTATCAAAAAGCGCCCAGCGTGATCCAGCGATTCGGCGACGTCAAGAAACTCATTACGCAAACGCTCGACCCGATGCTAAGCGCGTTCTTCCGCGACGTGGCGCACAAACGGACGATGCTCGGATTGCTTCAGCAGCGCGACGAAATCCAGCACGACGCTCGCGAGGAGCTGCGTCGCCGGTTTGGCGAGTTCGACATCGAGTGCGTCGACGTGCTCATCGGCAAACCCGATACGGCCGAGGCCGGGGGCAAGATCGAGACCCTCCTCGAACAACTCCGCATTCGGCAATTGTCGGTCGAACAACTCGAAACCTACGATCGTCAGAAAGACGCGGCCGACAAGCTCCGAACTCTTAACGAGGCTCAGGCCCAGGCCGCCAAGCAGACCGAACTGACCAACATGCGAATGCAGGTCATGATCTCCGAAAGTCAAGGCGAGGCCGATCTCGCCCGAGCCCGCAAACAGGCCGATCAAACGGTGGTCGTGGCCGAGGGCGAGCTCGCCAAGTCGCGCCGCCAGGCCGAGCAGATGGTCGTGCTGGCCCAGGCCGACAGCGAACAGAAGATTTTGGCCGGTCGCGGCGAAGCCAAGCAAGTCATGCAAGTCGGTTTGGCCGAAGCGACGGTGCTGCTGCGCAAGATATCGTCGTTCGCCGATCCCCGATTGTACGCCGTGTCGCAATTGGGCGAATACTTGTCGAAGAGCCGCCAGCCGCTCGTGCCCGAGCGAGTCTTCATGGCCGGCGGAACGGGCAGCTCCGGCGACAACAATCCCGGCAGCGGCATTCTCGGCGTGCTCTTGAATCTGTTGGTTGCCGAGAAGTCCGGCTTCCAACTGAGCGGGGCCGAGCAAGGCGACTTGCAAGCCTTCTCCGACCAAATGGCCCGCGAGGCAATGAACACGATGATGCAAGGCGACGATGCGATCCCCGTCACGAAATCGCGGATCGAACCGAATGGGGCAAGATAGCCGACGCCGTGTTCGCACGCGCGGGATCGGTGGCTCGTCTCAGAACTGCTCGTAAAACCGCCGGGGACTGTCCTTAGTTTTGATCCTGTTCGCGCCTCAAAACGTCGGCGTTCCACGGTTGCTCGACCAAGTTGCTCGCTCCCCTACTTCGATCCGATGCAGTACAGATACCGCTCGCCGCGTAGGTACAGGCAATCGCGATCCGCCACCGGCGGAGCATAGGCCAACGTCTCCTGCCCCGGCAGCGGCCAGGCGCGCTCAAGTTGCGTTTCAATCCGGTTGCGGGCCAGAACCTTGAATTCTCGCCCCGTCGCCAGCACCAGGGCCGTCCCCTGATTGTCCATCACGACGAGGTTCTCGCCGACCAGCGTGGGGCTGGCCGCCACCGGCACCGCGTTGTAGTGCATCAGGCCATCCAGGCCGTTCAGCCCAAGATCCTTGTAATACACCGTTTTCTTGGTCTCCAGATCGGCGACATAAATCCAACCATAGATATCGACCAGGTAAATCAGCCCGCGATGCACCAGCGGCGAGCCGGCCGTCGATCGATCGAGCCAACTTCCATCGGCGTTAAGACTGAGGTCTCGCGGCAAATCCAGATCGAACTCGGTGATCTCGGGCTTCCACTCCTCGGCCGTGGCGCCGCTAAAATCGACGATGTGGACGTGATGGACGCCGTATTGGCCCATGTACATCCGCTGGCCCAATATCACCGGCGGTCCCCAGCAGCCCCCGTCGCCGACCACCGCGCTGTGCGGGCGAAATAGCAGCTTGCCGTCGGAGGGGCGCACGACTTCGCCTAGTTGCGATAAGAAGACTTGCTGATTGCCGAACGTCGCGGCCTGTATGGCCGCGATGTTCTTGTGAATCTTAGGCTGGGCCCACCGCGGGACGCCAGTCTTCGCATCCAGGCCGTACAGCTTGTCTTGATAGACGGCCAGCACTCGGTCGGCGAGCGCCGGGGACGAGCCATAAATCAACGGTCCAGTCGCCAAGCGTGTGATCCATTGACGATGCCCGTCAAGATCGTAACAGGCCGCCACCCCCAGGCCGCACCAGTCGTACACGAACTTGCCGTCGCTTACCGGCGTCGGCATCGTAAAGCCGACGATGCCGAAATGGGCCGCAAAATGCCCGTCGGTATTGAGTGTGAATCGCTGAGCATCGATTTCCACCAGGCCCTGCTGAATTTGCCCGCGCAGTTGTCTGCGTCGCGCTCGATCGGACTCGACGCGCAATTTCGCCACGAGGGGATCGATCCGCTCCGCAAATGCCGGCTGCGCCTCCCGCTCCCGCGGCGTGAGGGCCTCGAAGGCATTGTTCGCCGCCGACCACAATAGCTTGCCGGTCGTCTTGTCGACGCAGACGAGGAGATCGGGCTCAGCCGCCAGAAAGATACGGTCGCCAACAATGATCGGCGTCGAGGTGCTGCGTCCTGGCAACTCCGTGAGCCAGCGGATATTGCTCGCGTCGTAGGTTACCGAGGGCGGATCCATCAGCCGCAGGCAGAAGCCAGCTTGTTTGAAATCGTCACGGGTCGAGGTGGTGACCTTCAACAGGAGTCGGTTCCAACCCGGCTTGAAGTCGGCGGTGAAATGCCCCGCGGGGTAGTCCGTCTGCTCGAGCTCGAATCGACTGATTCGTTCGTAGGTCCCCAACGGCACGAGCCGAACGGTTGCCCGGTAGACCTCTTTCCCGTTGATCCAAGCCTTGAGTCCGAAACAGTGCTCGACCACGACCGACGCCGGCCCGCCGCGTGGTGAATAAAGGTATGTGACGGCGTAGAAGATACGATTGGGCTGGAACTCTCCCGGTTTGGTCAATTCGACCCACGGCAATACGGCGGCGCCGAATTCCATCCGATCGTCTTGTTTGGCGACGAGGCGCGTCCAAGAAAGACCGGCCGTGCGATCTCCTTCCGCAGGCGATAAAGCGGCCTCGCCTCCCACGAAATCACGATCGATGTCCTTGATCGAATCGTCGGCCTTCAGCGGACCGAGAGTCAGCCATTGGGCCGGCAAACCCTTATGCGTAAGCGGAGCATTCTTGGCGTCCGCGTCATCGGGTCGAGTGGCTTGGCCGCGCATCTCTTCCAGAGCGCCCTTGGCGAGGCGGCGCCATCGGAGCGGCGCGGCGGTGTCGGGCCACAATCCCGTGCCGTTGCCGCGCCAGCCCGACGCCGGCTCGGTCGCCGACAGCGTCGAAGAAAGAAGGCACAACAGGCTTACCCCGATGAGAATACGGGTTTGCTTTGGCATGAGTTATCGCCTCGATTGTTATTTCAGACATTGCGTTAGCTTTCCAAACTGTATCCGCCGCCCGCGCGGAATGCCATCAAACGGATCAGTGGGAACGCGCCGCGCACCGCCGCCGCGCATTTGCGCCGAGCGAGCGCATCGCCAGCGAACGCGGCTAAATGAAATCGATCGTTAACTCCGCGAGTTACCGTTGCGATTCCGAATTGACCAACCTCGCCGCTTTGCGCACTCGCAGCATTACCGGCAGCGTCGCTTGATCCCCTTCTCCCTTGCTGGTCGCAAAAAACAAGCGGTCGGTTTCGGGAACCCAGGAGGCGGCGCTGAGCGCGATCGTCTGCTCGGTTTGCCCCTCGGGAATTAGGATGCCGCTGAGGCCGATGTTGTCGACGATCACGCCATGCGGCAAATTATCGACGTCGAACTCCATCCGGCCGGCGAAACCGTGGCGGTCGATCCGCAGTTTGCACGTGGCGCCGCCGCCGGGCGCGATGACGACCTCGAGAATTGGCGGAAACTCCAGTTTCAGCTCAGCGGCCGGCGGCGCGGCGCTGGCTTTTGCATCGGTCGGCGATAGGTGTGCCGAAAACTTCGGCTTGTCGGCCAGCTTGATTTGTCCGAGCGTGTTGGTTGCCGGCTTGGCGATTTCGCGATCGTTTACGCGAGCGATGGCGGTGATTTTAGTGGCTGCCCAATTCTTTTCGGTCGTCGCCCGCGCCCCGTCGAGCGCGTTGATTACCCCACTCGCATCCAGGTGGCCGGACTGAATAATGAGCGGCGTGGTTATGGAAAAACCGGGCGGCAGGCCTGAAACATCCACCCGAATATCGCCGTCGAAGTAATCCATGCGATCGGCGTTGACGCGAAATCGCCGGCCGCTGCCCGCGGGAACGGCCGGATTGTCGCCGGCGATCGTCACGCTGAAATCGGGCTTCGGCTCGCGGACCGTCAACCGATAGACATACCGCTCGCCTCCTATGCCTCGAACATCGATCACGCGCACCAAATAACTGCCATTGGTCGGCGCAGTGAACAGCAGTTGCGAATCTCGTCCGAGCTTTCGCTCACTGTCGTCGTCGTTCGAGTAATAAATCGGGAACACGGGCAGCCCGCTGTCCGGCGCCTTCGCGCTCGGCTGAAGCGGCTCGACGATATACGCGGGCTCGAAATTGGCGTGCGTCGTGGCCGTCGTGTTGAAATAAGTCCGTCGCCGGTTGGCGAGGTCTTTGTAAACGAGGAAATCCGAATCCGGTCCTTGCGGCGCCCGAAACAATTTGCAGACTTCGCCATTCATATAGACGAATTGGTTGAGCTCCATCTCCTCCCAGTTCTTGAGCCGCGGCTGACCGGTCGTCGAATCGAACCCGCGAAAATTGATATACGAATCGCGAACGGCCTGGAGGAGCACGCGCTCGATCGGCTTGCCATCGGCGGTGAGCACGTCGATCCGCGTGTCGATCGGCGACCCTCGACTCGCGGCGGCCGTTTCGATGATCCACTGCTGGCCGGCTTTGGAATCGAAGCGATAGTAATTGGCCTCGGGGGGGTGCCCCGCCGGGCGAGCATGAATCCGGCCGGAAACACCACCCGGCGCCGGAATTATCATCGCGCGCTTCGGCGCGTCGTTGGCCTCTGTCGCGGCAACCTGCGGCAGATCGCCGACGAGGATTTTGATTTCTTTCCGCGTATGGAATTTGGCGGCGTCGATCGGCACGACGACTTCGCCCGGCCCGGTGGCCTTCACATGAGCTTTGGCGCCGGGCGGCAGGTTGAAGCCGATCAACTCGACGTCGGTCGCCTGGTTGGCCGGCACGCTGAGCGGAAAACAGCCGACGACATACGGCGTCGCGCCGATCGAGAGACGGTACTTGTGCTCGGCGCTCCCGCCGGAGAGTCGATCATCGACCCGCGCGAAATATCGCCCCGCCGCGGGAAACGTGTACGCCACGAGCGGATCGCTCTCGGTGTCGACGATGCTTTCGCTATCGAGCAGCTTGCCGGACGAGTCATAGAGAGCGAGGCGGGGAACCGCCTTCGACTTGATCGACCGGGCCGACACGTCGAAGACCAACGTTTGCCCGGCCTCGGCGTCGAAGCTGAAATAGTCGGCGTCGCCGGGCTTGTCGAGCACGCCCTTGATTGTGGCGGGCAGCGTTGTCGCGTTGGCGGTGGTAAGAGAATCGTTCGGCTCGGTTTCCGAGAGTTCGGCTAGAGCATCGGCGTAATCAAACAGCGGCAACGCCGCGGCGGCGAATAGGGACGCGACGCGCAGCGTCGAAATGCTCCCTCTCCCTCTGGGAGAGGGCCGAGGTGAGGGGCGTCGCGGCAAGTTAACGGCCCTCACCCTACCCTCTCCCAAGGGGAGAGGGCTCCCGGCACGACTGTCCACCGTCACGCGCTCGCCATTCGCCGCGAGATAAGCAATCAACGCGCCATCCGCTCGGCCGACCAATAACAAATCGGATTTCGGAACAAACGCCAATGCAGACACGGCATCTGGCTGCCGCTCGAGCGATCGCTGCTCCACCAGCTTTTCGGCGTCCCACAACTTCACCGTGCCGTCCTCGCTCGCCGACGCCAGCGTCTTGCCGTCCTGCGAATATGCGAGCTTGACGATCGGATGCTCGTGGGCGAATCGCGAGACCACGATCGGATTGGTTCCCTCTTTGCCCGAGGCGCTTACCCGCCAGAGCCGAATGCGATTGTCGCTCCCCGCCGCCACGAGTTGATGGCCGTCAGGGCTGAAGGCCAGCGTGTATTGGTCCTGGAGCGGTTGGCCAAACGTCTCCAGCCGCTGGCCGGTTGCGACGTCCCACAGCTTGACCGTCCGATCGCCGCTGGCGCTGGCGAGCAGTTTTCCATGGGGATGAAATGCGAGACCGAAAATGCAACCGTTGTGGCCAATGAGCGTCTTGATCTCGGCGTGCGTCAAGATGCTCCAAAGCTTGATCTGCTGATCGTAACTGCCGGTGGCGAGCGACTTGCCGTCAGGACTGATTGCGACGCTATAGAGACTGTCGCGATGGCCGGTGAACGTTTGTAGAAGCTTGCCATCCTCGACGTTCCACAGCCGCGCTTCGCCGAATAGGCCCGGCTCGCCGGCGGCCGCCGCGACCGATTTACTGTCGGCTCCGAACGCCAAATCGCTAACGCTGCCGCGGATGTCTTTCAATTCGCGGACCAGCTTGCGATCGGCCGATAGCAGCTCGACTCGGCCATAGCGGGCCAGCGCGATCCATTGCCCATCGGGCGAGCAGGCGACGGCATTGATCGCCTGCCGCGCCGGCGCGGTGACGGCGATCTTCGGGGTGACGAGTTGCGTGGGATCGAGCTCGGCCCCCTGAGGTCCTTTGGCGCCGGCGTCGATCCAACGGCGAATCAGCGCGATCTCCTCGGACTTCGGCTTGTCGTTGTCCTTCGGGGGCATGGCCAGTTCGCCGTCGGCGGACAACACGCGAGCCAGCCGGCTCTGCTCCGGATGACCCGGCACGATCTCCGAGCCCCGCTTGCCGCCTAGGGCGAGCGCGGCGTAACTCTCCAGCACCAGCTTGCCTTCCTTATCCGCGGCGTTGTGGCAACTGGTGCAGTACTTGGTGAACAAGGGCGCGATCTGCTTGTTGTAATCCGGCGTGTCATCGGCGCGGGCGATTGGCGAAACCAGCAGCGCGACCAGCGCGGAGAGGCAGAAGATGATGCAGCGATAATTCATGAAATAGAGCGTCGCACAGACAGTTGAATTTGGTTAGCCCGACGGACGAAATGAACGGCGAGCATTCACGAGCAGCAAGACTCTGATCTCCAAAAGGAATCCGGCAGGATTCCCAGACAATAGCCAGCGGTCGAGGCCGCTCAGGCCGATACCGCCGGTTCACAATCTCTAAAAACATCTTCGACCCCGGGTGGGGTCGCAGACTGCGGTGAACATAGCAAAATGTCCGCGACCCCATCCGGGGTCGTGACGCTTCTTCTCGATCTCTTTCCGGTGGCGTCGGCCTAGGTGCCTCAACCACCGGCTATCATCTGCGACCCCTATCTGGGGTGGTTCGAGCAGATCTCAATGATTGAACAAAAACTCTTTGCTGCTCAAAATGCTCCAATAAAGATCCTCGATCGCCAGCCGCTTCTCATCCGGCGCGGCCTGGACGAGCGTCGAAACCAGGGCCTGCTTTTCGCCGTCGGTCGGCAGCCGGCTTAGCGCGCTCAAATAGGCTTCCTCCACAATCCGTTCGTCGGGCGTTTTGGCCGCCAGGAGTTGATCGATCCGGTTGTCCTTGGCCGCCAGCTTTTGATTGAGCGTGTCGCCGTTCGAGATGTGCAGCACCTGGACCATGCTCGGCTCGTTGGTCCGTTCGCATTCGCAGGTGAGCAGTCGCTGCGGCCGGCCGAAGGCTTTGAGAAAATACGAATTCACATTCGAGTCGGGCAGTTGCATGGCGCGCCAGCCGGCTGCATAGCCAGGAAAATTGGTTGGAGCGCCGCTAACCTGCGAGATCGCGTCCAGCAGCGTCTCAGCCCTCATCCGCTTGGCGAAATAGCGCGAGTAAAATCGGCGGTCCGCCTTGTTGCCCGGCAGCGGTTGGCTCGAGCGTTGATACGCATGGCTTTGCATGATCACGCGCATCAGCGATTTAAGATTGTAATTGTTTTCGATCAGGTGCTTCGCCAGCGCCGAGAGTAGCTCGGGGTTGCTTGGCGGATTGGTGAGCCGCACGTCGTCCACGGCTTCCACCAATCCGACGCCGAAAAAGTTTGCCCAAACACGATTGGTGATCGCGCGGCTGAAGTAGGGATTACCCGGCGCTGTGAGCCATTGGGCGAGCGCGGCCCGGCGATCGAGCGGCGAGTCAAACGGAATTGTCTCGCCATCGAGCGGCCGCGGCGGCTGGGGCTTGCCCGTGCGGGGCTGCGAGAGTTCCCCTTCGCTGGTCGTAAAGACCGTGAAGTTGCCATCTCCGTCGCCGTTCTTCACGCGAACCCGGGCATACATATTGGCCATGCCGTAGTATTGATCGTTCGTCCATTTTTCCAGCGGATGGTTGTGGCAATGGGCGCAGCCGATCGACATGCCGAGAAACGCCTGCGATGTCGTCTCGGCCAATTCCATCGGATCTTGATGCAGGGCAAAAAAGTTCGCGGCGCCGTTTTCCAGCGTGCTGCCCGAGGCGGTGACGACGCTCCGCGCGATCCGATCCCAGGGCGCGTTCTCGGCGACCTGCACGCGAATCCAACGATAGTAGGTCCACATCGCCGCCGGCTTCAGCTTCTCGCCATTGACCAGCAGCAGGTCCGACCACTGGGACGTCCAATAATCGACGAACTCGGGCCGCTGCAAAAGCGACTCGATCAGCCGGTTGCGTTTGTCGGGCGTCGTGTCGGCCAAGAAGGCTCGCGTCTCGTCGGCTGTCGGCAGTACGCCGATCGTGTCGATGAACGTGCGGCGGATGATCTCGCCGTCGCTGGCCGGCGGCGAGGGCTCGATCCGCAATCTCACCAGCTTTTCTTCAACGAGCTTGTCGATGAAATTGCCGCTGTCCGCGCGATCCGATTTAGCGACGACGCCAGCCCCCGGAATTTCGCTGGAGAACGGAACGGTGATCGTCGCTACGGCGATTCGACTGGCGAACCAACCGCTGATCACTCCTTCGCCCGGCCCCATGATCTGAATTCGACCCTCTTGATCGACCTGCGCGACCGACTCGTCGGACGATGTGAACTTGACCCAGTGCGTGACATCCTCCGCATGGCCGTCGGCGTAATAGGCCCGGACCAACAGGCGCTGCGAATCGCCCGGCTTAAGCAACACGCGACCGGGAAGAAATTCCAGATGATCGAGCCGCGGATCGCCGCCCTTGGGCGGTTGGGCGCCGGCGGCGAGCCAACCGGCGATGATGTTGTAGTCCGGCGAATCGACCTCGAACCGCACACCTCCCTTGTGCGGCAGGGCGCCGGTCGGTTTGAGCAAGAGCAGGCTGCGCCCCGGATCGCTGGGGACAATCCTCCGGCCGCGAGCTTGCCGAGTGATCGCGAAAAAATCGGCGTCGGCGTCGTATCCGCGGAGCGAAAGTTTGAACCCGTTCTTCCCGGCTGCGGCGCCGTGGCAGGCTCCTGAGTTGCATCCCGATTTGGCGAGCACGGATTGCACGTGATTGCGAAAGCTGATTTCGGCCGGCTTGTCCGCGGCTACGACGGTTACATCCGTTGTTGTCGTTTGGTCTCCGATTTTGGCCGTCAGCATGGCCTTGCCGTTGGCGACGGCGATCGCGACGCCGTTTTTGATTTCGACGATTTTTGAATCGCTGGAAGACCACGTAACGCCGGCGGCGACTTCGCCGATGGAGTCATCGGCTTGGCGGCGTTCGACGAGCAATGCTTGCCGCGCCGCGGGGCCGGTGAGCGTGAAACTCGAGGGGAGAATTGCGAGATCGTCGGCGCCAGCGGATTGCGCGACTGCCGAGAGACCCCCTGGCCGCGTCGCTCGCGACGCGCTTTCGACATCGTCGGCGCGAACAGGTCGCGCTGGCGCGGCGATGGCCAGCAGTTGCGCTACGCAACAAAACAGTAGCGCCGAGTTAATACGATTCGAGGCAAGCATTGGTTGGGACTATTGGTTGGCTTAGGAGATCGGCGTGGTTTTGACTCGGGGACAGGGGGCTTACGCCGCCCCGCTCGCCTTCCTAGAAGAGCTCTTTGATCGGGTGCTTGCCGGAATCGACCAGCGGGAATGGGCGGCCTTGAGGACCCGGGAGCGTCTTTTCGACGTCGAGGCCTAGGCTGTGAAATATCGTCGCCACGACTTCGGCCGGCTCGACCGGACGCTCGACCGGCACGGCGCCGATAGGATCGCTCTTGCCGACCACGCGACCTCCCTTCACGCCGCCACCGGCGAAGCCGATCGTCCAGCACTGTGGCCAATGGTCGCGTCCGCCGGCCGGATTGATCCGTGGCGTCCGCCCGAATTCCGCCAAGTTGCAGACCAGCGTATTGTCGAGCATCCCGCGCTGGACTAGGTCTTCGATCAGCGCGCTGTACGCCTGATCGTACATCGGCGCGACTTCCTTCCGCATTTGCTCGACAGAAATGAACGGCAGCGACCCGTGGATGTCCCAGCTCAACTCGTTGAACACCGTGAGGAACGTATTGACCGTCACAAACCGCACCCCCGCTTCGATCAGCCGCCGAGCCAACAGGCAGCATTGCCCGAATCGGTTGTTGCCGTACCGCTCGCGTACCTTCTTCGGCTCCTTCTCCAGATCGAACGCCGAGCGGGCTTGCGAACTGGTCATCATCCGAAACGCGGCCTCGAAATTGGCATCCAGCAGCTTGGCGTCCTCGCTCGCCTCGAACCGTTTGTACGAACCCTCGACGACGTCGCGCAGCTTCCGCCGCCGCTCGAGCCGGGCCTCGCCGATCTGCGGCGGCGGCAACAGGTCGGGTACCTTAAAATTCGGCTTCGACGGGTCGGCCATCAGCACGAACGGATCGTAGGCCTTACCTAGGAAGCCTGCGTCCTGGCCGTGCGAAAGCCCGCCCCCCGTGTTCCCCATCGGTTCGGGCAGCAGCACGTGCGACGGCAGATCGGTCCGCCGACCGAGCAAATAGCTGACCGCGCAGCCCGCGTGCGGCGTGTTCACCCCGCCGGTAAATAGCCGGCCGGTCTGCATCATCTCGTGTCCCGAGTCGTGCACGGCAACGGCCGTGTGGAAGCAGCTTCGCACGAGCGAAAACTTATCCGCCAGCTTCGCGTGCAGCGGAAACAGTTCCGAGATTTGAATATCCGGAGCGACGGTCGAGATCGGCTTGAACGGGCCGCGGATCTCGACCGGCGCGTCGGGCTTCATGTCCCAGGTATCCAGTTGGCTGGGCGCCCCGAGGTTGAAGATCATGATGACCGAGCGATCGTCATGCTTTTTGTCGACAGCCCCCTGCGCCTGGAGCGCCAGTAGATCGGACAGAGCGAAGCCGATGGCCCCTAGCGAGCCGACTTGGAGAAAATCGCGGCGAGTGACGCCGTCACACGTTTGAGCCGTGCCGCGACCGGTAAGATTAAGCATGAAGTGGCTCTCGCTTGTTCCGCCCATCAAGAGAAAACACGCCTTCGATGCTAACACTGTCAGTTTGCACGAGCAAGCAGCCGAGCGGTATCATTGCCAAAGCGAAGGCGAGCGGGGAGCGTAAACTCCCTGTCCCCGACATCGCGCCACGGAGATCCCTTGAGTTGCCAAAAACCCTAACCCAACGCTTCGACCAAGCCCTGCTCTACGCCACGGCCGTCCACGCTGGTCAAACTCGCAAAGCAACCGACATTCCGTACATCTCGCATCTATTGGGCGTGGCCGCGATCGCGCTGGAGCACGGAGCCAACGAAGACGAGGCCATCAGCGCCTTGCTCCATGACGCGGTAGAAGACGCCGGCGGCGTCGGTCGGTTGGCCGACATTCGTGGCCGATTTGGCGACACCGTGGCCGAAATCGTCGACGGCTGCACCGACACGGACCAAGATCCCAAGCCACCCTGGCGAGCCCGCAAGGAGGCCTACATCGCCCATCTCGATCAGGCCACGCCCGCCACGCGATTGGTCTCCTGCTCCGACAAACTCTACAACAGCCGCTCGATCGTCGCCGACCTGCGAGCCCTAGGCGAAGTGACCTGGAAAAAATTTAACGGCGGCAAAGAGGGAACGCTCTGGTACTACCGCGGGCTGGTCGAAGCTTTTTCCAAGGGCGCTACGCCGACCCGGTTGCTCGACGAATTTCGCCGCGTGGTGGAGGAGATCGAGCGATTGGCCGCAGTCAAATAGATGAGATTCTCTCTCCGAACATTATTTCTGGTCGTGGCCTGCGCGGCGATCGTGTTCGCGGTCGTTTCATGGATCGCATCGTTCCCGAGGCGTTATCGTGAAAGCTTCCGCAAAATTTCCGCTGAGAATCTGGTGCAGATCGGCAAGGCCCTGCGAGCCTACCATGCGGATCACGGCAGCTTTCCACCAGCGAAATCCCTCAATGACGCCGGTCCCGAGAATGACCGATCGGGGCGGCCTCACGATGGCATCGCAAGCCCGGCCTTGTTTCGCCTCTGGCAGGGCTTAGCCGCTTGATGGTTATCGAAACCCGGGGCGGCGCTCCGCGGCTTAGAGCCCGCTGCGCTTTGCCCTGGGCTGTCTTGTGTTGCCCCTTGCGGGGCGAGCAGCAGATTGGCCTCAATTTGACTCCGGCGCAGGATTGAGTTTCAATAATTGTTCCGGCTTGCCCCACTGCTCTCGCCGCAGACGCCCATCACCGCCCCGTGCGTCCTACCTGTTTCTCTCTTTCAGTCGACGAGTATCCATGCGTTGTCGCGGGTTTTCCCCAATCGGATTGATCTTCTCTTGCGCTGCATTGAGCATGGCGCTCATGGGTCTCGCGTCCGTACTTGCGGCGGAGCCGGAAAAATCAGCGCCCGTCGCGCATGTCGATTTCAATCGCGATGTCGTCGGCATCCTCTCGGCCAATTGCTTCAAGTGTCACGGGCCGGACGCCGCCAATCGCAAAAGCGGGCTGCGACTGGATCGTCGCGAAATGGCTACCAAGCCAGCCGAGTCGGGCAAGACGGCGATCGTGCCCGGCAAGCCAGAGGAGAGCGAGCTCGCGCGGCGGATCGCGTCGGTGGACGACGAGCAGCGCATGCCTCCCCCCGACAGCAACAAACATTTGACCGACGGTCAAAAGCAAACGCTCCGCGAATGGATCGCTCAAGGAGCGGAGTACAAAGAGCATTGGTCATTTGCCTCGCCTAAAAAAACGGACCCGCCGGCAGTTAAAAAGACCGATTGGCCGAAGAATGAGATCGATCGATTTGTGCTCGCGCGACTCGAGGCCGAGGGTGTGCGGCCATCGCCCGAGGCGGATCGGCCGACGCTAGCCCGGCGGCTGTATTTGGATTTGCTCGGTCTGCCGCCAACGCCCGAGGATGTCGATGCGTTTATCGCCGATCTCGCCCCGGACGCTTACGAACGGCTGGTCGACAAGCTATTGCAGTCCCCGCACTATGGCGAGCGTTGGGGCCGAGTCTGGCTCGACGCGGCCCGCTATGCCGACAGCGACGGCTATGAAAAGGACAAACCGCGGTTCGTCTGGTTCTATCGCGATTGGGTCATCAATGCCATCAACCGCGACTTACCCTACGACCGGTTCTTGATCGAGCAACTGGCAGGCGATCTTTTGCCCCATGCCTCGCAGGATCAAATTGTCGCCACGGGTTATCTGCGAAATTCGATGATTAACGAAGAAGGGGGCGCCGATCCCGAGCAATTTCGCATGGATGCCATGATCGATCGAATGGACGCGGTGGGCAAAGGCATTTTGGGACTCACGATCCAGTGTGCCCAGTGTCACGACCACAAGTACGATCCGCTGACTCAACGCGATTACTACCGGCTATTCGCCATTTTGAACAACGACGACGAAGCGAATATCGCCGTTTACACGCCGGAAGAGCAACAGCGGCGGGCGGAGATTCTGAAAAAAATCGGCGCGATCGAAGATGGCATTCGCGATAGCACGCTGGACTGGCGCGAGCGGATGGCCGAGTGGGAAGCCCAGGTTCTCAAGGACCAGCCCGCGTGGACCGTGCTGCGGCCGAGCGTCGAGGACGAGAGCACCGGCGGGCAGCGTTATCTTCCGCAGCCAGATGGCTCGCTGCTCTGTCAAGGTTACGCTCCGACGAAGCACACCGTGCGCCTGCACGTGAAGCTCGATCCCGACAAGGGTCACGAAGCCGACAAGATCGCCGCGTTCCGGCTGGAGTTATTGTGCGATCCGAATCTGCCTCGGACCGGGCCGGGGCGATCGATCCAGGGAACCGGCGCCCTCAGCGACTTCGTGGTCGAGGCCAAGATCGGCGGCAAAATAGAGAAACTTAAATTCGCCAGTGCGACGGCCGATTACAATCCGCCCGAGACGCCGCTCGACTCGACGTACAACGACAAGAGCGATAAGAAGCGGGTCATCGGACCGATTTCGCTGGCCATCGATGGCAAAGACGAAACAGCCTGGGCAACCGACGGCGATCCGGGCCGACGCAATCAACCGCGACAGGCCGTGTTCGTATTGGATAAGCCGCTCGATCCATCGGCCCAGCTAGTGATCATGCTCAAGCAGGATCACGGCGGCTGGAACAGCGATGACAATCAGACCCACAACCTCGGGCGAATTCGCCTATCGGTGACGACCGGGCCCGACGCCGTGGCGGATACCGTGCCGCCGGCGGTCCGGCAGATATTTGCGATTTCACGCGAGAACCGCACGGCTGAGCAACAGGCCGCCGTATTCAGCCACTGGCGAACAGTTGGGCCCTGGACAGAAGCCAACTCGCAAATCGACGCCCTTTGGAAACAGCATCCCGAGGGAACGACGCAACTCGTCCTTCGGCCGCGAGCGACCCCACGCGAAACGCATCTGCTGGAGCGCGGCAATTTTCTCAACCCGGGCGAAAAGGTCGAGCCGGGGACGCCCAGATTTTTGAATCCGCTGCACGCGGCCGGACCCGTTAATCGCTTGGCGCTTGCCCAATGGCTCACCGACCGGCAGGCCCCCACCACGGCTCGAGCGGCCGTGAATCGGATTTGGCAAACCTATTTCGGGATCGGCCTGTGCGCCACGTCCGAAGACCTCGGCCGACAGAGCGAAACGCCGTCGCACCCGGAACTGCTCGATTGGCTGGCGGTCGAGTTCATGGATCAAGGCTGGCGGCAGAAGCCATTGCATCGGCTGATCGTCACGAGCGCGACATATCGGCAATCGTCGAGAGCGACCGCCGAGCAGCGGGACCGCGATCCGCTCAATCGGTTGCTATCCCGAGGCGCCCGGCTGCGGATCGAGGCGGAGTCGGTTCGCGATTTGGCTCTGTCGGCCAGTGGGCTGCTCAACGACCGGGTCGGCGGCCGCAGCATTTATCCGCCGCTACCGGAATTTTTGTTCGTGCCGCCGGTCAGTTACGGCCCGAAATCTTGGCCGGTGGACAAGGGCCCCGAGCAATATCGCCGTTCGATTTACATTTTCCGATTTCGGTCGGCGCCGCATCCGATGCTGCAAACGTTCGATTCGCCGAACGCCGATTTGGCGTGCGTTCGCCGCGGCCGGTCGGACACGCCGCTTCAAGCGTTGATAACGCTCAACGAACCGATGTTCTTGCAATCCGCGCGGGCGCTCGCCGAGCGAACCATGTCGCTCGCGGGGAAATCGGACGACGAGCGATTGACGTTCGCCTTCCGCCGCTGCCTGACTCGGGCGCCGACCACCGACGAAATCGGCTCACTCAAAAAGCTGCTGGCCAAGGAGGCCGCGCGATTTTCCGCTCCAGACGCAAAGCCTTGGGAATTGGCGGCAGTCGATCCGGCGAATCCGCCAAAATTGCCGGTCGGCGCGACGCCCGCCGCGATGGCTGCCTGGACCGTTGTGTCTCGCGTGCTGCTCAATTTGGACGAGACGATCACGAAGGAATAACCGCGCATGAACTGCCAGTCTCGACACCTCCAGGGAACCGATCCAAGCTACGTCACGCGGCGGTGGTTCTTCCGCGATTGCGGGGTCGGACTGGGCTCGATCGCGCTGGCGCATTTGCTGCAAGAAGACGGCTCCGCGGCGCCATCGGCCGGCGCCGGTTTAAACGCCGCGGCGCCAGGGACTGGCGATCCGCTCGCGCCAAGATTGCCGCACTTCCCGGCCAAGGCCAAACGGGTCGTATATCTGTTCATGGCCGGCGCCCCCAGCCACCTCGAACTGTTCGACTACAAGCCGCAGTTGGCAAAGTACGACGGCCAATCGCCCCCGCCGGAATTGATTCGCGATTATCGGGCGGCGTTCATTGGCCCTTCGGCCAAGTTTCTGGGCCCCAAGTTCAAGTTCGCCAAGCATGGCCAGTCGGGCGCCGAGCTGTCGGAACTGCTGCCGCAACTGGCGACGGTGGTCGACGATATCGCGATCGTCAAATCGCTCGTGACCGACGCATTCAATCACGCGCCGGCTCAGATTCTGATGAACACGGGCTCCAGCCAATTCGGCCGGCCGAGCTTCGGCTCGTGGACCAATTACGGGCTTGGGAGCGAATCGCGAGATCTGCCCGGCTTCATCGTGCTGAATTCCGGCAAGAAGGGACCGAGCGGCGGCAATTCGAATTTCGGCAGCGGATTTCTTCCGACAGTGTACAACGGCGTGCCGTTTCGCGGCAGCGGCGAGCCGGTGCTGTATTTGTCGAACCCGCGCGGCGTCTCAGTCGACCTGCAGCGAGACACGCTCGACGCCGTGCAGGAATTGAATCGGCAGCGGCTGGGAATCGTCGGCGATCCGGAAATCGCGACGCGGATCAATTCGTTCGAGATGGCGTTTCGGATGCAGGCCAGCGCACCGGATCTCATGAATCTGGCCAACGAGCCGAAATCGATCCTGCAGATGTATGGCGCCGAGCCCGGCAAAGCCTCGTTCGCCAACAACTGTCTACTGACGCGGCGGCTCTTGGAACGGGGCGTGCGATTCGTGCAACTGTTCCACGAGGCCTGGGACCAGCACGGGAACCTAACCGCCGATCTCAAGCACAACTGCCAAGAGACCGATCGGGCGAGCGCCGCGCTGGTCAAAGACCTCAAGCAGCGAGGGCTGCTCGACGACACGATCGTGCTCTGGGGAGGCGAATTCGGCCGCACGCCAATGGTCCAAGGGGGCGGCAACGACGGCCGCGACCATCACCCCAACGCCTTCACCTACTGGATGGCCGGCGGCGGGCTCCGGCCGGGCCTAACGCTCGGCCAGACGGACGACTTCGGCTTCAATGTCGTCGGCGACCGAGTCCACGTCCACGACCTCCATGCCACGCTCCTGCATTTGCTGGGCTTCGACCACACCCGGCTGACCTACCATTTCCAAGGCCGCGACTTCCGCCTGACGGACGTGCAAGGGACGGTGGTGAAAAAGCTTTTGGCTTGAGGACAAATGGTCATGGCCTTTGGCTCGTTAGCCTTTAATCACGCCGATGGGTCGCATCCGGGCGACTTTGCGAGCCAGATTGGCTTTATGCACAACCTCGACGACGAGATCGACGTCTTTGTAGGCCGCCGGCTGTTCTTCGGCGAGCCCTTTCCAACTGTTCGCCCGGACGATGACGCCGAGTGATTCCAGTTCGCGATCGATCCGCCGACCTTGTGCATGGCGGACGGCGGCCGTGCGACTCATCATGCGGCCCGCGCCGTGGCAGGCGGTGCCGAACGTTTGCAGCATGCTCCCCTCTTGGCCGGCCAGTACCCAACTCGCGCGGCCCATGTCGCCAGGGATAATCACCGGCTGGCCAATGCCGCGATACTGCTCGGGCAGTTCCGGATGGCCGGCGGGAAAGGCCCGAGTCGCTCCTTTGCGATGCACCCACAGCTTTCGCGCGGCGCCGCCGATCGTGTGCTCCTCGAACTTCGCGATGTTGTGAGCGACGTCATAGACGAGGTTCATTTGCAGCCCTTGCCACGTGCCGCCGAAAACCGCGGCGAAGCACTCGCGAGCCTGCCACATCAGTAGCTGCCGGTTGCACCAGGCGTAGTTCGCGGCCGCTCGCATCGCGCCCAAATAGTCGCTCCCTTCGGGGCTATCGACCGGGGCGCAGACCAATTGTCGATCGGGCAACTCGATTCCATATTTTTGCGGCACGCGGCGCAAGGCGCCCAGCGCGTCGTCGCAAACCTGATACCCCAACCCGCGCGAACCGGAATGGATCATCACGCAGACCATGTCCTCGGCGAGGCCCATCGCGCGGGCCGCTTCGTCGTCGAAGATCGAATCGACGACCTGGATTTCCATAAAATGATTGCCCGACCCGAGCGTGCCGCATTGATCGGCGCCGCGTTTCAGAGCCCGATCGCTGACCTTATCCGGCTCGGCGCCATTCAGTCGGCCCTGTGCTTCGGTGAATCGAATATCGCTTTCGACCGCCAGGCCGCGCTCGATCAGCGCCCGAGGGCCGTCGAGCATCAGCCGGCGCAGTTCCTTGTCGTTAAACCGATACTTGCCGCTGCGACCGACGCCGGCTGGCACATTGCGAAACAGTTCTTCGACGAGCGGCTTGAGCTTTGGCTTAACGTCGTCGATCGTGAGATTCGATCGCACCAGCCGCACGCCGCAGTTAATGTCGTAGCCGACGCCACCGGGTGAGATTACGCCCCCTTCGTTCGGATCGGTCGCACAGACGCCGCCAATGCAAAAACCGTAGCCCCAGTGAATGTCGGGCATGGCCAGGCTGGCGTGCTGGATGCCGGGCAGAAAGGCCACGTTCGCCACTTGCTCGGGCGCTTGATCGTTCTTGATGGCGTCGATCAAATGCTCGTCGGCGAAGATCAGGCCGTCGACCCGCATGCCGACTTTATACGATTTGGGAATCCGCCAGCAGGTTTCGTTTACCCGCTCGAGTGGTCCCGTGTAGGCGCCCTTGGGCATGGGAAGCTCCGATCGATCGTTTGGGTAGCCGGGGCTGGAGGCGCTTCGCCGAAGCCCCGGGGCGGATCAATGGCGAATTTCAAATGACGAATGTCCAATCAATGACGAATGACTTATGACGACGGTCGGAAGTCGGATCCTATTTGGGGGTCGATCGCACGCAAAAGACGCAATTGACGCTGCGAAGGTTCGGGCGATATTCGACCGGCGTTCTCATCGCTACAATGGGCAACTTCAATTGTCTATGACTCGCCACTCGCCACCCCCTCACTCGCCACGCTCTTCCCGATGCCGACCAACGCCGCTCAAGCTGACGCCCTTCGCTGGAAAAAATTTCCCGTGCTCGACGATGGATTCGTTTGTCTGGTCGACGTGATGGGCGACGACCAATCGATCGTGCAAGCCGCGCGGGTCAGTTACGGCGAAGGGACCCGCAAGGTCTCCGACGACCGGGGATTGATTCGCTATCTGATGCGGCATCGGCATTCGACCCCTTTCGAAATGGCGGAGCTGAAATTTCTGGTTCGCGTGCCGATGGACTGCTGGCGGCAATGGATTCGGCATCGCACGGCGAACGTCAACGAGTATAGCACCCGGTATTCGCTGGCGATCGACGCAATGCAAACCACGGCGCCCGGCGAGTGGCGAAGCCAAGCGGCCACGAATCGGCAAGGCAGCGGCCAATCGTTGCCGGCCGAACTGGGTGAGCAGCTTTCTCTGGCCGAGAAAGATTTTCAAACCCGGTCGCGGCAGCTTTACGAGCAGCGGATCGAGTCGGGTGTCGCGCGCGAGCAGGCCCGCAAGGATCTCCCGTTGTCGACGTACACCGAGGCCTATTGGAAAATCGATCTGCACAACCTGCTGCACTTTCTCGCGTTGCGAATGGACAGCCACGCCCAATTCGAAATCCGCTCGTATGCGACGACGATCGGCGAGCAGATTTTGCAGCCCCTGTTTCCGCTCGTGTGGGAAGCGCTTGTGGATTATCGGCTCGAGGCGATTCACCTGACAAGACTCGACCAGCAAGTGATTCGGCGGTTGGCGCAGCGGATGGCGGCCGGAGAGAAGGGCGCCGCGACCGAGGAAGATTTTTTGGCCGTGCAGGACTCCGCTTGGCAGCCGATAGAGCGATCTCGCGAGCGAGACGAATGCCGGTCTAAGCTGATCCAGCTCGGACTTTTGCCGGGGGGCTAAAAAGTATGGACGGGAGCCGCGTGCCTGACGAGCGCGACGTTGTTTTTACGATTTTGGAAATCGGCGCGCTCTGTCGGGCACAGAGCGCCTGACCTACTCGAATGGAGACTTTATGCAGGACCAAAGCGCGCGCGGCGAGGTGCTCCAGCTTAACCAGCGGTTGCTGGAAAGCATCGCCGCCGGAGATTGGGACACTTATAGCGAGCTTTGCCACCCGCTGTTGACCTGCTTCGAGCCGGAGACCGAGGGGCAGTTGGTCGGTGGGCTGGGATTTCACAAATACTATTTCGATCTAGGAGCGCCCGGTCAGCCTCGGCACACAGTGATGGCCTCGCCGCAAGTTTGGCTGCTCGGAGCCGACGGGGCGGTCGTGGCCTATGTACGACTCGTGCAGCGGCTGGGCGCCGGCGGCGAACCGGCCACGGTCGCTGCTGCGGAAACGCGCGTCTGGCAGCGAATCGACGGCCGGTGGCTTCACGTCCACTTCCATCGCTCGCCGCTGGCTTGAGGCAAGAGTAACGGTTTTGTCGATTGTTCGGCTTGTGCGGTCAGGGGCTTGATAGCCGACGACGATCTCGTCCTCGAACTACGTCCTTAGTCGGCTAAGTGTCCACTTACCGGTTCAAGCCGTTATTTCGGATAAAGCGGCATAATCCCCCGCTTTCTAGCATCCCTTCAGCGAAAATGCCGCGGCTGCTTGCCAAATTCGGCGAATTCAACCATCATCAAATGTACCGCTGGGCGAGGATGGCTGTTCTAAGCCGCCGCCACGAGGACACGCCACGGCGCTTCTAGCCGAGGGTTGCCCTTCGGTTAATAGCTCTAGTCCGCTCTCTTGACATTCGAACAGGCATTTCGGGACAGGACCAACGAGACATATGCTGAAAAAGCGAAGTCGCTCCGCGCTCCACAATTTAGCCGGCCTCCGATCGATCGATTCCAGTCGATTGATCCATCGGCGGCAGTCGCGTCAATTCGAGCAACTCGAAACGCGGCAAGTGCTCACGGGTGGATTAACGCTCGCCACGCTCGGCGCGCAGACGATCCAAGCCGGCGCCCCATTGCAAGTCGCCGTAAACGCAACCGATACAGGCGGCAATTCCGTGGCCTATTTGGTCACGAGCACCAACCCGGCTATCACGGCAACGCTCCGCCAAAGCCACGAATATCTCAAGTTGCACGTGACCCACGCGAGCAGCGGCGCCGCCGATCCGGCGTTCAGCGGCGACTTGGTTATTGAGCTGTTCCCCGACGCGGCGCCCAACACGGTCGCGCAGATCGTCAGTCTCGCCAATCAAGGCTTTTATAACAGCGTAATTTTCCATCGCATCGTGAAGGGTTTCGTGGTTCAGGCGGGGCTCGGGACCGCGGCTGACGCTGGGATCGCCACTCCCAATATGAACAACGAGATCACCGAGAAACTGCGGTACAGCGGATCAGGGGTGGTCGGCATGGCCCGAACTGGCGCCGACGACAGCAACAACTCGCAGTTCTTCATTACTGCGGCCAATACGTCCTTTCTCGATTATCAGTACACCATTTTCGGCCAGTTGGTGTCGGGTGACAATATTCGGGCGCTGATGGACGCCGTGCCTGTGGACGCCAATAGCAATCCGCTCAGCGCCGTGACGATTACCGCGTCCAGCATTATCGACGATCCGTACGATCTGTCTTTGTCGCTCTCGGCCCCACTGAACACAATCGGTTCGAGCACGATCACGGTGACAGCCAATGATGGCCACGGCGGCGTCGATGCGAAGACATTTATCGTGAACGTTTCGGGCAACGCGCCCGATCCAGGGCCGTTTTTGACCCCGATCGCTCCGCCGACGGCATTAGTCAATACGCCCGTCACGTTCCAGATTCCGATCGACAACCAATACGGCGATACGGTCACATACTACAACCAGACCGGTCTCAGTTCCTCGTTCGGCAAGAGTCCGACGCAATCGGTAGTCTCCACCGTGCAGGTGAACTCCAGCACCGGTCAAGTCACCGTAACTCCTCCAACCGGTTTCGTGGGCGTGACGCCGCTGTTTCTAGGCGTGGCAAGTTCCAACAGCGTGAACCCCAGCACGAGGATGGTCCCGCTGTTTGTGGATCCGGCCGCGCCGATTAGCGTGTCGTTGCTGGCTAGTTCCGACACCGGCTCCAGCAATAACGATGGTCTTACGTCGCTCAACAACGCCGATTCCAGTCACAAGCTTCAGTTTCTGGTCAATGGCGTCACGGCCGGCGACGAGGTAGACATCCTCGACGGTACGACGGTCATCGGCACGGCCGTGGCATCCTCGACTAGCGTAACCGTGACGACCAATGGCTCGGTTTCGCTGGCCGACGGCGCCCACCACATCACGGCCAAGCAGATATTGAAGAACGTCAGTTACACCGTTGGCAATTCCACCGGAACGACCGACTTGGCCTCCGGGTCTTCGACCGAGCGCTTAATAGATGTCGACGCGACGGCGCCGATTTTTAGCTCCAGTCCGCCGCTGACGATTCAAGCCGGGCAGCCTTATCCCTATACGGCGCTCGCCAGCGACAACGCGGGCGGCGCGCTCGTTTATAGCTTGGCGGCCGGGCCCTCGGGCGTGAGCGTCAACGGAAGCACGGGCGTCGTGACATGGACTCCCAGCCAAGCCCAATTCGGCCGTCAGTCGGTGCAAATTCTCGCGACCGATGCAGCCGGCAATGCGGCGGTCCAGTCGTTCACGGTCAACGTCCTTGTGCCCCCCGTGCTGCCCGCGATCGCGAACCAACTGATTGGCCCGGGCAATCTGCTGAATTTCACCGCGCAGGCCAACGACGCCAACCCGGCCGATACGTTTACCTATAGCTTGGGCAGCGGCGCCCCGTCCGGCGCCTCGATCGACGCACACACGGGCGTGTTTTCGTGGCGTCCGACCACCGCCCAGGCAAGCCAAAACTATGTCATCGCGGTCAACGTCGTGGATTCGTTCAATCAGACGACCAGCGGCAACGTGCAAGTGCAAGTTACCGCCAATATCGCTCCTCAGTTGGACGCGATCGCCAATCAAACGGTATTTGCCCTGACCGAACTCGATTTCACGGCTCGCGCGACGGACGCCAATCCGGTCGATACGTTTACCTATAGCTTGTCCTCGGGCGCGCCGTCCGGCGCATCGCTCGATCCGACAACCGGTCAGTTTCGCTGGACGCCGACATTTGCTCAAGCCGACGCCGACTACACGTTGACCGTAAAGGTTGTCGATGCCGCGGGCCTCAGCGCGACAACCGACGTTCAGATCCACGTCAACGCGCCGGTTTCGCCGGTTTTGAACGCCATCAACCCGCTGACCGTGTATTTCGGTTCGACGGCCTCATTCACCGCGGTGGCCAACGACACGAATGCTCACGACAGCTTCACTTACAGTCTGGGCAGCGGCGTCCCGGCCGGCGTCGCTATAGATCCCAGCACGGGCGTGTTTACCTGGAAGCCGACCGCCGGACAAACGCCGGGCGATTATGAGATCACTGTCACGGCTACCAATGCGGCCAGTCTGACCGATTCGACCACCGCCGTCGTACACGTGCTCGCAGCCGTGAATCCGACGCTCGCGGTCATCAATGCACAAACAATTAGCGCCGGTCGCGTTGCGACATTCACGGCGCAAGCGGCCGACGTCAATCCGCAAGACACATTCACCTACAGCTTAGGCAGTGGGGCGCCGGCCGGCGCCACGATCGACGCCAGCACGGGCATATTTCACTGGACCCCGACTGCGGCCCAAGCCTTGCAATCGTACGACATCCAGGTGGTCGCGACCGAAGCCGGTGGATTGACCGCCACGCAAACGGCGACGATTAAGGTCTTGCCCCCCGCGCCTTCGCTGGCGTCCGTGGCTCAGCAGAAAATCACCGCGGGCGACTCGCTATCGCTATCGCTGACGGCGACCGACGCCACGCCGAGCGAAACGTTCACCTATTCGCTCGCCAGCGGTTCACCCGCCGGCGCAAATATCAACGCCGCGACCGGCGCCTTTAGCTGGGCCACGAGCAAATCGCAACTCGCCGGCAGTTACCCGATCACGGTTGTCGTCACCGACGCGGCCGGCCTGCAAGCGAGGACGACATTCTCCGTCGCGGTTAGCTCGCCGGTCGATTTATCGTTGACTGTCGGCGCCAGCGAATTGGGAATCGGCAATACGCTCGTCGTTATTGCATCCCCCGATGCCGTCGGCCTTCCGACGGTCTCGAATGGGTTTTCCATTACCGGGAATTCGGTCGCGGCAATCAGCGGATCGACGTTCTTCGCGGCGCCGCTTGGCGTGCAATCGGTCGACGTACATGGCGATTGGATGCCGGATCAGGTGGTGACCAAGAAGGCCGCCAATAAAAACGGCGACGATCAAAATAATAGCGATCCGACCTCCGATAAAACGAACGACGGCGCGAGCGGCGAAGGCGAAAATGCACAGACGACGGATAACGCCACCGCCAACGGCAAGACCGGCGCCAAGAAGGCCAATCGCGGGAAATCGAATAATTCGACCGGCGCCGACAACGGCAAACGATCGCTCGATCGATCTCAGGGCGCGAATTCAATCCAAGACACTCGCGGTAGCTCGGCTTATAACGTGGACGCCATTGACTGGTCGTTCGAGTTGATTGCCGGAGGCGATGAGTTGGCAGGTCGCGCGACGCTGGCTTCCGCCGCGGACCTCATCTCGATCGGTGGCGCCAAGACGCATTCCGACGAGGTTCGTCCGGCGTGGATGGCGCGAGCGATGATGGCGAAGAAAATAGGAATCTCTGTCAGTTCATCGTCCATCGCGGAAAAACGGGCGACCGTCGCGATTGTGAAAATCCCGTCGAAACAGATGGCCGTCCTCGCCGCGAAAATTGTGGAGCCCACGGTCGCATCGTTGGCCATCGCGGCCCCCGCGGCGGCTGCTCTGTTTCTACCGTTGCTGGTCACGGAAGCGCCGCAATTGAACAGCCGCAAGGGATCGCGTGGCTTGGCGAGATTTTGGCGTTGAAGTTGCGCCTGGCATTGTCTCTGTATCCGCTCTGTCAAAAGGGCGATCCGTTCTCGGGTCGCTCTTTTTTATGCGCCTCCACTCGAACCGAGTGACGTCAATGGCCCGATAGTTGCGTCAAATATTCAGACATGTTTGAGATTCGCCGCAGGCCAATATTCGGGGGAGAAGATCATGCACGGAGCGACTATTGAAACCACGATCCGCGGAGTGTCGTTGGCTGCGGCTCAAAAACGACTCGACCAGATTTCCGCGATCGCTCGTCGATCGAGCCTCGATGATGCGATCTGCCGACACTGGTCAGCGGACCGTTTCGACGGAATCGAAAGCTTGGCCAGGGAACTATTGCGCAAGCCACCGGTCGATCTGTCGGCAATGGCGATGGATCTATTACAATTGCTGCGGATGGCACTGCGAAGCGATATGTCGCGGTTTAGCGATCTATTGGAAGATGTCCACGACAAGCCCGATTGGCGTGTGGCTTATCTCAGTTATTTCGTGCCGTTCGCGTTGGCCGTCTTGGCGGATGTCTGCGACAAGAATATAGCGGCCGCAAGCTGAAGCGGCCGAAGAGACCACCGTCCACTATGGCATGCCACTCCGCTGATTAACCCTTCGGTCTGCCAGAGAACAGGTGGGCGAGGCGGGTGAATAGCCCATGTTCTGACGCATAGTATTCGTTCAGCCGTTCGAGAGCCTGTAAGAATTCTTGTGTCAGCTAGCAGAAATGGGTAGATTTCATCACCTTTTTCTCAATAGGAGACTGACGCATGGATGCTTCATTACGAACGCGAGCGGAGCAGCTAGCAAGTGAATTTGCCAGTGAGGTCAGGA
>JBBQWR010000054.1:0-33054 GCA_038210495.1 Pirellulales bacterium
GCGGTCAACTGCCCGTCCTTCACCGGCCTCAGTACCAAATGCCAATGATTGGGCATCACGCAATAGGCCAAGATGTCGAGAGGAAATTTGTCATGGGCCTCTTGCAGCACCCGCTCGAAGGCCTCGTAGTCCGCTTCCTTCGGAAACAGCGGCAATCGGGCGACGGCTCGATTAAGCGCGTGATACACAAGACCCTTCGGGGCGTGGCGAGCCGTTCTGGGCATGGCGCCAAGCCTAGCGAGTGCCCGCCCGATCGTCAAGAACGAATCGCGTCCCCTTTGTATTATCCAATCTGCAGTGCTGTTCGTTCCTCGTACCATTTCTGCGCTCAATCACACGAGGCAAGAATCTACAAATGCCCAGTCAATGTCATCCGGATACGAGAACTGTCCAATCGCCTCTCGCATCATTGGCCATTCCTCTTGCGGCCGGTTGAGCAAGTAGAAGAGAGCCTCATATGCCGCCTTTCGGAGATTTACGTGACTTGAATCATCGCGCACCAATTGCGCAAAGATTCGAGCGATCCG
This sequence comes from Pirellulales bacterium, assembly GCA_038210495.1. Lineage (GTDB taxonomy): Bacteria > Planctomycetota > Planctomycetia > Pirellulales > DATAWG01 > JBBQWR01. Next base: position 528 of record JBBQWR010000054.1, read on the forward strand.
TGGATCAGATGATTTGCGAAAAAATCGATTGAGCGCCCCGACACAGGCGATTCTTACACCTACGTCATGTTCGTTCATTGACCACTGCTCACATAAGGCAAGTATCTCCGGGGTCGGATCGTAATTACTTGTGAGAACACCAATCGCCGTAGCTCGGACGCTTGGATCGGAATTGTCGAGCTGTGATTTGGCAAACGCGCGATCGGCACGCATTTTAGTCAATAGCCCCCGGGAGTTCTTTTCTAAAAGCTGTTCGTGCATTGCTTTCGTTGCTGAAAGGGTATCGCGCGCCGTAGTCAATAGATCGACGCTCCTAAGCCACAGACCTGATAGCCTCGTGTCGATTGCTCCTACTTCAATTTGGAATTGCTCGGACATTTTGTCCGCGAGTGAACTCAGCAAGACATTGGCGTCCTTTTTCGTCCGCTCAAGTGTGGCTGCTGCGCGTAGCGCCGTTCCGCGAACGCGGGCTGACGTATCATCGAAAATAAGGTCGACAATTGCACAAAGCAAATCGGGGTCATTAGGGCTGAATTCAATTGTTGCCAAAATTGCCGCTAGTCTAACCGATTCGAGCGATGAAAAGAGAGACGCCTTAAGATCAGTTGCACTCGAAGTATTCCAACGCCTGTCGGAAGACCCAAGTGATCGGATAGCGTTCTCTGAGGAGCGCTCAAATTCAGCCCAAAGGTCGGCGGATGCCAGCCAATCCGAGCGTGCCTTATCTTGAATGTAACGGAATGGCCGATTTGAGCCCAAGGGTGCATTTGTGCTTCGTGATCCGGAAGTCGTCATTTAAGGCCCCTTCATTCTGATCGCGTCATGGCAAACTTCAAAACCGCCGATTTTCTTTTGCCTACCTGCCCGGTAACAATAGGTCAATCCAAGTCCAGTTTTCCTGGATCAATTTCTGATTCTCTGCGATACCGATCGCAAGATTGGAAAGTCGCTCCGCCATGAATTCGTTCCAACCCTGGGCTTCAACGGCGAAGATATCCTGCGGCGGCGATTGGGCGCTGAGCTGCCTTTGCAACATCTGCTGGATAGTGATGTTCTCGCTTGCGTTTAATATTTGCTGGTACGCTTGATTGCTTGCTGGCCAGCAGTAAGGGAATTGTTATGAACAAGAATCTGATGAGTACCGACCGCGTAGCATCGCAATTCGGACAATAAAAGGGGACAATAAAAGGGGACGCGACTCGTTTCATGGCGTTGCCTTGGACGGCGGCGATTTCTTCGGGGCGTCCTCTAGCGCGAAGCGTTGCTTCCAGACCCAAACGTTTGGCGATCGATCGCAAGAAACACTTCTGGCCGCATATCGCGGCTTGGCTAATTTCGACGGCGCGGCGCAATTGATCACATGGCTGCACCGCATCGCGGTTAACTCGGCCCGGATGCGAGTCCGCTGGAACGCACGCCGCCCTGATCGATCGATCGAGTCGTTGTTGCCCACCTTCGATCGCACCGGACATCGCGAAAATTCTGGACCGGCTTGGCAGTTGACGGCCGACGAGATCGCCAGCAGCCGGGAAATGCGCGAGTTGGTTCGCCAGGCGATCGACCGATTGCCGGAAAACTATCGCATCGTGCTCGTGTTACACGACATCGAGCAATTCGAAACGGCCGAGGTGGCTCAGTCGCTCGGAATCGAACCCGGCGCCGTGAAGACTCGCCTCCATCGAGCGAGGCAGGCGCTCCGCACGCTGCTCGATCTACATTTCGCAACGGACCGCTAGCCAATCGCGGCAATTGGAGATCTACCCTCTGCCAACAAAAAAAAGCCCGCGGCCGGCCGCATCGACCGTCCGCGGGCTGATCGGATTGAACTACGGCGCCTTGGTGGCCGTTTCGTTCTTGGCCTTCTTATAGCCGGCCTTGATTGCGTCGGCCTCGGTCATGAACTCGCCCTTGACGGTCTTGCCGTACCAGTGACTTCCTTCCAGGTGATAGACTTTGGTCTCGCCGTTGACCCAGACCATGCCTTTGACCGGCGGCGTCTTGGCGTCTACAGTCGTCGTCGCTTTCACCGAGCCCACGGTGACATGCGGAGCGATCTTAGTGATAGTGGCTTTAGGGACACCAGCCTTGGCCAAATCGTCGACGGTCTTGTAGGGGCGGCCGGCAATGATCTTCCTTGCGTAGGCGTCGCCGATGCCGTCGATCATCTTGAGATCGGCTTCAGGGGCCGTGTTGAGATCGGGTTTTTCGACGGCGGCGGCCGGCGTGCCAGTGGTCGGGATCCTGTCGATTGGCTTAATCGGGGTTTTGTCGAGCGGCTTGACGGGCGTTTTATTAATCGGGGCGGTTGTGACCGATGTCTTGACCGTGACGAGCCCCTTGATCTTGTCGAACGTGACGCCGCTGACGCCGGCCTTTACGAGATCGTCGACAGTTTTATAGGGGCGACCGGCGATGATCTTCTTCGCCGTCGAGGCGCCGACGCCCGGCAGTGTTTCCAGGTCGGCTTGAGTGGCCGCGTTCAAATCGATCTTCGCCGCGGCCGGCGCGGTCGCGGGCGCGAGAGGCGCTTTCGGGTCGACCTTTTGAGCGTTCGCTGGTTGGCCGGCGATGGACAATCCGATCGCGGCACAGGCAATCCAACCAAATTTTTGCACGGTGTTCATACAGATAGCTCCGAAAACTTTATTAACGCCGAGTGAGTATGCCGTTCTACGTTGAACGGCGAACACCAGGCTGATTCGCTAGGATTGGATGGGCGCCGATCGTGGCGCAATGCAAGCACACTCAGTTCTTGCCTCTCGAAATGCCGAAGTCAAGCAATTTCGAGGGGATTCGATCGCGAAACTCCCAAAAAGGCGAGAATCCGAAAAAGCCACCGGAGGCAATGCGTTGCGGCCGTTTTTGGCTGGCAGTGTTTCGGGGCTTTGCGATTGAGTTTCACGGTGCTTCCGAGCGGCTGGCGCCTTGGAGAACCGGACAGTCCCCAGTTTTGCTCCGCGGACTCCCTAAAATGGGGACAGTCCCCGGCGGTTTGGTGAGCAGTTCTAATAGTAATCGCTGGCACGAGGGAAAAAGTCGATCGCGGTCGCTCAAAGCCGATCCGCCGATCCTGGATCGCGATTTGCTCGCTTCCCAAGCCGTTTCTAAAGTCTTATATTACGACCATGTAGGTTGTCTCGCCGGTCGTGCGCCGCGGCCTGGATTGGCCCGCCAATTGGCAGGCCGCCATTTTGGGTCACGGGCGATGCGCCGCTGGCTGAAAGGCACTTCGCTGGGCAACCGTTCATCGCACATCGATCGCCGGCGCCGATTAAGGGGCGCGGCCGTCTCACCATCAACACTGTTCGACATGAGCGATCCAAAACCGAGCGACCACTGGAATTTTTTGGCGGATCAATTGGGCGCCCAACCGACGCCGGAGTCCGCAAAACCGCCGGCGCCGCCCGCCGTCAAGCCGCCGCCACCCGCGCCTCCGCGAGCGGCGGCGCCCAAGCCCAAGCCGCCCGCCTCATCGAATTGGGCTGAGCTAGCCGGTTCGCTGGGGATTGAAGTTCCTCCCGAGCCGCCTCCCGCAACTACCTCCGTCCCGAAACCGTCTACGCCGCCGCTCACGCCTCCTCATGTAAAAGCGTCGGGCGAGCCGCCGGTCGACACGAATGCTGGGAACCAGCGCGGCGGACGACCGCAACAGCCCCGCCAGCGAGATTCACAGCCGCGAGATTCACAGCCGCGGGATTCTCAATCGCGAGACTCGCAGCAGCAACGGGAACAGCAGCGACCAGCCCAGCCAGAACGGTCGGGGCGGCGAGATCGTTCGGATCGCACAGACCAAGCCCGCGGCGGCGATCGAGGTCGACGTCCTCCACGACGCGACGAGGGACCGGCTCGCGATGCACGGCGATCCCAACCGCCATCGCCCACCCGACCACCGAGCGACAAACTTGAGCGCTTCGATGTCAACGACGAATCGAGCGAGATGGATGATTTGATTCGCCCGGAGATGTACGACGAACTCGAACTCGATATTGAAGTTAGCCGAGAATCTCATCGAGACGACGAAGAATTGTCCATCGACGATGATCGAGACGACGGCGGCCTGGGAGACTCGCAAGCCGGCGGCGAAACAACCGAATCGGAAGAAGTCGAGCGAACGGCAAGCAAGCGCCGACGACGTCGACGGGGCGGCCGACGTAGCGGACGTTCGAAGTCTGGCGCGCCTGGCGACGGCGATACCTCCCAGCGGTCGCCGACTCCGATCGAGGACGAAGTTTCCGATCGCGCAAAAAGTGGCGGCTTTGACGATGATGACGCCAGCGACATGGCCGACGACGAATCGCTGGACGATGAAACCTCGAGCTCAGCGGGCAGCGAAAAAGAATCGGCGGCCGATAGCGAAGAGCGGCCGCGCCGCAGACGTCGGCGTGGCGGACGGCGTGGCGGCAAGAAAAGCACCGACCCCGCCCGCGCGGAGTCGCCCAACGTCGAACGGTTGGATTCGGATCCCGACGATGCCCTCATCGACCGCGCCGATATCGATGACGGCGTCGAGGGAGCGGACGAAGAAGTCGCCGATCTGCGATCGCAATATCGCGAAGACGAAGAAAAGCCGCGTCGCCCTGCGCGGCAACGCGTCGAGCGCAATGAAACTCCCACCGACGACCACGCTGAAGACCACGCCGACGATCTCGACGATCGGCATTCCGACGACGACGCGGACGACGCCGGCCACGACGCCAAGCACGCCATTCCGACTTGGCAAGAAGTCATCGGCCTGATCGTCGACGGCAACATGGAAGCCCGCAGCCGCGCTCCCCGGGGGGGTGGCAACGGCTACCGTGGCCGATCGTCGGGCGGCAGAGGCGGGCGGCGGTAAACTGTCAGGGAGTGTGATTGGCAAATCGTCGGGGTTCAGGGGGGCGGTCGCTGCTTTGTCTTTTACGGCCGGGGCGACACAATCCGACCGCATTTACCATTCGCACTAAGACGCGGCGCACACGATGGAAAAATGGCCGATCGGTGTATTCGCCAGTGTCGATGCGGGACTTGGCGTTCAGCTTGAGGTCGCCCAGCAACTGCGCGTGCCGACGATTCAGTTGCACGCGCCTCATGCGGCGTCGCGCACCGAGGAACTCGCAAACAAGTTCTTGGATCGACTCGCCTCCTTGGACATTCGTTTGACGGCCGTGTTCGGTGGTTTCGATGGCGAAAGCTATGCCGATATCCCCACGGTCGTCCGGACCGTGGGTTTGGTTCCGCCGGCCACTCGCGATGCTCGGCTGACGGAAATGAAGCAGATCGCCGACTTTGCGCGGCTGCTGAACGTCGATGTCGTCGCGCTTCACCTAGGCTTCGTGCCCCACGACCGTTCGGCGCCCCTGTATGGCCAAATACTTTCCGTGACTCGCCAGCTTTGCGATCGTTGCCGCCAAAATGGCCAGGCGCTGCATTTGGAGACCGGCCAGGAAACGGCCGTAGCGCTCGTGGCTTTTATCGGCGACGTCGAGCGCGACAACCTGTTCGTCAATTTCGATCCGGCCAACATGATCATGTACGGCTCGGGTGAACCGATCGAAGCCCTGCGCACGATCGGCCGCTACGTTCGCAGCGTTCATTGCAAGGACGCAACTTGGTCGGATAAGCCAGGCGTCGAGTGGGGACGCGAGGCGCCGCTTGGCGAAGGCGCCGTCGGCTTTGAGCCGTTCTTGCGCACGCTCGACGAAATCGGCTACAGCGGCCCGCTGACGATCGAGCGAGAGATTCCTCAAGATCCAATTCGTCAGAAAGCTGAAATTGGTCGGGCCGTTCGGTTGCTCTCGGACCTCAAAAGCAAGCTGTCCCAGTAGGCGGCGCGGTCGTCACGGCGGCGCAAAACCGGGCGGCGCCGCGAGCACCGGCACGACGCACGCACTCAATCGAGCTTGCATCTTGGCCAGCATGACTTGCTCCAAATCGATCTCGCGCCCCTCGGGGATCCAACCGCCGGCCCGTGGTCCGGGACGATTCACCGCGCCCGGCGATTGAGCGAGTGAAGGCAGTACGTCCGGTTGCACGCGATCCTGGCCATTCACCTTGTCGAACACCGCGGCGCCCGTCGTAGCCATCAGCGGTCGCGGCAAATCTTCTAACTCCCGGAGCACGACCACTTCAACCAAATAGCTGGCCTGCTCCGGTATCACGCGCACATAGCAGCGGCGCCGCTTCGATTGCAGCGTGCTCCGCAGCCGATCGTCGAACGTGACCGAATCGCCATGCCACGGTTCCAAAAGCGTCGCGGCAATCAACGGGTAGGTATCGATGCGGCCCTCGGTCAACAGGTCGCCAGCCATCCGCACTCGTTCTTCGTGCTCGATCCTGAAATACTGCTCGATCACGGCGACCAATTGATCCCAAGCAAAATCGCGATCGGCCACGGGCAGTCGCAGAGGGTTGGCAAGCAACGTCGAAGGGGCGCCTGGACCCAGCGGCGGAGCATATTGCATGAGCACCGGAGCGGGGGCAGGCTCGGCCTGTTGAATCAGGGGCGAACCCATATTGGGCATCGGCGGCAGCGCGGGGGCCGGCCGTAAAGGCGCACACCCGCCCATCATTCCGATCGCAAGCGCGATGATTGGCCAATGACGCATAAGGGGCACTGCCGAGGAAAATGCTCGATCGTCGCACAGTTTTCGGGCGGTAGTGTCCCGAAAACTCGATTTTGTCGCAAGGCAAGATGGGGTGGCATTCCAGGAAGCTTCTTTCTTGATGGCTGCCGAACGAATTGGCTTATCGGAGTCATAGCCCTGTGGTGAAGAATTCCGACGCCTTGGAACGGCGGAAATCGCAGATCACGACTAGAATCATCATGGCCAGTGTGACGCCCGAGCCGAGCCAATACATGGGCTGGAGCGCCAAGCTGGCGATTGTCGCCGCGCCCATCAGCAGCAGACTCAAGAAGAAGAGGCGCTGACAGAGAGTTTGGTGGACCGACCCCTCGCTGATTCGAGCCAGCCAAGCGCTGGCGATGCCCCAGATTTGTAACGTGCTAAGTACCCACAGTCCCGCCGACGCATCGAGATTGAACGACATTTCGCGCTCCAGATTCCCTTCTGAGCAATTTTCAAATCGACTCCCGCGGCGCGACATCCTGCCGCATCACGGTGGGCCGGGGCAATAGCGATTCTCGTGCCCCCGTGCCGATCGATTGCCGCCGAGAGACTGCTAGCAGGTGGGCCAACGCCTTGTAGTAGCGATGGTTAGAAAAATAATTGCATGCGAAAAAGTCGTCCTCCGTGTCGGCAAATCGATCGGATAGCTGTAGATATTTTTGAAAATTCTTCAATTACTGAAACTCTTCGAGTTCCGCTAGCACTTCGGCCACATGCCGGATCAGCTGCTGAGCGCGATTGATTCCGCCAACATCGAGCACGAAATAGAACGCCTTGTCGTGCTCGTCGAATTCGGCGCCTCCCGTATACCGAGTGTAAAGCGACTTCAGCTCCCCAATCGTCGGCATCAGCCGGCGAGACGCGGCAGGCGAGGTCTCGCTGCACGACGACATCGGCGGCTCACCGGCCGGCATTTCGATTGTGGCGTCCGAATCGGCGAAGAATTCCAGCTCTTCGACGGCATCCCTTGCATCCAGAGCGTCCTGCTCGCAATCGCCTAACTCCGGCCCGTCGAGCGGCTGGGAATCGAGCTGCTGGGAATCGAGGTTCGTCGCCCCGGTCAGTGCCGCGACAAGCTCGGCGGATGCATCCGAGGGCAGCACGATCACCGCTTCGGCGAGATCGTCGTCCGCGGCCAAACCGTCCGAAATCAAAAAAGAAGGGGGCGTGGCGCCGCGGCGTTTTGCGACCTTACGGCGAGTTTTCTTTTTCTTCGCTGCCGCCTCGCTTCGCCGCGTCGTCTTTGTTCGGCGTTTAACCATAATTTGTTCTCGAGCCGTGTATCGTGGGAAATCGATTCGGTGAATCGGCCGGGGCGAATGAAGCCCTCATTGTACTTCCGAAGCGCGCGACGGCGACGCTGCCAGAGAAGGCCCTTCGCAAAAATGTCCGCTTGCTTCACAGCGCCGGCCCGTTATCGTTTAATGGGGATTCGTTTTAGAACTGCTTAACGATACGCCCGATGGCCGGGGAGAACCGTCGGGGACTGTCCCCTTCTCCCAGCCCGGATTTTGCCAAACCGTGAACTTCCAAGAGTCATGCGCGAATATCAAGAGGTAGGCAATCGGTTGATTTACGCGATCGCCGCTGGCTTGCTCCTTTTCGGAATTTTGATGGCGATCGGGGCGGCGCGAGCCGGACGCAGTGACCTGTCGTCGATGATCTTGGCTTGCGTGTGGGTGTTCGACGCGCTGTGGCTATTGGGAGTGTTGGTGCGCCGCGCGCAATTGGCCAAGCAAAATGAACAGTCGGTCGATTGATCGGCCGACGTTGGTCGAACCAGTCCGTTTTCGCGCCTGGGAGAAGGGAACAGTCCCCGGCGGTCTTGTGAGCAGTTCTAAGTCGAGAGGGTCTTGGCCATGTCGCGATTACCGGCCCGCGTACCGCCGAATGTCCCCGCGAATTCGCCGTCGGCGGTGTCCTCATCGGCGACCCATGGCGCCCCCGCGCCAGCCACTGGCATGTCGATCGGCGGCTATCTGATTCGCCGCTTGCAGGATTACGGGATCGCCGACGTGTTTGGCATCCCGGGCGATTATATTCTGAGCTTCTATTACATGCTCAACGAGAGCCCGATCCGCGTGATCGGTTGCACCCGCGAGGATTGCGCCGGATTCGCCGCCGACGCCTACGCCCGGGTGAATGGGATGGGCGCCGTGTGCGTCACCTATTGCGTCGGCGGCTTAAGTCTATGTAACTCCATCGCCGGGGCTTATGCCGAGAAGTCGCCCGTGGTCGTCATCACCGGCTCGCCAGGAATGTGCGAGCGAATCAACAATCCGCTATTGCACCACAAGGTCAAGGATTTCCGCACGCAGGCCGAAGTGTTCGAGAAAATCTGCGTCGCCGGGACGGAGCTTACCGATCCCACGATCGCGTTTCGAGAGATCGATCGCGTGCTCGACACGGCCGCCCGAACGAAGCGGCCCGTATACATCGAATTGCCGCGCGACATGGTCAACGTAACGCCCGACGTCCCGTATCCGTTTCGCTCGACCGAGCCCGTCAGCGATTCGGAGACGTTGGCCGAAGCCGTCTCGGAAGCCGTAAATTGGATCAATCGCAGTCAGCGGGTCGTTATCGTGGCGGGCGTGGAGATTCACCGGTTTGGGCTGCAGGACGACGTCGTGGCCCTCGTGGAAGGCTCCCATATTCCCTTCGCCGCGACGCTTCTTGGCAAAAGCGTTATCAGCGAGACCCATCCGCTCTACATAGGCCTGTACGAAGGCGCGATGGGCCGTGACGAGGTCACACGATTCGTCGAGGAAAGCGATTGCGTGATCTTGCTCGGCACGTTCATGACCGATCTGAATCTGGGCATTTTCACGGCGAATCTCAACCCGGGCAGTTGTATTTACGCCACGAGCGAGCAGCTTCGGATACACCATCACCACTTTCATGGCGTGCTGCTGCCCGATTTCATTCGCGCGTTGGCCGCCGCTCGTCCCACGCCGCCGCGGCGCAAGCTTCCGCCGCAGCCGCGGCGGCACAATGAGCAGTTCGAGCTCAAGCCCGACGCGCCGCTGACGATCACGCGGATGATGTCGCGGCTCAACGAATCGATCGACGACGATACGGCGATCATCGCCGACGTGGGCGATTCGCTGTTCGCGGCGACCGAGCTTGTCGTCGGCGCGCGGACGACATTTCTTTCGCCGGCCTATTACACATCGATGGGTTTCGCCGTGCCGGCGGCGCTGGGGGTGCAAGTGGCACGGCCCAACCTGCGCGTGATTGCCATCGTCGGCGACGGCGCGTTTCAAATGACCTGCAACGAACTATCGACGATCGTTCGCGAACGCTTTCCGACGATCGTGATCGTGCTCGATAACAAAGGTTACGGCACCGAACGCGTGCTTCATGCCGGCGACTTCAACGACATCAATCCTTGGAAATATCACAAGCTGCCCGAGATTTTCGGCGGCGGCACGGGCTACGATGTGCGGACCGAAGGAGAATTTGACGCAGCGCTGCGAGCGGCGCTCGCCGACCGCACGGGCATGAGCCTGATTCAGGCCCATCTGGGGCTGGACGATCATAGCTCGGCGCTCGGTCGGTTGGCCGAGCGGCTGAGTAAGCACGTCTAGCGCATGGTTCATGGAACCGAGCACGAAGTAAGCGCCGACAATGGCAAAATCACAGACCCGGCGCTTACTTCGTGCGCGGCTCTAGGCGACATTCATGTCGCGTTCTTCACGCTTCATGCTCTTTCACAGCACGGGCAAGCTGGGCATCGGCGGCCGCTGACGACTCTTGTCCGCCAGATTCTTCACGAGCCGGAAGCAGATCGCTTCGAGAAATGGCGCGGTCACAGGATCTTCGAAATTTCGCGGAGTTTGGCCATCGTCGCCGAATTGGCGAATCGAAATATTGATCGGCACTTCGCCCAAGAATGGGATGTCGAGCTCCGTCGCCTTCCGCTTCGCGCCACCGCTACCGAAAATGTCGTACTTCTCGCCGCACTTGGGGCAGATGAAGTAGCTCATATTTTCGACCATGCCCAAAACGGGGATGTTGACCTTGCGAAACATGGCGATGGCCTTCACCGCGTCCAACAGGGCCACGTCTTGCGGCGTGCAGACGACCACGGCGCCGGTGAGCGGCAACATCTGCGAGAGCGTGAGCGCGATGTCGCCCGTGCCCGGCGGCATGTCGATGATTAAATAATCCAGATCGCCCCAGGCCGTGTCGCGGAGCAATTGCGTAATCGCGCCGTGCAGCATCGGCCCGCGCCACACGACCGCTTCGCCGGCCGGCACGAGAAAGCCCATCGACATGACCTTCAGCCCGGCTGCCTCGACCGGGGCGAGCCGCTTGTCGATCACTTCGGGCTTTTGATCCACGCCCAGCAGATGCGGAATGCTGGGGCCATATACATCGGCGTCCATCAGTCCCACGCGGGCGCCGCTGCGTCTCAGGCCCAGCGCGATCGACGCGGCGATCGTGCTCTTGCCGACGCCACCTTTGCCCGAGCCGACGGCGATCACGCTCTTAGCCGTCAAACCGATCTGGCCAAGCTTGGGCGCGGGCGTGGTGTGCGACGCGAGCTCGACCTGCACGTCTTTCAATTGTGGGAACCGGTTGCGGAGCAGCTCGATCAGATCGGCCTGCGTCGCTTTCGCCACGGGCGCCGAGTGCGTCGACAGCGACAAGGTGAGCTTCACGGCGTCGCCGGTGACTACCAAGTCGCGAACTTGATCGTTTTGCAAAACGCCCCGGCCCGTCTCCGGGTCTTTGAACTCGTTGAGCGCCGCGCGAACGTCGGTTTCACCAATTGTGGTCATCGTCTTCTCTCTCGTTATGAAGGAAGGAGAGAACCACGAAGGCGCGAAGACACGACGAATGAAAAGAATAGACGAGATTTACAGGATTTTCAGGATTGAAAATGCGGCAAAGCCACACGAAAGAAAAATCCTGTCAATCATGTTAATCCTGTCTATTTGGATTTGTTTCGTGTCTTCGCGCCTTCGTGGTCCATCCCATTTTCTCGATTTACCAATTCTGTCCACGGCAGACTGCTGAAAATCTGATCGGCGTCGTTATTTGACGCGCCGCGGAGGTCGGCTTGCTTTGCAATGCGTAGCGCGACCAACTCACAGACATCGGCCAGGCATCGCGGCGAGTCGGTCACGCACACCGCCCCTGCCTCGCGAATCATGCCACTGTAAGCGGCCAATCCCCGGGCCGCCACCGCAAACGCAATTGCGCTCGAGAATTCCCGCTCTAGCCGCAACAGCGCCTTTGCGAATTGCTTGACGTTGGCCATCGTGACTTCGAGGGCAATCGTCCCCGTCGGTTGCTCGCGCAGCGCAGGCCACAAATCATCCATCGATCGCAGTTCGGTGATCCGAACCACGTCGAGGAGCGTGGCGCCGCCAAAATCTCCAGGCTTCAGTCGCCTCTCGCCCAGCGCCAACCGCAGCGCCGCTGCCCACTGCCCGTCGCGTTCGACGACAACAAGCGGGGCCTTCGCTATTTGTAACAGGCTATTCATTCCGGCTTTTCCAATCCAAGCTGAACCATCCGGCGATACAGCCGCGGCCGAGTGAGACTCAGTAGCTTGGCGGCCTTGGTTTTGTTGCCCCTTGCCATTCGCATTGCTCGTTGGATTAGCTCGACCTCGATTTTCGCCAATACGCGATCGAGTTCGATGGGCTCGATCGTCTTGCGCGGCTGTCGTTGAGCGGCCGCCGACAGATAAATTCGCTTCGGCAGATCGCTCGACGCGACATAGGCGCCTTCCGCTATCGCATGGGCCTCGCGAACCAGTTCGCCAAGCTCGTCGATATTGCCCGGCCACGAATAGGCGGCAAGTCGATCGAGGGCCTCGGGCGAAAAACCGCCGAGCTGCTTTTCTTCTCGTGCGTTCATTTCTTCGAGAAACATCTGGGCGAGCAGTGGGATGTCCTCGCGGCGCTGGGCCAGTGGCGGTAGATGAATAACGATCGTCGATAGAGCCGCGGCCAGGTCGGCGCGAAATTCACCGCGCGGAACTGCTGTGTCGAGTGGCGCCTGCGCCGTCGAAACAATTTTGAACGGCCATGAATCTCCGATCAGCCGTCGGGCGAACTCGGCCTGTGCTTCTTTCGGCAAGTCTTGCACGTCGCCGAGCAGCAGCGTGGCGCCGGACCGACTGACCGTCGCGTCTTGACTCGACTGAAGCGCCGCGAGCGCTGCGCTAAGCATTTCGCCGCCCAGCGTAAAACACGACAGCGGAAACAAACCGCCGGGCAAACTCGCGGCGACGCCATAATGAATAGCTCGAGCCACATGCTGTCGACCGCTCCCGGGCGGCCCGACGACGAGCACGCTTGCCGAATTACCGATCGCGAGTTGAATTTGAGTTCTCGCGCGGGTAATGGCCGGGCTGATCCCCAGCAATCGGTCCATTTGCCAATGAGTCCGCAACTGCTGATGTATGTCCTGCAAGCGAGCATGCAATAATTCCGCCTCGGCTACGTCGGGCGACGATGGCTGAACCGTCTCACCTGAAGCAAGATCGTGCAAGTCGACGATCGCGAGGATGGACGACCAACTCTCGACGTCATCGGGCAGCGGAATAAATTCGGCTCGTCGCCGGGCCGGTTGCCCGTCGTCGCCAATGCAACTAACGGCTGCGAATAACCGCGTCCCGGCGAACACTTCAGGCGGCGGACATAGTCCGGCGACCTTGGCATCGAGGGACTCCACCGCTGAGCTGGAATGGTACGACGACGTTCGGCCGATCAGATCTGACAACTCAACGCCAAGCCACCGGCAAGTTGCTGAATTGGCAAACACGACCTGCCGCCGATCGCTCAGAACGTAGACCGGAGCGATGACACCAGCGAGATGCCTCGCCAAATCGGCCGACAAGGTGCGCATCGACGGCATTGGATACGGAGGCTGTAATCTAGAACGGCGTTTTTAAGTCGAGAGAGCCCATACCAAGCCTTCAGACTACTTCACCGCTAACTTGAGCGATAGCAGGTCGCTAAGATGTGGCCTCCGCGCGATTGCCATACGATGGATTTCGAGCAAGGAATAATTCCAAAATACGTAAGTTGCTCACTTTATGGCAGATGATTCCCCCGATCCATTGGCCAAAAAAGACGCCGTAATTGACATTTTTGGGATAAATCTATCATAAATACGAAAGATTTATTGCAAATATTCTTGCATAAGGCGTCATTCTTGACATAATAGTCAGAGTCAGTGCGCGAATTTTGGAGAATCCTGCCGTGCCTGTGGCTGAAAAACGCCGTTCACGGCTGCTCGAATTGGTCCGAAACCACGGGTTTATCGCCCTGCCCGAGTTGGCGGACGAACTCCGTGTCTCGGAATCCACCATTCGCCGCGACCTCGATCAATTGGAACTGGCGGGCACAGCCAAACGGACCCACGGCGGGGTGTTTTATACCGGTAGTTCCCCCAAACTGCCTCACTTCGACGAACGACAGCCGGCCCAATGGGACAAAAAACGAGCCATTGCCAAGCGGGCCGCCGAACTGATCATCGACGGCGATACGCTCTTGCTCGATGGCGGCACCACGGCTTACGAAGTCGCCCGATTGTTGGTGGGCCGGCCGCTGCAGATCGTCACCAACTCGCTGCCGGTCGCCAACCTGTTTGCCTCCAGTTCGAATTCGGATCTTGTGCTGCTGGGGGGCTATGTCTATCCGCGGTCGGGCGTGTCGCTCGGTCCTCACGCCAACGAAATGCTCTCGCGGCTCAATGTCCGCAAAACGATTTTGAGCGTGGCTGGGATCAACGAGCGGGGCTTTTACAACAGCAATCTGCTACTGGTCGAGACCGAACGGGCCATGATGCGGGCGGCCGAAGAAGTGATCGTCGTGGCCGACAGCACCAAGTTCGGTCATCAAAGTTTATCCCACTTGGCGCCGCTCGACGCCGTGCAATCACTGGTCGTCGATCACGAAATTGCGCCGCAGTGGCAACAGCGAGTGACTGCGGCCGGCGTGAAACTGATCATCGCGGAGCCGAACAGCGAATGACGCCTGTCGAGCGGGGGGCGTAAGCCCCCTGTCCTGCCGTTAAAACAACCAAGCACCAACTCAAAGCAATCAGTAGAAAAGATGTCGACAGCCACCCTAGATCGAAACACCGTCGAGCGGATCGTCCGCGAAATCGTGCTCGGCAAAGCCTCGGCGCCGCCGGGCACGCCTCACTTGGTGGTCAGCATTTCGGCGCGACATTGCCATTTGACGGACCAAGATGTCGAGACGCTGTTCGGCGCGGGGCGCAAGTTGACGCCGCAAAAGCCCCTCTATCAAGATGGCTTCTTCGCGGCGGAAGAGACCGTGATGGTCGTGGGTCCCCGCCGGCGAATGCTGCCAGCCGTTCGCGTGCTCGGTCCAACACGTCCAATGAGCCAAGTTGAGCTTGCGTTCACCGATGGGATTTCGATGGGCATCGATCTGCCGGTTCGCGCCAGCGGAAATATCCAAGGCACGCCCGGTTGCGTGCTGGTCGGCCCGGCCGGCGTGGTCGAACTCGAAGAGGGCGTGATCCGCGCCGAGCGGCATGTACACATGAATCGAGAGCATGCCGCGTTTTACGGCGTCAAGAATGGCGACCGGATGAGCCTGCGGGTCGTGTCGTCTTGCAGCGTCGTGTTTAACGATCTGTTGGTTCGCGCCGACGCCACGAGCAAACTTGAAGTGCACTTGGATACCGACGAAGGGAACGCAGCCGATTTGGATCACGCCCAAAAAGTCGAGTTGATCTTTCAAACGTGACGACCCCGATTGGCCGTGGTCGCTTGCGATGGGTTTTTTTGCGACTGATCGAGAGCGCGTCGCGAGCGACGCGGCGATGACGAATTTTTATTGATTTATCCCCCCCAACCCCCTTTTTTTCACCGGAGTATTTCCAGTATGGCAAAGATTATGGAAGCGCTCGGCATGATCGAGACCAAGGGCTTTATCGCCTTGGTCGAGGCCAGCGACGCAATGTTGAAGGCGGCCAATGTTCAGTTCCTCGGTTGGGACAAAGTTGGTAGCGGTCTGGTCACCGCGTTTGTGACGGGCGACGTAGCCGCCGTGAAAGCCGCGACCGATGCCGGCGCCAATGCTGCCGGTCGGGTCGGCGAAGTCGTCGCCGTCCAAGTCATCCCGCGTCCGCACGACGATATTGGCATCGTGCTACCGGCCACCGGCAAGCGAGCCCCGTCGAAGGGCGCGGACTGAGAATGACTAATGACGAATGACGAATGTCTAATCAATGACGAATGCGGAAGCACGAATGACGAAGGACTGGAATCAAGTCCCTGCACAACATCGGAGCCTCAACCACAAACCTTCGTCATTCGACATTAGACACTAGCCATTGATTTAGACATTGGGTATTTCGTCATTCGTCATTTCCCTACACTGCAATTTTCATCTTTGATCTCTAATCGAAAGTTTCTCCAATGCAAAGCGCTATCGGATTGATTGAAACCAAGGGGCTCATCGCGCTGGTCGAAGCGACCGACGCCATGGCCAAGGCAGCCAATGTGCAAATCATCAAACGCGTCTCGATCGGCGGTGGTCTCGTGACCACCGTGGTGTCGGGCGACGTGGGAAGCGTGCGAGCGGCCGTCGAAGCCGGCGCCGCAGCCGCCACGCAAGTCGGCGACCTTGTCGCCAGCCACGTCATTCCGCGCCCGGCGGAGGGCTTGGTCGAAGCGTATTTGACTTAGCAGCGGAATGACGAACGACCCGCTTTTTTTAACCGAGGCGCAGAGCCCTTCGACATTCGTCATTAGACATTAGTCGTTGATTAGACATTGGGTATTTCGTCATTCGTCATTTCCAAACCTTCCTTCAAGCGTCCTCGCTCTCGGCTCACCCTCCACTCGCCCCATGTACATCCTCGTAGCCAATCTCGGCTCGACCAGCTTCAAGTACCGGCTGTTCGACATGACCGACGAGCGTCAAGTCGCGCGCGGCGGTGTCGAACGGATCGGCTCCGCAGAGAGTCCCTGCTTCGTCGAGATCGGCGGAATGCGGCGAGACGCGACGATGCCGGCGCCCGATCATGCGGCGGCCGTGCGGTGTTGCTTGGACCAACTGACCGATCAGGCGACGGGCTGTTTGAAGTCGGCAAGCGACGTGTCGGCGATCGGATTCAAGGCCGTGCATGGAGGCGCCATGACCGGCGTGCAGCGGGTCACGCCCGAACTGCTCGCCGCGATGGAAGAAGTGAGCCAAGTCGCGCCGGCCCACAACCCGCCGTACATCGCGGCGATGCGACTCTTGAGCGATAAGTTGCCGGGCATGCCGTTGGTGGCCGCGTTCGAGACGGGGTTTCACGCCACGATTCCCGACCGGCTCAAATACTACGCGGCGCCGATGGAATGGGCCGAGAAGTATCGTGTCCGTCGCTGGGGTTTTCATGGCGCGAGCCATCGATTCATCGCCCAGCGGACGGCGGAACTGACTGGCCGCGACAATCTCAAAATCATTTCGTGCCACTTGGGTGGTTCGAGCTCGGTGACGGCGATCCGCGATGGAAAGAGCGTGGCGACCAGCATGGGCATGAGCCCGCAGTCGGGCTTGCCGCAAAACAACCGTGTCGGCGATTTCGACGCATTCGCGGTGCCGCTCATCATGGAGCGCACGGGTCTGTCGCACGCCGAGGTGCTGCACGAGTTGGCGGAGCGAGGCGGGCTGCTCGGACTCAGCGGAGTCAGCGGCGACGTGCGCGATCTCGAGCAGGCGGCCGCGGCGGGCAACGAGCGAGCTCGCTTGGCCCTTGATGTGTTCACTTCAAGCGTGCGACATCACATCGGATCGTATTTAGTCGAGTTAGGTGGCGCCGATGCGATCGTCATGACCGGCGGTATTGGCGAAAACAGCGCCAGCGTGCGGCAGGTGGTGCTTGGAAATCTCGAGTGGTTCGGCATCGAGACCGACGCCGAGAAAAATCGCTCGGCCTGTGGCGAAACTCGGATCGACGCGGCCTCGAGCCGAGTGCAGTTGTGGATCATGCCGACCAACGAAGAGATCGTTGTCGCTCGACAAACGAAACAATTTTTACAGAACGCCTCCTAAGGAGAAAAAGGGGTCAGAACTATTTATTTCGGAGAAGCGTATCGCGTAGTGGTCGCAACCGACCAAATAAATAGTTCTGACCCCTTTATAAATCGCATGTTCGTGGCCAAAGTCACCGGCGCCGTGGTCGCCACGCAGAAGGTCGCATCGATGGTCGGCCATAAGCTGCTAGTCGTCGAGCCCTATCGGCTGGATCCAGAAACGCGGCAGTCGCTCAAGACGACCGGCCGGACGTTCGTGGCCGTGGACACCGTGGGCGCCGGCGAAGGAGAGTTCGTGCTGATCACGCAAGGCTCCAGCGCCCGGCTCACGCCCGAGACCAAGTCGCTGCCGATCGACACGGTGATTATCGGAATCGTCGACAGCGTGTTCGTCGATCAGCAGCCCGTTTTTCAGCGCAATGATGAGTAGTGACGAAACGAGCGAAGCAAAACCCTCTCCCAAAGGGAGAGGGAGTAAGCAACACAAAATCCACCCACAACCAACCACCCGCACATAAGCCGATCCATGGAAGCCACCGAGCAAATCATCCGCCGAGTCGTCGAGCAAGTCCTGTCGCAAATGAAGCCGGGCATTCACGCCGGTAACGGCCGCGATTTCTCCGGCCGGTACGGGATCTTCACATGCGTCGACGAAGCCGTGAAAGCGGCCACCACGGCCTTCGAGCAACTCAGCGAACGCACACTGGCCGATCGCAAGCAAATCATCGATCACATTCGCCGCATTTCGATCGATCAATCGGTCGAGCTCGGGACCATGGAGATGGAAGAAACCAAGATCGGTCGGCTCGTTCATAAGATCGAGAAGCTCCGAGTTCTCGGCGAGCGAACGCCGGGCGTTGAGTTTATGCGGAGCGAGGTCTTTAGCGGCGACCATGGCTTGGCGGTCATCGAGCACGCCCCGTTCGGCGTCATCGGAGCGATCACGCCCGTCACGCATTCGCTGCCCACGATTACGGGCAACGCGGTGAGCATGATCGCCGGCGGCAATACCGTGGTGGTCAATCCGCATCCCAGCGGCAAGCGAGTCGCGGCCGAAGGGGTCAAGCGATTCAATCAAGCCATCTATCGCGACCTGGGCATCGACAATCTCATTTGCGTGATCGCCGAGCCGACGCTCGAATCGGCCGACGCATTGTTCAATCACCGCGGAGTGAAGCTGATCTGCGTCACCGGCGGCCCAGCCGTCGCCAAGGCCGCGCTGCAAAGCTCCAAGCGGGCGATCGTCGCCGGCCCGGGCAATCCACCGGTCGTCGTCGACGAGACGGCCGACCTGGATCGAGCCGCTCGGGCGATTATCTACGGCGCGTCGTACGACAACAATCTGCTGTGCATCGCCGAAAAGGAAGTCTTCGTAGTCGCAGAGGTGTTCGATGCGATGCTCGCGGCAATGGATCGAGCGGGCGCCGTGAGACTGAATGCCCGCGAGGTCGAGGCGCTGACGAAAGTCGCGATCGTCAGCGTGGGCGAGGGGGAGCACAAGCACGACGCGGCGTCGAAAGATTTTCTCGGCAAGGACGCGGCCGTGTTGGCTCGCGGCATCGGCAAGACCGTGCCCGCTCAAACGGAGCTGCTCTTTGGCGAAACGGACGAGACCAACCCGTTCGTGCCGGTGGAGCAGATGATGCCGTTTTTGCCGTTCGTTCGCTGCCGCAACGTGGACGAGGCGATCGAGAAGGCCCAGCACTACGAGCACGGTTATCGCCACACGAGCATCATTCATTCGAACAACGTGCGGAACATGACTCGAATGGGCCGCGTCATGGACACCACGCTGTTCGTGAAAAACGGTCCGTGCACGGCGGCCTTGGGATTGGGCGGCGAGGGATACTTGTCGTTCTCGATCGCCACGCCGACCGGCGAGGGAGTGACGTCGCCGCTGACGTTTACCCGCGAACGCCGCTGCTCGCTGATCGACGATTTGAGAATACTCGGCAAAGCGTAACCCTTAGCCGCGCTCGCTCGCGACGCGCTCCGCAATAACATGCAACTCGGTTTAGTCGTAGGAACAGCGACGGCGACGGCCAAGCATTCATCCATGAATGGTTGGAAGCTGCTGATCGTCCAGCCGATGCTGATCGACGGCCGCACGCCAGATGGCGATCCGCAATTGGCGGTCGACACGTTGGGCGCCGGCGCGGGCGAGCAGGTGATGATCTCCAGTGATGGGGACTCGACGAGAGCGTTGCTGGGGGTTGAGGCGACGCCGGTTCGCTGGTGCGTGATAGGAATTCCCGACGGATGAACAGGGCCGCCACGGAGCAAATCACCGGCGAGTTGGCGATCAGCGACGAAGTCGTGGCGCTAGCCGGACTGCACGGCCGGCTCGGCGGCATCAGCCGGCTTATGGTTCGCCGCGGCGCGATCATCACGCCGGCCGTGCGAGATTTGCTGCGCGACAAAAAAATTGAACTTATAACTCAGGCGTCGGCCGAGAACAACGTTAACGCCATCGCGGGCAAGACTCGACTGCTGTTGGGAGTGGCGAACACAAATTACCGGCCGGCCGAACTGCTTCGAGTACTCGGCCGCGAGCCGATCGCGATCGAGCAGCCCGTGGCGACCGGATTTAACGAACACATGGAACTCCTGACGGCCGCAGTTTCGACTGGCGATACACTCGGCATGTTGCTCACCGAAGAAACGGCCGCGGCCTTGTGCCTGGCCAATCGTCATGGCGGAGTGCGGGCGATCGCGGCGACCGATAGCCGTGGCGTGGCGGATGGAGTGCGGGCGATCGGGGCGAATCTGCTGGTGGTCCATCCGCGCGGCAGAACCTTGTTCGAGATGAAACGAATCGTGAGTCAATTTTGTGCGGGCGGCCCGAGGATTTGTCCCGAGCTGTGGCGCGGCCGGTTGTAAGTTTAGCGCGTTGCTAGCGAACGCGGCGATGGGACATATCATGCGAATTGGCACTGTTATTGGAACTGTCACGCTGAACCGGGCGAACCCGACGATGCTCGGCGCGAGCTATCGTTTGGTCGTGCCGTTATCGCTGGCGAATTTGACCGGCGACCTCAGCGAAATCGCGGAAGAAATTGTCGTGTACGACGAGCTCGGCGCCGGCGTCGGCAGCCAAATCGCCGTCAGCGAAGGGGGCGAAGCGGCTCAACCTTTCCGACCCAAGATCAAACCCGTGGACGCCTACAACGCGGCCATTCTCGACCATATCTATCTAAAACCAGGCCTGCTCGAAAAAGCGAAATCATCATGAACAACCTGCACCGCCTCAAAGAAGAAATCTGCGACATCGGTCGACGGATTTATAACAAGGGATTCGCCGCCGGCAACGACGGCAACATCAGCTACCGGCTCGGCGAGAACGAAGTCCTCTGCACGCCGACGATGGTCTCCAAGGGATTTTTAAAGCCCTCGGATTTGTGCATCGTCGACATGGAGGCCAATCAACTTTCCGGTCAGAAGAAACGGACGAGCGAGATTCGTCTGCATCTGGCAATCATGAAAGAGCGGCCGGAGATCAAGAGCGTCGTTCACTGCCACCCGCCGCACGCCACCGCGTTTGCCGTCGCCCGCGAGCCGATTCCACAGTGCGTGCTCCCCGAGGTCGAGGTGTTCCTTGGCGACGTGCCGATCACCAAATACGAAACGCCGGGCGGGCAAGAATTCGCCGATACGATTCTGCCTTTCGTCAAGAAATCGAACGTGATCATCCTGGCCAACCACGGCACGGTCAGCTTCGGCGAAACGGTGGAGAAGGCTTACTGGTGGACTGAGATTCTCGACGCCTACTGCCGAATCCTGATGCTGGCCCGCGACCTGGGCAAGGTAAATTACTTCGACGAAACGAAGACTCGCGAGCTGCTGGATCTGAAACAAAAGTGGGGCTATACCGATCCGCGGCTCGAGCCGGAAATGAAGAACTGCGACATCTGCGCCAATGACGTGTTCCGCGACAGTTGGAGAGAGTCGGGCATCGAGCGAAAAGCGTTCGAGGCGCCCCCGGCGATGGGACCGAAAGCGGGGAAGAAGTCGGGAGACGGGAGTCGGGAGTCGGGAGTGAATGCGGATCAGGAAAAGCTAATCCGGGAGATTACGCAACGGGTGATGGCCGCGCTGGGGAAGTAGGCGCCAGGGCAGGAGGGGGAGATGGGGAGTGGGGAAAACGGGAGTGGCCGGGGCTGGAGGCGCATCGCCGAAGCCCCGGATGCGCGATGGCTACAACGCTGAGAACTAAAATACATAACTTCGGTAATCAACCATGAAAGTCAGTATCATCGGCGGCGGCGGGTTGGTCGGCTCTTGTGCGGCGTTCGCGCTGCAAATGGGACGCATCGTTCGTGAAATTGCGCTCGTCGACGCCAATGCCGAAATGGCCGGCGGCCAGGCGCTCGATCTGATGCACGGCGCGTCGCTCATGGCCGATCAGACCATCCGCTCCGGCGGCTACGAGCAAATTCCCGATACCGATCTGATCTGCATTACTGCGGGGCTGCGGCGCAAACCGGACGAAAGCCGACTCGATCTGATCAATCGCAATGTCGAGTTGTTTCTGGGAATCCTCGGCGAGATCGGCAAAGTCGGCCACAAGCCCGACGCGATCGCGCTCGTCGTCTCGAATCCCGTGGACGTGCTGACGTATTTGGCGATCAAGCGTCTCAAGCTGCCGGCCAGTCGCGTGATCGGATTGGGAACGCAGCTCGACACGATTCGGTTTCGGGCGCTGATCGCGGATCGAATCGGCGCGCCACCGACGCAAGTCTCCGCCTTGATCCTCGGCGAGCACGGAGACAGCATGGTCCCAATCTGGTCGAGCGCCACGGTGGCCGGATTGCCGCTCGAAAAGTATCCGGGCTGGAGCCACCAAGCGGCCGGCGAATTGTTCGCCCGAACCAAAGGCTCGGGCGCCGAGGTGATCAAGAAAAAAGGGGGCGCCGGATTCGCCGTCGGCCTAGCGATCAACGACGTGATCGAATCGATCGCCCTGGACCGCCGGCGGATCATGCCCATTTCAAGCTTGCAAACCGGTTGCTATGGACTGCGCGACGTGGCGATTAGCGTGCCGACTGTCGTGGGACGCGCGGGCGTGCTTGGAACACATGAGATCGAGCTATGGCCGAAAGAATCGCAAGCGCTCAAGCTAAGCGCCGGCGTATTGCGGCAAACGATCGACACGGTACTGAAGGGAAGATAGTCAATACAAAGCCGCGGCATCCTGCCGCGGAGTCTAATTCAATCCGCATTCGAGCAAACCGTTCGACCGGCTCGGCAAATCCGTTCGCCAACGGCGAGGCAGGATGCCGCGGCTATGTAGGAACAACTCGCCACCAAAAATGCTCAAATCGCTCGATCAAAAACTGGCCGCGATCCATGCCGATCCGTCGGGCGCCAAGGACTTTATCCTGGCCGATGCGAAAGACGCCGACATGGGCTTTGGCATCGGCGCGCCGGGCATGTCGCCCGAAAGCTTCACGGGCCAATCGCAGCTTCGCACGTTGGCCGAATATCGCGAGCAGATTCGCCAGGTCGTGCGGCAAGGGCTCGTCGACATCATGTTGATGTCGGCCAGCACCAGTGCTCAATTGACGATCGCCGAACGACTATTCGAGACGAGTCCTATCACGCCGGCCGGCCGAGCCAACGACGCCAGCGATGTGTTCGTCGTCCGCGGCAATCGCTATCTCGATAAACCGGCTCAGCCGTTTCGCTCGGCGTCGCTCGATCATTTGCAGTGCGGCCACGTCTATTGCGACCCCGACGAGCGACCGCTCGGCGCCAATCTGGGACTCTACAGCGTCACGTTCAACAATCGATTGGACGACGATCTGAAAACGCTTGAGGAGTATAATCGATTTCGCCTCGAAGCCGAGGCGAAGGGTTTTAGGCACTTTTTGGAAGTCTTCGATCCGAACGCGCCCCTGGGCCTTGCGGCCGATCAGATTCCCGCGTTCGTCAACGATCATATCGCTCGGACGCTGGCTGGCGTCGCTCCGGCGGGCCGACCCGTGTTTCTGAAGATCGTGTATCACGGTCCGAAGTCGATGGAAGAACTGGTCAAGTACGACCCGCATTTGATTGTGGGAATTTTAGGCGGGGCGGCGGGCACGACCTACGATGCCTTCAAGATGCTGGCCGACGCGCAGAAATACGGCGCCCGAGCGGCGCTATACGGCCGCAAAATCAACAACGCCGAGTGCCAATTGGCGTTCGTCGAATTTCTGCGGATGATTGCTGACGGTTCGATCGCGCCGGAAGAAGCCGTGCGAGCGTATCATGGCGTTTTGCAGAAACTAAAAATTCACCCGCAGCGATCGCTCGAAGACGACATGACGTTGCAGACTGCCTCGATGAGCTACGCCGCGGGCAATGCGGCGGCAAAGCCCAAGACTGTGGTATCGCTGCCGCCTGCGCCCGATTCACATGCCTCTTGCGGTTGCGGCGGGCCCGATCCGGACGTCTGCCACTGCGACGACCATGCGGACAGTCACGATCACTCGCACAACAAGAAACCGGCGGCATCCAGCCCCGCGCCGGATTTCAAGAACATGAACGTCGCGGAAAAAATTGCCTACAACAAAGCCCGCCGCGATCGGATCTTCAAATAGCGTCGCGCCGCCCTCGCCATCTGCTGAAGATGGCGGCCGACAGCGCGCATTTGCGATTCCGCAATAATCCCGCCGCGCGTCTTCTTTGTCACTCCCGTCTCCCGACGCCCGTCTCCCATCTTGCCCCCGTCAATCGGCCGGTTGCAGCGCCTTCTCCGCCGTGACGATCATTTGCGCAATATCGACCAGCTTGCGATTCTGGTCGCGGGCTAGCTTTTGCAATCGGCGGAATGCATCCGGTTCGGACAGATTGGCCCGCATCATCATGATGCCCTTGGCTCGTTCGATGATTTTCCGGTCTTCGAGCGCTTGGCGGAGGCTGTTTGCCTCCATCTGCAAAGCTTGGAATTGGGCGAAGCGATACATGGCCATCGCGATGGCCGGCTCGAGATTGCCTCGTTTGATCGGTTTTACAAGATAGGCCAGAATATGGTCTTGCTCAGCCCGCTCGATCAGATCGGGATCGTAATACGCCGAGACGAGGATGATCGGCGCCGGCCGCTTGCTATAGATTTCCGCCGCGGCGTCGATGCCGTCCAAGTCAGGCATCTTAATATCGGCGATCACCAAGTCGGGCTGAAGCTCGTGGCACCGTGCAACGAGTTCCTTGCCATTGGCGGCGATACCGACAACTTGGTGGCCCATGTCGGGAAGCACTCGCTGAAAATATTCGCGCATGTCGGCTTCATCGTCGGCCACCACGATCCGCAACGATTGAGTCATGACTTTCTCCGATTGCCACTGCCGCCAAGCCGGCCGCGAAACCTCCGAACCACCTGCATTCTAACGCCACGGCGCCGCGCGGAAAATGAATTAGCGCGATTTTGCCGGTTGGAGCGAGCAAGGGTCAGCCTAGTCGCCGGCAAAGCGGCTTTCACCAGCAACGACTCCCCAAGGCTTCGTTGACTTGCGGGAATTCCCGGCTCATCATAAACATCTTGCCGTTGGTATTCCCGCTCAAATATGGCTTTCCTTCTACGCGAAATTTGTCGCGGCGCCGGCGGAGCTTATTCGCACAGTAACTAGGTGGTCCATGGCCGATGTTTCGCAATCGATCGGGCTCTTTCGATCGTTCATTTTCTTCCTGGCCGCCATCGCGATTGGCGCTGCATGCGGCGCCGAGCCAACCGATAACGACCAGTCCCAGAAATCCGATCTCCTCATTAAACCCGTGCTGATTCCGGGCGGGATCGCCGACCTGGCTGGCAAGCTGGCCTATGTCGCTAACGATCGCGCGGGGCTCGACGTCCTCAGCCTCGATGGCGGCAAGCAGTTGTGGACGGTTGCCGATATTCGGGCGCCGCTCATCGTCGTCGGCGATCGTCTCGTGGCACAGGCGCCCGCGAAAGACAAGCCCCGGGCACTGCGGCTCGTAGTGCTCGACGCCACCAAATCCGGCCCGATCTTGGTCGAATCCGACGTGGTCGCGCTGCCTGAGTGGGTTTCGCTGGACAAGGAACTGGCCAAATCGTTCACGCTGCAAGTTCGCGCCGAGGGAACCGAAGTCGTCGTCGGCTGGCGAGCCGATGCCTGGTACGCGGGCGATCTGAAAATGTCGGACGAGCAACTCCAGGCGCGCCGCAAGGCCGCGTCGGGACAGATTCACTTCGATTTGGCGACCGGTAAGACCGAATCCACTCCGCACGCCAAGCCGCGGCAACTCTCCGGACCCTTTGAAAGCCGCGACGCCACGCTCGGCAATCTCCGGCTATTGCTTGGCGAAACGGCTAGCGCCGCCGGCGGCGACTTCTCTCGATCGATCAAACGCATGCTCCGCGCAACAGACGCCAAGACGGGCAAATCACTCTGGGAACACCCCCTTGCGCCGGAAGTCGTAATTCCTGCGGCCAGATAACCGTTGAGACACGGCGAAACGCTAACTTAACGACTCTGAAGTGGCCAAATCCACGGCCCTGTCGGCTCGGCGACGAGGCTTATACACTTAAGGTTCGTTTCGATTCCCTAGCGGCCTTGGCGCCGCGGCGCCGATTGATGGTTTCATGGTCGACAATTCTCCCGTCCGCACGCTGGTCCACAAAGGGCTCACGATCGAAGGATATTCGCGGGCGGCCGTGCAAACGTATTGGCGGATTCCCGAGCTCAAGATCGGCTTCGACTTCGGCGCCCAGCCCTGGTCGTTCATGGGCACCGGCACGTGGTTACTGACACACGCACATTTGGACCATATCGCGGCTCTGCCGGTCTATGTCGCGCGGCGGCGGATGATGAAGATGGAGCCGCCGACGATCTACATGCCCGAGTCGAACATCGAGCACGTCGAAAAGATCCTCAAGCTGTTCACGCGACTGGATCGCGGGCGATTGCCCTGTAAGTTGTTGCCGGCGCGACCGGGGGACGAGATCGAGCTTTCGCGGGAGCACGTCGTCACGGTCTCGGCGACGCGGCATACCGTGCCCTCGCTGGGTTACGTCGTCTGGGACCGGCGCCGCAAGTTGAGGCCAGAATACTCGAATCTGGCCGGAGATAAAATCCGCGACCTGCGATTATCGGGCACCGAAGTGACGGAAGAGATTCGCGTCCCGCTACTGGCTTTTCTGGGCGACAGCGCGCCTGAGGGCTTGGACGCCTGCCCGGCCATGTATCAGGCTAGAGTGCTGATCACGGAGATGACCTTCGTGGCCCCATCGCATCGGAAGGACAAAATACACAAGTTCGGTCACATTCACATGGACGACATTCTCGAACGCCGCGACCGGTTCCAGAACGAATTGATCATCGCGTCGCATTTCAGCACGCGTTATTTGGACAGCCGCATCCAAAAGCTGGTCGGCCGGGCGTTTCCCGACATGCTCGGCGGCAGACTGCACCTATGGCTATGACAGGCGGCACGACCCATGCCGGAGTGAATCAACTGTCGCCACCGCTCACCATTCGTCCTCGAGCGGCATACGTGCATGTCCCGTTTTGTGCACGTCGCTGTGGCTACTGCAATTTCACGTTAGTCGCGGGGCGTGGCGATCTAATCGAGCAGTATTTACAGGCTATCGAGATCGAGCTAAGCGCGCTGGGCCAACCGCGGGAGGTCGACACGCTGTTTTTCGGGGGTGGCACTCCGACTCAACTCCGGGGCAAACATCTCGACACGCTGCTCGATTCGGTGCTCGCCTGGCATCCTCTCGCGCCGGGCGGCGAATTCAGTGTCGAAGCCAATCCGGCCGACCTGGATGCGGACATGGTTCGGCAATTGGCCGATCGCGGCGCGACAAGAATTAGTTTAGGGGCCCAGTCGTTTCAGGAGAAAAAGCTGCGCGTGTTGGAGCGCGACCACACGGCCGAGCAAATTCGCCGTTCCGTCCGCTGGCTCCGGGACGCAAGCTTGACCGTCTCGCTCGATCTCATCTTCGGCGCCCCAGGCGAAAAGGCTCGGGATTGGCAAGCCGACTTGCAGTCGGCTTTGACGCTCGATCCGGAGCATATCTCCACATACGGCCTGACGTTCGAGCGCGGAGCGGCGTTCTGGGGGCGGCTGAAGCGCGGAGAGATCGCCGCGGCGCCCGAGGAATTGGAGCGAGGCATGTACGCCGCGGCGATCGATTCGCTTACGGCGCACGGCTTTGAACATTATGAGGTCTCGAACTTCGCTCGGCCCGGCCGGCGCTGTCGACATAACGAGACCTACTGGTCGGGCGACGAGTATTTCGCCGTCGGCCCCGGCGCCAGCCGCTACGTCAACGGCGCCCGCGAGACGAATCATCGCAGCACGACGATCTACCTTAAGCGAGTGCTCGGCGGAAAGTCGCCGGTCGCCGAAAGCGAGCAATTGAGTTCCGAAGACCGAGCTCGCGAACTACTCGTCTTCGGGCTCCGAAGAATCGCCGGCGTCGAGAGGCAATGGTTCCATTGCAAAAGCGGTTTCGACCTCGACACTCTCGCGGGTGAAACGATCGCCAAGCACGTCGCGCTGGGAACCCTCGAAGACAACGGCCATCGCATCCGTCTAACGTCCGAAGGCCTATTCATCAGCGACGCGATCTGGCCCGACTTATTGATTAAATGACCCAGAACCGAAGTTAGACCGGCCGGCGAATCGTCCCCGATTTTGCTTGATCCCGCCACTCGCCACCCACCGCCCTGCCTACGGCGCCGTTTCACTCTCCGACACCACGGCATCGTCGGCCGAGCAACCCGCCGCGACCAGTCCCAGGTCGTTCAAGAAGATATTGTCGTCGGAGCCACTGAGCCGGCAACAATTGCCCACCAGATACACGACCCGGCCATCTTCAAGTAGCACGTTGCGGCCAGCACCTCCGTGATTGGCCGCACGGCTGGCGTTCAGCGGTAAATCGGAGGCGATCGCGAACTGAGGCCGCCGCCGATCGCGAACGAACCGGTACACGCCATCCTGCCGATAGCCGAGCACATATCCAAAACTGCCTCCCATCTTCCGCCGAATGTCGAGCAATTGCTGTCCGTGAGCGTTTTCCAACTCGTTTACCGTAGGAACTCGAAACTCGCCGTCGGAAGCCAATTCAGAGGCCGGACAAACCACGGCCTGCGAATCGTCCAAATAGCGGGCGTCGATCAGCGTCGGCGCACATACGCCCGCCGCGGCCAGATTGCCTTTCTCGGCGGCGACGGGCAGCAAACCCGAATGATGCTCGCTGTAATCGGTCAGCGCCAACCCCAACTCGCGCAGCTTATTCGAGCAAGCCGCGACTCGGGCGCTGGCAATATTAGAATGCAGCAGTGGAAACAGCAGCGCGACGCCCACCAGGCAAACCGACACCGCCACGAGCGCATCGCTCCATCGCCAACCTCGGCTGGGCGACAGCGATTCGCGACCACCGCCTTGAAATTTGAACGCTGAACGAGCCGCTCCCCGCGACGACGCGCGTGAGCTCGCGTCCATAAGCGATCCCGGTACGAGCAACGACTCGTCTTGAATCCGCTGCTCCACAAACCGGCAAGTACGGGCAGCGAGTCCCGGGGGCGATTCGATCCGCCCCAAGTTATCGTTCAACGGCGAGAGCCTGTGGCGCAACGCATCCAATTCGGCGCGCAGCGCTGGCTCGCGACACAAGCGGGCATCGATGTGATCCCGCTCCGCCGGCTCGAGCGCGTCGAGCAGATAGCCCACCAGGTCTGGTCCGTGCGAATCAGTCATTGTCCGGCGAGTGTGTTTGATCCCAAGCTTCCAATAATTTTTCGATAGCCGCGTGCATCCGGCTTTTGACCGTGCCGACCGGAATGCCCAACGCTTCGGCCGTTTCGCGATACTTCAAACCTTGATAATAAATCAAAATGACCGTGCGGCGATATTGTTCGGGCAGTTGGTCGACGGCGCCGCGAATCCAAGTGCGCCGCTCTTCTTCCTCGACATTCGTAACGGCGGCCGGCTCGTGGCTCAGCAGCAACTCGATGAGCGAACCGGTGTCTCCGGAGGAATTGCGACTCCCCGGACTGTGATCCAGACTCGCAATGCGATGCCGCTTGTTCCGCCGCTGGGCGTCGATGGCCTGGTGCGTGGCGATGGTGTACAGCCAAGGCCGAAACCGCCGCCCTTCCTCGAATTGCTCCTGCTTCAAATGCACTTGCAAAAACGTCGCCTGAAATGCGTCCTCCGCCAAGGCCGCGTCCGCCAAGTATCGTTGCAAGTATTGAAAAAGCTCCCGCTCATATCGATGCACCAGTTCCTCAAACGGCCGCGCGCCCTTGCCGTTCCGATAAGCCAGCAGTAATTGCTCGTCGGACTGGTCCGACCATCGCCGGGAGCCGTCGATTTTGCTGGGGCGGGGCTTAATCGCAGCACTCATTTCAATACGATCCGTCGGGGTAAGTGGTTCGCCAGGAAGCCCGCAAACCGAGGGTAATCCGCAAACTTTTCGGCGGACAAGACGCCCGCCACCGGCGACATTATACTGGTGGGGCCGTCAACAATAACCGCCCGGCGGTGGTAAATCGTCAGGCCACGTGACATTTCGTAATGGTTGCCGCCGCGGCGGAATTCTTGCCGATTTCTTTTACCCCCTTGAGATTCTCCACATGACCATCGACCGTGTTGCCCGCCAAGCCGTCTGGATGACCATCGCCTCGCTGCTTGCCTTTCGGGCCAGCGTTTTTGCCGCCGAGCCCTCGCCACCCAAAAATCAAGGAGAGCCCATGCGCTATGCCCAAGCCAAACAACTACTCAAAAAGCACACGACTGTCGTCGAATTGTCCGACGGCCACGGTGGTCAAGTCATCGTCTGTCCGGAATATCAAGGCCGCGTGATGACCTCGACTTGCAACAACGACGAGGGGGCGAGCCTGGGCTGGGTAAATCGCTCGTTCATCGAAAAAGGAGAAAAAAATGGCCAGTTCAACAATTACGGCGGCGAAGATCGCCTGTGGCTCAGTCCCGAGGGCGGTCCGTATAGCCTCTGGTTCGCCCCCGGCGATAAGCAGGAATTATCCAACTGGCATACGCCGGCTGCCTTGAACGACGGCTCGTTCAGGGAGGTAAAACCTACCGAGTCTAAATCGGACCAGGGCGACGGCAAGGTCGTCCACCTCACACGCGATCTCGAATTCGTCAACACGGCCAAAACCAAATTCGAACTCACCGCCCATCGGGAGATCCGCCTATTAGGATCGGCCGACTTCGGAAAAATGTTTGGCGCAGGCGCGATGAAATCGCTCGACGACGGCAAGCTCAAATGGGTCGGCTATCAAACGGCCAACACGATCGTGAACCGCGGCCCGGCGATGAAGAAAGACAGCGGCCTGGTATCGATCTGGATTCTGAGCATGATGGTTTCGGGCCCCGAAACGATGATCGTCGTCCCTTATCGAGCGGGCGACGAGAGCGAATTGGGCCCAGTGGTCAAATCCGATTATTTCGATCAGATTCCGGCGGATCGTTTGCATATCACCCCGAGCGCGATTCTGTTCAAGGGAGATAGCCACTATCGATCGAAGATTGGCGTCTCGCAGCGGCGAGGCAAACCGGTCGCCGGCTCGATCGATTTTGCTTCCGGCGTGCTGACGCTCATCAGCTTCGATTTGCCCGAAAATCCGGCCGGCAAGTCATATATGAACAATTCCTGGGGCGTCCCGCAGGAGCTTCCCTACACGGGCGACGTCTTCAACAGTTACAACGACGGTCCGCCGGGCGGAGACAAACCGCAGCTCGGCGCATTCTACGAAATCGAATCGCTCTCGCCGGCCGCCGAACTGGCGACGGGCGAAAAGCTGAGCCATCATCAGCGGACATTTCATATTCAAGGCGACTTGGCGGCGCTCGCGCTCGTGGCGAAGGCAGCGCTGGGCGTCGATTTGGACGAAGTCAAAAAAGTCTCGAAATAGCCAACGCGCAAATGGAGCCGCGCACGAAGTTAGCGGTGCGCGACGCCCAATTGTAAAATTGCGGAAAGCTTTATTGGTGGCGACCAAAGCGCTTACTTCGTGCGCGGCTCCATGTCGGCCCCGGTGCGGTTACTTCGTGCGCGGCTCCATGTCGTGAAAGCCAAACCAAAATCTCATGCTCCAGCGCGTTCTAGAACCCGAAGTCATGGACGCGGCCGGCGAGGCCCTGGACTACGATTCGATGGACCACGCGGCGGTGAACCGGATTTTCGTCACCGATTTTTTGTTCGCCGCCGCCGCCGCGGATTTACCATTGACTGGGAGCGATCCGGCTGCTGGCCCGGTGTGGCTGGACGTTCTGGACTTGGGCACGGGCACGGGTCAAATCCCGATCGAACTCTGCCGGCGCGCCGAGAACGTCCGCGTATTGGCCGTGGACCTCGCCATTGAGATGTTGAACGTGGCTCGCGTGAATGTCGAAATCGCCGGCTTGCGGCAGCGGGTGCGACTGGATCGGTTGGACGCCAAACAGCTCGACCTACCTGACGGTATGTTCGGGGCAGTCATCTCGAACAGCATCGTCCATCATATCCCCGAGCCAAAAGCGGCGCTCGCCGAGGCCGTCCGCATGACGCGCAGCGGCGGATTGGTCTTCGTTCGCGACCTGCTAAGGCCGGCGAGCGATCTCGATGTCGGCCGGCTGGTCGGACTTTATGCAGCCGGCGCTAAGGCAAGTCAGCGGGCGATGTTCGATGCGTCGCTCCGCGCGGCTCTCAGTCTCGACGAAATCAGATCGATCGTCGCCGAGTTGGGGTTTTCTGCTGATACAGTTGCCGCGACGAGCGATCGGCACTGGACTTGGGTTGAGCGGAAGTGCTAGAGCGGTTTCACGGATGGCCTAGCGCGATCTAGGAGGTTTCGGTAGGTTGGGTTCATCTCAAGGAGGTGAACCGGATGGAACCGTATGACGTGGAATTTCGCGGCAAGGTCCTCGCCGCATGTGATACGAACGAAGAGCG
>JBBQWR010000055.1:0-30530 GCA_038210495.1 Pirellulales bacterium
TTCGTTCGTAGCGATCCAGGCCGCCTGCTGTTCCGATTTGCGTTTACCCAGCGCCATGCGTGTGCATCCTTGCCAGTGGGAAGAGAAACCCGCCCGTAGTGTACCACAGTGGTCAAGGGGAGATTTTCAACAGGCTGCTAAATCGCCTATCGCAATCGGATGGTGTGAATTCTTGAGAATTACCAA
This sequence comes from Pirellulales bacterium, assembly GCA_038210495.1. Lineage (GTDB taxonomy): Bacteria > Planctomycetota > Planctomycetia > Pirellulales > DATAWG01 > JBBQWR01. The sequence goes on from JBBQWR010000055.1 coordinate 187, forward strand.
GAAACTCTCCGCTTCACGAAGGCAAAACCCTCGCGAACGCTGGGATCGCCAGCGAGGAAGAGCAGACAAAGATACAAGGCCGGCCCCGCGAACCCAGCGAGCAATCGAACGAAAGTGCGATCCGAAACAATTAAAGCTGTTGGCACGTATGCAGCGATTCCACATAACGTGATTCGCGCCAAGTTGAACCAACTATGGGGAATGTTGACTAGCCGGCGAGAAATAATTCCGGCAATCGAAGCGTAGATTAAGGTGCGAGCGGCCGCCGCACTGGCGACTCCGGCGGCGCCGAAGGGTTTGACCGCGAACGCCGTAATGGCGATTTCACCGGCGGCAGCGCCGTAGATTATCAACGGCAATAACCCGGTCCGTTTGCTGTAAAAAACCTCGGGAACCAGAAGGTAATAGGCCGACATCCCGAGAAAGCTCAAGGCGAAAATCGGGACCAAGGCTGCTGCCGCATGGTAATCTCGCGGCGTCACCAGCACAATCAACGGCGGTCCGAGCGTCGCGGCGCCGACCGCGGAACCGATTGCCGCCGCCCACACATTTCGAGCAGTGATTGCAAGCCGCTGAAGGCCCGCGGCCGAATCTTCCTTTCGCACCGAGAAATACACCGGATTGTATGCCTGTTGGAAAGCGGCCGCGAGCATCATAAGAGGCTGCGTGACGCGCAGGGCCAAAAAATATACACCATTTGCCGCCGTCGATTGCGCGCCGGCCAGAATGGCGCTGGTCGCAAGCGGAGTCACGCTGCCCACGAAGTCCCCAGGCATCATACCCCAGCCATAGGCGATGGACGATTTGAGCATCGATCTCTGAAAACGCCCCTTCAATTCAGAGCGGAGATAGTAAATCGCGACCAAGGCCAGCACACCATACGAGAGCACTTCGGCGGTCAGCATGCCCACGGCGCCGGTTCGCAACACGATTACAAAGACCACCATCAGCGATATTGAAATGCTGGCACGGCCCACGTTCAAGCGGGCCTGATACCACGATTGCTCACGCGCTTGCACCAACCGACTCTGCAATTCCGAGATGCAAATCAAGACGCCGCTGAGAATCGACAATAAGGCAAGCGACAAGGGCAATCCTGGAATCGCGTACGGGAGTAGCCACGGGCAGACGAGCACAGCCACGAAACCCACGAGCAGACTCGATCCCAGCAAAAACCAGGCTACGGTCGTAACGTAGTCCCGAAGGGATGGCCCCTCGTCGTGATCGTAATAAAAACGAGCCACGGCGCCCGGAACGCCTTGCCGCATCAAAGTCGTCAAAAATCCGCCGAACCGATTGGCTAAATCGATCGCTCCATATTCGGCCGGCGAAAGAAGGCGAACGAAGACAGGTAGCAAGAGCAGTTTGACGAGCTGCGGGATCGACTGCCCCAATCCATAATTGAAGGTCCCCGAGAGAACACGGCGGACGAAGCCCTTCGAACTGCGATTCTTGCCAGCCGGCGTTTCGACCGGTTTTGCGTTAGCAAGACCGTCAGCGAATTCGAGGGCCGCAATTTCGCATGGCACGGAATCCAATGGCCCAATGGGCGGCAATTGATTTTCGGACTCCATCATCTGCGATAGCGCCGGTAAGTGGTCGTCGTTCGTTTTCGGGATATCCATGTCAAGCGGGTTTATCGTTATTCAACGAATACTCCGCAGTCTGATCCGGTCGACATTACAAATGGAACATTGCAGTCAAAGGGCTCATTTCACAAATCGAGGAGCTCTTGATCTTATCCAGCGCCGACGATCAGTCGGCGAACTCGTCGCAGTGCATATTCCGGCCAATAGATCAATTCATGTTTGGCAAACGCCCGGCGAACACGCCAATACTCATTGATCCCGCGTTCGGATTTGAGCTCCTGCGTATTCTGGTTCGTCTTTTGAGCCACAATACGCAAATAGTTTGCTTCCTCGACATTGACCGTTCGAAAGCCGGCGGTGACGAGCAATCTTGTTAATGACGTGCGCGAGAAATAGTACACATGTTCCCTGGCTAGCCAATTGGCAAGACGTTTTTTGGGATGCGGGTTAAGTACGTTCGGGACCTCTAAGACGAGCCAACCTGCATCGGCTAAATTTTCCCGAAGCCGTGAAAGCGCAGCCGCCGGTTCATAAATGTGTTCCAGCACATGTGAAAGAATCAATGCTTGCGGCTTTTGCGGGCCCAGATTCAGCGATTCAATGTCGCCGCAGCGAACTTCGATTCCGTATTTGTGACGAACGGCGTCCGCTTGCGCCATGGAGGGCTCAATTCCCAACACCCGACAACCCACGCTGTCGCGAATGCAGGCCAGAATCGCCGCGGGGCCACAGCCTACCTCAACGACCAAGTCATCCTTACCGACATGGCCGGTTAGCAGCTTGGTAATGCCCGCCGGACGACCGTTCGCCTCGACCTCCGTGGAATCGGCCACGGAGGATTCGTGCGACCGGTTCTGCCAATAGTGGTTCTTATAATGTTCCTGCATTTCCTCGTTCGTCGGCCGTGGATTCTGGTAGACGAATCCACATCTGCGACAGACAACATGCCGTGGCTCCGCGCGGCGCAAAATCGGTAGTTCCTCATTCACGCCGCAAAATAGGCAAGTGGTTTTTTCCATATCGAGATTTAAGGCAAAGCCGACGAGAGCGTCGACCAAAATGTGCTAACTAGACAATTCAAACCACGACTGATTCGCGGTACCAACAGATCGTTTCTCGAAGGCCCGCCGGTAGATCGAATCTCGGATTCCACCCGAGCAAATTCTTGGCTTTCAAATTGTCGAGATGCTCTTCCTCGAACGCGGCTTCAGGATGCTGAACAACGGGTTCCAATTCGACACCCGCCGCGGCAATGATTTGCCGGACCAGGTCCAGCACGGTGATGGCTTGATCCGGAACGAGATTGAAGGCCTCGCCGTACAGGTCTTTGCGCGCCGCCACTCCGCTACCGACCGCCAAAAGGCCGTCCGCGGTGTCCTTGATGTACAGATAACCTTTGCGGTCGCGGCCGCTGTTCTTGATGACCGGCGCCTCGTGCTTCAGCGCCGACAGGATCGAACCGGTGATGATGTGCGCCATGTGATGATCGTCGCCGCCGTAGGAATTGGTCATCCGGGCGATTCCGACCGGCAGGCCGTAGGTCTTGCCATAGGTGCGGGCCAGGACGTCGCCGCACAGCTTCGAGACGGCGTACATGCCGCTGCCGTTGAGCGGCGCGTCTTCCCGCGTGGGCATGTGGTGTTGATCGCCGTATACGTGATTGCTCGAAACGGCGACGATCGCTTGGACGCCGGACTGGCGACGGCAGGTTTCGAGCAAGTTGAAAGTCGCCAGCACGTTGCTTTCGTAAGCCGAGAGGGGATTGTCGTGGGAAGTGCCGACGCCGGGTTGGCCCGCCAAATGGATGATTATCTCGGGCCGAGTGCTTTGGAGTAGCTTTTCGGTGGCCGCCAGGTCGCGTAGATCGGTCAGATGAAATTCAAACGGCAATTCGAACTGTTTTGGCGGCGCGAGATCGAGGATGTGGATCGCCGCTTCGGCGGGCTGGAGGGCCCGCGACACCCAGCGCCCGACGAATCCCGAGCCGCCGGTGATTAGAACTCGTTTGCCGCGATAAAAATCAATGTTCATGTTGTCTCGCGACGGGGCTGGCTGACTAAGTGAAGGACGCTCTAGCGGCCGGAGATTATTTCTTGCAGGCGTCGAGCAGCGTGTCTTTCAGGCGCAACCGGCTGGCGGCGATAACTTCGCTTTCATAGACCCGTTTTTTGCCGTCCCCCAATGCGCCCTCCACATTGCGAATGTCCTTGACCAATCGCTTGAGGCCCTGCGGTTCGATCGACGCCGCCTGATCGCTGCCCCACATCGCGCGATCCAAGGTGATGTGCCGCTCGACGAAACTGGCGCCGAGCGCTATGGCCGCAATGGTCGTCGCCAATCCGACTTCATGTCCCGAGTACCCAATCGGGCAGGGATACTTCTCCCGAAAGGTCGTGATCATTCTGAGGTTCAACTCCTCTTTCGGGCACGGGTATGTACTCGTTGCGTGCGCCAGCAGCAGTCGTTCCGTGCCGAGTACGGCGACGGCCGCTTCGATCTGCTGCATCGATGACATCCCGGTCGACAGCATCGCCGGCGTGTTCGAGGCGCGAATCGCTTCGAGCAAATCGCGATCGGTCAGGGACGCCGAGGGGACTTTGATGCAAGGAGTCTTGAATTGCTCGATAAACGTGACGGAATCCGGATCCCAACAGGAGACGAACCAATCGATTTTCTGGGCTCGGCAGTAGTTCGCGATCTGCTGGAAATCTTCTTGGCTGAATTCGACCTTATAGCGATAGTCCATATAGGAGATATAACCCCAGGGAGTTTCGCGCATCTTTTCCCGCATTTCGGGAGGCACGCATTTTTCCGGCGTCCGCTTCTGGAATTTGACGGAGTCGCAGCCCGAGGCCTTGGCGACGTCGATTAGTCGCTTGGCGATTTCGAGACTGCCGTTGTGATTGATGCCGATTTCGGCGATCACGTAAATCGGCTGGCCGTCGCCGACCTTGCGTCCTCCCAAATCAATCGTTCTCGTCATAATCGCCTTTCTATATCGCTTGCGGAGATGTGTTTTAGTTGAGCTAAATTTTTTGCCCAGCGAAGTGATCGAGCCGATGGAGCACGAGGTCGCAGAATTCCCGAACGGCGCCTTGGCCGCCCGGCTTGGTCAAAATCAAATCCGCGTTCTGGATCGCGGAATCGTGGGCATCCGCCACGGCAACCGCAAAGCCGACGGTCTGCATGCATTGCACGTCGTTCACGTCGTTGCCGACATACACAACTCGGGCGGCGTCGATTTGCCGATCTCGAAGCATGCCGGCCAGGATCGCGGCTTTGTCCGCCAATCCGTGTTGGCACGGAATCTTTAGCTTTTGACAGCGGACATCGACCACTCCGTTCGTCTCGGTCGAGAGAACGCACATTTCGACACTGCGGTCGCGAAGCAGCGAGATGCCCATCCCATCCCCACGGTCACAGGCCACGGCTTCATGGCCGTCGTCGAACGTCAGCACGCGGTTGTCGGTGAACACGCCGTCGAAATCGAACACAATGAGGTCGATCCGCTCGGGCCAATCGCGCCGCGGCGATCGGTCACTCGATGCGGCCGGCATGTCGATATCGAGTTGCTTTCGGTCGATGATCTGTTCCGCCAATTCGAAATCGGCGGCCGTGTCGATATCGACGCAGTAGCTCAGGTCGATATGAATTGGTTTCACTCGGTGGCCCGTGAGCGAGTGCTGCTCGCGGATAGTCGCGACGCGGATCACGTCAACGTGACCCGTTTGCCAAAAGGCGGCCGGCAGCTTTTGCCGCGGCATGTTGTACGGCTCGGCCAGCGGCGTATCAATCAGTGGCGCCAAATAGCCGTCGCCCGCGTCGCGCCACATCTTATACGGCGTTTGCTTCGGGGACGTTACGCCGCGCACGCAGTCCGCTTTCGGATCGGCATGCAACAATCGGATCGCCTCCTCGAGCATCCCCCGCGGCCGAAACGGAGTGGTGGGCCGGAGCTGCACGACAAACTCGGGCCGATACGACTGGTGCTCGGTGAGCCAATCCAAGGCATGAACGAAGAGCGGAAAGTCGGGCGTGTCGTCCGCGGCCAATTCCATCGGTCGCCGGAAAGGAACTTCGGCGCCGTATTGCTTGGCCACCGCCGCGATCTCGTCGTCGTTGGTCGAGACGATCAATCGCGTGATGCCGCCGGCTGCCAGTCCGCTTGCGATGCTGTAGGCCAGTAGCGGATGCCCGCGAAGTAATCGCACGTTTTTTCGCGGCAATCCCTTCGAGCCCCCGCGGGCCTGCACGATCGCCAGCACTTCGGGCCGATCTACCACGCAGTCCATCCTCCGTCGACGATCAGATTTCCGCCGGTCATGTAGGACGACGCATCCGAGACCAGGAACAAAAGCGGACCGTTCATTTCATCTGGCCGAGCCATCCGTCCCATCGGGCAGCGCTCGGCGTAGCGACGCAGAAACTGTTCATCCTGAGCGTTGAAGACGCCATGTGGCGTGAGCGTGTTCACGCGGATGTTGTGGGGCGCCCAGTAGGTCGCCAAGTATCGGCTGAGGTGCGCCACTCCCGCTTTGGTCACCGCGTAGGCGGCCGGCTTGAACAGCGTCTGCGTTTCTTCGCCGTCCCGTTGGTAGAGCCGCTGATCGGGCGCCACGATTCCGTAAGTCGAAGCGATATTGACGACCACGCCGCGCCGGGCCGCGACCATCTCTCGGCCGACGATCTGGCAGCACAAGAACACGCCCGTGAGATTCACGTCGAGCGATTTACGCCAAGGTTCTAGAGGATAGTTCTCGAAGGTATTGGCCTGCTGGTGAGCGACGGCCACGTCGAATTTCGGGTCAATGGCGGCGCAGTTGATCAAGATATCGATCCGGCCCCAGCGCGCCTTAACCTTCGCCGCCAGGCGCTCAACGACGTCGGGCCGCGACACGTCGACACCGACGCCGAGCGTTTCGCCGCCGTTTTCCGCGCTGGCTTTTCGAGCTGCTTCAACGGCCTGCTGTTCATCTAGATCGGCGACAACGACCGACGCACCGGCGCCCAAGAGAGTTCGCGTGAATTGTCGGCCCAAGAGGCCGGCGCCGCCAGTGAGCACGGCGACTCGGCCGCTTAGATCGAACATCCTCGATATCGCCGGGTCAAACACGCTGGTGGGTTTCCTGAGCGGAGCGCTTGGCATCGAGCGCGATCTTCAGCACGGCGATACCCTCGCCGATCGGAATTTGCGTCTGGCGGCGTGTTTTGGAGCAATCCAAGAAATGTCGCATTTCGTCGAGAAACATCTCATTGCGCTCGAAACCGTCAGGCGCGGACACAGGGGGACGACGATCCGCGTCGCTCGCCATTTCCCAATTCAATTGATTCGTCTGAAAATCCAGATCGGCGCGGCCCCGTTCTCCCCAGATGCTGAGTCGATGCACGGCCGGACGTTGCAAATAGTCCAAGTGAATTTGGCCGATCGCTCCCGAGGCGAATTCCAACGTGATTTCGGCCCAATCTTCGCCCGCCGGTGTCTGTAAGCATGGCGCCCGGCGCATTGCGCACTTTACGTTTTCCACTGGACCGAATAGCCAGTACAGATAATCCATCGGGTGGATTAGCGTCAGGATGACTCCGCCACCCATCTCCAGCCGAGCACTGTAGCTCTTTCGGTGATCCTCCCAGGGATGCCAGTCAGGCAAATACTCGCCCCACTCGGCGCGGGCGCCCAAGACAACACCGAGCGCGCCCTCGATCAAAGACTCGCGGAGATTTTTAAGCAGAGGGTGAAATCGGAATTGGCACCCGATCGCGGCTACCAAATCCCGCTGATGAATTTCCGCCTCGAGTTCTACGCAAAGTTCAAGCGAGGCGGATAGCGGTTTTTCGATCAACAGATCGCAGTTATTCCGGGCGGCCGCCAACGCGACAGGAATATGATCGGCTGTCGGGTTGGAGATGATCGCTAGAGTTGGACGATGCAGCCAAACCGCGTCGAGGTCGGTCTCCGACGGCCACGCCGATGTTTCGTCGTCGGTGACCGTGCCGCGATTCGTGCGGTAGAAAACGAAATTATTGATTCCAAGCGCCTTGAGGTTTCGGAAATGCCGCCGGCCTATCGAGCCGAATCCGGCGATGAGCACGGGTCGCTCGATTCGCTCACTAACTTCGGCGGACAAACGCGGGGCTTTCGAGAATCAATGGGGTTTGCCGTAAATTGTAGGGGTCAAGGGCTCGTGGCATGGGGGCTATGCGTCCCGGCTGAGCCGTTTGTGGGCAGAATCGCAGCGCCATTACTGCCCGGATCGGAAATATCGGCTAGAGTCGGCGCAGGCGGCATGTATTCGGGCACCAGTTCTTGGAGCCGTTGGCAGACGGACTCGACGGGGTCGTGGACGATTGGCTTAATGGCCTCGATCAGTTGATTCACTTCCGCCAGATGATAGGGCCGGTGGTAGGCGACGAACAATTTGGGATGCGGCGTGGGGAGCATTTCCTCATCGTCGAAGTACAGCTCCTCGTAGAGTTTTTCGCCCGGACGCAACCCGGTGAACACGATCTCGATATCATCCGGGTCGAGGCCCGAGAGGCGGACGAGGTCTTGGGCCAGATCGACGATTCGCACGGATTCGCCCATGTCGAGCACGAAGATCTCGCCCCCTTTGCCCATCGCGGCGGCTTGGAGCACGAGTTGCGAGGCCTCGGGAATGGTCATGAAATAGCGTTCGATCTCCGGATGCGTCACGGTGATCGGCCCACCACGGCGAATCTGTTCTTGAAAGATGGGGACCACGCTACCGGCCGAAGCCAACACATTCCCGAACCGGACGACGACGAATTTCGTGGTCGCGACTTCCGAAAAAGCATGGACATATCGTTCGGCGATCTGCTTGGAGACGCCCATCACGCTGGTCGGATTGACGGCCTTGTCGGTCGAGATCATCACGAACTCTTGCACGCCGTGCTTGTCGGCCAGTTCGACCAGTTGCTTGGTCCCGAGCACGTTGTTCTTGATGGCCTCGCCCGGGTTGTGCTCCATCATCGGCACATGCTTGTGCGCGGCCGCATGAAACACGATGGCCGGCTGAAGCTGGGCGAGAATCTGCTCCATGCGGGGCAAGTCGGTGATGTCCGCGATGCAAGGGAACAGCTCGGTTTCGGTTTTCGAGCGGCGGATTTCCTGTTCGATCAAGAACAAGCTGTTTTCGGCCCGTTCGACCAACACCAAGCGACTGGGATGAAATCGCAGAACCTGACGGCAAATTTCCGATCCGATGCTGCCGCCGGCGCCCGTGACCATGACCGTGCGGTTGGCCAAGAGAGCCCCGATGGCCTCGCTACTCAGTTGCACTGGTTCGCGACGCAATAGGTCGTTGATATCGACGTCGCGAATCTGCACGGAATATTCACCGGCGAGTAGGTCCTCGATCGCCGGGATAACCTTCAGGCACACATCGAGGCCGGAGCAGGATTCCATCAACTGCCGCAATTGCGTTCCGGTGAGCGAGCCGGACATAACAAGGATTTCTTTGACGCCCAGCCGCAGGGCGATTTGAGGGGCTCGCAGCGGCGATCCCAGGACCGGCAAGCCGCCCAGCATTGAACCATGCTTAGCGACGTCTTCGTCCAAGAACCCGATCACGGAAAATTTGAGGCGATCCTCGGTGTACAGGTGCCGGGCCAGCATGTGGCCGGACTGATTTGCCCCGACGATGAGTGCCTTCGACGCGCCATTTCGCCGCGAGGGAAGTCGGAATTCCTCCCGCGACAGCCGGTAGAACGCGCGCAGGCCGCCCAGGATTAAGATCGTCGCCGCCCAATCGACGGGCGGGATAAATCGGCCGAGCTCTCGCTGCTTCTCCATGAAGTAGAAGATCGCCAGGAGCACCAAGAGCGACAGCGTGGCGGCCTTCAGCAAGCCCGCGAGGTCGGAAAACGTCACGCTTCGCCAGGAGGCCCGAAATTGGCCCAAAGCGGAGAAGATGACGGACTTACAGATCAGGACCCCCGGTAGGGTGAACCAAAACAGCCGGCTCTGTTCGACCGACAGGGGGAGTTCGAACTTGATGGCAAACGCCAGCCAATAGGCGAACGCGAAGGCCACCAAATGGACAGTCGCCGCCAGCACCGATCTGGGCGCCCAAAGCCGTCGCTTAACTCGATTTTTCATCGTGAATCCGAATCGATTGTGCGATCGCGGCTGCCGCCTTGCGCCGCTGGGCGTTTTCGCGTGGCGTTCGAACGTCCCACCAAAATTCCGCAGTCCCGCGTGGTTCGCTCAACCCGGTCCGAACAACTTGCGAAAGTTCCATTCACTTCATCGAGTTCCACTGTCGCTGCTGAATTCAAGATATTCAAATGGGCTCGACTTGAAAATCCTCCAACAGCAGAGATGCTCCCTGTTGGAGGAATTTCACGGCGACCAGCAGCCGCTCCTTGTTCTGCCGGCGGACGACGACTCCCTCGACCCCCATGAGCGGTCCGGATCGAACGCGGACAGGTGTTCCGGCTTGGATCCGGGACTCGGCCAACAGTGGGACGGCCGCCTGGATCAGTCGGCGAATCTGCCGTAAATCGGCGACGAGCCGCTGGGTCTCATGCACCTCAATCGTGCGAGAAATGCAATTGCTGGTCAGCGCCTGGCGCCGGGCCTCGCCGTCTCCCTGCACGAACACATAGCTGGCAAACAGCGGAATGAACGACTTGCGAATTCGGCCCTGAGGCGATCGCTTTCGCGATTCGATGACCGGGGCGTAGAACGGAATTTCCATCACGCGGAGGCGACGCATCAACTCTTTTTCGCGCCGGGGCAACGTATAGATCGCCCACCAGGGACTTTCGCCTAGCCGATCGTCCGTGAGCTCATCGAGCAACTCGGCCGGCCACACGTCGGTCTCGCGATCTAGAATCGGCATTTCGTTTTCAAATAGGCTCTGCAACTCAGTCATTTGCCGGCGCCAACGCCTTGCACCGCGCGCACTCCGTCCCCGTGGGTGACAACCGTCCCCTCAAATCAGTCTAACAAAAACATCTTCGTCCGTGTGGGGCAATCCAAAACTCTAGGTTGACAAATCGTATACCCCGTAACGATTTGCGTCGCAATTGATCAGGTGGAATGGGTTATTTCGGTCGTGATGCGAGGTCCTGCGTTCTTTGACGGCGGTCGGTTGGGCTTTATCGTCGCAGATGGCGGTAAGAGGCCCTTATATGTTGCCGTTGGCCGCTGGGTCTTGCGAGAGAAGCGCACGGTCGCTGCAAGTTTGACGCCTAGCTGAAGATACTAAAAGGCTGGAGGCGTCCTCGCGGAAGCCCCGGAGAGTGGATTCGGCTTCGAGCCCCGGCCACCGAGGCTTCCCGGCGGCGCGAGCCCCGGCCACTCAGAACCGTTAAGTTAGCGTTTCTCAAGCAAAACGAGTTGCAAAAAGGGGCGGGAATCCGCCACCTGGAAAAGGCGAAGCACGATCGGGGGCAGACGCGCGGACCAAACTCACCGCAATCGCTCGCGGTCGGTGTCCCGTCTGTCCTTATTCCAATCTAAGATGTCGTCCGAGGGTGTCAACGCCGCCAACGAAGCGAAGGCGAATACGAAAATGAGAATTGCCCGGCGACTTGGACAGTTAGGATTCGCGGATTGGCTTGGAAGGTTCGTCAACGAGACGCCGCCAACGATTGCCGTTTTCAGGGGATGGGGGGAGCGATGATCGCGACGCCCTTGAAAACGTTCACGCTCGAGCCCGTGACCAAGAATGAGGACGATGGAGGACGGGCGAGCGCCTCGACGAACTGTCGGCCATATTGCTGGTGCGTGTCGCAATCGAAATCCGCTTCGGAAGCTGGGCACACCGACCAGCGTGGATGCTCCACCAGGTACTCGAGCGTCGAGTTGCGCGATCGTCGCGTGTAACCCCAGTGGTGGTCGGTGATGAACTCCGCTTCGCTGCCGGACTCAACTTCGCCGGCCGCGCCGGCGAGGCGCATGTCGATTCGGTTTTCGCGCCCTTTGAACTTCCATTGGTAAAACACGCGACTGGGAGTCATGGTATCGCCGTCGGTAAATTCGATCCCGTGACCCATCGGCACGGTGAGATAATTTTCGCCGTAGAGTAGCCGCGCCGTGAGTGATATCGCGGCCCGGGGCGCAAGTTCCTTGATGAAAACGACGCCCCGGCGCCAGCCGTCCAGCGTTTGGCGTCGAACGTAGAAACGCAGATTCACTTCGGTGAAATTGCGATGAAATGGGATCGACACGCCAAGCACGCGCGTATCGACAAACTGAAAACCGACGACGCTGATGAAGGACTGGCCATGCCAAAAATCGAGTTCCGTGCCGGCCGGTAGCCAAGGCTGCAAAATCGCGGGATCGATCTTGAAATTGAGCATCGCCAGATTGCGCCACTCGGCGGTCAAGAACGGACGGGGCGGAAGACTCAAAAAGCGTCGAATCACGCCCGGCTCCTGCGTTGGAGTAATCCGTCGAGCGGCGAAATCGAATCGGTTTCAGAGGCGATCGGTCGCTGCTACGAACTAGACCGCAATGTTGCGAGGCCGCTTAACGGCAGTTGGTGGCTGAAATGACCAATGAATGAAATACCCAATGTCTAATCAATGACTAATGCTCAAATGATGAATGGCGAAGGTTTGGAGGCGGCCCTTCGAAGAGCGTACCGATTGCAAAAAAAATGAAAATACCCAACTTGCCGCCAATCCCGATTTCGGTCCTTCGTCATTCGTGCTTCGTCATTAGTAATTGATTAGACATTCGTCATTAGACATTAGACATTTCACTTTTGAACAAACCGGGGCTTCGTCGAAGCGCGCCTCCAGCCCCGGCCACCCGGAGTATTGTTAGCGGTCCTAAATCGAAGACTTGCTCGCGACAACCTCGGCGATTCGATGGGTTGTCACCGGCTCGATGAGGCCATGCTCGCAAATGATGGCTTTGATCAACCGAGCAGGAGTTACGTCGAACGCCGGGTTGTAGACATGGATCCCTTCCGGCGCCGTGCGGCGACCGAAGCCATGGGTAATCTCGTCGGGGGACCGCTGCTCGATCGGGATTTGATCGCCCGACGCGATGGAAAGATCGAACGTGCTGACGGGCGCCGCGATGTAGAAGGGGATGTCGTGGGCCGCAGCCAAAATCGCGACGCCATACGTGCCGATCTTGTTCGCCGTATCGCCGTTGGCCGCGATTCGATCCGCGCCGGTGACGACGGCCTGCACCCTGCCTTCGCGCATCACCTGGGCGGCCATTGAATCGCATATCAGCGTGACGTCGATGCCACGCTGCTGCAATTCCCAAGCGGTCAGACGAGCGCCCTGGAGCAGCGGCCGGGTCTCGTCGGCATAGACGTGCAAGCGCTTTCCGGATTCGTGGGCGGAAAAGAACACGGCTAGGGCGGTGCCGTAGTCGGCGGTCGCCAAACCGCCGGCGTTGCAATGCGTGAGCACCCCCTGGCCATCTGTGAGCAGCGCCGCGCCATGCCGTCCGATGGCACGGCAAACGTGGCGGTCTTCTTCGACGATGGCGTGTGCTTCGCGCAGCAGACCCTCAAGAATGTCGCGCGGCCATTCGGATTGCAGCCGCAGTTTGTCGGCAGCGGCCCGCATGCGATCGAGAGCCCAAAACAGATTCACTGCTGTCGGCCGACTAGAGGCCAGATATTTGCTGACTACGTCATAGCGCTCAAAAAACTCGACAACGCTGGCGTCGGTCGAGTGTTGCAGGCTGACGCACAGACCATAGGCGGCCGCCATCGCGATCGCCGGAGCGCCGCGGATGCGTAGGCTGCGAATCGCTTCCCAGGTCGTCTCCACGTCGCGGCAATCTAGCGTGACCAGCTCTTGCGGCAATCGCGTCTGATCGATTAGGCGCAGATAGCCGTCGATTCCGCCAATCCACTGGAGCGTCGCGATTTGCGTGGCGGCAGGTTCAGCGATCGATTGATTCATGTTAAGCCGCCGGCTTCAACGAGGGTTTTTCGTGGCATGTACGTCGCCATAGGACGCATCAAATCTGGCTCACAGGTCAAACCGCGCATGATACGGAAGCTCGAATGTCTCCGCCACGGCGCGATTGGTCACTTCGCCGTCGATGATATTGATCGCGCGAGCCACCGGTTTGAGCGATTGGGCCGCAGCCAACAAACCGCGGTTGGCGATCTGGAGCGCCCACGGAAGCGTCACATTGCATAACGCATACGTGCTCGTGCGACCGACCGCGCCGGGCATGTTCGTGACACAGTAGTGCAGCACCTCATCGACCAGATACACGGGCTCGCTATGCGTGGTCGGTCGGCTGGTGGCGACGCAGCCTCCCTGATCGATGGCCACGTCGATGATCACGCTGCCCGGCTTCATCAGTTTGAGATCGTCGCGCTCGATGAGCCGAGGCGCCTTCGCCCCGGGAATCAGCACGGCGCCGATCACTAAATCGGCCCGGGCTAGTTGCTCCCGAACGATGTGTCGATCGCTGAACAGGACATCGACGTTGGCCGGCATGACATCATCGAGATATCTGAGCCGATCCATATTGATGTCGAGCAGGCAAATATCGGCGCCGAAACCGGCCGCGACTTTGGCCGCGTTGGCGCCGACGATGCCACCGCCGAGGATCGTGATATGGGCCGGCGCGACGCCCGGCACGCCGCCGAGCAAAATCCCGCGACCCATTTGCGGTCGTTCGAGATATTTGGCGCCCTCTTGAATGCTCATACGCCCCGCGACTTCGCTCATCGGCGTGAGCAGCGGCAAACGCCCTTGGTCGTCGCGAAGCGTCTCGTAGGCCACGGCCGTCGCGCCGCTGGCGAGCAGCTTCTCGGTCAGGAGCCGGTCGGCCGCCAGATGAAAATATGTGAACAGGATCTGGCCGGCGCGAATCAGCGGCAGTTCTTGAGGCAGCGGCTCTTTGACCTTAAGGATCAAATCAGCCTGCCCAAAAATTTCGTCGGCCGAATCGACCAACAGGGCGCCGTGATCCTGATAGACTTGATCCGGAAGCCCCGAGCCGACCCCCGCGCCGCGCTGCACCAGAACCCGGTGCTTTGCCCGGACGAGTTCTTCGACGCCGACCGGCAAGACGGCGACGCGATATTCGTCGCGCTTCACTTCCTTGGGAATGCCGACGATCACGCGATCTTATCTCCTTGTCAGAAAAACGTGGCAACGGTTTAGGCAATCGGCGGGAAATACCCTACCCGGGCTGTGGCTGAATCGGCAGGCTCTATTTCAGCAGACGGATCGCTATTGGTAGATTACTTCGCGCATAGCGCCTTATTCCTCGCCCTGAGCCTCATCCTCCGTCTCCCCGGCGCGCACGGCGGCGCCGGAGCCTTCGCCCAGATTTTTATCCTCGCGGCGGCGGAGGTAGAGCTTGATCGGCACTTCCGAAAACCGGATTCGATCACGGAACACGCCGAGCAAATAGCGGCGATAGGTTTTCGATAGCGCACCTGGCTCGTTGCAAAACAGCACGATCGTCGGAGGCTCCAAGCCGACCTGGGTGCCGAAGAAGATTTTCGGCGTCCGATTGCGATAGAGCGGCGGCGGATTGGCCTCGAGCGCTGCCCCCAGAACGCGATTTAGATCGCCAGTTCCCACGCGATGGCGGGCCTGCTTGAACAGCATTTGCGCATGGTTCAGCAAGGCTTTAATATTTTTGCCCGTCTGACCGGTGATGAATGCGATCGGCACGTACTGCATCGTGCGGAACGTGTCGCGAAGATAGGTGACCCAGCGCTCGGTGCGCATCGATTCGACGAGCAGATCCCATTTGTTCACGACGAACACGCAAGGCTTATATTGGCCCGCGATGTAATCGCAAAGTTGTTTGTCGACTTTGCTGATCTGTTGCATCGGGTCGAAAAACAACAGCACGACGTCGGCCCGGCGGATGCTCCGCTGGGCGCGATGCGTGCTGTAAAAATCCAGATCGGTGGTCACGCTTTTGGTGCGCCGCAGGCCGGGCGTGTCGATCGCCACGAACGATTTGCCGTCGAGCTCGAATCGCACATCGACGCTGTCGCGAGTCGTGCCCGGCACCTCGCTGACGATCATCCGCTCGGCGTGGGCGAGCGTGTTGACGAAGGTGCTTTTGCCCGTATTGCGACGGCCGACGATCGCGACCTTCATCTCCGGCGCGCTGGTCTCGTCGTCTTCGCCCTCTTCGGCGACAGGAAGGCGCTCGACGATCATATCGAGCAATTGATCGCGATTGCGATTTTGCAACGTGCTGGCGACGATCAATTTACCGCGGCCCAGGCGATAGAATTCATCGGCCTGCGAGTCGTATTTTACGTCATCCGCCTTGTTGGCGACGCAGATGATCGGCACATCGACATACCGCAGCCGCGTAGCGACCTCCTTGTCGAGCGGCGTCAACCCGTCGCGGGCGTCGACGACGAACAGGATCACGGCCGCCGTTTCGATGGCCGTGTTAATCTGGTCCTCGACGTGCTGGGTCAGATTATCGACGTCGTCGATGCCGATCCCGCCCGTGTCCACGAGATCGAAGTATCGATCCTGATGGCAGAGCAGGTACGTGAGCCGATCGCGGGTAACGCCCGCGGTGGGATCGACGATCGCCAGCCGCTTGCCGACCAACCAATTGAAAAGGCTCGACTTACCCACGTTGGGCCGGCCGACGATAACAACTTGAGGAACTCCCATACGGGAACAACACTCGACAGAGTAAAAAATATCGGAACGGCGGATGAGCTATCAGTGGTGATTCGCAGATCATCCATGATAATTGACCCGAGGCGCGGCGGACAGGTGATGAAGTTACGGATTTGTGACACGGGGGCGGAGCACTCGGCGCCGAGTCGCGGCGCCATAGAGCCGCGCACGCAGTAAGCGATGGCGATCGCTGCTTCCCGCAACCGGCTTACTTCGTGCGCGGCTCTATGTTGTGCTCGGCGCCCGGCTCTAGCTGGTATGCGCGGATCGCGAGTCATGCAATAATGCTTTGCTTTGACGCCAGAATCCGCATTTGATGGAGCGAGAACGATGGCCGATCAGGGCCGGGATGCCCGCCGAGCGCTACAGCGACTAGAAAGCTTGGAGCGCGCCGGGGTAACGCACTTACCGAAGTCGCACGGGATAAAACAAAAGCCGGCTGCCGTGTCGACTTCGTCCAGCGGCGTCTCGTCGGTCGGGGTCTCGTCCGCCGTGGTCTCCTCTGCCGGCGTCTCGTCGGTCGCGGTCCCGATCGCCGCCGTCAGCGCCGTACTGAGCGATCCGCCGCCGCAGATCATTCCGGCCACCGAACGTCCCAAATTGCTGGAGATCATCCGCGACCAGGTCGCCGGCTGCACCCGCTGCTCCGAATTGGCCGCGACCCGCACGCAAACGGTTTTCGGCGTTGGGAATCCCAATGCCCGCCTGATGCTGATTGGCGAAGCGCCGGGCGCCGATGAAGACCGCACGGGCGAGCCGTTCGTCGGCCGGGCCGGCCAACTGCTCACCAAGATCATCGAAGCCTGCCAACTCACACGCGAAGAAGTTTTCATCGCCAACGTGCTCAAATGCCGACCGCCCGACAATCGCCCTCCGGCGCCGGACGAAGTCGCGAACTGCCGCGGTTACCTGGAGCGGCAGATCGCCGTCATCCAACCCGAGTATATTTGCTGCCTGGGCACGTTTGCCTCGCAAGGACTGCTCTCGACCGACGTCACGATCGGTCAGTTGCGGGGCAAGTTCCACGATTACAAAGGCATCCCCGTCATGTGCACATACCACCCATCGTATCTGCTCCGCAACCCGGCGGCGAAGCGGCATGTGTGGGACGACATGAAGTCGCTGATGAAGCGAATGGGGGTGGAGTTGTAAAGAAATTTGGCGATGCTCAAGCGGTCGTCGTCGCGGCCGGCGCGGCCAGCAACCGACTCAGCGTCTCGATCAACTCCGGCACTTTGATCGGGCTGTTGATGACGACGCGGTGCGCCGCCAGCTTCGCTTGAGCCGCCCAATCCTGATGTTTGGCCGCCAGCAGCAGCACGGCCGGGATCTTGGACGTGATCGTGTTGGCGCCGAAATCGTTGAACGCCTGCAGCGCCGACTCGCCGAGCGTGCCCGTGCTGAATAACACGCACTCGGCCGCGGTTTGGTTTCCGGGCGTCCACTGCATCGGGCGCTGCGGGTCGGCGGTGACGAGCACGCGGAAACCGTTCTTTTTGAGTTGATCGCGAAGCACGTCCTGCAATTTAGCGTTCGACTCCACGAGCATCAGGGTCCGCTGTTTGCTGTTGAGCGTCAGCGAGTTCAGGCTGCTCAAATCGTTTCCTTCCTCCAGACGCTTTTGGACAGCCAATAAATCGGCCAGCATCTCGCCCGGCATTTGATAGCGTTGCCGGGGGTCGAGTTCCATCGCGCGTTCGGCGATCGCCAAAACCGGTCCGGGCATATCGGGGCAATATTTTTTTAGCGGCACGACTTCCAGAAATCGGCTCTTATTGGCCCTCAGAATGCGATCGCGAGTTTCCTCAAGCGCCGGATAGCCCGACAGCATCTGATAAAAAATGCAGCCGGCGAAATAGACGTCGCTCTTGATGTCGCCATTGACCATGCCGCTGGCCCGTTCGAGCGCCATATAGTCGAGGGTTCGCGGGTTTTCGATTCCCGCCAGGGCCTCGTCGCTCGATTCCGGATCGACACCGGCCAATCCGAAATCGACCAGCTTGGCCGTTCCGCTGCTGGAGACGAGAACGTTGGAGGACTTCATGTCGCGGTGGGAAATACCCCGCTTGGCGGCGTAATCTAGCCCGCGCATGATGTCGGACATGAGCCGCACGGCGTCGATCAATTCCAGCCGGCGGCGCACTTTGAGAAATTCGCGCAGGCTTTGCCCCTCGACGAATTCCATGACGATGTATTGATTGGCTCGTTCGGCGCCGACTTCGTGGATACCCACGATGTTGTTGTGCCGCAGCGTGAGGCCGACCTCGGCCTCTTGACGAAACTGCTCGCATTTTTTCGGGTCGGCGACGAACCGTTGCCGCAGCACCTTGACGCCGAAGATCTGGCCCGACTCTTGATGAACCGAGCGATAAACGCGAGCGAACGTGCCGGCGCCCACTTGGTATAGAATCTTGTACCGGCCGTAAAAAAAACCGGTGCGGTCCCCCCGCAGCAACCGCTCCATTTGATAGGGCGTCATCAAGCCGCGGCGGAGCAATAGCTGCTGAAATTCGGCCGACTCGACGTGCCGGCCGGTGATCTCACCTCGAACTTCCCGGAGGCTTTTGTCGTCCAGCAATTCCAGCTCGAACGCTCGCTGAGCGATCTCTTCAGCAGATAGTTCGGCCATGAAAATGCATGCGGGAAGGAAAACGACAAACTCGGCTCATGTCATCCTAACGGAGACGGTGGACTCCCTCAATCGGCCCGCGCGGAGTGCGCCGGCACGGGAGTGGAGGCGGCGCGGCGGGATGCCGTCGCTATGACTAAAGCGGCGATAGCGCGCCGTTGGCTCAGGTCTCCTCGACCTTGCGACGAAAATCGTCTCGCTCGCGGCGGGTGGCTTCGAGGTCGAACATGAGATACTTCATGTCCAATCGCAGTTGGCTGAGCGCGTCTTGCACGAGGGCCAAGATGCGGCGACGGCGCTTCGTGCTGTCGATAACGCGATCGAAAATGGGTTCGACTCGGGTGCGACACTCCAGGGGCAACTGATTCAATACGGCGCCCAGCTCGACCAAGTCGACCGGCAGTTCTTCCGTGTTGGCTTTTAGGACGCGGCTCGGATTACTCATGGTGGCGACTCCAAGGGGTGAGGATGATTCCCTTAGAGCAGCCGCTATGCCAAGTTGCAAGCGCCGCCGAATCGTGCGTCACAAGCTCTTGAAGCATAACGGCTTAGCAAATCGTTGGCCCGTCGCCACCGCGTTATCACCCGTTGTCAAATCTCCACCGGCTGATCTGGCCGAGTGGCATAAATCCTGATACAAGAGCCACTTACGTTGCCGATGCGACTTTAGTCAGCATTGAATCATCGTTGCAATTCGACAACATCCCAGTCGATGATTCGATTGCTGGCGCCTCGGGTAGATCGGTCCCACGATGGTCCTGCTGAAGCTGGTTTCCGCAAGGAGGCAGAAACCGATTTCTAGATTCCGCTGGCCGTTTTCCGCGATGCTCTGCACGTCGGCAATGTTGGTGATTGCCGGTTGGTGTGACGCTGCGCGCGGCGACCCGCCGTGGCGAGAAGAGTTCGAGGGGCCCACCGTTTCCTGGCGGCAGGCCGGTAGCGACATGAGTTATCGGCTCGAGGCTCAGGCCCGAGTTCGAGGCGCCGCCCACGCCGGTCAGGGCAGCGAGCAAATTCGGGTCAGCGGCTCGAACGGGTTTGCGATCTATTTTGGCCACGCGATTCCGCCGGCCCGCGTCACGGCCGAACTGGCCGCCAGCGTGTGGATCAAAGCGGATCGGCCTGGTCTCCAAATTCTCGGGCGTGTCGTGTTGCCGCATTTGATCGATCCAAAAACTCAGCAGCCGGCCACCGTGCTGATCCGCAGCGACAAACTTTATTCCCAGGTCGGCGTGTGGGAGCAGTTGCGACTGGAAAACGCCAACAAACTGTTTGAAGCGCAAGTTCGCGTCCTACAACGGCAACTGGCTCGCGAGATCGATCCGCGCGAGGCGTATTTGGATCAGGTGTGGCTGAACGTATATGGCGGGCCCGGCGCAACCAGCGTGCTGATCGACGATCTCGAAGTCAGCGGAATCGTTTCGCCAGTGCAGACGCCCCGCGCGGCGCCGGCGGAAATTTCGCAGCCAGGGCCCGCAACCAACAACGCACCCGAAGATCCATTTACACACCGGCCCGTTTCAGAAACGCCTGCCAATTCAACCGGCTATATTCCCACGACCAACGCGGCCGGAAGACCCGAAGCGTCGTTGGGCGCCGGGCGACTGCCGCGCGAAGTACGGCTCGATCAGTCCGTGCTGTTGGTCGATGGCCGACCATTTTTTCCTCGCATGTTACGATATCACGGCGAATCGCTGGCGTTCTTGGCCAAGGCCGGATTCAATACAATCCGTCTGAGTCAGCCGCCCGCGCCGGAGTTGCTGGCCGAGGCGGATCGGCTGGGGATGTGGATCGTCTGTCCGCCGCCGCCAGAATTCACGCGAGAAGCTCCTCCAGGCTCGCTGGTCGATGTCGGCCCAAATTACGATTCGGTGCTCGCGTGGCATCTGGGAGACGGATTGGCCACGCAAGATTTGGCGCCGACTGTCGCGGCCGCGAATCAACTTCGAGCCACGGATCAACGTCGCAAACGGCCGATCATCTGCGCGCCGGAAACGGATCTGTGGTCGTACACGCGTGGGCAGCATATCGATCTGCTTTCGATCGGCCGCGCGCCGCTTGGGACCACGTTCGAACTAACGGAATACGCCAGTTGGCTCCGCGAACGCCCGCGGCTTGCGCATCCCGGCACGCCTTTCTGGTCGACCGTGCAAACGCAGTTGGCGCCCGCCGTCCGCGATCAGCAATTGCTATTCGGTCAGCCACCACCGGCCGTCGACGCCGACGTGCAATCGATCCGCCTGCTGACCTACGCGGCGCTGGCGGCCGGGGCTCGCGGGATCGAGTTCCGTTCGGAAACGTCGTTGGAAAATTCGCGCCCCACGCAGTTGTTGCAATTGGCCTTGCTGAACCAAGAGCTAGAACTCGCCGAGCCCTGGGCGGCGATCGGCAGCTATGTGACGACGCTCACGGCGAGCGACGCGCTGATCACGGGCGCCGTGCTGCAGACCGACAAGGCCCGGTTGATATTGCCGATGAGGCTCGCGGCCGGTTCGCAGTTCGTGCCCAAACCGGCCGCGGCCAGTGAAATCACGATTACGATTCCGGGGGCGCCCGAGGCCCACAATGTTTACGAACTGTCGCCGGCCGGCTTGCAGCCTTTGAAGCATCGCCGCGTGACCGGTGGAGTGCAAATCACGCTCGAGGATTTTCAGCTTTCGTCGCTATTGCTCATGACGCCCGATCCGGCGATTACCAGCGCGATCGCCAAGCGGGTGGCGCAGATGACCGAACGAGCGGCCGACTTACAGCGCGAGTTGACCGCGCGCACGCTGGCCGAGGTGGAAGCCGTGGACGCACGGATGCCACGCACTCCGCTCGAAACGACGCTCGGCGGCAATCTACTGACAAAGGCCAAGACCGATCTGGCCGAAGCCGACAAAGCGCTCGCCGCCAACGATCGCGGCGCCGCATTCGTCGCCGCTCGCCGGGCGATGGGGCCACTCGAACAATTCAAACGGCTCCGCTGGGAGCAGGCCGTTCAAGGACAGAATTCCCTCGCCACCAGTCCCTTCGTCGCCAGTTTCGAAACGCTGCCCAACCAGCTTCAACTCGCCGACAAACTGCGGTTCGTCGGGCCGGGCACAAATCGATTGGCCGCCGGCGATTGCGAAAATCTTTCGACGATGATGCAACAAGGCTGGCGGCACTTCGAGCATCCGCAGACGTCGCTCCGCACGATCGTCGAACTGTCGCCCAAGGAGCCACACGCAGGCAGGTTCAGTCTGCACATGGCCGTGCGCCCGACCGACCCGGAAAATCCGCCCGGCTTGGTCGAAACGGCGCCGGTGTGGATCACCTCGGCGCCGGTTATGGCACAGGCTCGAGAGTTGCTCGCGATCCGGGGCTGGATCCGCGTGCCGACGCCGATCGCCGGCAGTCCCGACGGGCTGTTGATCGTGGATTCGCTCACCGGCGAATCGCTCGCCGAACGCGCGCCGCATACCAAAGGCTGGCGCGAATTCATGCTCTATCGGGTCGCGCCGCGCGACGGACCGGTCACGGTCACATTCGCCCTCACCGGCCTGGGCGAAGCGTGGATCGACGACGTGACGATCAGCTCGATCTCACGGCTCACGGGCGTGGAACTCGGCCAAAAACCATCGCTCCAGCCGATCAACGCGCCGCGTGGCATCCGCCGGTAGTTGGGACGGACGGGAGCCGTATGAACCGAACAGCGACTGCCAAGTCACCGGAATAGCCGGCGGCGAGACGCGTCCTCGCCGCAGTTCCCGAGGGCCGCTCTTTTGTCGAGAAATGTTCCCGGCGATTCGAGCTGATACATCGCGCTGCCGACGATTGACAGCGGCGGCGCCCTTCTACCATACTTCCGGGCAATCTCCGCTTGTCAGGCCTTGGCGGGCGCGCATGAACGTGGATCGGTCCTGATTTCGACGGAAAAAAAGATGCTCCAAATCGCCATTGACGCCGCGGTGCTGATCGGCCTGATCAAATCCATCAGCGACGACGACGTCAATATCTTGACGGCTTGCCTGATCGCGCTCGGGGCGGCGATTGGAGTGAATTTCCTCGTGCTGCTGCTTGTGCCCGTGCTCGGAGCGTGGGTCGGCCTATTGGCGGCCGCGAGCATCGTCGGACTGCTCGTGGGCGTTGCGATCTCAGCGCTTTTCGGTTCCGAGATAAAACGATCGTTCACCGTCGGCGGCGTCTTCGTGCTCGTGCATATCTTGGTGGCAATCTGCTTTTTCCTGCTATTTCGTCGCGCGTAGCCACGTCGCCAACGCGAATCGAACGCTGGCGACACTTAGTCAACGAGTCAACGAGTCAACGAGTCGGCGGCTTCGGCGCGATCGTGCGGGTATTGTTCGGCAGGACCATGGAATACATCGGCGCCTGTTTGGCGCGGGGCGGAGCCGCTCGATAAAAAGTCATTGTTTCCTGGACACGAAGGAAAGCGGCTATTAGGCTGACAGCAAGAACATTGCTGTTCGATCTCTGTCCAGCCCCACGCCAAACTATCCCCCGACGAGCGAATACGATGCCCCACCCTTCCCCTCGGTCTGCCGCGTCGCGGCGTGAGTTTCTAAGAAATAGCGGCAAGGCGGCTGCGGTTACGGCCCTGGCCGGCATGGTCGTTCCCAAAGTCCATGCCGCCGAGGACAACACGATTCGGGTCGTGCTGGTCGGCTGCGGTGGTCGAGGAGGCGGCGCGGCGGCCGACGCACTGGGCGTCAAAGGCACGCCCATCAAGCTCGTGGCCCTGGCCGATGTGTTCGAGGACCGCTTGAGCGCCACGCATCGCACGCTGCAACGAACCTTCGGCGATCGCGTCGATGTGCCCAAGGACCGCCAGTTCATCGGGTTCGACGCTTACAAGAAAGCGATGGACTGCCTGAAGCCGGGCGATATCGCGATCTTCGCCACGCCGCTGGCCTTTCGCTGGGTGCATTTCACCTACGCGATCGAAAAGGGACTGAACGTCTTCATGGAGAAGCCGCTGACGGCCGATGGCCCCACCTCTCGCAAGATGCTCGCGCTCGGCGAGCAAGCCACGGCCAAAAACTTGAAGGTCGGCGTAGGGCTCATGTCTCGCCACAGCCGGGCCATGCAACAACTGGCCGACCGCGTTCACGGCGGCGAGATCGGCGACATCATCTTGATGCGCGGCTACCGAATGCACGGTCCGCTCGCGTCGTTTCGGTCGCGCCGCAAGCCGGCTGACAAGTCCGAGGTGGCCTTCCAGATCCAAAATTTCCACAGCTTCCTCTGGGCCAGCGGCGGCTGCTTCAGCGATTTCAACATCCATCTGATCGACCAATGCTGCTGGATGAAAAACGGCTGGCCCGTGCAGGCCCAAGCGATCGGCGGGCGGCATTATCGGGGTGATTTCATCGATCAGAATTTCGACACCTACGGCGTCGAATACACGTTCGCCGACAACAGCCGGTTTTTCATGGATGGCCGCTGCATGGATGGTTGCGCGCAAATCTACAACAGCAATCTGCACGGCACGAAAGGGACGGCCGTGATTTCGCACAATGGCGACATCGGCCTGCCGTCGGCGATCTACAAGGGCCTCGGCACGACGGACCTGGCCTGGGAATCCAAGCCGGGCCCGGACGAGCGAAATCCGTATCAAAACGAATGGAACGACTTGGTCGCGGCGATCAAGGAAAACAAGCCCTACAACGAAGTGAAGCGGGGCGTCGAAGCGAGTCTGACGACGTCGATGGGTCGAATGGCCGCCCACACTGGGCAGATCATCACGCTGGATCAGATGCTGAACTCAAAGCACGAGTTCGCCCCCACTGTCGACAAACTCACGATGGAGGGCCCGGCGCCGGTCATGCCCGACGCAAACGGCGAGTACCCCGTGCCGAAGCCGGGGATCGTGACGCAGCGCGAGTATTAGGCGGAGGCGGCTGCGAAGAAACGTGCCGGGCCTGCGAATTTTCGCACGGCGGCTGTTCATGCCGAAAAGTGAACGGCGCCATCGAGCGACCAATTCCCCGGAAGCTTGAGTTCGCCTGCTTGAATCCGGCGCCACTGCGAGGGCGTCACATCCAGCACGAACAATCTGTGGGCCGCATCCGTCCGGTCGCCGATGAGATGATTGATTTCGACGAACTGCATCCCGTGGTAGCGTCCGTCAAGATGCGCACATTGAAAAATAGGTAGGCTTAGGTTGGCAGTGAGTCCTCGTTGTCTTCGTCTGTCTGCTTCCCCTCGGGGGGAAGGCCGGTTGTGATGATTACGCGGTTGCTGGCTGTTCTGTGTCTTCGGCGGGTTCTCTGAGTCGTTCCATGTCCAGGTGAGGTCGCGTGCCCCACTTCGTGCCCGCGATATGTCGCAGCCGCGCCGACACCAACATCAGCGCGCTTCGTCCGTCCGGAAACGCGCCCACCACGCGTGTCCGCCGCCGAATCTCACGCATGATTCGCTCAAGCTGCCGCAAGGAATGGTCGCAAGCCGGCTCGATGCCATTATTGGCCGGAACAAGAATTACGCACTGCGGCGCCGGCATTTTATCCCTTTTGAACAAGCTCACGTGCCATACGAGCCGCGTCCCCTTTTATCCTTCCGGACTGCTCGGCGTTTACCTTTCACCCGTGGGATCACCATGCCGTCGTATCCGGTGGTCTGGTGGCGCATCCAGGCGATGACCGCAGCTTCGGCCCGCTGCTCAACCGGGATTCGCTTCGTGCGGGCAACGGTCCCGCTTCCGACCGGCGTGGCATGATCGGTCACGGACTTGGCGAGCCGGTCGGCGAGATCGGCGTGATTCTGATGAAAAGCCAAAAACGACACGACCGCCCCCAGGAAATCTTCAACGTACTCAGCCTGGGCCTTGTCACGGCGTCGGGCGTCGGCTTCTTTCTTCCTGGCAAAGCTCTCGGTGGATCGCTCGGCTTCGAGATCAGCACGGATGCGTTCGATGGTCGCTGCCGAGGTCCAGATTCCCCTGGAGAAAACCTTCCGGCCCTTCTTTTCGGCGACCACCCAATGATCGCCAGCCGCCTTGACCCGACGTGTCAGGGCGGCGTCACCGGGCGGCAAGAGGATCCAGCCCTTGGGGACGGCGAGGACTTTGCCGTCTGCGGCTCGGACGGTGTGCGGTGTGGAACCGGGAGAGAATGTCGTGGTCATGGTGATTCAGCTTCCTTGCAAGTGGCCTTTCCCCGATCACGAAATGCAGTGGAACTTGTCGTCCCTGGCGAAGTTTCCTTTTTTGCACTTCGGGCATTTCACACCTTCCAGACGAAACGTATCAACGACCTTCTTCGAGCCGCATTTGGGACAGACTTTGGAATCGAGCCGTGAGTCGATCTTCGATTCCGTTCCACATTCGAGGCAGAAGTGCGGGACATCGTTCGCAATGCACTTCTCAAGCTCATCGTGGTTCGGATGGTAGGCGTATTTCTTGTTGCCAGTCTCATCAATGTAGAACGGATTGCCGTCCGACCACGCATCAATGGATTGACCGCACCCGGAGCAAACGAAGCGAATGCACTCTGCCATGACGATTTCTCCAGCTTGACAACGGCTGCTCGGCCTACTTCTGCAACTTGTGCATGACCGACCATACATCGTGCAGCGAATGCTCGTAGGCGGCTCCCGCCTTGCCCTGGTGATGGGCGACTTCCGATTTGAAGTTGTCGTAGTCGGTTTCCTCGGCCAGCGCCGCCAACACCTTCATCCATTCAGACTTCTGAATGAATAGCCGGTAGGCGTAATCGGTCCCGACAGAATCCTGGATTTCGCACCCGGCAAGCAGGTCGGGAAACCGCTTCTTCAGGGCTTCGAGATGACCTCGGACTCTGGCCCGGACCATGATGCGGTCGGGATCGACGGGCTGGCCGTGCTTGCCGTTCCCCTGGCGGGCGCAGACGGCGCTGAAGAAACCGTGTTTGGTGAAAATCCACATGACGTTACTCCCCGAAGGCGAGCCTCCGTGCCAATGCTCCTCGTTCTTTTCGACCCTGCGAAGTGTTGGTAGTAATCAACTGCTCAAGCATTGGCAAGAGAACGGGCCGTAAGCACACTTGTCCGATGTGGCCGCCGAACAATGGATCGGTAATTTCGATTCGAGCCTCCTTCGCCAGTGCATCCGTCGTTGGATATAAGATGGTGCTTTGGGGCTGTTGGCGGTGGCTGATGGCGTAGACGACCAACTGGTAAAGCATTTCACGAGGCAGTTGCTTCTCCCAAAGGTCTCGGTATTTGGCGTCCAGAATGGAACAAATCAATCCCTGTTGAGTCACGACATAATCCGGTCGGGGTGTGGGAGACCTTCGATGCTTCGGATTGGATGTTGGGTTATACCGCATCATTCCTTTCAACCCGTGTTCATCACGGACGGTAAACCCAGGCAGGTTCTCTCGCAGGAATCGGGACACGAGGGCCTGAAAAAAGGCATTCATGTCGAACAAGAAGCCCGGCAGCGTTGTCGTGGTCGTCTCGCCCTCAAGCACAACGCCCTGCGCCTCGACTAGCAAACGAATGATCGACAGGGCAGAAGAGTAGGCAGTAGTGAGGCGATTCATCTGACTGGCCGCCCGATCCAGCATCGTCCCATCGAGACTAGCCGTTGAAACTTGCTCCTCCATCAGAGATGCTAGCCGTCGAGATTCACGT
Organism: Pirellulales bacterium; assembly: GCA_038210495.1. GTDB lineage: Bacteria > Planctomycetota > Planctomycetia > Pirellulales > DATAWG01 > JBBQWR01. The sequence continues at coordinate 27,622 of JBBQWR010000055.1, forward strand.
CGAAGATCGATGACGCTGGCAAGTGATGCAGCTAACCGCAATCCGGCCATGAGGACTCGGTTTAGCAGAGTGTCCTCGACTCGTGGATGGTGCAGACAGGGAAGAGTGGCCGTGACTGTGCCGCCATCCAGCGCCATTCTCGTGAGTTCAATTCGGCCACGGGGCGAACTGAGCCGTTCACTGGTAGAGACGTAAGCTCGGAGAAGGCCACGAGAAATAAGTTCATGGACCTCGGCGTTCAGTTGGCTTATCAGAAGGTCTTCAAAGCCACATTCGTCAACGAGATGCGTGGAATCTGAAATCAGGGTCAGGCGGCGGAACCCATAGGCATATCGAACAAGGCTGAGCAGCGAGATTCCTTTGATCTTGGGCAGAATCGTGATATTCAGGTCACCGACCCGAATTTTCCCGACATGCGAAAACGCCTTTACAGAGAGGCCATGCCGCAATTCTGTCAGGCCAAGAAGCTTGCTTTCAGTCAGACGCTCGATGACACGACGAGTTTCAGGGGAGGCGTCCAGGAACCGACCGGCGAGGAAAGTACAATTCTCTGGTCCCTGAGTCTCCCATTCAGACAGGGTGATCGAGGTCAGAATCACGACTCATCTCCATCATCGTCTTCATCGAACTCGGCTTGCGATTCCTCCGTCGAGATCGCTTCGGATGACGTTGAGATTTCTGCGAAGGTAGCGAGGAGTCCCTGAATGAGCAAATCTTCTTGACCGTCATCGAATAGTTCGTGGCGAATTCGCTCAGCGGCGATGTTCACGATTTGCTCTCCAAGGATTTTCCCCAGCGTGGCGTAGTCCTCGTAGCAGTATTCTTCAAGAAGCGGAATGATGTCGTCCCGGATCGCCCGCTTGAGAGAGGCCGCATCCTTGAGCGGAACGCCAGAGTGCATCAGGTAGGAGTGCCCAATTTGCAGGTTTCGTGCGTCACGGCCAACGTGTTCTCGGATTCTCGTGTTGAGCGCATCAAACCACGCCCAGAGCGGGATGCCGCTCACAGACGAGTCCTTGAGAACACTTCCATCGGGCATCATTTCAATGAAACCGAATCGCCTGCGAAGGGCGGCGTCGAGCAGCGAGATGGATCGATCCGCAGTGTTCATCGCCCCAATAATGAAAACATTGCGTGGGACCGAGAACATTTCCTGGCTCGCTGGCAAAACGATGCGTTTATCCCGTTTGTCCTTTTCCAAAATCGTCAGCAACTCCCCAAAAATGCGTGGGATGTCGCCTCTGTTGATCTCATCGACAATGAGATAAAAGCTTCGGTCGGGCTTGGAGTTTGCATCATTGCAGAGCCTTTTGAACACACCATCCCGAAGGAAGAACGAAACCTGATTGTCCACCGTCTGCGGTCGGTAGCCTTCTAGGAAGTCTTCGTAGCCATAGGCCGGGTGGAAGCAACAAAGTCGAACCAAGCCCGGTGTATTACTGAGACCCAAGACGGTTTCCTTTTCCGTTTCATCGAGCAAGTCAAACAGCTTTCCAAACGCAGACAAAGCCGCAAGGTCGTTGGCTGTCCGTTCGGCCCAGTATGTCTTACCAGTGCCCGGAGGTCCGTAAAGTACGACCTGGCCCTTGCGCTCCAGGATCGACTGAATTCTCCCTGGAATGCCTGACAAACGGGAGGGACGCTTCGTCGTCGGCTGAATCCTTTCAGGAACCGGCTTGACCGAAGTAGGTGACTGGTGTCGGCGTTCGATTGCGAGAATGTTTTCGTTGAACTTCTCGAGTTCTCGAACAGTCGATTGCAAGCCCTCTGTGGATTCTGGCATCTCCCATTGATCGACGTTCAGCCATTCAACGTCACGTTGATGCGGGAACTCGAACTCGGAATGGTGTTGGTAGGATCCCTCGATCTTGCCAATCCCGAAGATTTTCGCACCGTCAGCGGCGAGAACAATGTCACCCTCGCTCATCTCAGCAACGAACAGTGTAATTTGCGAGCAGTCATTTCCAATCGCCGACGGATGGTTCGGGTGCTTTTCTTGCAAAAGTGCCTTGAGTTGTCCTCGTGATGACTTCGTTGCCTCCACCCAAGAGAGATCGCCCAGCGCAGGCCAACCAATCGCAACACAGCCTCGTTCGTTCATCATTTGCCATTGACTCTCACGACTCTCACCGCCTCGTGTTCCATTTCGCCAGTAGCGGTGTAATCTTCCTTGAACTGCATTCAGAGTTGCAGTGAAGTGGTTCATGGGAAGGCCGACTTCCCTGGCAGCAGAAGTGAAGCGACCAGCACAGATATATCTGCCATCCCCTTCCGGCGGCAGTTGCAAGAATTTCAACAAATGAAATCGCTGCCAGTCTGAGTTGTGAAAATCATCCAGCTTGTTCGGAAAGAGCAAGCTGAAGTATTTGTGTCCCCACCCTAAACGGCTCACGTCGGGGGCCAACTCATCCATTTGGTCTTGAAGCTGAGCATAGTCCTCATCCGATGCGCTGTCGGAAATTTGCTCAAGTGAATCAATGCCACTGAGAAGCTGGTCACGATGACTTCGAGCGATTTCGACAGCCTTTGCCACCGGAATCTCAACTGGACGGTTGAACTTGCCGCCACCGGAGTGCCAGTTGCCCGATTCCTTGCGACGGAAGATGCGGAACTTTAAAGCGCTTCCGCCGCCGATGCCGCCGAAGCGGTTGGTCTCGAATTCATCGTCGTTTTTGTATTCGAGCCAGTAGACGAGGCTATCACGGTTGCTGTGGTCGTGCAAAAGCGTGAGTAATGGCTCCCCGTCCAATCCTGCCAAAACCGATGGCCCCAGGGCGAACGCATCACAGCCTATACAAATTATCACCATGTACACTGGTTTGGGCAAGGCTGACAGCGAAGGATGGATTTCGGGGCGACAATTGTTGTCGCCTGACGGAACGAATCCTTTGGTTCATGGAGGTTGGTCA